>JBJEKW010000001.1:0-23214 GCA_051878835.1 Atopobiaceae bacterium
CTCGAAGGCGTCGCTATCTGCTCGATTGGGGCGCCCCAATCCATGTGATTCAGATTCTTATGTTAGGGACGTTTCGCAAATGCGCAGGTAAGGGGCTTGCGAGTCCTTGGGGACCCTCTCGGGCGGTCGCAATGTTACGCATCGGGGCGCCCCAATCTGACACATGGGCGGGTCCAGACGCCCCAGTCGGTGCATTTTCGTCAGATTCACTACGAAAATCGTCCGATCGGGGCGCCGACCCCGTCGGCTAACGTGCACCAGACGCCCCAGTCGATGCGTTTTTGCAAGTAAGCCGTGACTAATACATAGATTGGGGCGTCTGGGGCTCGACGGGCTTCAGCCTGGGCGCCCCGACCTGGCATTGCACCAGCCGTGGACGCCCCGACCTGGCGATACTCGCGCCCCGACCCGGAGTTAACCGAGGCTACCGGGGGTGTATTTCCAGAATGGGGCGCCCCAACCTGGCAAATTGAAATCTTTATATCTTTCAGCCACACAAAGTGCCTGGTAGACGGCCCGACAGTGTCAGGGGCTCTCTGCCAGAGGCGTGAAACTCCAGGTCTGGGCACCCAGAACCGGAGATAAGCATGCGGAAGGCCCCGACGAACTCCAGGTCTGGGTGCCAGGGAGCCACCTATTTCCAGGTCTGGGTGGCTGACGCCCAGACCTGGCGACATTAACGTGCAGAATTCGCCCAGAAGTGGAAATGCCGGAGGGTTGGTCGATCGGTCTGGACGGAAGACGCGGGGCTGCGCGGCGAGCCCGGATGGACAGGGCTGCGCGGCGAGCACGGATGAGAGTGGTGGCGGCGGACGCGACGAACCTGCTGGGGGGAGGACGCAATCGGTGACGGCAGGCGCGACGGTGTCCGTCGGGCTTGGCAGTGCGGTTACGACCGCGACGGCGTTTGCCGGGCTTGGCAGTGCGGTTACGACCGCAGTGGTGTCCGGCGGGCATGGACGTACGGCCATAAAAGAAGGGCAGGCGCCTGGTGGCGTCTGCCCTGAAGAACGTGCTGCAAATTAGCGACCTACTGACCAGCGAGCTGCAGATGAACGAGCTACTGATTAGCGAGCTGCTGACGAACGAGATACTGGTGGGCGTGCTGCTGGTACGTGCGCTACGCTGCCAGGCTACTCCTGGGAGTCGCCCTTGGAGCGCTCGTTGCGGCTGGGATAGAAGCCGCTGTTGCGGTAGCCGTGACGCGAGTCGTCACGGGTGTAGCCGGGCTTGCTGTGGTCGTCGCGGTATCCACCGCGGCCGCCACGATAGCCGCCACGGTCATCGCGACCGCCACGGAAGCCACCACGGCCGCCACGGTCGTCGCGCCCGCCGCGGAAACCACCGCGGTCGTCACGACCGCCACGATAGCCGCCGCGGTCGTCGCGTCCACCACGGAAGCCGCCACGGTCACGGTCGTCGCGACCGCCACGATAGCCGCCGCGGTCGCCGCGGAAGCCGCCACGGTCACGGTCGTCGCGTCCGCCGCGGAAACCACCGCGACGGTCGCCGCCGCGCTCGTCGCGACGGGGACGGGCGTTGGGGTCGTCGCCCATCTGGATCAGCTTCTGCTGCAGGGACTTGGTGACCTTCACGATGGAGGCCTCGAACTGCTGACGCTCCTCGTCGGTCAGGCAGGCGAAGACGTCCTCGTTGGGGTCCATCTCCTCCAGGTCGGGGGCGGCGTTGGCGCCGGCCTCGGTCAGCTTCACCATCATGACGCGGCCGTCCTCCTCGGACTTCTCGCGGGTGATGAAGCCCTTCTCCTCCAGCTTTGCCAGCAGCTCGGAAAGGGACTGCTGACGCATGTCCAGCAGGAAGGAGAGCTCGCGCTGGCTGGTCTCGGGCTTGGCCTTCAGCAGGGTCAGCAGACGACCCTGGCCACGCAGCGGGTCGCCGAAGCGGCCGTGGGCCTCTGCCTGGTTCTTCGTATAGCGATGGAGCAGGCCACTCATGCGACCGACCTTGTCGATCAGGGGCATATCCTCGATGTCGTCGTGCTGCTGGTCGTCGGTGTTGCCTGCGGTAGTGGTGTCGTTCTGGTTCTCGTCGTCTGCGGCGTCCATGTTCTGGAACTCGTCTGCCATGAGATTCCTCTCTGAATTCTGTGCGTGCCGTCTCTTGCGGCCAATACATGAAGATTTAATGAACAGGTACCTGTCTGTTGAGTACACTTTATCAGGCACCTGTTCACCGCGCAGGCAAGAAGAACCAATTCGTCGATACTTCACAGTCCCGTCACAGTTCGACGGGCGGTCGTTTGTGGCCGGGGAGCGGTCAGCCGACCGGCATTAGTACAGCTCCTAGTACAGCGGCAGCTTGCCCGTCAGGGGGTCTATCTGCTCGCCGCGCAAAGGCTCGAAGGCCAGGCAGGTGTAGGTGGGCTCGCCGTGGAACTCCGTGAAGCCGGCGTCGCGGATCAGCGCCACCAGAAAGCCTGCCTCGCGGCCGCGCCGCGCCAGGTCCAGCAGCTCCTCCTCGGAGTCCACGTACACGCACACCTTTGCGACGCCGGCGTCGAACCACTCGCTCAGGGGTGTGGGCGCAGTGCCCTCGTCGTCCAGGTACGCCCAGGTGGCGTCTGCCGACAGCCTGACCTCGTCCAGACGCCCCTCGTGGGCCAGCGCCATCAGCGTGGCCTCCACGCAGGCGTGGCCCGCCTGCGCGGCAATCTTTCCCTTGCGCATCTTTAGGTCGCGGCGGACCACGATCATCTGCTTTGCCTTGTAGGAACGCTCTGGCATGCTAATCGCCCTCCAACGGGAAGTTCTTCTCGGCCAGATGGCTGACCTGGTTCATGATGCGGGTCACCTGGGCTGCCTCGTCGGGGCCCAGCTCGTCGACCACCTGCTGCACCAGCCCCAATATCTCGCCGTACTGCTGGCTGAACGCCGGCGCGCGGTCCAGCTCCATGTGGACGTAGATCTCGCGGCGGTCGGTGGTGGAGTGCTCGCGCGTCACCATGCCGCGGGCTTCCAGCTTGTTCAGGGTGCGGTTGACCTGCGACTTTCGGATTCTGGTGCGCTGTGCTATCTGGGTGGGGGTCAGGCGGGTGTCGGGGTCGTCGCGCAGCTGCCGGTACAGCGTCAGGCATACCAGCGACTCGTTCTTGGTCAGGTCGCCTCCCAGCCTGATGCTGTCGAGGGTGGTCGAGAGGTGCAGCCACGCCTCCAATAGCGACTCCGTTACCTGTCCCAACGCCAACCCCTTTGCCCGTGCCCGGGCGCTGCGGCGCCTCCTGCGCCGCGCGTCAAACGGCTGTCTAGTATAGCGGGAGCCGGCTGCGATATTGCGAAGCAACTCGCTAATTGACTACCCGCACATCAGCACCAGCCCCAGCAGGGCGCCGGCCAGGGGCAGCGTCCAGGGGTGGCGCATCAGGTTTGCGTAGTACTCGCGCACCGTGGCGTACAGCGGGTTGGGGGTGGGGCAGGGCACCACGTCGACGTCCATGCCCAGGCTGCGGGCCAAAAGCTTGGTGCGCAGCGCGTGGAAGTCGTTCGTCACCACGGCCACCCTCCCGCCGACACCTCTCTGCCTCAGGATTTCCTGCGAGAAGAGCAGATTCTCCTGCGTGGACGTGGCGCGCCTCTCGCAGGCGATGCTGTTGGCGGGGACGCCCCCGCGAATGAGGCCGTCTTGGATGGCGTCTGCCTCGGTTTGGCCGTCCTGAGACCCGCGTCCCGTGGGGACCACGAGCGCGCCTGCGCCCGTGGAACCCCACAGCTGCGCCGCGCGTTCTATGCGGCGCTGCAGTAGGGGAACGGGTCTGCCGTTTCTGACGGCGGCGCCCAGGACCACGATGGCCCCGTAGCGGGCGGACCGGGCGCGCCTCTGTGCCAGCCACGCATAGCCCCAGGTGAACCCCAAGAACAGCCAGATGCTGACGCCTGCGAGCGCCTGCAGGCCCAGAAGCGCCCATACCAGCGCGACGGCGGGTCGGGCGAGCGGTGCCGCGCTGGTCGCGGCAGCGCCCCAAGGGGCCAGGGGTGGCATCCATCCCAGGCGCCGCGCGCACGTCCAGCTGACGGCGGTCACCACCAGGATTGCCACGTCCAGGCAGTGCTGGGGCCTCCAGCGTCGGCGAACCAGGGCCAGCACCACGTCTGCCACCAGCGCTACCAGGCCCAGGCAGATGCCTGGCGCGCCCACGGCCCAAGCGGCTTCGGACGCCGCGGTGGCCCATGACGGCAGGGTGGCCCCTTCGATGGGTGCTGCCCCTACCACCAGGACGGCCGACATCAGGGGCAGCCAGTGGACGAAGTCGGCGGGCTCCCTGCGCACCCCCAGCGCGCCCGATGCCAGCAGGGCCGCGCAGGCGGCGCAGCGGATTGCGATCGATGCGTCCAAGACCCCTCCGTCCACCGTGTGCCGACGTGCGACGAATTTGCGCCAAAATCAAAAAAATACGAGGTAAATAGCCGTATAGTTTAACAAGTCATTACCGTGTGCGACGTGGAGCGCGCGCCGCGGCTGCGCCCATTGTAGGCTATGGGCGTGCGTCGGGTACGGTGTCGCGCGACAGCCGTCGCCTGCGAGGGACTAGGAGGGGCAGCGTGTTTTTCTGCAATCCGGTTGCTTTCGGCATACGTAAAGTCGATTAGTATTCGAAAGAAAAATAAAATACGTTCGTAAGATTTGCATGCTATTATAGATAAACAAATTTATTATATTCGGAATTTATGTATATGGGTGATCGCCATGGCGCTGGTTTTCGTAATCGAGAGCAATCCCACGGACCGCGAGGAGCTTCGTCGCCTGCTCTCGGCTGACGGCGACTCCGTAGTCATGGCCACGAACTACCTCGAGGCGGCCGAGGAGGCCATAGCCGCCCAGCCCGACCTGGTGATGACCGACCTGGACCTGCCCGGGGTCGACGGCCTGCGCCTGGTGGGCGAGCTCAGGAAGCACAGCGAGGTGCCCCTGATGGTGGTCTCTTCTCGCACGTCGAACTACGACGAGCTCATGAGCATCTCGACGGGCGCGGACGACTTCGTACGAAAGCCCTACGACGAGCGTATCCTCCTGGCACGCATTCGGTCGCTTCTGCGTCGCTGCCGGCCCAACGGCATGGTGCGCTACATGACCCACAGGGGAGTGCGGCTGGACCTGTCGTCCGGCCAGGTGGCGTGCGGCACCCAGAGGGCCGACCTCACAAAGAACGAGCTGCGCATCCTGGGGCTTCTGATGAGCAGGGCGGGCAACGTGGTTACCCGCGAGGAGATCGTCACCACCATGTGGGACTCGAACGCCTACGTCGACGACAACACCTTGACGGTGAACGTGAACCGCCTGCGCCGCGTGCTGGACAGCATCGGCGCCAAGGGCTACATCCTGACGCATCGCGGCCTGGGCTACTCCGTGTAGCGTCGCCGCGCCCGTGGGGTCCGTGCTACCAAGGGGTCGCAGGGCAAGAAGCGCAAGGCCAGCAGCACAAAGCGGGCGGGACGATTCGAGGTTGCCCCGCCCTTCTTGTGCCAGATCCAAAAACAGCCCTAGTAAGGCAGACTTGGCTGGGTCTCGCCAGGGGTCAACCGTGTGTCCGCCTACAGGAGCGCGCGCTGCACCGCCTTGTGCCAGCCGTTGACCAGTATCTCGGCGTCGCCGGGGTTCATCTGGGGCTTGAACACGACGTCCTTCTGCCTCATGTCCTCCAGCTCGTCGATGCCGTCCCAGAAACCGCAGCCCAGGCCCGCCAGGTAGGCTGCGCCCAAGGACGTCGTCTCGATGTTTTCGGGCTTGCGAAGCGGCTTGCCCAGGATGTCGGCCTGGAACTGCGCCAGGAAGTCGTTCTTTGACGCGCCGCCGTCCACGTTCAGCACGTCCAGCTGCCTGCCGGCGTCGGCCTGCATGGCGTCCACCAGGTCGTATATCTGGTAGGCCAACGACTCCAGGGCGGCACGGGCCAGGTGCGCCCTGCCGGTGCCCCTGGTGAGCCCGCAGATGAGGCCGCGCGCGTCCGGGTCCCAGTACGGGGCGCCCAGGCCGGTGAAGGCGGGGACTATGTAGACGCCGCCGGTGTCCTCCACGCTGCGGGCCAGCGCCTCGGTCTCGGGGGCGCTGTGGATGATGCCCAGCTCGTCTCGCATCCACTGTATGAGCGCGCCGCCCACAAAGACCGAGCCCTCCAGGGCGTACTCGGTGTGGCCCACGCCGGGGGCCGACGCGGCTATGGTGGTCACCAGCTGGTGCGTGGACTTGGCCGCCTGGTCTCCCGTGTGCATCAGCAGGAAGCAGCCCGTGCCGTACGTGTTCTTTGCCTGCCCCGCGTGGAAGCAGCACTGTCCGAACAGCGCCGACTGCTGGTCGCCCGCGATGCCGCACAAGGGGATGCCCGCCGGCACGCCGGGGTAGCTGGTCTGGCCGAACTCGCCCGAGCTGGGCCTGACCTCGGGCATCATGCTGGCGGGTATGCCAAACAGGTCCAGAAGCCAGGGGTCCCAGCGCATCGTGTGGATGTTGAACAGCATGGTGCGGCTGGCGTTCGTGGAGTCTGTGGCGTGTACCAGGCCGCCCGAGAGCACCCACAGCAGGTAGGTGTCCACCGTGCCGAACAACAGCTCGCCCGCCTCGGCGCGCTTCCGGGCGCCCGGCACGTTGTCCAGAAGCCATGCGATCTTGCTGGCCGAGAAGTATGGGTCGGGCAGCAGGCCCGTCTTTGCCTGGATCTTTGCGGCGACGGCGGGGTCGGAGCACAGCCGGCGGATGATGGGCTCGGTCCTGCGGCACTGCCACACGATGGCGTTGGCGATGGGGGTGCCGGTGGAGGGGTCCCACACGATGGTGGTCTCGCGCTGGTTGTCGATGCCGATGCCCGCTATGTCCTTCTCGTCCAGGTTGTGGCGCTGCAGAAGCTCGGTCAGCGAGCCCAGCTGCGAGAACAGGATGTCCTGCGGGTTGTGCTCCACCCAGCCGGGGTGCGGGTAGATCTGCTGGAACGGCCGCTGCACGAAGTCGACCATGTGCCCGTCGTGGTCCACCAGGACCGAGCGGGACGACGTGGTTCCCTGGTCCAGTGCTATGACGTAACGCTGCCTGCTCATATGCGCTCCTCCATCCAGGCCAATATGTCTGCGTAGACGGCCTCGTGGCCGGTCTCGTTCAAGATCTCGTGCCTCATGTGCGGGTACAGGTGCAAGGTGACGTCCGTGGAGCCCGCCTGCCGGGCCAGGTCGCAGGCGCGCTGGACTCCCTTAGAGCAGTCGCCCACGGGATCCTCCGCGCCCGATATGTACATGAGGGGCAGGTCGTGGGGGACGCCGCGCGCGCACCCTGGCGTGCAGCTGATCAGCGTGGCTTGGGTCAGGGTGACGTAGCCTCCCGCCGAGAACATGAACCCGCAGGCGGGGTCGGCTATGTAGGCGTCCACGTTGGCCTGGTTGTGCGACAGCCAATCGAAGGGCGTACGGGCGTCGGGTATGGCCTTGGCGTAGGCGCCGTCGGCCATGGAGTGCAGAAACTCGCTGCGGGCGTCCTGGCCGCGCAGGCGGCACACGGCGTGGGCCACAAGGCATCCCAGCCTTGCCTTTGCGGGATCGACGTAGCCCGTGCCGCTGATGATGGCACCCGACAGCCCCTGCGCGCAGTGCGGCAGGTAGTCGCGCACCAGGAAGCTGCCGAAGGAGTGCCCCAGGACGAAGTAGAGGGTGTCCGTCGCGCACCAGTCGCTGGCGATGCCGCGCATGGTGCCGATGTCCTCCAGAAGCAGGCGGACGCCGTCGTGCTCGGGGATGCAGCCCCAGTGCTCGGGGTCGCTGCTGTCGCCGTGGCCTATCTGGTCGTGGCCGCACACCAGGATGCCGTGGAGCGCCATCGTGCGCGCGAAGTCGTCGTAGCGGCTGATGTGCTCGGCCATGCCATGGACCAGCTGCAGCACCGCGCGGGGCCTGGCGCGCTCGCCGTCCTTCGGGGCGGCCACGTCGGGTGGCCACCACGCCCTGGCGTGGATGGTCGAGCTGCCGTCCGCCGACGGGAACTCCAGTGTCTGCATGCGCACGTCCATGAGGTTCGCCATGACCGCTCCCCCTGCGTCCGTAGCCGGCGCACCCCGCGGCGTACGCCGTCGAATCTGCTGTCCTAAATCAAATAATCCGCAGGCAGATAGGGTCGTCGGACATTTCCGAAATGGCGAACAAATTATATGGGGGTGCTCCGTCTGCGGCCCCGTTGGCATTCGTCAGCGGTAGCCGTCTACAATTGAAGGGAGCCATTTGGCCCGCAGGCGGAAGGGGGTGCACATGCCGTACGTAAGCCAGACGGGGGCATCTGCGCTTGCCTGCCTGGCCGCCGCCCTGGTGGGGCTGGCGGCCTGCATCCTGCAGTGCCTGCGTGAGGCGCACGAGCTGTCGCAGCCGCGCCGCTGCATCGCCACGGCGGAGGGCGTCGTCGTGGGCTATTCGCCCTACGAGCACGCGGGGCAGGTCTGGCTGCCCCAGGTGCGCTACGCGGTGGGCGCGGCGGTGTACCAGGTCACGGGGCCGGTGTTTCTGTACTACCTCACCTCGTCGAAGTCCTCGACCCGCCTGCGGCTGTGCAGGCCGCCCATAAACACCGCGACGCGCCAGGATCTGCCCCTGGCCTGCCGGCTGGTTCTGACCCAGGATGGCGCAGACGCAAAAGGCGGGGCTCCTGCGGACCTAGGCGCTCGGCTGACGTCGCGCTACGACAACCCCAACCGCAACACGCTGGGACGCCTGTATCCGCTGGGTTCACGCGTGTCGGTGCACTATGACCCCGGCGACCCGTCGTCGGCGTTCGTGGAGCGCTACTGCCCCCGTCCGCTGCGCATCGCCTGCCCCTTGGCGCTGTCCGTTCTTTGCATGGTCTGCGCCGTCTGGGCCCTGGCCTACGTGTAAGACCTGTAGCATGCTGCGCTCCGACGCAGGATGTGGCGTGAAATTATTCCAATGTTTATGGAATGACAGCTGCGGACTGCCGTTTTAGGGAACGAAGGGCATGAGTTTCGGAACGAGGTCCAGCAGCTTAATCGCCTGTAGTTTTTGGCGCATTCCGGTCGGATAGACTCCTATCGGAATGTTTACACCTGGCTAAGGGGCGGGTGCTTCATGGCAACTAGCACGAACGACAACTCAAGGACCGGCGCTGCCGAGGCGCTGCGCGACGAGGCTCTGCAGCAGAGCCAGGAGTTCGTGCAGCGACTTTTGCGTTGCGACGTGGGCTGGTGCCGGGAGCACTCCTCCGAGGACCTCATGTTCATAGGGCCGCAGCTGGGCCAGTACGTCTGCTCCTTCGACGAGTTCGAGCAGTTTGTGCGCGAGGGCAAGAAGGACAACGCAACCTCCGCCACCGAGGAGGAGTACTCAGTCGTTGCATGCGGCGGCCTGGTGTGCGTCGTCGTGGGCCGCTTCCTGGTGTTCACCGCGTCGGGCTCGCAGGACATCTACGCCCAGTGGTTCCGCGTGACGCTGGTGTGGAAGCGCTCGAACGACGGCCTGCTCCTGGAGCATTTGCACATCTCGAATCCCGAGAAGAGCGAGGGTCAGACCACCGACCTGCCCGTGCGCACCGGGACCGAGACGTATCGCTACATCAAGTCCCTCATGAAGATAGGCTCCACCCGAAAGAACATCTCGCTGTACGACGTAGACGGCACGGTGCACTGGATGCACCCGTCGCAGGTCATCTACCTGGAGGCCAACCGCAAGCGCACCATCGTGCACTGCATGACGAAGGACGTCGTGGTCCCCGCCGTCATCAAGGACGTGGTCGAGATGGTGGGCCCCAAGGTCGTGCGCGTGCACCGCAGCTACGCGGTGAACCGCGACCACGTGGTCGAGCTGAAGCTGGGCAGGCTGCTGCTGGACGACGGCACCACCATCGCCATTCCCGCGAAGCGCATCGCCGACGTGCGCGCCGAGCTGTCCATGAACTGACGACAAGCTTGCTGCAAGGCGGTCCTTCTTCAATGTGGCTCTTCTTGCAACATAGCTCTTCTCTTTCCGGGCCGGGTCCGCGCGTCGTCGCGGGCTCGGCCCGTCTGGTGTGTGGGCGTCGGCCTTCGAGCCCCTCGTTCGGCTACACTCGCCTTCTGGGCGTGACGCGGGGGGCGTCGCGATGTCTGGTGCCGATGTGGGTGGTGTCGGGAGGTGCGCATGGCTGGAAGTAACGCGAAGCCCGCAGGCGACGACGCCGAGCGGCCCTGTTACGTCTACATGGTGCGCTGCGCCGACGGCTCGCTGTACACGGGGGTCACGTCGGACGTCAGGCGCCGGCTGGCCGAGCACCTGGGGCGCACCTCACGTGCCGCTCGCTACACCAAGAGCCACCGCGTGGAGGCGCTGGCCATGCTGTGGAAGACTCCCAGCAGGCACGTGGCCCTGTCCCTGGAGTGGCACATCCACCACAGCACGCGCGCGCAGAAGGAACGGCTGGTCCAAAACCCCTCGACGGCTGCGGCGCTGGTGGACGGTCGCTGCCACACCGTGCCGTCCAACTGGCGAGACGCCTATTGGGAGGCGGCTCGCGCGCTATGATGCGGTTGGATGCGCTGCCGGCATGCTGACGGGGGGGCAAGCTCACATGCAAGGAGATCGCGAAGTCCTGCAGAAGGTCCTGCCCCTGGCTCGCGACGCCATGGCCGCGGGTCATCTGACCGAGGCCATCACGGCGGTCATGGCCGTGGTGCCCCACCGCCAGGCGGCGACGGCCGCCCAGCTGGTGGACCTTTTGGAGCGCGCGTGCGTGTACGGTCCCCGCATGCTGGTGGACTTCGTCTGGGACGAGCTCGAGCCCTTTGCCTACCGCGGCTGGGCGCTGGCGCTGGCGCTGCGCTGCGCCCGAGAGGACGTGGCGCGCGACCTCATGGAAAAGGGCGTCCGGCTGATGGAGGACCCGCCCATGTCCGAGGGCTACCGCACCATCGCGGCACACGAGCGCAGCCTGTCGCGCTTTGACCTGACGCAGGGCAGCGCGGGGCTGTTCGCCGAGGCGCGGCAGCGCACGGTGTGCACCGAGGTCTTTGCCCCCTTCCGCGGAGAAGAGCAGCTGGTCGGCGGCACGTTTGCCACATCGACGAACCTGGCTTCCACCTGCGACGTCGTGGGCAGGCTGGCGGGGGAGGGGCTGTTCGACGACGTGGAGTTCGACGATTTGCTGCGCGCCGTGCTGCTGCGCGCGGCGCAGCTGAGGCATGCGCCCGACCCCTCGCAGCCCGAGGCCCAGGACGCCTGCCTGGCCCTGGCGCGACGCCTGCTGCACCTGCACGACGAGCGCGGACTGGGTGGCGGCTACCTGGGCCTGGTGCTGGGAAACTTCCTGCACGACCGCACCGACGAGTCCATCCTGACCTTCCTGTGCCGCGAGGCGCCCCAGGCGGTCCACGAGGCACTGGAGTCCTTCTCGTGGATGGCGGACGACGGAGAGCTCCTGCGCAGGCTGGTGGCGCACCTGGGCCCTGGCATGCCACGGCAGAACGCGCGCCTGCTGCGCCTGCTGGCGCGCTTTGGCTACCTGCCGCAGATGGAGGTCGTGGCCAAGTGGCCCGGCGCCTCCGATGCCCAGGCGCTGGACCAGGCGCTTGAGGCTGCCTCCGGGGCGGGGCATGCCCAGGCAGCCAGCTGGCTTCTGGGGCGTCGCCGCTCGCTGGCGCCTGCGGACGCGCCGGCGGCACGGGGGTCGGACGATATAGCCAAGCTGCTATTGTAGGCAGGTCGAGGGGGCGGACGGCGCATGGATGTGCCGTGTCCCCGTATGCAGGGGAGGGGCGGATGGACGCGGAGGAGCTCAGCCGGCGAACGGGCGACCTGGCGCTGAGAGTGACGGACCTGGCCCGTCGCGAGCTCTTGCAGCAGAACTACTTCCTGGCTCCCGCACTCGAGGGGCTGCAGACGCGCCTGCGCCAGCAGAGCTGCCCGTACGCCACGGACGGCACCACGCTGTTCGTGGGCGCCGACGTGGTCGTGGAGGAGTTTCGCCGCACGCGCAAGGCGCCCGTGCACGACCTGGCGCACGTCCTGGTGCACTGCCTGCTGCTGCACCCCTTCGTGCAGCCCTCGCGGGTGGATGCCGCCACCTGGGAGCTGGCATGCGACATCGAGGCGGAGCGCATGGCGCGCGACCTGTGCGGACCCCGGGAGGACGCGCGCGGCCAGGCCCTGCACGTGGTCGAGCAAAAGCTGCACGGGCGCCTGGGCGACTCCGTGGGGACCCAGAGCATCTACCGCTCGCTCATGGCCGGCGACTTCGCGCGCGAGCGCAGCGCCTGGGCGCAGGCGTTTCGCGTGGACGACTGCGACGACTGGTTCTGCGCGCCGGTGCGCCGGCGCGGCTCGGCAAGCCCCGTCAGCTCCCCTGACGCCTCCACGCGCGTGCACGAGGGGTCCTCGGGCAGGGGTGCCGGAGCCTCGGGCACGCTGCGCCGGGCGCGCGGCAGCCAGGACCCCGAGGGGGTGCAGGGCCAAAGGGACCCCACGCACCGGACGGACGACGGGTCGTCGGAGGGGTCGCGGCAGCAGGGTGGCCCCCAAGGGCAGGCGGGTTCGCGGGTGCATGAGAACTCCCGGGAGCAAGCGGATTCTCGGGGGCAGTCAGGCTCCCAGACGCCGAAGGATGCGACTCCCGCGGATGCGGGCCCCCTGGAGACCCAGCGGCAGGAGCGCGTCAGGGGCCACTGGGAAGGCGTCGCCCGCGGGGTGCGCATGGAGCTGCAGACCCGCGGCACGCCGCAGGCGCAGGCGCTGGGCCAGCTGGTCGACGAGCTGGGCCGCGCAGGCCAGCCTCACCACGACCTGAGCCGGTTCCTGCGGCTCTTTGCCGTGCCCCACGAGCAGCTGCGCGTCTCGCCCGACGAGTTCGACTACGTGTACTACGCGTACGGCCTGTCGCTGTACGGCAACATGCCCCTGATTGAGCAGCTGGAGTATCGCGAGGCGCACCTGGTGCGCGACTTCGTGGTGGTGCTGGACACGTCTGGCTCGGTGCGCGGCGACGTCGTGAAGTCCTTCGTGGCCGAGGCGTTCGGCGTGCTGAGCGCGCAGGACCGCTACTGCGACCGCGTGAACGTCCACGTGATCCAGTGCGACGCCGCCGTCAGGAGCGACGACAAGCTGACGTGCGCCGCGGACCTGGCCCGCTGGAAGGAGCGCGTGGTGCTGCACGGCTTTGGCGGCACCGACTTCAGGCCGGCGTTTCGCTACGTGGACCAGCTGGTGCGCCAGGGCGAGTTCGACGAGCTGGTGGGGCTTCTGTACTTCACGGACGGGCAGGGGGTCTACCCCGAGCGCCCGCCCGCGTACAAGGTGGCGTTCGTCTTTTGCGATGACGGGTACCGGCGCGAGGAGGTCCCTCCCTGGGCCCTCCAGGTGGTGCTGTCGCAAACGGATCTCCAGAGGGGGCTGGCATGAACATAAAGAGCGCAACGAAGCAGATCGAGGGAGCCGTGAGGGCGTACCTGGCGAAGGACGAGGACGGCACCTACCTCATAGCGCCGCAGATGCAGCGTCCCATCATCATGATGGGCCCTCCGGGCGTGGGAAAGACCGCCGTCGTGTCCCAGGTTGCCGAGCGCCTGGGCGTGAACTTCGTGTCGTACTCCATCACGCACCACACCAGGCAGAGCGCGCTGGGCCTGCCCTACATAGACGAGGCCACGTACGGCGGCACCACCTACAAGGTCAGCCGCTACACCATGAGCGAGATCATCGCGTCGGTGTACGACTCGATGGCGGCCTCGAAGGTGGATGAGGGAATCCTGTTCCTGGACGAGATCAACTGCGCCAGCGAGACGCTGATGCCCGCCATGCTGCAGTTTTTGCAGTACAAGACCTTCGGTCAGCATCGCCTGCCTCTGGGATGGGTCATCGTGTGCGCGGGCAACCCGCCCGCGTACAACCGCGGTGCCCGTGAATTCGACCCGGCCATGCTGGACAGGCTGAAGCGCATAGACGTCGAGCCGGACCTGGCCGTATGGCAGGAGTACGCCGCGTCGCATGGCGTGCACCCTGCTGTCACCTCCTACCTGCAGGCGAAGCCCGACCGCTTCTACCTGGTGCGGGCCGGCGTGGCCCACACGCGCATCGTGACGGCGCGCGGCTGGGAGGACCTCTCGCGCATGCTGCAGGCCTACGAGCGGGTGGGGCTGGAGCCCGACCTGGACCTGGTGTCGCAGTACCTCCAGGATGCCGACACGGCGGAGGACTTCTGGGTCTACCTGCAGATGTTTTTGCGCTACCGCCGCAGCTGCAACGTGCAGTCCATCCTGGACGGCAGCTTTGTGCCCGACGACGTGGAGCACGCCGCCCGCGCGGGGGCGGACGAGAAGATCGCTGTCGTGGGGATGCTGACCTCCTCCGTCTTGGAGCGGGTGCACGCCGTGGACGCCACGGAGCAGGTGCTGGGGCAGGAGCGGCCCCTGGTGGCAGACGCCTTGGAGCACGAGGACCAGGTGGCGAAGTGCCTGGCGCAGTCTCGCCGCAGGCTGGCGCAGCTGCAGGCGGACGGCTCGGCGTCCGACGCCCGTCGTCGCGGGGAGGCCGTGCGCGTGCGGCTGTGGGAGCGCTTGGCCGGCCGCGTCGGCGGCGCGCGCGACGCTGACGCGCAGACGTCGTCGGAAGCCCTGCGCGACGAGTTCAACCAGGTGGTGCAGCAGCTGGGCGCGCGTCTGGAGCAGACCTCCGACCAGGTGGACAGCGCCTTGGACTTCGTGGGCCAGGCGTTCGGAGAGGGCGACATGGCGCTGATGGCAGTCAGTCGCCTGGCGACGGACCCCGCCTTCATGCGCTTCCAGGCCCATCACGGCACCGCCAGGTTCCAGCGCATGAGCAGCCAGCTCATGCTGGACGAGCGCGGCCTGGGGCTTCTGAAGGAGGCCGACCAGCTGCAGGCGGACCAGGGCCAGGCCGGTGTCGAGGCCCTGGGTGACGACCAGAAGCACTAGCCCAAAAGGATTGGCAAGAAGGACCGTTCTTCTTGGACCAAGCACTTTCGGCATGGAAACGGTCCCCGCATCCACATGGGCATGGATGCGGGGACCTTGGGGAGGATGACATCAAGGCCGCAGCCACGGGGAGAGGCCGGACCCAGAGTCGACGAAGTGGGAAGGTGGCGCGAGGGCCGGCTACTTGGCCAGCTGCTGCGCGCCGCGGGAGCGGGGACGCACCAGCGCGTCCAGCCACTGGGGCAGCTCTATCTGGGAGTCGGAGAGCTCGCACCACAGGGCACCGCCCAGGATGCATATGGTTCCCAGCACGCGCAGGGGGCCAAAGGCCTCGTGCAGAATCAGTGCCGAGAGGACAACCGCCGAGAGGGGCTCCAGGTAGCCGCAGACCGCCACGGTCTGCACGGGAAGCTCGTCGATGGCGGTGAAGTAGCAGTACAGCTCGACCGCGGTGTTCACGAAGCCTATCAGCAGGATGGCGGGCCAGTCGATGGTCGGCACCGCGGCCATGGGCTGCGCGAACAGCGCTGAGAGGGCCACGACGGCAGCCAGGCTGCCCACCAGCTGGATGCTGGCGTTCTCGAGCCCGTGCACGTGGCGCACCTGCTTCGAGAAGACCACGGTCAGCGTGTAGGTCACCATGGTCAGCGCGGCCAGGCCCAGGCCGGAGAGCGAGACGCCGGCGCTCAGGCTCTGCGCACCAATGAGGAACGCCCCGGCGGCCACCACGGCGAAGCCCAGGACCTTGCGCGCGCTGAGCTTCGAGCGAAAGAGGAACGGCGAAAGGGCCATCACCAGGATGGGGCCGCAGTAATACACCAGGGTGGACACGCCAACGCCCACCAGCTGGTATGCCTGGAACAGCAGCACCCATCCGGCTCCCATAGCCGCGCCGGACCCCAGCAGGAACAGCGCCTCGCGGCGATGCCTGCTGACCTCCAGCTGACTCAGGTGGGGGTGCGTCACCAGAAGCACGACGGCCAGCGTGACGGCACCGATGAGCGCGCGAAAGAGCGCGATCTGGTTGGGGGGCAGCGATATCAGGCTGGCAACGATGCCGTTCGTGCCCGACAGGGTCAGGCCAAACAGGTACTTCGGCAGGCTCTTGTGCATGGTTGCGCTTCTCCCCAACATTTGATGACGGTTCTGGTGGTTTTTCCGGACCCTACTTTGCCCCGAAAAGACAAAGAATAAAAGCGAATGTTTGACATACTAAACATGAGTATTTCGCATACAATGCGCAGTATCGGAACCCCGAGCCAGAGAGGCCGCCCATGGACACGAACATCCAGAAGTACCAGGCGTTTCTAGAGACCGTCAGGCTGGGCAGCTTCACGAGGGCCGCGCAGTCGCTGTCGTACTCGCAGTCGGGGGTCAGCCGCATGGTGGCAGACCTGGAGCACGACTGGGGCATCAGGCTTCTGGTGCGCGGACGCAAGGGCGTGACCCTGACCCCCGACGGCAGGCGCATGATGGCTCGCGTGGAGGCCCTGTGCGCGGACTACCGGCGAATGGAGAACGAGGTCAGCGACATCAAGGGCATCGGCTCGGGTGTCATCCGCATAGGCACCTTCTCGTCGGTCGCCACGCACTGGCTGCCGCGCATCATCAGCAGGTTCCAGGCCGACTACCCGGCCGTGGACTACGAGCTCCTGATGGGCGACTACGCCGAGATCGAGCGCTGGGTGGCGTTGGGGAACGTGGACTGCGGCTTCATCGGCAGGCTGCCCCGCGACACCAGCCTGGACTGCGAGGAGCTGGCCCAAGACGAGCTCCTGGCCGTCGTGCCCGAGGGACACCGCCTGGCGACCCACGACGTCGTCACGGTGGACGACCTGTGCTCCGAGCCGTTCCTTCTGCTGCGCAAGGGCACCGACGACGCCGTGTACTCGCTGTTCGACGGCGTGCAGAAGAAGCCCGACGTCCGCTTTGTCACGTGGGACGACTACGCCATCATGTCCATGGTCGAGTCCGGGCTGGGACTGGGCGTGCTGCCGTCTCTGATTTTGCGCCGAAACCCGTATCGCATCCTGCCCAAGCACCTGGCACAGCCCCGCTACCGCAGCATCTGCTGCGTGCACCGCGACCCGCAGCTGCTCTCGCGCGTGGCCCAGCGCTTCTTGGCCTACGTTCCCCTGTGGGAGGACGGCGCTCCCGACCCGCACGACGCCGCCTCCGACCCGCGGGATACAATGGGGCACGACGGCGAAGCATAGCAGCGACGTTATGGAGGCTATCATGGCGACTATTCTGTACCAGGGTCACGGCAGCCTGAGGCTTACCACGCAGGCAGGCACCGTGGTGTACGTGGATCCCTACATGGACCCCACGGGAGCGAAGGGCACGTCCACCTACGGCGTGCCAGCCAACCTGATCCTGGTGACGCACCAGCACTTCGACCATACGGCCATCGACCTGCCGCCCCACGCGAAGGGCTGCCATGTCTGGCAGAACTTCGACGCGCATCCCGACCCCGACACCTATCGCACCCTGGAGTACCTGGACGTGCGCGCGGAGGCCACGCAGGCGTACAACTCGTGCCACCCGGTGGACGAGTGCGTCGGGTACCTGGTCAGCGTCGACGGCCTCGTCGTGTACTTCTCGGGCGACACCTCGCTGACGCGCCAGATGCAGGACGACCTGTGCCACAGGCACATCGACTACGCCTTCTGGCCCGGCGACGGCGTGTACAACATGGACGTGCCCGAGGCGGCGCGCTGCGCCAGGCTGGTGGGCGCGCTCCACAACACGCCCGTGCACCTGAAGCCGGTCGTCCCCTACGACGAGGGGCAGGCCCAGGAGTTCGCTCGCCTGGCGCCGAACGCCCTGCTGATGCAGCCTGGGCAGCAGGTGACCCTGGAGGCGTAGAGCGGGGCTTCCCCACTTCGGGTACAATCGAGCTTCCAAACACGTTTGCAGGGGGCAGCCATGGCTGGCGACCAAACAGACCCTCGCGACACGGGGGAGCTCGACTCCACCGAGGTCCTGGGAGAGGCGCAAGGCGCCTCCGACTCATCAACTGAAGAAACCAACGGCTGGGTCAGGGAAGGCGACTCAGCCCAGGCGGCGGACGACTCCGAGGAGTGGTCCGACGACCTGGGCGACACGTCTGACCTGGCGGCCGTCATGGCGCTGGAGGACACCTCCGAGCTGCCGCGCATAGACGAGGAGGCCGACGCCACGGCGGCGCTCCCCGCAGAGGAGCCTGACGGCGCGGAGGGCGCCTCGCCGCAGCCGACCGTCCAGCAATCCGATGGCGTCGCTTCCGACGACGCTGCCAAGAAGGACAACATCGTCAAGAAGAGCGAGGCCAACGAGAAGGCCGTGGCAGCTGACGTCACCGAGCCACAGCCGGCCGACGAGGTCCACGAAGCCGGTGCGGCGGCTGATGCCACGGTGGTGCTAGGCTCCGACGACCGACGGGCGCTTGCGGACCAGGAGCAGAAGGTGTCCGACGCTCAGCCGGAGCCTGCTACGGAGTCGGTGCCACAGGAGGACTTCTCCGAATGGTTCTCCCGCGAGGAGCCGGCGGACGGTGGCCAGGGCGACGAGGGGGAGGACGAGCCCACGACAGAGCTCGAGATTCCCGATGCCGGCAACACCGACGAGGTCGTCAGCGCGGCCAGCCTGCAGCACGAGGAGCACCACCACAAGGTGGTGCGCAGGCGCATCGTGCTGGGCGTCGTGGCGGCGGCTGTGGTGTGCTGCTACGTCGGGGGAGCGGCCTACTTTGGCAGTCACTTCTACCCCCATACCAGCGTGAACGGCATCGACGCGTCGCTGCGGACGACGGACCAGCTGGCGGACGAGGCCACGCAGGACGCGTCCTCGTTTCAGACCCAGGTCTCCATGGGCGACTTCTCCCTGGACGTGCAGGCGGCAGACGTCAGCTACGCGTGCGACGGCAGCGCGGTCGCGGCTGACGCGCGCTCGCAGGAATCAGCCCTCAGCTGGCCCGTGGCGCTGTTTCAGGACCACGTGCTGACGACCGACTCCCACACCTCCTACGACGACGCGCAGCTAACCCAGCTGGTGAACCAGGCCGTGCAGCAGCACGACGCCACCAGCATGGTCACCAGCTACGCATACGTGGGCTACAACTACGACAGCCAGCAGTACGAGGTCATGGGAAAGGTGTCGGGTACCGCCCTGGACGCGCATGCCGTGCACGACGCGCTGGCCCAGGCCATCCAGGCGGTCTCGCAGACCGCCACGCTGGACGCCTCCGCGTCCCACGACGCCACGCTGGATGACTGCCTGCAGCTGAAGCAGGTTGCCGACACGGCGAACACGGTCCGCGGCGCCTCCATCGACATCACGCTGAACGGCCAGACCTGCTGGACGCTGGACGACACGCTGAAGAGCTGGGTCACGGTCTCGAAGTCCCAGCTGGTTGTGAACCAGCAGGCGGTGCGTGTCTGGGCAAAGTACACGCTGGCGCCCCAGATTGCCTACTCCGACGACGAGAACGACTACACGCTGGACGTCGACACCTTCGTGAACACCCTGGTGGAGCACCTGCAGCAGGGCAACGTCGACCCCATCGAGGCGCCCATGACGCAGACGAAGAGCACAGAGGGCCTCTCGAAGGAGGCCGCCTACGCCAAGGGCGGCTGGGACTCCTCGAAGGGCCGCTACGTGGACGTGGACCTGGACGCCCAGTACGCACGCATGTATGACCAGGACGGCACCGTGCTGTGGGAGTCCGCCATCGTCAGCGGAAACGCCTCCGAGGGGCGCTCCACGCCCACGGGCACGTACTACATAGACTCGTACATGACGCAGGACACCACGCTGATTGGTGCCGACGAGGACCTGGACGGAGACCCCGACTACCAGAGTCACGTGGACTACTGGATGCCCTTCATCGGTAACGCCTACGCCTTCCACGACGCCTCTTGGCGCTCGAACTTCGGCGGAAAGATCTACCAGACCAACGGCAGCCATGGTTGCGTGAACCTGCCGCACCAGAAGGCCCAGGACCTATACGGCATCGTCCAGGTGGGCGACCAGGTCTACATTCACACGTAAATCTTTGCCGTGACGTATGAAATTCCGCGCGAGGGGTATACAGACAGTAGTCACTGAAGTCAAGGAAAGGTTGGAGGCGATGCCAGTGGACAGCACAGAAGGAAATCAGGTGTCCCACGATTGGCATTGCGAGTCCCGCCTCTAGTAATTGTGGCCGCATAGTCGGCCAAGGCAAGCGATACCCTATCGCAACGGTCCGATTGGACAGGCGGATGTGCCGGTGCCAACGCGGTGAAGAGCCTGAGCGCCAGCTTACGGGCGTGCGTATGGCACACAATCGGCGATTGGACATCCATTGTAATGGCAATTGGGCGGGTCGAAGGACCCGCCCGTTTTTTTGTGAGCAGAGGGACCCGTCGGGCTTTGGCCTGGCGAGTCCCTCTGTAGTTTGGCGCTCTGGCGCCGTCGAACGGTGTCGGTTACGCTATCCCTGTGGCGCGCTGATGGCTAGTCCTTGCTGCCGGGCAGCCTCCGGCGGTCGTCCTTGGGGGTGTCGTCCCTGGTCTTCAGCAGGTAGGCGATGCTGCAGCCCAGAAACACCGCCGCCAGGCCCAGCTGGCAGCCCCTGGCCAGCAGCGCAGACTGTCCCTGCGCCTGCGATGCGGCGGCATACAGGTCGACGATCGACCAGACGAGGGGTACCACGGCGTAGCACACGAGCTCGGCCGATCCCACGCTGGTCAGCGTGGAGGCCACGCGCGGCGAGCGCGTGGCCGAGAAGGCCATGACCCCCAGCGCCGCAAAGACGAACCCCTCGGCCATGCTCATGGTGCCCGTGACGGCACCTGATATCCCCACCGCGCCCACGGCCACGGATGACAGGAGCACGGCGTCCGTCAGGCCCGGCTCGCGTTTTTGCATGTTGGCCTCCCTTTGTCCGAGGGGGCGGATGTCCCGCCTCGCGCAGACGGCGATTCGTTGAGCTGCCATTGTATGCCCTGCGCCGTCGATTGTGCAGCTTGCGCGAAACTATCCTCCAGCTCGCCAGACCCTGTGGTTTAGAACTTCAAAAGCATAGCGATTTTTTCTTATCTTCTTTTGAGTAGCATTTGTCTAACTGTGTACAGATACGGAACAAAACGCAGGTAAAAAGGGAGAAATATAGCCTTTAATTACCGGCGCCTTGGGTATTCTGAGAGTGAAGAAACGCGAATGATTTTCTTCGTGTGGAAGGAGGGGCGTCATGAGCGCACGAGTCTTCCTAATACTTGTGGAAGCGGTTGGCCTGGGGCTTGCCGTGGCGCTGGCCCTTCTTTCCCGCTCCCGCAGAAAGCTCCCCCTGCCGGCCGAGGTGGACGACGTCTATGACGCCAAGCGATGGGCCAAGTTCTGCAGCTACGCGCAGCAGACGACCCGTGCCGGCCTGGCGCATCGCGTGGTCCGGCTGGGCATACTGGCGGCGCTGCTGTGGCTGATACCCTACGCGGACGTCGGCAGGCTGGCGGGGCACAACCCCTACGTGGTGTCCATCGTGACGCTGCTGATATTCTCGGTGGCGAACACCTGCGAGTCGTACCGCTACGAGCGGCACCTGACGCTGGACATCAGACAGCGGTTCGGACTGAACCGCCTGACGCCAAGCTCGTTCATGGGAAGCTACGCCAGCCAGAGGGCCCTGTCTTTTGCAGGCCTTCTGGCCATTGTGGTTTTGACCACGTTTGCGGGTGAGCACCTGCGCTCCTGGACGCACGGCTACACCATCGGGTTTGGCCAGGCGCTTCTGGCCAGTGTCATGCTGTTCGTGGCGGTGGGAGCGGTGCTGATGCTGCTGCAGCTGGTCAACTACCTCATGCTGCGCGTCGAGTACCACTTTGAGCCCCTGCCTGACGGCGACCTGCGCCGCCGCATCGAGGCTATGATCCGCGCCAGCGGCCGCAAGGTCAGCCAGGTGTACGTCTACGACGAGTCCACGCGCTCCACGACGAAGAACGCCTTCCTGCTGAGGGTGCTGTGGCACCGCGAGATTGGCATCGCGGACAACTTCCTGCAAGGCAACTCCGAGCGTCAGCTGCTGGCGGTCCTCTCGCACGAGATCGGCCACCTGAAGCATCGCGCGGGCTGGCACGAGCTGGCCAGCGTGGCGTTCGTGGGCTGCGCGGTCGTGGCCCTGGCGTGGCTGGTCACGCATCCCCAGCCGCTGTGGGTGCTGTCGGCGTGGACGCGCTCCTCGTTCGGCATCGTCACGAACAACTACTTCCTGCTGCTGATGGTGCTGGGGGGCATCGCGTACCTGCCGTCGCTGGTGGTGCAAGCCGCCACGAACGCCGCCTCCCGCAGGCGCGAGATGGAGGCCGACCTCGAGGTCGTGCGCTACGGCTACGGAGAGGACCTCATCGTCACGCTGAAGCGCATCGCCGCCGACCAGCTGGCCTGCGTCAGCCCTCATCCGGTGGTCGAGTTCTGGCGGTACGACCACCCCAGCCTGCTGAACCGCATCCGCAACATCCGGGCGGCCGAGACCAGGCTGGCCCAGGAGCTGGTGCGCGGCATGGCCTTCGACTGGGACGACGAAGGCTCCAAGCCCGTCGCCGGTGGTGTGGGCGTGGGCCAGTACTCTGGCCTGGAAGACCTCAGGAAGCCCAAGGGCTAGAGGGCTAGCGGACCTCAGCCACCGGTGGGCCTGCGCTCTAGAGCTTGCACCGCAACGGCATCATGACGAGCCATTCGCGTGCTATTTCGGCTGGGGGTACGGCCTCAACAGTTCCAGTCCACCTGGATGGGGTTGGGCTCGTCCGGCACGCTGTCCTCCTGCAGGGACTCCAGCTGCCGGGCGAACTCCTCCTGTGCCAGTTGGTCGTAGGTGGCGCGCGGCTGGTCCGTGCCGGCGGCATCGTAGGCCGCCGCTGCGGCGCCGTAGCCGCACATGCCCAGGGCGCTCGTGGGGCTAAACGCCACGGAGGCGGCCGTGGAGCAGGCGCGGGCTGCCGCCTGTGCCGTCGGCGAGAAGAGCGTGCCCCTGGCAATGGTCCTGCTGGCCGCGATGGCCTTCTTTGCCTGGGCGATGCTCATATGGCCCTCGAGGTATCCGTCCACCACCATAAGCGTGCTCTCGAGTGCGTCCGCGTCCTGGACGCCCGCCTGGCGCGCCAGCCTCTCATATATAGGCAGATAGTGCCCGGCGGCGTATCCGACGCTCCAGCGTGCCAGCGTGGTGGCGGACTGCGTGACCATCTGGCGCTGCAGGGCCAGCATGCCCGGGTCGGTGGCGCTTCCAAGGGTCTTGCGAAGCTGAGTCATGCGGTTCCTCCTTTGCGTAAGCGCCCGGCCTCTGCCGTGCGCGCTCAGTAGTT
>JBJEKW010000002.1:0-4177 GCA_051878835.1 Atopobiaceae bacterium
CCGTTGTCGCGCGAGCGCTCGCTGACCACGTGCAGGGCCTCATCAGGCGAAAGCCCGCGTTCCTGCAGGATGCGGTAGTAGTTTTGGCTCTCGACGTCGCGGTACTGGTCGATGCTGTCGAAGTGCGCGTTCGTCATGCCCAGCTCCTCGCCCTGATACACGTAGGGCGTACCGCGCATGAAGTGCACGCAGGTCCCCAGCATCTTGGCGGACGCGCGCCACAGCCGCGGGTCGGTGTCATTGCCAAAGCGCGAGACGGCACGGGGCTGGTCGTGGTTGCACCAGAACCAGGCATTCCATCCGCCGCCCGCAGTCATCTGCTCCTCCCAGTCGCGGAACAGCTGGCGCAGGTGGTCGATGTCGGGCTTCATGAGCGACCACTTGTCACCATCCTTGTAGTCCACCTTCAGGTGGTGGAACGAGAAGGTCATGCTCAGCTGGTGGTTCTGCGGATTGGAGTACTGGATGCAGTTCTGGATGGAGGTGGAGCTCATCTCGCCCACGGTGATCATGTCGCCCAGCTCGGTATCCTCGGCCAGCTCACGGATGAACTGGTGCACGTGGCGCCCGTCGGTGTAGAAGCGACGGCCGTCCCCCTCCAGGTCGTCCTGGAAGTCGGCGGGGTCGGGCTTCGAGATCAGGTTCACCACGTCGAAGCGGAAGCCGCTGACGCCCTTTGCCTTCCAGAAGCGGATGACGTTCTTCAGCTCCTCGCGGACCTCGGGGTTCTCCCAGTTCAGGTCGGCCTGCGACACGTCAAAGAGGTGCAGGTACCACTTGTGAAGGCTGGGCACCCACTCCCACGCGGAGCCACCGAACTTCGAGACCCAGTTCGTCGGCGCGTGGTCGGGCTCCCCATCCACAAAGAAGTAGTACTTCTGATACTTCGGGTCCCCCGCCAAGGCGCGCTGGAACCACTCGTGGTCGGTCGAGGTGTGGTTGAACACCATGTCGAACATGACGCCGATACCACGCCGGGCCGCCTCGCGGATGAACTCCTCGGCGTCCTCCATGGTGCCGAAGCGCGGGTCCACGGCCAGGTAGTCAGCCACGTCGTAGCCGTTGTCGTGCTGCGGGCTCACGAAGAAGGGCGTGCTCCAGACGTAGTCCACGCCCAGGCTCTGCAGGTAGTCCAACCTCGCGGTCATACCCTTGAGGTCGCCGACGCCGTCGCCGTCGGAGTCTTGGAAGCTGCGCGGATATATCTGATAGACGACCTTCTGTCCCAGGTCCTTCATGGGATCCTCCTAGTGCGGTGCTTTGTGGTGTCGTACATGCTTGTCGAACTTTTGCCAAGTGGGCGCGGCCCCGAGAGGTCACGCCCACTTCATGCGTCCGTGAGGTCACGGACGCTCGATCCTACTCGCGGCCGAAGATCTGGGCGGTCACGTGGGACATGTCCACGCCCGTGGCCTCCTCGTCGTCCTCGCCCACGTGGTGCTTCTTGCCCTCGATGACGGTGAGCACGAAGGGCACCACCACGGCAATCAGCATGCACAGGGCGAACCATCCCATGTACTGCGGCTGGATGGACAGGATGCCGGGCAGGCCTCCGACGCCGATGGCGTTGGCGGTGACGCTCATGAGAGTGCAGACCACGGCGGCGCAGGCGGAGCCGATCATGCCGCACGCGAACGGGAACATGTACTTCAGGTTCACGCCAAACATGGCAGGCTCAGTGACGCCCAGGTAGCACGAGATGATGGCGGGAATGTTTATCTGCTGTGCAACGTCGTTGCGCTCACGCGTGGACTGCTTGATGCCGGGGCGGTTGCGCTGCAGGTACCACATGCCCAGAACGGCGGAGCCCTGCGCGATGTTGGAAAGTGCGATCATGGGCCACAGGTTGGTGCCGCCAAAGTCGGCAATCAGCTGCAGGTCGATGGCGTTGGTCATGTGGTGCAGGCCAGTGATGACCAGCGGAGCGTAGATGAAGCCAAAGACGGCGCCAAACAGAACGCGCACGGGACCGGTGATGCCCCAGTACACAACGGCGCTGATGGCGGAGCCGATGGCCCAGCCCACGGGGCCCAGTACGAAGTGGGCGGCCATGACGGCCAGGAGCAGCGAGCAGAACGGAACCACGATCATCTGCACGACCGCAGGCGTGATCTTACGGAAGAAGCGCTCCAGGTAACCCAGGGTCAGCGCGGCCAGGACGGCGGGAATGACCTGCGCCTGGTAGCCAATCATGTTTACCTGCACGAACCCGAAGTCCCACTTCGGGATGTCGGCCGCGGCGGTGGAGGCGACGTTATAGGCGTTCAGCAGCTGACCGGACACCAGCGTCAGGCCCAGGACGATGCCCAGCATGGGCGTGCCCTTCATTTTCTTCGTCACGGACCAGCAGATGCCCACGGGGATGCCGGTGTGGAAGATGGCCTCGCCGATGAGCCACAGGAAGCTGTCGACGCCCTTCCAGAACTGGCTGATGTCCACCAGCGTCAGCGTGCCATTGCCAAAGAACGCGATGGAGTCGATGACGTTGCGGAAGCCCAGGATGAGGCCGCCGGTGATGATGGCGGGGATCAGGGGCGCAAACACCTCGGCCAGGGCACCCATGGCGCGCTGCAGGCCGTTCTGGTTCTTTGCGGCGGCCTTCTTTGCCTCGTCCTTCGAGACCTCGTTGAAGTCGCCGTTGCGCGTGAAATCGTTGTAGAAGTCGGCGACGTCGTTGCCGATGATGACCTGGAACTGGCCGGCCTGCGTGAAGCTGCCCTTCACGCTCTTCAGTGCCTCGATGCCCTTGACGTCGGCTTTCGAGGGGTCGTTCAGCACGAAGCGCATGCGCGTCATGCAGTGCGTCACCGCGTTGATGTTCTCCTTGCCGCCGACCAGACGAAGCATTTCGTCAGCGTCGTGCTCGTACTTTCCCATCCATTCCTCCTTCGCCTTGCGCCAGCCACTGGTGCAAACAACTCATTTAAATGAGTTCCTTCCGTTGGCTGGAATACTACACTCATTTAAATGAGTTGTCACGAAGAATTTCCACTATTTCGCAGGCGCTCATTACAGCGGGCGAACGGCATTCCGGTGCGGGCGGTTGCCCACAGCTCCTCAAGCCAGAAGCGCAGGCCGGAAGCGGCGACGTTACGAAGAGCCCCACTCGTCTTCGACGCTTTTGCCTCAGTTCGTCGACGCGACCGAGCACGTTCACAGCCGGGCTCGTGCCAGAGTTGCGCAAAATCTGGAACCGCAGCCCAGCTGTCACCAAACTGCCAACCCGCCATTAGAATGTGCTCAGTCAACCATCAGGAGCAGCATGCGCGCAGCATACGACGGCATATTCACCGACCTTCGCGAACATATAGAGAAGGGCACCTACCAGTTCGAGGACTTCTTGCCCTCCGAGACGGAGCTGGTGGCCCACTACGGCTGTGCGCACAACACGGTGCGCCGCGCCCTGGCCATGCTGACCCAGATGGGCTACGTGCTGCCCGTGCACGGCAAGGGCGTGCGCGTGATCTACCAGCCCCTGGACCGGACGCTGTTCGAGATGGGCGGCATCGAGACCTTTGCCGAGACCGCCCGCCGCAACCACCTGAACGTGCAGACGCGCGTCCTGTGCATGGAGGACATCCTGGTGTCGCCCAGCTTCTCGATTGTCTCGGGCTTTGCGGAGGGCACGCGCCTGGTGCACTTGGACCGCGTGCGCGTGGTCAACGGCCACGCGCTGATCCACGACCGCAACTTCTTCCGCGCGGACGCCGTCGAGGGACTGACCATGGAGCAGGCCGCGCGGTCGGTCTACGCCTACGTCGAGAACACGCTGGGCCTTCGCGTGGCCACGGCCAAGCGCCAGATTACTGTGGAGCGCCCCACCGAGGCCGACCAGTGCTGCCTGGACATCGAAGGCATCGACTTTCTGGCAGTGGTCACCAGTCAGACGTTCGACGGCAACGGCCTGCTGTTCGAGTACACACAGTCGCGCCACCACCCAGACTACTTCAGCTTCTACGACACCGCGCCGCGCCGCCGCCTGCCGTAGGCTGGTCGCCCGCTCATAGCGGCCGGTTCGGGGCGTAAACCAGCAGGTAGAGGCCCTGTTTGGTATGTTTTTGGCAAGAAAAACGTACCAAACAGGGCCTTCCAGCGCTCCTGAGGGGCGCCACCCCGTCGCGCCGGCTGTAATATAGTTAGTCGCATTTTTTCATCCGACGGGAGGCACGATGCCCCA
>JBJEKW010000003.1:0-4006 GCA_051878835.1 Atopobiaceae bacterium
ATGCCTCTCTTTTGGCGATTACGGAATACGTTGTAGGATAGACCATGGATTCTGTTATGGCCAAGCCCTGCAGATGCAGGTAACGGCACCTTAACAACGACGGAATTCCCGAACCGACAAAATTCATGGCAGGTGGACGCGGTCGCGCATCGTGCGGCCATCTGGAGCGCCGGCGGGGGCGCTCCCCTCCGCATGCCCATGACCGATGCCGGGAGACGTACGCTCCCGGCACGGCAGCACAGGGGAACGAGACCCATGGCTCAGACAACTTCGCATTCGGATGACCAGCCGGGCAAACGCGACGCATGGCAGTCCTCCGACAGCTCGTGGCAGACGGACGGCCCGGACTCCAACGACCAACGTGGCACCAGCGGCAGCGTAGCCGCCCACCTGGTCAGCGGCGCCCACTTTGCCATGCCCGACGACAGCGGCACGCGCGGGGCGCACATGGCGGCCGGCTCGCGGGACCAGGCTCCCAGCGAGCCCTCGGCCGGCAGCCCGTCATCCGCCTCCGGCTCCCCCACCCCGCCGGCACAGCCGTCGCACCGGCCCGGCGCGCAAGCGCGGCAGTCGTCCGCGGTCGGGCCTTCGCAGACGAGCCGTCCCTCGACCAACGGCGGCAGCCCGTCAGGCGGACGCCCCACCGCCCGCAGCCAGCAGGCGCCGAACGGCCAGGCCGCTTCCAGGCCTTCCGCCCAGCCCCTGCGCCCCGCAACCGGCCGATCCACGCAGCGGCAGTCCAACGACTCCCAGTCCCAGCAGCCCCAGCCCAGCCAGAACAAGACGCGGCTCCAGGACCGCCTGGGCTTCAGGCCCCGCAGGCGACGCGCCGCTGACGCGCAGGAATCCCCGGCAGGCTCCGCCCCCGGCGCGCAGTCACAGGGCCCGTCACCGGCAACTCCCCAGACCCGCGTGGCAAACGAGTACTACCGCAACCGCTCCCAGAAGCAGAACCGCAAGAGCGAGGTGCGCAGGAACGTCCTGATTGCGGTTCTGTCGCTTTTGGCCGCGTGCGTGGTGGTCATGGTGGTCACGGGCTTCACCGCAGCCTCGGAGGCCAACCGCGTCGTGAACGACCTGAAGGGCGCCGTCTCGGCCACCGCATCCGGCGACGCCGACACGCTGACGAGCCAGGCGTCCGACCTGCAGGAGGCCACCGATGACCTCAGGGGCACCGTGAACGGCCCGGTCTTCTCGATTCTGGCAAACATCGGCTTTGGCAGGGACGTCGCCAGCGTGCGTTCCATGGTCGACGTCCTGGACGTTGCAAACCAGGAGGTCATGGTGCCCCTGGCGCAGCACGGCGACGACCTGAAGGGTGACGTCATGACCGACGACACCATCAACGTCGACGCTCTGACGCAGCTGATCAGCATCGCAGAGGACCTGCGCCCCGGCATCCAGAAGGTCTCGGACGCCGCCAGCAACATGGACACCGCCGCCCTTCCCCAGCTGGCATCCGTCACGTCAAAGGTGAAGAGCCTGCTGCAGTGCGCCGACCCGCTGATCGGCGACCTGTCGACCCTGAAGCCCGCCCTGTCCACGCTTCTGGGCGCCAACGGAAAGACCGCCAGCTATCTGCTGATAGCGCAGAACAACGCCGAGCTGCGTCCGACGGGCGGCATTCCCGGCTCGTGGGGCGTCGTCACGGTGGACAACGGAAAGATCCAGTTCAGCAGCCTGGGCGAGCCCGACGCGTACACGAAGGAGAGCATCCAGATCAGCGAGGCCGACCGCGACCTCATGGGCGAGTACTACACCTACATGAAGCCCGACCAGTACTGGGTCAGCGCCAACTTCGACCCGGACTTCCCGCGCTCGGCAAAGCACCTGGCAAAGTACTGGTCGCTCATAAAGCAGGAGAACATCAGCGGCATCGACCCCGACACGCCCTCCGAGGTGGACGGCGTCATAGCGGTCGACCCCATCGTGGTGCAGAACCTGCTGGGGCTGACCGGCGGCTTCGACGTCAACGGCAACCACATCGACGGCACGAACGCCACGAAGGTGCTGCTGAGCGACTCCTACTGGAACGTGGACCAGGACCAGCAGAACAGCTACTTCGGCGACGTGGCATCGGGCGCCCTGCAGAACATCATGTCGAACCTGGGAAGCATGAACCCCTCCAGCCTGTACGACGTGGTCAAAGACGCTGGCCAGAAGGGCCACATCCAGGTGTGGTGCCAAGACCAGACGGCCGAGGAGGCCATGGAGCAGCTGGGCTTCTCGGGCGAGGTCTCAGACGACGCGAACAACCCGCAGCTGGGCACGTACTTCTACGACATCACCTGGTCAAAGATGGACTGGTACCTGAACCAGACCACCACGGTGGGGTCGGCCCAGCAGAACTCCGACGGCACCACCAGCTATACGGTCACGACCACCCTCATCAACCAGATGACCGATTCCGAGGCCCAGAGCGCACCTGACTACGTCGTCAGCTTCGGCGACAACAAGCTGGTTGCGCACCGCGGCGGCATGGCCACGGTGGTCTTCCTGTACGCGCCGTACGGCGGCACCATCTCGAACCTGAAGTGCAACAGCGGCACGTTCAGCAAGATATCCACGAACGGCTACTACGTGTACCGTGGCCTCGTGATCTTGGACCCGCAGAAGCGCGAGACCATCACCTACACGGTCACCACCGCCAAGGGCGCCACGGGCGACCTGAGCGTGCGCTCGACCCCCACCTGCACCGAGGTGGCCGGCTGGCGTTCCGACAAGCGCGGCGACGACACGTACGAGCTGCAGGACAACTCGTCCTACGCCGACCCGGATGGCGCAACCGACAGCTACAGCTCCGGCTACACCTCCGTGAAGCCGCGCAACCGCGGCTACGGCACCGACGACACCAGCTCGTCGAGCTCGTCCTCCAGCGAGTCGTCCTCGTCGGACTACGGCTACGACAGCAGCAGTTCCAACTCGTCGTCGTACAACAGCGGCTACCACGGCCAGAGCGGCAGCTCCAACGACTCGGACGACGATTCGTAGCAGCCAAGAAGCGCTGGCCTTCATCGCGGCTCATGCAGAGGGGCCCCTTTCGGGGCCCCTCTCTTTTGGCTAGATTTTGCGGACACCGGCCGATGTCGGCCCGATATTTCTCAGGGCCCCGCTGTAGTCAGAGCTCGCTGCAGAAGTCGGACCTATGAGCGCCCGCACTATGACCTCGCCCACACCTCGACCTTCTGCAGGAATTTCTGCAGAAGTCCCACCTATGAGCGCCCACACCTGGGACTTTTGCAGGGGCCAGATCTGCACCTCTCACAAAGGCCCAGGTCAGAGGCTTGGCCTTCCGGAGACGGAGATTCCTGAATGCAAAGGTGGGACCTGTGGGCGCCCGCACCTCGACCTTTTGCAGGAATTTCTGCAGAAGTCCCACCCGTGAGCGCCCACACCCGGGAGTTCTGCAGACGCTGCTGCAAAAGTCGGACCTATGAGCGCCCACACCTCAACCTTCTGCAGGGGCCAGATCTGCACCTCTCACAAAGGCCCAGGTCAGAGGCTTGGCCTTCCGGAGACGGAGATTCCTGAATGCAAAGGTGGGACCTGTGGGCGCCCGCACCTCGACCTTTTGCAGGATGTGCTGCAGAAGACGGAAGTGTGGGCGCCCCGACCCGGACTTCCCACGGGCCCCTGCGCAGACATGGCTGAGGCGGGTACCCACACCTGCCATGTTGGCGCAGGCTACCTGCCCCTCGCAGACCGGATGCCCTTCTTGCCCCGTCTGTTCGGGAGGCTTGGGTCGCAACCACTCATTCGCCCCGCTACTTTGAGGGCTTGGGGTCGGGGTTGGCGTTGGCGTTGGACGCGGGCTTGGCGTTGGACGCGAGGTTGGCGTTGGGCGCGGGATTGGGGTTAGCCTTGGGCTTGGGCTGCAGCCAGTCCTGGGTGCCATGCCACGTGATGGGGTGCTGGCTGCACGACCAGTCGCCCAGCTTTGAGTTGGGGTTAGCGTCCAGGCTGAGGTCGGCGAAGAGGCCGGCCTTGTAGCTGCGCAGGGCCACCA
>JBJEKW010000004.1:0-3986 GCA_051878835.1 Atopobiaceae bacterium
CACCAGACGCGCGAAGAGGCCCAGGCACTCGAGGCGTCCGGCCGACAGGAACCCCGCACCCCGTTTGACCTGCTGGGAGGCATGGGCACGGGCGCCGCTCCGCAGAATGGCCAGAAGGACAAGGGCGGCTCGTCCACCCACCCTAACCTGCGCCTGGTATAGGAAAAGAAGACCTCCCCCGTCGCAGCTCGGCGTCAGGGGGAGGTCTCTTCTCGTTCAACTATTTATGAGCGCAGCAGTCCCTAGACCAGCTTGCCCTTGCAGTGGTCGATCATGTGCTGGATCATCTGCGCGGTCCAGTCGGTGAAGTCGGCCTTGCGCTCCACCAGCTGGCCGTCCACCAGCTCCTGGTAGCTGACCTTGGCCTTCTGGTAGCGCGTGGCCTTGCTGGGCTCGTCGCGCGTCAGGCAGCTCTCCTGCACGCGAGCGGCGTGCAGGCCCATGACCAGGCGCGGGTTGTACATCACGTGTGCCTGACCGTCGTCGTCCTTGTAGGCCACGATGGCCTTCGTCACGCCGATCTGGTTGGCTGCCAGGCAGCCGCAGTCCTCGAGCGAGTTCATGGTGTCGACGACGTCTTGCGCCACAGGAGCGTCCTCGGCGGTCGCGCGGGCGCACTTCTTGGACAGAATTGCCTCGTCCTTGCAGAGTTCCTTGATCATGGAGGTCCCTTCGGTACCGCCCGCCAATGCCGGCGGCATAGCCGTGAAAGATTCCCCACGATGATACGCCAAGGCCCGCGGCGAACAAGGGGCGGAGAATCGTTCACCAGGCGCGGCGGCCGCGCCCCCTCGTGCGCAACGACCGCCTTCATTGGGCGGCGCATTCGGACCGGGCGCCGCACCCGAGCTGGTTGCGACGGCCGCAGCCCCGCCAGGCACTTCTTAGCCCTTCAGCCAGGTGCACTTCGCCACGGAGTACAACGGCACAAACGGCAGCAGGATGGGCGTGCGCTTGACGTAGGCCTGGTACGCAGGGTCGGAGCCGTAGTTTCTGTTTTGCCTGAGCTCCAGGCGACGCGCGCCGCCGAACATCACGTACACGATGCCCACGTATCCGGCAATCGCGGCCAGCCACTGCCAAGGCCCCTCCAGCGCGGTCACGCCCGACACGAGCACGCCCGTCCAGGTGAGCACCTCGCCCAGGTAGTTGGGGCAGCGCACGAAGCTGTAGAGCCCCTTGTCGCAGAAGCGGTGCGGGTTTGCGCGCTTCTGCGCCGTCTTTTGCAGGTCGGCCGCCGACTCCAGTACGATGCCGCCCGCCATGAGGCAGGCACCCACGACGCAGCTGGCGTCCGCCGCCACACCGTTGGCCAGGCGGAAATACACAGGCGCCGCCTCGCACGCGTACAGCAACGCGCAGGACGCCCACACGAGCACACGCACGGGCAGGCCCAGCCCCGAACCGTCGTTTACCTGCGTCTTCATGACCTTGTTGTACGCGGCGCTGCGGCGCTCGCGCACCAGCAGATACAGCCCCAGCCGAAGGCCGTACGCCACCAGAAGCACGCTCATGACCAGCGGCGCCACCGTCCCCGCGCCAGCCCCCGGCGCGAACGCCACCAGCAGCGCCACGCCGATGGCCGCCATGGAAAAGCCGTACCCCAGCGAGATGAACCACACGAACTTGTGAAACCCGATGGCACTGACCACCAGGGCCACCACGAACAGAACCCAGAACCCCATGCGCTCCCCCTTTTTGCAGGCCGTACAGCGCCTGCCCGCGTGCCATTCGACCGCACGCCGCCGCCCGCGCCGCAGACCCTGAACCTTTTCTCAGAATGATAAGGTAGGCGCAGGCCCAGCACACCCTGGGCAACCAAGTGGCAGAAGGGGCACGCCCATGACAGACCCGTCACCCGTCTCCGAATCGGGCCAGAAGAACCATCGTGACGCCCCGCAGGGCTTCACGCTGACGCTGGCACTGGCCGACGCCGTGCCCGTGGCGCTCTTTGCAGCCGCGACGATCGTGGCCACGGGGCACATCAACAGCGCATTGTTCCTGGTAGGAGCCCTAATCTGCCTGGTGGCGGGCGCGGGAAAGGTGGCCTGGAAGCTGGTCATGGCCCTCGCGCACACGGACGTCCCCCTCCTCAGCAGGCAGATGCGCTACCTCATGCCCACGGGCTTCCTGCTGATGCTGGCGGGCGCCGTGGCCACGCCGGCGCAGACCCTGGCCCTGCTGCAGGGGCTGGTGAGCCTGCCCAGCGTCGTGCCCCTGGTGGTATGGCTGGCCTGCACGCTGCTGATGGTGCACTTCGCCCGGCACCGCAACCAGCTGGACGCCCGCTCCAACTGGGTCGAGCAGGGCGTCAACTCGGCGGGGCAGCTGGCGCTGTTGGTTGCGCTGGCTCTGGCGTAGCACCAGCTCGGGCATAACGCCGGTGCCGACATAACGCCGGCTCCGACATAGCGCCACGTACGGCACGGCCCCACTTCCAGCACCCATCACATCCAACACAGGAGGGTTCGCGATGATTGACTACGAGGCAGCGGCAAACCATTGGACCAATCACGAGAGGGACGCCAAGCGCATGCCCAAGGACCAGCTGCGAACGCGCATCGACGAGTTCGTGCGAGCGCACCGCGTGGGCGCGCTGGCCACCGCCACCGCCGACGGCTCCCTGGTCAGGAACACGCCCATCGAGTACGACTGGTTCGACGGGGCGTTCTGGATGTTCTCGGAGGGCGGCCTGAAGTTCCGCGCGCTGCAGCAGAACCGCAACGTGTGCCTGGCCGTGTTCGACCCGAACCCCAGCTTCGGCTCGCTGGCCGGGCTGCAGGTCACGGGCACGGCCGACGTGGTCGAACCCTTCAGCCCGGCATACGAGCAGGCGTGCCGGCACAAGGGGATCGACCCCCAGCGCCTGCACGCCCTTCCGTTCACGATGATGCTGATCCACGTGGTGCCCACGCGCTTCGACATGCTGTGCTCGCAGTTCAAGGGCGAAGGCTACGACGTGCGCCAGTGGCTGGAGCCCTAGGCCAGGGCCAGAAGGGCAAACGGCCGCCCGAAGCCCACTGTGCACGCGGCAGCCGGGCAGCGTCGCCCCCCGGCAACGCCACCCGGCAACAAGACCCGTCAGCCACGTCCGGCAGCCGTTCCCCTCAAAGGTTCGCGCTACCTCACCAGCTCCAGCACCTGGCTCAGCCCCTTGCGGCCAAAGCTGACCTTCTCGCCGTCGCCACGCCGCACTACCAGGCACGGCACGCTCATCACGTTGTAGCGGTCGCGCAGCGCGGGGAAGCGGTTGACGTCGTACACGTGTGCCCTCACGTTGGGGTTCAGTGCCGCCACGTGCTGCGCCGCCGTGACCACCTCGGGGCACATGGTACACGAGAGGCCCACGATCACGGTCAGGTCCACCGGCGACGCGATGGCATCGATGGCCTGGCGGTCGGCATCGTCCAGGGGCTGCCCTGGGCCGGCCGCGTTGTACAGCCCCAGCACGAACGAGGTGAACTCGTGCCCGCCGGGCACGCCGTGGAACTGCAGGCCCGTGGAGCCACCGTCGCGACGAACGTCCACGTAGGGCAGCTGGTCGGCCGCGTCGGAGGTGGCGTCTGCCACCGTGACGTCCAACTTTGGCGTCAGCGCCGCCAGCGCCTCCATGTAGGCGCGCAGCTCGCGCGAGACGTCGTCGTCCGCCAGGTGCAGGCTCAGCTCCAGCGGCCGCTCCATGCGGTCAAATACGGGCTTCAGCTGCTGCGCCATCGCGGCGTCGATCAGCTGCCCGCCGTCGGGGCCCTGGCCCGCGGAGGCGTTGGCACCCGCGTCGCTCGCGGCGCCCGCCTGAGTCGCGGCCGCCTGGGCGGCAGCGGGCGCCCGCTCCACTATGGGTCGGGCCTCCGGGGCCTGCGGCACCAGGCCGGTGCGGTCGTGCGCGGCCTTCAGATAGCGCTCCATCGAGGTGGACGTGGCCGCCGCCTCTCCCACGGCGGTCGCCACCTGGCGCAGCTCCTTCACGCACACGTCGCCCGCGGCGA
>JBJEKW010000005.1:0-8708 GCA_051878835.1 Atopobiaceae bacterium
GGCACCTGCACCGTCATGGTGGACGGCATGCCCGTAAAGAGCTGCGTGCTGTCCACGAAGCTGGCGCAGGGCCGCACCGTCACCACGGTGGAGGGCCTGACGGATGCCGAGAAGGAGGCCTTCGTGTACGCCTTCGGTGCCGTGGGCGCCGTGCAGTGCGGCTTTTGCATCCCCGGCATGGTCATGAGCGGCGCCTGCCTGGTGCGGCAGAACCCCGACCCCACCGAGGACGAGGTGAAGCACGCCATCCGCGGCAACGTGTGCCGCTGCACGGGATACAAGAAGATCATCGAGGGCATTCGCCTGGCGGCCGCCGTACTGCGCGGCGACCAGCGGATAGACCGGGACCTGGAGCGCGGCGACGACTACGGCGTGGGAAAGCGCGCCTTCCGCGTGGACGTGCGCCGCAAGGTGCTGGGCTACGGCAAGTACCCCGACGACTACACCGTGCTGGACTTTCCCGACATGTGCTACGGGTCCGCGGTGCGCTCGAAGTACCCGCGTGCCCGCGTTCTGAGCATCGACACGTCGCGCGCCGAGGCCCTGCCCGGTGTGGTGGGCGTGCTGACCGCGAAGGACGTGCCCGTGAACCAGGTGGGCCACCTGATCCAGGACTGGGACGTCTTCATCGCCGAGGGCGACACCACGCGCTGCGTGGGCGACGCCCTGTGCCTGGTCGTGGCCGAGAGCATGGACGTGCTGCAGAAGGCAAAGAAGCTCGTGAAGGTGGAATACGAGCCCCTGAAGCCCGTGTGCAGCATCGACGAGGCCAAGGCCCCGGGAGCGCCCATCATCCACAAGGGCTTCAACGCGTTCGGACACTACGTGGAGCTGCACGACAACGTGTGCCAGAGCCGCCACGTGACGCGCGGCGACGCAAAGAAGGCGCTGGAGAACTCCGCCTACGTCGTGAAGCAGACCTTCCGCACCCCCTTCACGGAGCACGCGTTCCTGGAGCCGGAGTGCGCCGTCGCCTTCCCGTACAAGGACGGCGTAAAGATCATCAGCACCGACCAGGGCGCCTACGACACGCGCAAGGAGGTCGCCCACATGTTTGGCTGGGACCAGACCCCCGAGCGCGTGGTGGTGCAGACCGCCCTGGTGGGCGGCGGCTTCGGCGGCAAGGAGGACGTCACGGTGCAGCACCTGGCCGCGCTGGCCGCCTACAAGTTCGGCCGCACGGTCAAGTGCAAGATGATGCGCCAGGAGTCCATCAACTTCCACCCCAAGCGCCACGCCATGGTGGGCACGTTCACGCTGGGCTGCGACGACGAGGGCCACCTGACCGGCCTGGACTGCGAGATCAACTTCGACACGGGTGCCTATGCCAGCCTGTGCGGCCCCGTGCTGGAGCGCGCGTGCACGCACGCCGTGGGTCCCTACAAGTACCAGAACACCGACATCCGCGGCTACGGCTACTACACGAACAACCCTCCCGCCGGCGCCTTCCGCGGCTTCGGCGTGTGCCAGAGCGAGTTCGCCCTGGAGTGCCTGATCGACGTGCTGGCCGACCAGGTGGGCATCAGCCCCTGGGAGATGCGCTACCGCAACGCCGTCGAGCCGGGCGACGTGCTGCCCAACGGCCAGATAGCCGACTGCTCCACCGCCCTGAAGGAGACCCTGCTGGCGGTGAAGGACGCGTACGAGAAGAACAAGGACCACTGCGGCTTGGCCTGCGCCATGAAGAACTCCGGCGTGGGCGTGGGCCTGCCCGACGCTGGCCGCGCGAACATCCGCGTGGAGGGCGGACGCGCCGTCATCTACTCGGCCACGTCCGACATCGGCCAGGGCTGCAACACCGTGTTCCAGCAAGACGTCGCTGAGGCCACCGGCCTGCCGAAGCGCCTGATTCAGAACGGCGAGTGCTCCACCGAGTGCGCCCCTGACTCGGGCACCACGTCCGGCTCTCGCCAGACGGTCGTCACGGGCGAGGCCGTGCGCGGTGCCGCGTTCCTGCTGCGCGATGCCATGCTGGCGGTGGAGCGCGGCCAGAAGGTGCCCGACGGCCCGGTGGCGGCGCACGGCGACGGCAAGACCATCGAGTACGACGATGGCACGCCCTACGACGACGGCGACCCCGAGGACCTGGTGGCCGGCCACCCCATGCTGCCGAAGGACCCCGATGCGGCACTTGCCGCGCTGGAGGGGCACGAGTTCCGCTACGTGTACCTGGAGCCCACCGACAAGCTGGGCGCCGACAAGCCCAACCCAAAGAGCCACATCTGCTACGGCTACGCCACGCACCTGGTGGTGCTCGACAAGAACCGCCGCGTCAGCGAGGTGTACGCCGCGCACGACTCGGGCAAGGTCGTGAACCCCATCGCCATCCAGGGCCAGATAGAGGGCGGCGTGCTCATGAGCATGGGCTACGCGCTGACGGAGGACTTCCCCCTGAAGGACGCCGTGCCGCAGGCCAAGTACGGCACGCTAGGCCTCTTTCGCGCGCCGCAGATCCCCGACATCCATGCCATCTACGTCGAGAAGAACCACCTTCTGCCCGTGGCCTACGGCGGCAAGGGCATAGGCGAGATAGCCACCATACCCACCGCGCCGGCCGTGCAGAACGCCTACCGCTGCGTGGACGGCATCCTGCGCCCACGGCTGCCCCTCAGCGGCACCCCGTACGCACCGTTGCGCTAGGGCGAGGTGAACGCGTTAGAGTCAAAAGTACCTAACGAAAAGTTTGGTCCACAACAGGCCCGCAAGCGTCCACGTGACGCTTGCGGGCCCTTAATTTGCCGTTCGGCGAACACATTCGCTTCCAGCGGCTACGCCTGCTCCATCCTCCGGGCAATGATTCACACTGTTGATACGTCACAGCCGGGTTCTCCTGGTGTTTTACGAGCTGAGCTTGCTATTCTTGCCAGCGTAGGGACTTCATTCGTTCTGCGTTCGGATTTCAAATGGCAAGAATGGCGAAAGCAGTTCGTAATTCTTGTGCGCAATAATCGGCCTAACAAATAGTTAGGCACAGGGTAAGGCAAGGCCCCTCCAAGGGCATCGCATACGCTCACGAAAGGTGGTCGGCATGGCCGAGTTGCTGAGGATGGAACACATCAGCAAGCGCTTCGGCTCGTTCTACGCGAACCGCGACGTGGACCTCCAAGTGGTCGAGGGAGAGGTGCACACGCTGCTGGGCGAGAACGGCGCGGGCAAGTCCACGCTCATGAACATCCTGATGGGCCTGTACCAGCCCACGGAGGGAAAGATCTTCATCCGTGGCAAGGAGGTGCACATCAGCTCGCCCAAGGTTGCCGTCGAGCACGGCATTGGCATGGTGCATCAGCACTTCATGCTGATAGAGGACATGACGGGCCTCGAGAACATCATCCTGGGCGACAAGCGCCACAAGTCGCCGCTTTTGCAGGAGGCCGACGACCGCAAGGCCGTCCAGGAGATCATGGACCGCTACGGCCTGGAGATCGACCTGGACGAGAAGGTCGCCGACATGTCCATCGGCATGCAGCAGCGCGTCGAGATCATGAAGGTGCTGTTCCGCGGTGCCGACCTTTTGGTGCTGGACGAGCCCACGGCCGTGCTGACCGACCTGGAGGTCCAGGGCCTGTTCGACATCATGCGCTCGCTGACCAGCGAGGGCAAGGCCATCATCTTTATCTCGCACAAGATGCGCGAGGTCATGCAGATCTCGGACCGCGTCACAGTGCTGCGCCGCGGCCAGAAGGTCGAGACGGTGCGGGTGGCCGACACGACCGAGCAGGAGCTGGCCGACCTGATGATTGGCCAGAAGTTCGTCGAGAACACCTACCACAAGGTGACGGACGCCAAGCACACGGCCTTCGAGCTGAAGGACGTCTCGTACCATCCCGAGATTAAGCATGGCGGCCTGAAGGACGTCAGCCTGGCCATCCACGAGGGCGAGATCCTGGGCGTGGCCGGCATAGACGGCAACGGCCAGACGCCCCTGGCCGAGGTCGTGACGGGCCTGGTAAAGCCGGAGTCGGGCACGGTCATAGGACCCGATGGCAACGAGATCGCGCTCTTCTCGCCCGAGACCTTCATCGAGGCCGGCCTGGGCAACATCCCGGAGGACCGAAACAAGATGGGCCTCGTGGGCGACATGACCGTGGCCGAGAACCTGGTGCTGAAGCAGACGCAGAGCGACCAGTTCTCGCTGGGCCACGGCAAGTGGCTCAAGATGGCCGAGATACGCTCCTATGCCGACAGGCTGCGCGAGGAGAACGACATCCGCTGCACGTCGGTCGAGCAGACCGCCCGCAGCCTTTCGGGCGGCAACCAGCAGAAGGTCATCCTGGCCAGGGAGCTGGAGGGACACCCCAAGCTGCTGGTGGCCGTGTACCCCACGCGCGGCCTGGACATCGGTGCCACGGAGTTCATCCACAACCAGATCGTGGCCCAGCGCGACGCGGGCTGCGCGGTGCTTCTGATCTCAGCGGACTTCGATGAGGTGCTGAAGCTCTCGGATCGCATCGTCGTGCTGTTTGAGGGCCAGGTCATGGGCACGTACCCGGGCGCGAATCCCCCCATAAAGGAGATCTCGCTGGCCATGGCAGGAAAGTAGGAGGGGGTCAACGTGGCAAAGAAGGCACTGAGCCCGGAGGAGCGCAGCGAAAAGAGGATGATGGTCCTGACGCCCATCATCTCGGTGCTCCTGGCGCTCGTCATCGGTGCGATCATCATCGCCTGCTTGGGAAAGAACCCCTTCGAGGGCTATGCGGCCATGATCCAGGGCTCGCTGGGCGACATGTCAAAGATCAGCAAGACGCTCGAGCGCGCCTGCCCGCTGATCTTCACGGGACTGTGCGCCGTGTTCGCCTACAAGTGCGGCGTGTTCAACCTGGGCGGCGAGGGCCAGTTCATCATGGGCGGCTGCGCTACCGCGGCGTGCGTCCTGGGCCTGGGGCTCGACGGCCCCGTTGGCCTGGCGGTGGGCCTTCTGGCCGGCATCGCCGCGGGCGCCATCTGGGGCCTGCTGCCCGGCATCATGAAGATCACGCGCGGGCTCAACGAGATGATCACCACCATCATGCTGAACTACGTCGCAATGTACTTCATGGAGTACATCTACAAGAACGCCTACTCGGACAACGGCCTGCCCAAGACCATCGCCATTCCTCAGGGCGCGCGTCTGCCCGAGATTGCGGGTACCCACATCGGCGTCATCCTGGCCATCGTGCTGTGCGTCCTGGTGTGGTACGTCATCTTCCGCACGTCGTTCGGCTTCAAGATCCGTGCCGTGGGCATGAACCCCATCGCATCGAGGGTCAACGGCTTCCCTGTGCGCAGGCTCGTCCTTCTGGCCTTCGTCATCTCGGGCGCCATCGCCGGCATGGGCGGCGCCGTCGAGCTCCTGGGAAAGACGCCCTACCGCCTGGCGTCCGGCTTTGGCTCGGGCTTTGGCTTTGATGGCGTGGCCATCGCGCTCATTGCCCAGCTGAACCCCATCGCCGCGCTGTTCGTGGCCCTGCTGTTCGGCATCCTGTCCACCGGCGGCACCATGATGCAAAGCGTCATCGGCGTGCCCACTGCCATCGTCGAGATCATTCGCGGCCTCATCATCATCTTTGCCGTCGCCGGCATGGCCGCGGTCAAGCTTCCCCAGATAAAGGCGTTCGTTGCCGCCAGGCTGGACGCAAAGGAAAAGAAAGCCGAGGTGAACGCGTAATGGATGGCTTCATCACCGCACTGCCCACCATCCTGAAGGCGATGACCATGGGTGCCGTGCCCATTCTGCTGGCGTCGTTGGGCGAGGTCTTCTCGGAGCGGGCCGGACTCGTGAACATCGGCCTGGAGGGCATCATGGCCATCGGCGCCTTCGTGGGCTTCGCCGTGGCAAAGATGACGGGCAACCTCTGGGTGGGCCTCATGGTGGGCATGCTGGCCGGCGTGGTCATAAACATGCTGTACGCCTTCTGCACCATCACGCTGTGCGCCGACCAGGTGGTCACCGGTATGGCCATCAACATCCTGGCCCCCGCCATCGCGCTGTTTGGCTACAACCTGTTCGTCGGCTCGAACTCGGCCAACGCCACGGGAGACCAGATGGCCAGCATCGCAATACCCGGCCTGTCGCAGATACCCTTCGTCGGGGACGCCTTCTTTGACCAGACGCTTCTGGCCTACCTGGCCTTCATCCTGGTTCCGCTGGTAAGGTACTTCTTCAAGCACTTCCGTTCGGGCCTCTCGTTCCGTTCGGTGGGCGAGAACCCCCATGCCGCCGAGACGCTGGGCATCGACGTGGTGCGCGTGAAGTACATTGCCTGCGTCGTGTGCGGAGCACTGACGGCTGCGGGCGGCGCGTTCCTGACTCTGTGCTACACCCCCATCTACACGGACGGCATCGTGATGGGACGTGGCTTCATCGCCCTGGCGACCGTGATCTTTGGTCGCTGGAGCGCTCTGGGCGTGCTGGGCGCCAGCCTGCTGTTCGGCTTCTTCGATGGCGTGAACGTGGCGCTGCAGGCGCAGTTCCAGTCTGCCCCGGTCATGTTCTTCAAGATGATTCCGTACATCTTTACCATCGTGGCGCTCATCTTCTTTGGGTCCAAGCACGCGGGACCCAAGGCCAACGGCCAGCCGTACTACCGCGAGATGCGATAGCTGCGCGGGGTTGGTATCGCGCACGTGCGGCGTTGCGTGCGTGCGCGACCGGAATCGGTATTTCCCTGACGCGTTCGGTAGGAGCGCGTCGGGTGCAATCAGGGGGCGAGGCTTGCGAGTCGCGCCCGAGGGGAGAAAGGACCAGCAATGAGTGAGTCGAAGCATTCCCTGTCCCATGTGATGGTCGACCGTCGCCAGGCCATTGGCATCGGCCTGGGCAGCGTGGCTGCCGTAACGCTGGCCGGCTGCGGCTCGAGCTCCAGCTCCAGCTCGTCCAGCTCGGACTCGTCCGACAGCGGCTCCGGCAGCTACAAGGTAGCCATGATCATGAGCGGCACCATCACCGACGGTGGCTGGGACCAGGGCCACTACGAGTCGCTGCAGCGCGCCATCAGCAACCACTCCAACTGGACCATGCTGGAGCCGAAGGAGAACACGGCCGACGCCGACGCCGCCACCGCTGCGCAGTCCTACGTCGACCAGGACGTTGACCTCATCATCGGCAACGGCAACCAGTTCGCGTCCGACTGGGCCGAGGTCGTGGCCGACGCTGCCGACAGCCACCCGAAGGTTCACTTCCTCATCACGAACACCGACCCCTCCACCGAGATGACAGACTACGAGACGCTGGATCCCGTCGAGACCGTGCTGCCCGACTTCAAGCAGACGGGCGCCCTGGCCGGTGTGGTCGCAGGCCTCATGACCAAGACCAAGAGCATCGGCTTCATCGGTGGCATGAAGCTGCCCTCCACCATCACCAAGTACTCGGCCTACCTGGCCGCGGCCCAGAAGGTCACGCCGGGCGTCCAGGGCCAGTACAACTTCGAGGCCGGCTTCACCGATGCCTCGCTGGGAACCAAGCTGACCCAGCAGTGGATCAACTCCAACAACGTCGACGTCATGTGGGGTGACGCCTCCGCCGTCGACAACGGTGCGCGCCAGGCCCTGCAGGCCGCCGGTGCCGACACGCACTTCGACATCGCCCAGCCCATCGACATCGTGGGCGACGACCAGCCCACCGTCGTGACCTCCACCGTGACCGACTGGATGATCAGCCAGGCCATGGACGAGGTCGAGAACGGCTCGTTCGGCGGCGGCAAGTCCATCACCGCAAACATGTCCAACGGCGGCATCTCGCTGGGCAAGTTCTCCGACAAGGTGTCCTCCGACGTCCAGTCGAAGATCCAGGACTACGCGCAGCAGATCCAGGACGACGCGTTCCTGACCGATGACGAGGTCGCGGCCGTCCAGAACACGCTGGGCTAGTAGGTTTCTTACGGGGCGAGGCGCGCCGCGAGCCGCCTCGCCCTTCTTGCGTGCGCCTCGTGCGCAAACCTGGCCGCTGCGGGTACCCACACCTGCCAAGTTTGTGCAGATCGCATCGGCCGGGCCGGCGCGTTGCCACAAAACACCAGGTCAGGGACCTAACGGCAAGCGCTGGCCAGGCGATTTCAGCGCCTCGTGCGCAAAGATGTCCGCTGCGGGTACCCGCACCTGACAGGTATGCGCAGAAGAGAAGTCCGCGCGACGTTGGCGCCGGAACACTTGGGCGGCGGGGGGCGACGCGTCCGAAACGGCACCAAAATGAATTAGCGGGAGCTCGTGAGAGTGGATGATGGTGCTCAAACACCCGCTAACGAGCTCCTTAGCGGGTGTTTGAGCACCATTGTTGGGATTGGGGCAGCGCTGGTGCGACATCAGTCGCGCGAGATTACTTAACGCGCGCGGGACGGTGGATTGGGCGAGAAGCCCTGCACGTTGTTGGGGACGCGATAACCACATGAGAGGATAACGCACCAGGTACAAGCGTTGTTCTTCTCGAAATATAACGATATGGAAGTTGCAATATATATGTGCAGAGCGACCGTCGGCGGCGATTCTGCCGCCGGTGACCGTCGAAATCAATATCGAAAGCGCTATTGCCTGCCATACGCGCTAATCTGCGTATAACAAAAAAATATTTAGGCAAGAAAACACACCATTTGTCAGTTCAACCGCGCGTTGGATGGGGTCGGATGCGTTAGCGCACCCCCGTGGTCTTGACGACCTGCCAGATGTCAGACGACATGTTTGGCACCACGCGTGGCACCTTCAGACACCACTTGCTTTCGATGTGTTGCTCTCGGAAG
>JBJEKW010000005.1:8808-11204 GCA_051878835.1 Atopobiaceae bacterium
CTGGCAGGCCTGACCACGTTCATTACGGCCGCCTACATCCTGGCCGTGAACCCGTCGGTGCTTAGTGCCACCGGCATGCCGCAGGACGCCGTCTTTACCGCGACGGCGCTCATTTCGACCATCGGCACGCTGCTGATGGCCGCGCTGACGAACTACCCCTTCATCCTGGCGCCGGGTATGGGCATCAACGCCTACTTCGCCTACACGGTGTGCCTGGGCATGGGCTATCCCTGGCAAGTGGCACTGGCCGCCATCTTTGTCGAGGGCATCATATTCATCATTCTGTCGCTGACGAACGTGCGTGAGGCCATCTTCAACGCCATCCCGGTGAACCTGAAGTACGCCATCACCGCAGGCGTGGGCCTCTTTATCACCATCATCGGACTGAAGAACTCCGGTTTGGTGATCTCGAACGCCTCCACGCTCATCAGCATGTTCTCGTTCCACAACTCCGTGCAAACCGGCACGTTCTCCACGGCGGGCATCAGCGCACTTCTGGCGCTCATCGGAATCATCATCACCGCCATCCTGGTGGCCAACAACGTGCGCGGCAACATCCTGCTGGGCATCCTGATTACCTGGGGCATGGGCATCGTGTGCCAGCTGACGGGCGTGTACGTGCCCAATCCCGATGCCGGCTTTGCCAGCCTGCTGCCCGACTTCTCCGCGGGTCTCAGCGTGCCGTCCATCGCGCCCATAGCGTTCAAGCTGGACTTCTCGAACTTCTTCTCGGTGGGCTTCGCGTCCGTCGTGTTCGCGTTCCTCTTTACGAACCTGTTTGACACCATCGGCACGCTGATAGGCGCGGCGTCGAAGGCGGACCTGCTAGACAAGGACGGCAAGCTGCCCAACGTGAAGGGGGCCCTGCTGGCCGAGTCCATGGCCACGACGTTCGCGGGCCTCATCGGCACCTCGTCCACGGCAACCGCGGTCGAGTGCACTGCCGGCATCGCACAGGGCGGTCGCACCGGACTCACGGGCGTCACCTGTGCGGTGATGTTCCTGCTGTCGCTGTTCCTCTCGCCGATCTTTTTGGCCATACCGTCGTTCGCCACGGCTCCGGCTCTGGTCATCGTGGGATTCATGATGTTTGGCGCCGTGACGCAGATAGACTGGTCCCATGCAACCGAGGCGCTGCCGTCGTTCGTCGCCATCGTGGCCATGCCGTTCATGTACTCCATCGCGGAGGGCATCTCGCTGGGCATCATCAGCTACGTGGCAATAAACGCCTGCTCGGGGGCACAGAACCGCCAAAAGATCTCGGGAGTCATGTGGGTGCTGTTCGTGCTGTTCTGCCTGAAGTACTTCTTTATCTAAGGGAAGGGATCGATCATGCTGCAGAATGCCTTTGCGATTCACGGTGACATCGTCTGGTCGAAGTCCTTGGACCAGCTGACCTGCGTGCCCGACGGCTACCTGGTGGTGGCGGGCGATGAGGTGCAGGGCGTGTACCCCCAGCTGCCCGACGAGTACCAGGGCATCCGGGTGGAGGAACAGGCGGGTCACCTGGTGGTTCCCGGCCTGAACGACATCCACCTGCACGCGCCGCAGTACGCCTTCCGCGGGCTGGGCATGGACCTGGAGCTCCTGGACTGGCTGAACACCCACACGTTCCCCGAGGAGCGCAAGTATGCCGACCTGGACTACGCCGGCCGCGCCTACGACATATTTGCCGACGACCTTTTGCACTCGCCCACGACGCGCGCGGTGGTGTTCGGCACGATGCACGTGGAGGCCACCGAGCTACTGATGGACCGGCTGGAGGCCACCGGCCTGGTGACCTACGTAGGCAAGGTGAACATGGACCGCAACAGCCCTGACTACCTGTGCGAGAAGGACGCCGCGTCCTCGCTGGCCGACACGCGCCGTTGGCTGGACGACGTGGAGGGCAGGCACTACGAGCGCACGCGGCCCATCCTGACCCCGCGCTTCACGCCCACGTGCTCCGACGAGCTCATGGCCGGCCTGGGCCAGCTGAAGCAGGAGCGCGGCCTACCGCTGCAGTCGCACCTCAGCGAGAACCTGTCCGAGATCGACTGGGTGCACGGCCTGTGCCCGTGGTCCAGCTGCTACGGCCAGACCTACGAGCGCTTTGGCCAGCTGGACGGCGACGGCAAGGTGGTCATGGCCCACTGCAACTACTCCACCGACCAGGAGATTGACATCCTGAAGCGCCATGACGTGTACGTGGCCACCTGCCCGCAGTCGAACATGCAGCTGTCCAGCGGCATAGCGCCCATCCGTCGCTACCTGGACGAGGGCATGCACGTGGGCCTGGGCACCGACGTGGCGGGCGGCGCGACGCTGAGCATGTTCCGGGCCATGGCCGACCTGGTGGGCTGCTCGAAGCTGCGCTGGCGCCTGGTTGACCAGAGCCTGAGCCCGCTGTCGCCGGC
>JBJEKW010000005.1:11304-21505 GCA_051878835.1 Atopobiaceae bacterium
TGTCATGGAACAGCTGAGGGAGGTCGGACGGCCCGTCAAGCGCGTCGACGCGTACGACAAGGTGACCGGGCGGGCCATGTTCACCGATGACTTGTGCCCCAAGCCGTGCTTGGTGGCGAAGGTCTTGCACTCGACCATTGGCAACGGGCGCGTGGTGTCCATGGACACCACGGAGGCAAAGAAGGTCCCTGGCGTGGTCGGGGTCTTCACCTGCTTCGACGTGCCCGACATCAGGTATCCCGTCGCCGGCCACCCGTGGTATGCGGACTCCGCCGCCGCCAAGCGCGACAAGGCTGACCGCAAGCTGCTGGACGATCGCGTGCGCATCTACGGAGACAACATCGCTGCCGTGGTTGCCGAGGACAACGTGGCCGCCGAGCGCGCGCTGAAGCTCATAAAGGTGGAGTACGAGGAGTACCCCGTCGTCTACGACGCGCGCGAGTCCCTGAAGGGCACGAACCCGCCCGTGCAGGACCAGTGGCCCGACAACCTGGTGGCCCATACGCTGGCCGTGACGCCGGACGACAAGCTGCGCCAGCTGGGCTACTCCAGCTTTGACGAGGCCATGAACGACCCCAAGTACCACCACTTCGCCATCCAGACCCATACGGGCGAGCAGAGCCAGGTGCACATCGAGGTGTGCGTCTCGTACTGCTACATGGAGAACGGCAAGCTGGTGTGCGTCTCGTCCACCCAGATACCCCACATCTGCCGGCGCATCATCGGCCAGGCGCTGGGCATTCCCTGGGGCAACGTCCGCGTCATAAAGCCCTACATCGGCGGCGGCTTCGGCACAAAGCAGGACATACACTTCGAGCCGCTGAACGCCTGGCTGTGCCAGCAGGTGGGCGGCCGCTGCGTCAAGCTGGAGCTGACGCGTGAGGAGTGCTTCTGGGACACGTCGGGCAGGCAGCCGAAGGACTTCGAGGTAGAGGCCAGCGTGGGCGACGACATGCGCCTGCATGCCCGCTCCATCAAGGGCTGGTCCAACACCGGCGGCTACATCCACCACGGGCACGCCCTGGTGCTGAACTCGGTCAACAGCTTCCGCTGGCTGTACCACACCTGCGAGGACGCCGTGCGCTGCGAGGCATGGACCGCCTTCACCAACGGTCCGCACACGGGCGCCATGCGCGCCTACGGCGTGCCCGAGGGCGTCTGGACGGCCGAGTGCCTGATGGGCGACATCGCGCACGACATGGGTTGGGACGGCATCGAGTTCAGGCTGAAGAACGCCATCGCTCCCGGCTACATAGACGAGTTCAGCCCCGGCAACACCATCATGTACCGCACGGACGGCCTGCGCGCCTGCGTCGAGCGGGGCCGCGAGTACATCGAGTGGGATAAAAAGAAGGAGGAATACGCCAACGAGACGGGACCCATCCGCCACGGCGTGGGCGTGGCGTTCTTCGTGTACAAGACCGCCGTGGCCCCCTTTGCCCTGGAGACGGCCACCTGCCAGGTGACGCTGAACCAGGACGGCTCGTTCCAGCTGCAGATGGGTGCCACCGAGATTGGCCAGGGTGCCGACACGGTATTCTGCCAGATGGCCGCCGAGGCCATAGGCGTGGACACCGAGGACATCCACATCGTCAGCTTCCAAGACACCGACGTCACGCCCTACGACGCGGGTGCCTATGCCAGCCGCCAGACGTTCGTCTCGGGCACCGCATGCAAGCAGGCCGGCCAGAAGCTGCGCCAGAAGATCCTGGACTTCGCGAAGGGCCTGTACCCCGACTCGCAGGGCCAGCTGGACCTGCACGACCACGCCATCTTCGACGACGCGGGCAGCCAGGTCTGCACGCTGGCCAGCCTGGCGCTGGAGGCCTACTACAACATCCACCAGAACGACCAGCTGTCCGCGCGCGCCACGGTGAACATCCACTTCAACGCCATCGCCACCGGATGCACGTTCTGCGACGTAACGGTGGACATGCCGCTGGCCCAGGTCACCATAAACAAGATCATCTCGGTCCAGGACAACGGCCAGACCATCAACCCGAAGCTGGTACAGCAGCAGATCCACGGCGGCATGGCGCAAAGCATCGGCTTTGCCCTGTCCGAGGAGGTGCTGGTGGACCCGAAGACCGGACGCGTGCGCAACCCGACGCTTCTGGACTACAAGATCCCGACCATGATGGACGTGCCCGACCTGGAGGCCGAGAACGTGCAGACCTACGACCCCATGGGCCCGTACGGCAACAAGGCGGTGGGCGAGACGCCCATCATCAGCCCGGCGCCCGCCATCCGCGACGCCATCCTGGATGCCACGGGCGTGAAGTTCTACACCATGCCCATGACGCCGCAGCGCCTGTTTGAGGGATTCAAGAAAGAGGGGCTCATCTGATGTACGACATCGAATCGCTGTATGAGGCCACGAGCGTGGCCGACGCATGCCGTGCCCTGGCAGAGGACCCCAAGTCCATGGTCATCGCCGGAGGTACCGACGTCCTGGTGAAGTGTCGCGACGGCAAGTTCGCGGGCGCCCGCCTGGTATCCATCCACGGTCTGCACGACGAGCTGGACGGCGTCCGGCTGGCGGACGACGGCACCGTGGAGATAGGGCCCATCACGTGGTTCCACCATGTGACCACCTCGCCCGTGATCCAGGCCACCGTGCCCACCCTGGGCGAGGCCTGCGACACGCCGGGCGGCCCGCAGCTGCGCGTGTCGGGCACCATCGGCGGCAACATCTGCAACGCCGCCACCTCGGCCGACACCGCATCCACGCTGTACGCCTACGGCGCGCTGCTGGATCTGCAGAGCGTGCGCGGCACGCGCACCATACCCATCGAGGAGTGGTACACCGGACCCGGCCGCTCCGTGAGGGAGCGCGACGAGGTGCTGGTGCGCATCCGCATCCCGCGCGACCACTACGAGGGCTTCACGGGCCACTACTTCAAGTACGGCAAGCGCCGCGCGCTGGAGATCGCCACCATGGGCTGCTGCTGCCTGGTAAAGCTGGGTGCGGACAAGTCCACCATCGACGACATCCGGCTGGCGTTCGGCGTGGCGGCACCCACGCCCATCCGCGCGCGCAACGCCGAGGACGCCGTGCGCGGTCTGCCCGTGGCCGAGGCCGCGGAGCGCATCGGCGAGCTGGCGCAGGCCGACACGCACCCGCGCGACTCGTGGCGCGCGTCGAAGGACTTCCGCCTGCAGCTGATAAAGGAGATGTCGAGGCGCTCGCTTCTGGAGGCGGCGCGCAAGGGAGGAGCGAGGGTCTAATGGACATGCGAATCCTCAAATGCACCGTCAACGGCAAGCCCGTGCAGGTGGGCTATGACCCACGCGAGTCGTTGCTGGACACGCTGCGCGACCGCCTGCACCTCACCAGCGTGAAGCGCGGCTGCGAGGTGGGCGAGTGCGGCGCCTGCACCGTTCTCATAGACGGCGTAGCCACCGACACCTGCCTGTACCTGACCGACTGGGCCCAGGGCAAGGACATCCTGACCGTTGAGGGCCTCCAGGCTCCCGACGGTACGCTGAACCCCGTGCAGCAGGCGTTCATTGACGAGTTCGCCGTGCAGTGCGGCTTCTGCATCCCCGGCATCATCATGAGCGCCGTCGAGATGCTGAATTCCGGAAAGACCTACACGCGCGACGAGATCCGCAAGCAGCTGTCCGGTCACCTGTGCCGCTGCACCGGCTACCAGAACATCGTCACCGCCGTCGAGAAGGCCATCGACCTGGTCAACGGCGCCGTGGGGCAGGAGGAGGTTGCGCCGAAGGCGTAGCCGACGAGTCGTGGTCGCCGCGCCACACCGCGGCGACCACGACACACCTCGACGGGGCTGTGCCACACTGCGACGGGGGCATCATCTGGTACGTTAACCACGCTGTTAACGTCCCAAATGGTGCCCCCGTCATGTGGTTTGCGGCGCCTAGGCTAACGCACCTAGGCCCAGCTGACCACAATGGTGCTGTTGTCGTGGATGCCCTCAGCGGCCAGTTCTTCTCCCGCCTTTACGTCGTAGCCGGCGCGGCGCAGCTTGCGCAGGAAGCCGACCAGCTTTGCGTTGTACTCGTTGAGCAGTCGCATCTGCTGCAGGGGAGAAATCAGGTCCTGGTCGCGGCCATAGATGATTGCGGAGATGGCGTCGGCCACCTCGACGTTGCTGTTCGCCACGAGGTCGTTGTAAAAGGCGTTGCCCAGACCCAGCCGGTCTTCCGCTCCGGGGGCAAACTTCAGTGCCACCGACGTGCGACCATACTGGGCGTACGTGCGGATGCGCGTGCTGGTCTGGCCTTCGGCGTTGTGCATGGCCCAGCGCAGAGCGTTCGCCGACAGCGTGTCCGCCTCAGCCTGCGTGCGGCCGGGCTTGGACGCCGCGGCGAGCGCGCGAGCTTCGTCTGCCGGAATGAGCTCTGTCGCTGGTGGCGGCGTTGAGATGTTGGGCATGTTCTTCTCCCAATGGATTGTTCGGGTTGACGCGGGGGGGCGGGATGACTTGGCTGCCAGCCTGCGTGGAGAGGGCGCCACGCCGGCCGCGATGAAACTTTAGCCATTCTGGGTTGGCATGGCTGCCTCTAGCTGGGGAAATTCGCCACATGGCACGGCTTGCTACGTGTTCGGAGGCGTGGCCCACGCCTGTCCGAGCTGGCGAGATGCCGAGGTGCGGGTGCCGGCGCAGGCGCACCAGGGACCCCTGTAGGAACATGTTGACAGACCTCCGAGGTGCGAGTGTCTGCACGCTCGCACCTGCCACTCTTGCAGGAGATTCCGACAGGGTGCCGAGGTACGAGTACCCAGACCCGACATTCTTGCGCTCAGGAATTCCAGGTCGGGGCGTCGGGTTGTGGACGCGCCCAATCTACCTGGGGTTTTGCGAGAGGTGCAACTCCGCCTTCTGCAGGAATGCGACCCGTGGGTACTCGCATCTGGAACCCTTGCAGGATTCACGGACAGGGTGCCGAGGTGTGAGTGCCGGTGCACTCACGTCAGGGACTCCTGCAGAAACTGGCTGACAGGCTATCGACTTGCGTGTGCCACGGCGCACGCACCTAGTACCCTTGCAGAAATTCGCTGACAGGCTATCGACCTGTGAGTGCCAGCGCACTCGCACCTGGAACCCTTGCAGGGAAAGGCCGTGCGAAGCGTAGGGTAGCGAGTGCGCGGGCCTGGCTTCAAGGGGCTGCGCCAGCATGCTGCACCAACCTGTCAGGTATGGGTACCCGCAGCGGCCACGAGTGCGCGCGGAGTGCGTATGATGACTATGGCGGCGGCACCATGCAGGCAAATCGCTAACGAATGCCGGCCTGGCCCTACTTCACGGCTTCCACGGCAATCCAGGTGGTTCCCTCGCGTAGGTGTGCCTTCGCGCGAGAGAAACCAGCCCTGACCAGCAGCTCTTCGTACTCGTCCGGCGTGAGCACGGTCAGGTGGTAGCGCTCGATGTTCTGCAGCGTCTCGGGGGCCAGGTCGGGGCGGCGATACACGTCAGCCACCAGCAGAAAGCGCCCTCCCGGCTTCACCACGCGCGCGACCTCCGCCAGACTGCTCTGCGGGTTGGGCCAGAAGTAGAAGCTCTCGACCGTGGTCACCAGGTCGAACGAGTCGTCGGGAAAGGGCAACGACTCGACCGATGCGCACGTCACGTCCATCCGGCCTGCGCGAATGGCCTCCTGGTTTTGCCGGCGTGACGTCTCGCAAGAGACCTCGGAGTGGTCGACGCCGCTGACGTGTCCGCCGCCGCCTGCCGTCCGGATGCGCTGCGCAATGCGCCCCATGGTGGCTCCGCCGCCGCAGCCGATGTCCAACACGCGCTCGCCCGCCTCATAACTCAGCAGGTCAAGGGCCCAGTTGGTGACGTCGGCGTGGCTGCGGTTCATGCGCTCCAGCATGCGCTCGCCGTAGACCCCATGCGGATTGCCAGGGTCGCCTGCCTGCGTGACCGCGCGCTCGTCCATGTGGTTGTCTGCGTCTGCCATGAGTGCCTCCCGCGATTTGGGCCCAGCCAGTCTCGGCCGGTTGATGTTCCAGACGATTCTATGCCGAGTTCGGACACGCGAGGCGCGGGGGCGGGGGTAACGGGCGCCGCATGCTTGGCGCTGAACCGGACACGCGAGGCACAGGGGACTTGTGGAGCGCGATGTGGGGGCTACGCGCTGAGCGCGGCCCCGATGGCCCCGGCGTAGCGTGCGTTCGAGCAGGTCTGCACGGGCATGCCCAGCCGTTGCGACAACCTCTGCGCCAGATATTCCTCGTCGCACAAGCCCCCGGTCAAGAAGCACTTCTTGCCCGAAGCCTGCGAGGCCAGGCTGATGACGCGGCCCACCACTGACTCCACCACGGCGTGCGCTATGTTCTCCAGGGGCTCTCCCTTTCCTATCATCGAGATGACCTCTGACTCGGCAAACACCGTGCACACGCTGGAGATGGTGGCACCCGACCCCCGGCTGGCCAGCTGGAACAGCTGGTCCATGCTGACCCCCATTCTGGTGGCCATGACCTCGAGGAACTTGCCCGTGCCGGCCGAGCACTTGTCGTTCATGGCAAAGCGCATCACGCGTCCGCCAGCCAGCTGGATGACCTTCGTGTCCTGCCCGCCGATGTCTATTACGACGCCGTCCGGCCCGAACAGCCAGGCGGCGCCCTTGGCGTGGCAGCTGATCTCGGTCAGGGTCTTCTGTGCGTAGGGCACCGACACGCGGCCGTAGCCGGTGGCCACCACAGGCGCCTGAGCCACGTCCACGCCGCGTGCGGCCAGCTGGTCCGCCGCCCGCCGCGCGGCGTCGACGCCCGAGAAGCCCGTGGGGATCTGCAGCGCGCACATCAGCTGGCCATCGGCCAGGGCGACGGCCTTCGTTGCGGTGGAGCCGATGTCGATGCCCACGACAGCGTTCGTGAGTGCGGTTGTTGCGTCGGAGGGTACGGCGGACGCGCCGACTTTGGGGACCGGTCCGTTGTCCGGCGTCCCGGCATCACCAATCGCGCGCAGCTCGGAGGGTGCTTTCTGGTTCGGGTCTGCTCCATTGTCTACGTCGGTCATCGCGCGTCTCCTGCCGTCTGCCGAGGGGAACAAAATACTTTTCTGATAGGCTAACGAACATTTATGATGATGCAACGAACCGTTATACACAAGGGGAGATAACGGTGAGTGAGGGGTTTGCGTCCGCCGGGGACCGTTTGGCGAGAGGTCGCCTCCCGGCTGGGCAGCCTCTACTGGAAGCGTCGCAACATGCAAGGTCTTCTTGGACGTGAGGACGTCGCCGCGCGTGGTTGCCGGAGAGGAGAGTATCATGGCTGACGAGTTCGACTATCATCAAATGTGGAACGACCTGGGAATGGACGTACCGGCTCACGACGGACTTCTGGGCGTCGTGGGACAGATGTACCAGAGCATGTTCCTGACGCAGCAGAACCGTCCCGCATCCACGAGCTACCTGGACGGCGTCGCGGCCAACCTGCACTCGGGCCGCATCCGCGAGATGGTGGACGGCCGCGCCCAGGGCGACCCAAAGAAGATCATCGGCACCTTCTGCCTGTACGTGCCCGAGGAGGTCGTGACCGCCGCGGGCGCCGTCGAGGTGGGCTTGTGCGCCGGTGCCGAGTGGGCGCCTGAGGAGGCCGAGAAGTACGTCCCGCGCAACACCTGCCCCCTGATCAAGGGCTTCATGGGCTTCAAGCTGGGCCGCGTCTGCCCCTACATCGAGAGCTCCGACCTGGTTGTGGGCGAGAACACCTGCGACGGCAAGAAGAAGGCCTACGAGCAGTTCGGCAAGCTAAAGCCCATGTATGTCATGGACGTGCCCCACGTGCGCAACGAGGACACGCGCCAGCAGTGGCGTCACGAGGTGCACAAGCTGGCGGCCAGGATCGAGCAGGAGACGGGCCAGAAGATCACGGCCGACAGCCTGCGCGCAGCCATAAAGCTGGCAAACGACAAGCGCCGCGCCCTGCAGCGCCTGGACGCCACCCGAGCCGCCGACCCGGTGCCCATCTCGGGCCTGGACTCTTTGCTGACGGTGCAGGCGGCCTTCATGGACGACTCCGCGCGCCTGACCGATGCCATCAACCGCATGGCCGACGAGTGCGAGGGCCGTGTCTCCGCAGGTGAGGGCGCAGCCCCCAAGGGCGCCAAGCGCATCCTGTACACGGGCACGCCCATGGCCGTCCCCAACTGGAAGCTGTTCAACATCATCGAGAAGTCCGGCGGCGTCGTGGTGGGTGAGGAGTGCTGCACCGGTAGTCGCTACTACAAGGACCTGGTGCCCGAGGACGGCCAGACCGTGGACCAGATGCTGGACGACATCGCGGACCGCTACCTGAACATCCAGTGCGCCATCTTTACGCCGAACCAGGGCCGTCGCGACGACGTCATCCGCATGGCACGCGAGCTGCACGCCGACGGCATCATCGACGCGTCGCTGTCGTTCTGCACGATCTACGAGATGGAGTCCTTCGACATGCAGAAGGCTGCCGAGGACGCAGGCATCCCGTACATGCACCTCTCGACCGGCTACTCGTCCGAGGACGACGGCCAGCTGACCACGCGCATCCAGGCCTTCCTCGAGATGCTGTAGGGCCTTGCCGCCAGGCGGCGTGGCCGAACAGCCCGACGAACGCAGCGCAGGGGCGCCTTGGGTAATCGAGCCCGGGGCGCCCTTCTTATGGGCAGCTGGACTCATTGACGATTTTGACGGCCATACAAGCGGGGTGCCCTTCTTGCCATGGCGCTTGAATCGGGCGCGATGTCCTTCTGGCCACATGCGCCGTTGGTGGTGCCAAGGGAACCGTCTGCGACTTGAAATGGCATTACAAAAAATCTGTAAGGCATACAGAATATTATTTTGCATAGCAAGAAGGGCGGGCATGCACGAGGGCCGGCTGCGAGCGCGGCGGCCCCAGGCGTGCGTGAGAGGAGTACTCATGGCAGAGTCGGACGCGACCGAGCAGAGCCTCGACGAGGCTCTATTCCACAGGAAGGGCGTGCCGCCCCTGGGCAGCTTGGTGCCCATGTCGCTGCAGCATGTTCTGGCATCGTTTGCGGGCGTCATAACGCCGGCCATGATGATCGCCACGACCTGCGGCTTCTCGCAGGAACAGGAGACGGCCATCATTCAGGTGGCGCTTATCCTGTCGGCCATCGACACGCTGTTGCAGCAGTTCCCGCTGTTTGGCCGCTTTGGTGCCGGCCTGCCCATCCTGACCGGCGTGTCGTTTGCGTTCCTGCCGGCGTTCCAGGCAGTTGGCGGCCAGTTTGGCTTCTCGGTGCTTCTGGGCGCCGAGCTGGTTGGCGGCATCATCGCCATCCTGTTTGGCACGTTCTACTCGAAGGTGAAGCCGCTGTTCCCGCCGCTGGTCACCGGTACCGTCATCTTTACCATCGGCGTCTCGCTGTACCCGACGGCCATCAAGTACATGGCAGGCGGCGCAGGCACGGCCAACTTCGGTGGCCTGACGAACTGGATCGTGGGCCTGATTACGTTTGCCGTGGTATTCGCGCTGGCAAACTTCGGCAAGGGCGTGCTGAAGCTGGGCTCGATCTTCTTTGGCATCATCATTGGCTGCCTGATTGCCATTCCGTTCGGCATGGTGGACGGATCTGAGGTTCTGGCCGCAAACTGGTTCTCGCTGCCGCAGTTCATGCCGTATCCCATCGAGTTCAACCCCGCCGCGTGCATCACGCTGGGCGTCGTGTACGTGATGGTGAACGTGCAGCTGATCGGCGACCTGTCCGCGGCGTCGGCAGGCTCCATGGATCGCATGCCCAACGAGCGCGAGATTGGCGGCGCCATCAAGGCTCAGGGTTTGGTCAGCATCATCTCCTCGTTCTTTGGCGGCCTCCCCACCTCGGCGTTTGGCCAGAACGTGGGCATCATCGTCAGCACGAAGGTCATCAACCGCTGGGTCTTTGGCGGAGCCGCGTTCGTGTTTCTGGCGGCCGGCCTGTGCCCGAAGCTGTCCGCGCTGCTGCTGATGATTCCGCAGCCGGTCATTGGCGGCGCCACCATCAGCGTGTTTGGCACCATCACCCTGAACGGCATCCGCATCCTGGTGAAGGACGGCCTGACGCCGCGTGCCTGCACCGTGTTTGGCATCTCGGTGGCATTTGGCATCGGCATCGCGCAGGTGTCCGGCTCGCTGGCGGGTCCCGGCATGCCCGACTGGATCGCCACGATCTTTGGCACGTCTGCCATCACGCCGTGTGCGGTCATGGCCATCATCCTGAACAGCGTGCTGCCGCCCGAGAACAAG
>JBJEKW010000006.1:0-21154 GCA_051878835.1 Atopobiaceae bacterium
CCCCGCCGCCCCCTCCGGGGCCCGCGCGGGGGCTCCTCCACGATTCCCACACAATTCACGAAGATGACGCGCATCTCTTCATACAAAGGCATGTACTCGCTAGGTGCATTCGCTGCCGTGTACTTCTCCCATTGCGTCTACCTGACCAGCGCAAATGAAAAGGACGAGAGCCGACACGATTGCCAACTCCCGTCCTTTATTCGCCTGATGGACACATTGTTTCGTGGATACGGCCCCCTATTTTCATAGATACGACCGTATATAGTTCTTGCGAGTCGCTGCGCCTTATCTAGACGTCCACCATGGTCGCCTCGATGGCGCCCGTCACCAAATCGGACGCCTCGCGCTGCGTCGGCGCCTCCGCCGCTACCCTGACCATCGGTTCCGTCCTGGACGGGCGCAGCAACACCCACGAGTCGTCATCGAACTGCAGCCTCAGCCCGCCGACGTGTCCGACCGCACAGGGCGTCTTTCCCGCCACGCTTTGCGGGTTCAGACCCGGAAGCATCGTCCTGAACGACTCTATGGCCGCCACGTCCAGTCTCACGTCTCGCTTTACATAGCTCATGGCGCCGACCGAGTTCGCCAGCTCCTCTTCCAGCTGCGAGACGGTCTTGCCCGACGTGGCCAGGAGCTCGACCATGTACAGCGCGCTCAGAAGTCCGTCGCGCTCGGGAAGGTGGGACGGGTAGGCGACGCCACCGTATTCCTCGGCCCCCAGCATCACGTCACCGTCCGCAAACTCGCGATAGATTCTGTCGAAGCCCACAGGCACCGAGGTGAAGGGGCACCCCAGGATGTCCGCCTGCCTCCTGATGCGCGCCGAGCTGGACTGGGTAGCGACGACGCGACCAGTGATGTGGCGATCGCGCACAAGGTGCCCCATCAGCAGGGGAACCATCTGGTGCGCCGTGATGAACCTTCCGCGTTCGTCGACCACGCCCAGGCGGTCGCCGTCGCCATCCAACGCCAACCCCATGGCGGACCCGCTGGCAACGACCTGCTGCTCGCAGTCGTCCAGCCAAGGATCGCTAGGCCTGGGATGGAGGCCGCCGAAGTCGTCGCGCGCCTGCTCGTGAATCTGCACAACCGTGCAGCCCAACTGCACCAGCAGACGACCTGCATACTCCGACGTCGCCCCATACATCGAGTCAACGACCACCTTGGGCGCGGACTGCTTGATGACATTGGGGTCCACCAGCGTGGCCAAGTCGCTCAGATAGGGACCCACCAGGTCCTTCCTCGAGATGACTCCCCGCGAGGACGAAGGCAAGGCCGCGATGCTCTTCTCGACAGCCTCCTGAAAGTCATCGCGGGCGGGACCACCGTCGCTGCCGCGCAGGCAGATGCCGCCAAACTCGCACGACGCCTCGGACGCCGTCAGCATGACGCCGCCGATGGCGCGACGGTCCCGCGCGACGCTCCAACCGAGCGCCGGAATGGGCAGGTACGAGTCGGACACGATGACGTTGAGGCCATGGGCGGCCATGACCGCGCCAGCCAGCACGGCGAAGTGCTCGGACTCATGGCGCGTGTCGTAGCCCACATACACCGTGGCTCCCCTACGTGCCGATGACCACACCTTTCCTGCGGCATCCGCAATCCTGCACACGTTCGCGTCGTTGAAGTCGTCGTCGAAGCGCGAGCGCCAACCGTTGTTGTCAAATCTGATGATACGCATGGCTTAGCCAAGCTTCACTTCGTCGCCGAGGGCCTCCTTGAAGGCGGTGGCCATCTGCGGGTCGCGCAGTGCCAGGCGTGCGTTCGTGGCAGCCCAGGCGGCAGGGGTGCCCGTGTCGCAGCCCTCGTCGGGGTCGACCACGAGCGCGTACATCTGCTCTTCCTCCAGCAGGCGCTCCATCGAGTCAGTCAGCTGAATCTCGCCACCCGCGCCCTTGCCCTGCGTAGCCAGCAGGTCCATGATGCGCGGCGACAGCAGATAGCGGCCAACGATGAACAGGTGGGAAGGCGCATCCTCGGGCGCGGGCTTCTCGACGAGGCCGGTCACGCGCCAGATGGCGCCCTCCTGCTCGCCGGTGGCACCGGAGTCGCCGTAGGAGCCCACGCACTCGCCCGCGATGATGCCGTAGCGACTGACCTGGTCGGCAGGCACGGGCGCCACGGCGATGACGGATGCCCCGCCGTGCTGCTGCGAGACCTCCTGCATCCTGACGCACATCTGGCGGTCAGGCACGAAGTAGTCGCCCAGCAGCACAAAGAACGGCTGGTCGCCCACCTTCTGCGCGGCGCACCACACCGCGTGGCCCAGGCCACGAGGCTCGTCCTGGTACACGAACGACACGGGCAGCTCGCCCGCCTGGTGCACCTTCTGTGCCAGCGCGTCCTTCCCATGGGCGCGCAGATAGTCCTCGAACTTGGTGTCAGGCGAGAAGTACGTCTCCATCTGGGGCTTCTCGTGAGAGTTCACGATGACGACCTCGTCGACTCCCGACGGCTCCAGCGCCTCCTCGACCACGTACTGAATCACTGGCTTGTCGAGCACGGGCAGGAGCTCCTTGGGAGTGCACTTCGTCGCGGGAAGAAAGCGCGTGCCCAAACCTGCAGCCGGAATGATGGCCTTCATAAGTGATATCCCTTCGTGGTGATGAGTTGTGAGAGCTGTGCCGCACCAAAGGCGCAAAACACAGCGCATATCAGAATACCCCGCGGGCGCACCACACAAGGGCAGCGCCTCGCAAGCGGCCGTCAATGGCCCGTTTGCGAGGCGCTGCGGTAGCCCGGACACAGAGTATTCATACTTCGTGATACCACACCGGGGTTCATTTTTTCGAATTGAGCCACAAAGGACGTCCAGAGCGGTGACACGGTGGTCCCGAACGATCCCCTCGCCAACGTCAGATGCGCTCCTTGCATCCGGGCATGCCCCGAGGTGCATACGCAATTCTGCGCAGCTCGGCCTAGCCCTCCAACGCCTCGGCAAGCACGGTCGTGCCAGCGATGGGGATGCCTGCAGAGCAGCGCAAGAAATGCGCGCCGCTGGCGACCGCTCGATGTGCCACCTCGACGAGGTCCATTTCGCGATAGTCCGCCGAGCACAGCGAGACACCGAACGAGAGCCCCCGCTTTTGGGCGACCGCCGCCACCGAGTCGACGGCACGCATGGCGCCCTCGGGGTCCGCGATGTCGAGCGGCCCCACCAGAAGGCCCACGAGCGCGTCGTCGGACTCCTGCTGGAGCACGCTGACGAAGGGCTCCGACACCACCGCTGCCAGCTGGCCGGTCAGCACGGCCACAATGGGTCGGGCCACGGCCTGCCCGTCGTTGGCGCGTGCGGCCCCCTCGACCATGCTTTGCAGCGCGTCCTCGTCCTGGGTGCCGCCGACCACCAGCAGATGGGCGCCCTGTCGCAGCAGCTCGGAGCCCAGCTGGCAGGCCTCCTGCCTTGCCTGGGCACCCGTGATGGTCCTTCCGATGCCCACCTGGCCGGCCACCGCCGCGGGCGAGCACGACAGCGCGGCCCTTACGGCGCGATCGCATACCTGGTCCACCGTGGCCCGGACGCCCAGTCGCTTCAGACCGGCGGGTCCGCAGCCCCAGGTGTTCGTCAGGGCGACGTCTGCACCCGCATCTGCAAAGAGCTGGTGCGCCTGCACCAGCCCCTCCTCGTCGCTGATGTCCCACAGTGCCGGCGCTATGCCCAGCTGCCTCGTCTCCTGGTCCAGTATCTGGGCCGGGTCACCCGAGAGCACGAAACGCTTCGTGCCCTGGGACAGCCCCGTGCCCAGCTCGGCCGCTATCTGGTCGTTCGCATCGTCGAACGCGGTGCGCTCCCACGTCTGACTGGCGCGCATGTGCCTCGCCCCTACTCGTCCACCTTGAGCCCCTGGCGCTCAAGGTAGTCGCACCAGCGGTCCATCGTATCCTCCGACAGGTAGTGCTCCATCAGACAGGCCTCGTCGTCGGCGGTCTCGTAGTCGACGCCCAGGTCGTTCACCAGAAAGGAGCGCAGGGTCCTGTGCGAGCGCCACACGCGCGCGGCGTAGCTGGACCCCTTCTGCGTCAGCCTGACCCTGCCGTAGCGCGTCTGCTCCACCATGCCCGCATCCTTCAGGGTGGAGAGCGCCTTGTTCACGCTGGCCTTCGACACGCCCAGCTGGTCCGCCACGTCCACGGAGCGCACCCCGTCGCCAGCGTTGTCCTTCCCCATGAGCCTGTAGATTGACTCAAGGTAGTCCTCGCTTGCCATGCTGAGCTGATGGCCCTCCTGCGGCTCGTTTCTGGCCATGTTGCACCCCCTCTGGCGCCCTACGGCACACTGGCCTTGGACGCAGATAAATAAGAAATCAGGTCCGGCACAAGCCGGACCTGCAGGTCTATCAGTCAATAAAATATCACTCGTGCGGAACCATATCCACCCCGGCACCCGCCAGCGCGTTGTCACCAGCAGTGCTCCTTGGTGGCCAAGAAGAACATGCGCGCTCGCGAAGCTCCAGGACGGCCGGCTACAGGTCGGGATCCTCCGGGTCGGGCACCTCCACCCTCTCGACCTTTGCACCCAGCGACTGCAGCTTTGGCACGAAGTTCTCGTAGCCACGGTCGATGTGATGGATGGCGGACACCGTGGTGATGCCGTCGGCCACGAGGCCGGCCATCACGAGGGCTGCGCCACCGCGCAGGTCGGGGGACTTCACCTCGGCGCCGGACAGCCCATCGACGCCGTGGACCACCGCATGGTGACCCTTGATGACGATGTTCGAGCCCATGCGCTGCAGCTCGCTCGCAAACATGAAGCGGTTCTCGAACACGTTCTCGGTCACGATGCACGTGCCCTTTGCCAGCGCCAGAAGGCACATGGTCTGGGACTGCATGTCGGTCGGGAATCCCGGGAACGGCAGAGTCTGGATGTCCACGGGCTTCAGGGGGCCGTTGCGATAGGCGGTCACCTGACGGAAGCCCGTCTCGATGGTGATGCCCATCTGCTCGAACTTGCGCAGGACAAGCCCCAGGTGCAGCGGCTCGAAGCCCTTCACCGTGACGGGCTCGCCGCACAGACCGGCCATTGCCAAGAACGTGCCGGCTTCGATGCGGTCGCCCACGACCGTGTGCGTGACGGGATACAGCTCACCGACGCCCGTGATCTCGATCACGGGAGAGCCGGCGCCCTTGATGTTGGCGCCCATCTCATTCAGCATGTTCGCCAGGTCGACGATCTCGGGCTCGCGGGCCGCGTTGTCTATGACGGTGGTTCCCTTGGCGTGCACGGAAGCCATGATGAGGTTCTCCGTGGCGCCAACGCTGGCGAAGTCCAGCGTAACGTTGGCTCCGGTGATGCCATCGGGAGCGGATGCGTGTATGTCACCGTGGTCGATCTTGAACTTAACGCCCAGGGCCTCAAGGCCCAGGATGTGCATGTCGATCTTTCTGGCACCGATGTTGCAGCCGCCAGGCATGGCGACGACGGCCTTGCCAAAGCGGGCCAGCAGCGGGCCCATCACCGCTGTGGACGCACGCATCTGCTCGACCAGCCTGTACGGGGTCTCCCAGCTGTCGACACCGCTGGTGTCGATGCGCAGCTCGTGCACGCCCAGCACGTCCACGCGGGCGCCCAGGCACTTCAGCACCTTGCCCATGACGTGCACGTCGGAGATGTTTGGTACGTTCTTCAGCGTGGTGACGCCCGGCGCCAGGATGGTGGCTGCCATCAACTTGAGCGCGGAGTTCTTTGCTCCCTCTACGCTGACCTCACCGGAAATGGGGCTGCCGCCCTCGACCCGTATGACTTCCATGTGACCTCCGTGGACCCATGTGATGCATCTTGCTCCCCAAAGAAGGGGGCAGCCCCTCGAGCTAATGCTCGGGGGACTGCTTCAACAGCAAGTTGCACCAGTTGATCTTGTTGTCGTAATAAGCCCTACGGTTGTCATCTTCTGGTAGGGCGTCTCGCGCGTCAATAGCCTTTGCGCGAGTGTCCATAACCACGTCTGGATCGATGTCGTCGGACAGGCGGGCATGGTTTGCCAGGATGATGACGACGTCGTTGTCGACCTCGGCATATCCGCCGCTGATGACCACGTCCCGCTCGCCTCCACCGTCCTTCTCGAGCATGTGGAGGCGGACGACGCCATCTCCCAGGGCGCAGATGAGCGGCGAGTGGCCAGGCCACACGCCAAGCTCACCCGAGTACGTGACCAGCACCAGACTGGCCACGGGCCCCTCGTACATCAGCTTGTCGGGGCGCACGAACTGACAGGTTAGTTCTGCCATGACGCACTCCCCTATTTCGCGGACTTGGTGACCGACGCCATCTTCTTTGCGCGCTCGCGGACGTCCTCAATCGTGCTGGCGAAGCGGAAGGCCTGCTCGGGCAGGTCGTCGCACTTGCCGTCGACGATCTCGGCAAAGGAGCGCACGGTGTCCTCGACGCGCACGTACACGCCGGGGTTGCCGGTGAACTTCTCGGCCACGTGGAAGGCCTGCGAGAGGAACTGCTGGACCTTGCGGGCACGAGAGACCACAAGCTGCTGCTCCTCGGAGAGCTCGTCGATGCCCAGGATGGCGATGATGTCCTGGAGGTCGGAGTACTCCTGCAGAATCTGCTGGGTCTTCTCGGCCACGCGGTAGTGCTCCTCGCCCACGATCTCGGGGTCAAGTGCGCCCGAGGAGGACGCCAGAGGATCGACTGCCGGGTAGATGCCCAGCTCGGTGATGGCACGGGACAGAACCGTGGTGGCGTCCAGGTGCGTGAACGTCGTGGCGGGGGCGGGGTCGGTCAGGTCGTCTGCGGGGACGTAGACTGCCTGGACCGAGGTAATGGAGCCCTCGCGCGTGGATGTAATGCGCTCCTGGAGGTCGCCCATCTCGGTGGCCAGCGTGGGCTGGTAGCCGACTGCGGAAGGCGTACGGCCCAGCAGTGCGGAGACCTCGGAGCCTGCCTGCGAGAAGCGGAAGATGTTGTCGATGAACAGCAGCACGTCCTGGCCCTGGTCACGGAAGTACTCTGCCGTGGTCAGGCCGGCCAGAGCAACGCGCATACGAGCTCCAGGCGGCTCGTTCATCTGTCCGTATACCAGGCAGGTCTTGTTGATGACGCCGGATTCGGACATCTCGAGGTACAGGTCGGTGCCCTCACGCGTGCGCTCGCCGACGCCGGTAAAGACGGACGTGCCGCCGTGCTCCTGGGCCAGGTTGTTGATGAGCTCCTGAATCAGAACGGTCTTGCCGACGCCAGCGCCGCCGAACAGGCCGGTCTTGCCGCCGCGGACGTAGGGCTCCAGAAGGTCGATGGCCTTGATGCCCGTCTCGAAGATCTCGGTGTGCGTGGTCAGGTCAGAGAACGCAGGTGCGGGACGGTGAATGGGATAGTACTGCACGTCCTTCGGCATGGGCTTGCCGTCGACGGGCTGGCCCATGACGTTCCAGACGCGACCCAGCGTCTCGGGGCCCACGGGCATCATCATGGGGCCACCGGTATCCTCGGCCTTCAGCCCGCGTTGCAGGCCATCGGTCGAAGACATGGCGACGGTACGAACGATGTTGCCCGGAAGCTGAGACTCGACCTCCAGCACCGTGTGCACGTGGCCCACGGGCGTGTCGCCGTCTACAACCAGAGCGTTGTAGATGGCAGGCACCTGATCATCGAAGCGAACGTCGACGACTGCGCCGATGATTCGCACGATGGTACCGGTGCCGGCACTCTTTTTCAGGAGATTGACGGTCGCTTGTTCGAGCGTCGTCTTCTCTCCTACGGTTGTATCTGCCATTAGTGGTTGTCCTCCATTCCAGTCGCGCCGGCAACGATCTCGTTGAGCTCGGTGGTGATGGAACCCTGACGTTCACGGTTGTAGGTGCGGCTGAGCGAAGAGATGATCTCCTTCGCATTGTCGGTTGCCGACTGCATGGCACGACGGCGGGCGCCGTGCTCGGCTGCGGCAGAGTCCAGAAGCGCGTGGTAGATGACGGTCCGGATGTAGGCGGGGATGAGGTAGCCCAGAACCTCGACGGCCGAGGGCTCGAACTCGAAGTCCGTGTACTTCTCCTCCTTGATCTGGGACAGAGCCTCCTTGGTGCGGGGCTTGTTCGGCATCTTGAGCTGTTCCTCGCTCAGGGGCAACAGCTGCTCGATGACCTGCGTCTGGTCCACGCGGTTCTTTGCGTGCTGGTAGTACACCATCACGCGGTCGATGTTTCCGCTGGCATAGCCATCCATGAGGTAGGAGGCCACGCGATCGGCCTCGTCCATGGTCGGTTCCGACGAAATGCCCTCGAAGGACATGACGGGCTTCGTGCCACGGAAGCTGAAGTACTCCGTAGGCTTTCGTCCACAGGTGATGATCTGGGACTTCACGCCCTTGGCCTCGAGCCGCTCCATCTCATGCTGAACCTCGCGCTGCAACGTGATGTTGAAGCCACCTGCCATACCGCGGTCGGATGCTATGAGGATGAACAGCACGCACTTCTCGGTGTCGTGCTTGGCAAGCAGCGGCTGGGAGTCATCGAAGCCCGCGCTGGCCACCTGGGCCAGCATGCGGGTGATGGCGTCCTTGTACGGTGCGGCCTGCTGCGCACGGTCCAGAGCCTTGCGGATGCGCGCCGTGGAGATCATCTCCATGGTGCGGGTCACCTGCGAGGTGCTCTTCACCGAGTTGATGCGTGCCTTTATGTCACGAAGGTTTGCCATAAATCGTGTCCTTAGGCCTTTGCCTCAGCGCCGGTCTCGGGAGCCTCCTCGTTTGCGACTTCCTTCGCGCTACGGTGCGTCTCGACGAACTGCTCCTTGAACTCGGCGATGCACTTCTTGAGCTTCTCGCTGAGCTCGTCGGAAATCTTTCCCTGGCGAACCAGCTCGCGCGTGTGGGGGTGACGCTCCTGCATGAACTTGGCCAGACCGTCACGGAAGTCCACGACCTGCGAAAGGTCGAGGTCGTCGAGGAAGTTCTCCTTTGCGGCAAAGATGGCGATGACCTGGTCGGCCACGTCCAGTGCCGCGTAGCGCTTCTGCTTCAGCAGCTCCATCATGTGAGCGCCATGGTTCAGCTGGTACTGCGTGGTCTCATCCAGGTCGGAGCCGAACTGCGCGAACGCCTGCTTGTCGCGGTAGCTGGCCAGGTCAAGGCGCAGCGTACCGGCAACCTGCTTCATGGACTTCAGCTGAGCGGCGCCTCCGACTCGGGACACCGAGATGCCCACGTCAACTGCGGGGCGCTGGCCCTGGAAGAACAGGTTGGACTGCAGGTAGATCTGACCATCGGTAATGGAGATGACGTTCGTGGGAATGTATGCCGAAACGTCGCCCTCCTGCGTCTCGATGATGGGCAGAGCCGTCATGGAGCCGCCACCGTTCTTGTCGGACAGCTTGACAGCACGCTCCAGCAGACGAGAGTGCAGGTAGAAAATGTCGCCAGGGTAAGCCTCGCGTCCAGGCGGACGGTGCAGCGTCAGCGACATCTGACGGTATGCCACCGCCTGCTTTGACAGGTCATCGTAGACAATAAGAACGTGTCCGCCGGGGTGCTCTGCGTCCGCGGGATGACCGTTCTTGTCGTTGTACATGAAGTACTCGCCGATGGCAGCACCTGCCATAGGAGCGATGTACTGCAGAGGCGCGGAGTCGGCAGCGGTGGCCGAGACGATGATCGTCTTGTCCATGACGCCGTGGCGCTGCAGGGTCTCGCGGATGGATGCAACCGTGGAGGCCTTCTGGCCGATGGCGACATAGATGCAGATGATGTCGGTATCGCGCTGGTTGATGATGGTGTCGATGGCGATTGCGGTCTTGCCGGTCTTGCGGTCGCCAATGATGAGCTCACGCTGGCCGCGGCCGATGGGGACCATGGCGTCGATGGCCATGAGGCCCGTCTGCACAGGCTCGGAAACCGGCTGGCGCTCGATGATGCCAGGGGCCTTGAACTCGATGGGCCTGCGGTGGCTCGTCGGGATGGCGCCCTTGCCGTCGATGGGCTGGCCCAGGGGGTTCACGACACGACCCAGCATGGCGTGGCCCACGGGGATGTCCATGACGCGGCCGGTTGTGGTGACCTCGTCACCCTCCTTGATGGAGTCGACGTCACCAAACAGAACGGCGCCGACCTCGTCCTCCTCGAGGTTCTGCGCAAGGCCGTACACGTTGCGGCCCGTAGCAGAGCTCGTGAACTGCAGCAGCTCGCCTGCCATGGCGCTCTTTAGGCCAGCCACGTGAGCGATGCCGTCACCGACCTCTATGACCTTGGATGCCTCCTGCGTCTCCACCGAGGTGGAGATGCTGTCGAGGTCACCCCTCAGTGTCCTCATGATCGAGGACGCATCTATAACTTGGCTCATTGTTCATCACTTCCGATGAATGCCGAGGAGAGAGTCTTTCTGATGTTGACCAGCTGGGCACGAACGGAAGCGTCGCGACGCTGGCCCTTGGCCTCCAGGACGATGCCGCCCAGGATCTTCGGGTCCACGTGCTCGACGAGATAGATGGGAGCGTCGAAGTCCTTGCGGCACTTCTCGCGCACCTTCTCGCGCAGCTCGTCGTCCATCGGCACGGCGGTCGTCACGTCGACGGACACCGTGTCGTCGCTCTTTTCCAGAAGGTCCTTGTACTGGCTGTACACCTTGTCCAAAAGGTCGAGGTCGTCCTCGCCCTGCATGGACGTGATGGTCTCCATGACCTCGGGCGAGAACTTCAGGACGTGCTTGACCTGTTCCAGGTCACGTGCGGCACGACCCTCGTACTTTGCGGCCTCGAGCAGGGCCCTCGCGTAGGCCTCGACCTTTTTCTGCTCGATGCGCCTACTTGTCATTCAGGCTACCCACTTCCGCGAGGTACTTCTCGGCCAGCTTGCGCTGCTTCTCCTCGTCCATGCTGTCGCCCAGAATCTTGCCCGCGATCTCCACGGAGAGGTCGACCACAGAACCGGACAGCTCGACCTCAGCCTTGTGGCGCTCGGCCTCAACGGCACCGTGCGCCTTGGTGATGATCTCGCCGGCCTCCTTCTGCGCCTGGTTCAGGATGTCAGCGCGCTGCTGCTCAGCCTCACGCTTGGCGTCGGCAACGATGCTCTCGGCCTTGCGCTCGGCCTCCGCGATCTTCTGCTTGTACTCGTCGGCAGAAAGGGCGGCGTCCTTCTTTGAGCGCTCCGCGTCATCGAGGTCACTCTTGATCTTGTCCTCGCGCTTCTGCATCGCGCCATAGATGGACGGCCAGGCAAGCTTTGCCATGATGGCCCAAATGACGACGAACGCGATGAGCGAGGGGATGAACTCCTCCATCTTGGGGAGCAGAATCTGAGGGCCGTCGATTGCGAACGCGGAGGTGGGCAGTACCGCAGAGCTCAGCAGCACCGCCGTGGTCAGACCGGCGCAACGGCCAGCCAGCACCTTCATGTTGTCCTTCATACGTGCCTCCAACTCAGAGTCTTCGTCGTTTGATGCTAGTGAACAATAAGCGCGACGACGAAGCCGATCAGAGCCAGAGCCTCGACGAATGCGGAGCCCAGAATAAACACGGTGAACAGACGGCCCTGAACCTCAGGCTGACGTGCGATTGCGGTCGTAGCACCATACGCCGAAAGACCAATGCCGATGCCAGCGCCAATAACGCCCAGACCATAACCGATAACGCCCACGATTCCTCCTTTGTCATTCGCCCCGGACGAGGCGACCTAACTAACGAACCCAAACTCTATGTTTCAGCGAAAGCGCAGACGCCCTCTCGCGTGAAGCCTTCGAAGCCCGACGCTATGCGGCGTCGCCCTCGGCCACCTGGATGTAGACGGACGTCAGCAGTGCAAAGACGTACGCCTGAATGACGGCGACCAGAATCTCGACCATGTAGATGATGATGAGGACCAGCACCCACATGACGGACTCGCCGGCCTGACCCAGGTATGCGGGCTGGAACGTGCCCGTGCCGATGCTCTGAATCAGCGGCTCAAAGAACAGCGACGCCAGGATGGCGAAGGCGCCCATGACCACGTGGCCAGCGAACATGTTGCAGAAGAGTCGAACGGCCAGCGTGATCAGACGCAGGAACGTGGAGAAGACCTCGATGATCCACACGAGGATGTTCATCGGGAAGCCGACGCCCTCGGGTGCCAGGCTCTTCAGGTATCCGATGACACCCCTGCGCTTGCAGCCCACGACGATGAAGTACACGAACGAGAACAGAGCCAGGGCGGACGTGACGCCCATGGTGCCGGTGCCGGGGTGGCAGCCGGGGATGATGCCCACGATGTTGTTGGCCAGGATGAAGAAGAAGATGGCCAGGATGAAGGGCATGTGCTTCTGCCAGGTGTTCGGCAGCATGGACTTACACAGGTCGTCGCGCGCGAACTCGGCGACGAACTCCATGCTGTTCACAAAGAAGCCGTGGGGCACCAGGCTCTTGGACTGCTTCTTCTTGAACACGAACGTGATAATCAGCAGCAGGGCCAGTGCCACAAGCATCCAAAAGATGTACTGCGAGAAGCCCACCGAAGTCACGTTGGGGTTTGCGTCGCCCACGACGTTGTGCGTCATGAAGTCGTCAAGAAGCTCGTCGATCTTCGGTTGAAGATTGTCTAGAGGGTTCATCCTCTGTCCTTCCCTTTATCCTTCGGGGCGACGTTGGCAGCCCGCCATGCCCTTAGCGACTCGACCCCCCAAAACAGGAGGAAGGTCGCCACCATCGAACATCCGAACGCAAGTACAAGGTCGCTGCGCACAGCGTGCACGACGAATAGCGCAACCAGCATCAACACAAACGAGACGATGATGCTGACTAAGCCACTTGAGACTTGTACCCGCCTTCCCTTCGTCAATACCTCTTCGAACAGAAATGCCGGCGCAGCGCATCCAACGAGTCCGCAAACGACTCCGGCCACGATGGCACCCCAGCTACCCAAGGCATCACGCTCCTTCATACCCGTACCGGCGCCGACCGTTTCCGGCCAGTCGACAAAAGACATCGTAGTCAATCGCACACGCGCATGCCATACGCAACAACGCGCATCACGGTCCGAACATTTCGAATTTTAGCACTTTTGACCGTTAGTCGAAAAAATATGAGCGCCCACGGATTACGTGGGCGCTCGCACGCGATATGCACCTATGCAGGTGACTTATTTCGTGCCGTAGATCCTGTCGCCGGCGTCTCCCAGGCCCGGCAGGATGTACGCATCGTCGTTCAGCTCGCGATCGACTGCGCAGGTGTACAGGCGAACGTCCGGGTCGAAGTCCAGGACGGCGCGAATACCCTCGGGTGCGGACACCAGGGTCAGGGCGCGCACGTCCTTCACGCCGGCTTCGCGCAGGAACTGGATGGCTGCCGTCAGCGAGCCACCCGTCGCCAGCATGGGGTCCACGATGAGACAGGTGCGGTTCTGGATGTCGGGCGGGAACTTGCAGTAGTACTGGTGCGGCTCGTGAGTCACGGGGTCGCGATACATGCCCACGTGGCCCACGCGCGCGGAGGGCACCAGGGTCAGGATGCCGTCCACCATGCCCAAGCCGGCGCGCAGAATCGGGATGATGGCGACCTTCTTGCCCGCGATGCGCTTGCACGTGGTCTTCTCCAGCGGGGTCTCGACCTCGACGTCCTCCAGCGGGAAGTCGCGCATGGCCTCGTAGCCCTCAAAGATGGCCAGCTCGTTCACCAGCTCGCGGAACTGCTTCGTGCCGGTGTTCTTGTCGCGCAGGATGTGCAGCTTGTGCTGCACCAGCGGGTGGTCTATCAGAGTGAAGCGCTTGGGGTCGAAGTCGTTCGCCATGTGCTCTCCTTTGGTCGTGGCCTCGTGTGACGGGGTGGGCTTGCGCCCATAGAACGCGCCACCCGGCTGACGACGGATGGCGCGACGGTTGCCTGGCTGGTGCGCCTGCTACTTGGCGTGGTCCAGAGCCATGATCTTCTGGACGCGAGCCTCGTGCCTGCCACCGGCGAACTCGGTCTCGAGGAAGGTCTTCACGATCTGCTTGTTCAGCTCCAGGTCGACGAAGCGGCCCGACAGGCAGATGACGTTGCCGTTGTTGTGCTCGCGGAACAGCTCGGCGAACTGCACGGACTGGATGGGGGTGGCACGGACGCCGGGCACCTTGTCGGCCGCCAGGGCCATGCCCAGGCCGGTGCCGCAGATGAGCACGCCACGGTCTGCCTTGCCCTCGGAGACGGCGCGGGCCACCTTGACGGCGTAGTCGGGATAGTCGCACCTCTGGGCCGAGTCGGGACCCAGGTCGTCGACCTCGTGCCCCAGGCTCTCCAGATACTCCTTCATGGGTGCCTTCTGGTCGAAGCCAGCGTGATCGGATGCGATTGCGATGCGCATGAGCGCTCCTCTCGGTTGGAGGTGAATTCAGCCCTTTGGCACACAGGGTAGCCCAAGAAGCCCCCAAGGTGCCAAAGGCGAGAAAAACTCTATGCCAGGCGCAGCAGCGAGGCGGAGTCGATGGCGCCCTCGCGCAGTATGCGCGGCTGGTCGGACGTGCAGTCCACGATGGTGGACGCCACCGCCAGGGGCGCGGGACCCGCGTCCAGCGTCAGGTTGGCCTCCTGCACGATGCGCGGCTCGACCGACGAGCCCGAGGTCGCAGATGGCGCGCCATGCGTGTTTGCGCTGGTGGTGGCCAGCGGCACTCCCACCATGCGCGCCAGGGTGCGCACCAGGTTCGAGTCGGGGCAGCGCAGGGCGATGGTGTGGTCGCCCTGGCGCTGGTACTCTGGCGGCACCTCCGGCGAGGCCTTCACCACCAGGGTGAGGGCGCCGGGCCAGAACTGGCGCGCCATGGCATGCGCCCACGCGGGGACGTCCACGCCATAGCGGTCCAGATCGTCCGCGTCGGCCACCAGCCACGGCAGGGTCTGCGCCACGTCGCGGTGCTTGATCTGAAATATGCGCAGGTGGGCGGGGTTGTTCGGCAGCGCCGCGCACCCGATGCCATACACGGAGTCGGTGGGCATCACCAACACGCCCTGGTTCGTCAGGCAGAACGCCGCGCGGCTGACGACGTCGATCGCGGGCTTGTCCTGGCTTACGGAAACGACGGCACCCATGCTAGTCCTCCTTCGAAAGCGAGCCGGCGCGCCGGGCCACCAGAACGCGCGGACGATGGGTCAGGTCCTGCCTGACCTCGGCGGACGCCCAGCCCGACTGGGCCATCACCAGGTCGGCCGCCTGCTGCACGTTCGTCTCGAACAGCTCGCAGCACAGCATGCCACCCGGCCTCAGCACGCGGGGCGCCACCTCCAGTATGCGCCTGAACACGTCCAGGCCGTCGGGGCCGCCGTCCAGCGCCAGTCCCGGCTCGTAGCCCACGACCTCCTGCGGCAGGGTGGGCACCACGGACGAGGGGATGTAGGGCGGGTTGCTGACCAGCACGGCAAAGGTGCCCATCAGCGCGGGGTCCACCCCCGCCGCCAGGTCGCAGCGCACCACGTCCACGGCGTCCTGCAGGTCCAGAGCGTCGCGGTTGCGCGCGGCCAGTCGCACGGCCTGGTCCGAGAGGTCGGTCGTCACCACGTGGGTGCCCGGCCGCTCCCCCGCTATGCTGAGGGCGATGCAGCCGGTGCCGCATCCCACCTCCAGCACGCGCGTGCCCAGGGGCTTCGGGGCGGGAGCGTCGCCGGCCACAGCCGCAGCCTCCTCCTGCTGCCGCTCGGCACGCGCCAACAGGCTGTCCTCGGGACCCGGCACGTAGGTGGGCACGTGGGACTGCTCGGGGCCCGCCACGTGCACGATGGGGTCGATGCGCTCCTGGCTGGAGTCGTCCTCGCTGGCGCTGTCGTGCGTGGGGTCCCCCCGGAAGCTGGAGAGCGCCCGACCCAGCGGCCTGCCGTACTCCAGCCCAGAGGTCTCACCACGTGAAGAAGAACTGGCGGGGTCGCTACCTTCCGCTCGCTGCGCGGACGTCTGCACGGCATCGGCCTTGGCCTCGTCGTCCTTCTGCGCTGCACGGCGCCTGACGTCGTCGTAGACCACGCCGGCGTCGATCGCCGCGTCCACGCCCTCCAGCGCCGCGTCCACCAGCACCTCGGTCTCGGGCCTGGGGATGAGCACGCCGCGCTCGCAGTGCAGGACGATGTGCCTGAACGGCATCTCGCCCGTGACGTACTGCAGCGGCTCGCCCTTCGCCCTGCGGACGACGGCATCGTGCATGGCCGTCAGCTCGTCGGGGGTCATCACGCGCGAGAAGCTCATGTATATCTGCACGCGCGAGAGGCCCGTGACGTTGTTGATGAGCCACTCCGCCGAGAGGCGCGGGTGCTCGTCCCCCTTCGCCTGGAGGTAGCCCGTCGTCCACTTGAGCATGCGCCCAATGGTCCAGGGGTCGTTCGCCGGACGAGCGGTCGTCCTGGCGGCAGCCGTCCCGCCCATTGCCGTGCGCCGATCATCTAGTGGCATCGTCGTCCTCCTTTCCCAGCCGGAACGCCAATCTGGCACCCAGCTGCATGGTCCCCCAACATGCCGCGGGCGCCGGCCTTCGCGGTCGACGCCCACCTTGCCAATCTGAATGCCCGACGCCGTGGCGACGCCGGGGTCACGAGGCCGCCTGCGGCCCACGGGGACATTACACCGCCTTCGCCAGCTTCTCCGCACGGTCGGCGGCTGCCAGGGCCTCGATGACCTCGCCCAGGCCATCGCCCAGAAGCACGCTGTTGTACGTGCTGTTGAAGCCGATGCGGTGGTCGGTCACGCGGTCCTGCGGCTGGTTGTACGTGCGGATCTTCTCGGAGCGGTTGCCATGGCCAATCTGGCTCATGCGCTCGGCTCCCTGCTCGGCCTGCTGCTTTTCCAGCTCGACCTGGTACAGGCGGGCACGCAGCATCTCCATGCAGACCGCGCGGTTCTGGATCTGCGAGCGCTGGTCCTGCGACTGCACCACGGTGTTCGTGGGCAGGTGCGTAATGCGCACGGCGGAGTACGTCGTGTTGACGCCCTGGCCGCCGGGGCCCGAGGCGCAGTAGGTGTCGATGCGCAGGTCCTCGGGGTTAATCTGGATGTCGATGTCCTCGGCCTCGGGCAGCACGGCCACGGTGGCCGTCGAGGTCTGGATGCGGCCCTGGCTCTCGGTCTTCGGCACGCGCTGCACGCGGTGCACGCCGCTCTCGTACTTCATGACCGAGTAGACCTTGTCGCCCGTGACCTTGAACTCGATGGTCTTGAAGCCGCCAGCCTCGGAGGGCGAGCTGGACAGGACCTCGATCTTCCACTTGCGGCTGGCCGCGAAGCGCTCGTACATGGCGAACAGGTCGCCGGCAAAGATGCCGGCCTCGTCGCCACCCACGCCGGCGCGGATCTCGACGATGGTGTTCTTCTCGTCGTTGGGATCGCCGGGGATCAGCATGATCTTTATCTGGTCCTCGAGGCCGGGCAGCTTGGCCTCGGACTCCTGGATGTCGGCCTGCAGCATGTCCTTCTCGTCAGGGTCGGAGGTCTCGCGCTGCATCTCCTTTGCGGTCTCGATGTCCTCCTTCGCCTGGAGGTACTCGCGCGCCTTCTGGACCAGCGGGCCCTGGTTGGCGTGCTCCTTTGCGACGCGCGCGTACTCCTTCGGATCCGACACGACGGAGGGATCCATCATCTTTTTCTCGAGCTCCTCGTAGGCGGCGATGAGCTTCTTTAGCTTGTCGTCCATGGTCGGACTCCCATCAAAAAGCCGTCGCGCGTGGGGCGCGGGCCACGCGGGTCCGCAGCAACGCCCAGGGGCGCGACATACGTGTTCAGCGTTAGAAGTCTACCACCCTATGGGGTTTTATATTCGCGCAGGTACGGCATGCACGTCTTGCACACCTCCTAGCGCCGTGCCAGGTCCTCCCCCATCAGCAGGCCCATGACCGAGCTCATCATGAGGCCGCGGGTCCAGCCCGACGAGTCGCCCAGGCAGTGCAGGCACTCGACGTTGGTGTCGAAGTGCTGGTCCATGGACACGCGGTTGCTGTAGAACTTCAGCTCGGGCGCGTACAGCAGCGTCTCGTTGGCGGCAAAGCCGGGAATCACCTGGTCCAGGGCGCGCATGAACGCCACGATGTTCGTCATGGCCCTGTACGGCATGGCGCTGGTGATGTCGCCCGGCTGCGCGTCGGGCAGCGTGGGCACCACGTTCGAGCGCGACAGCTCGCGCGGCCACGTGCGCTTGCCGTCCAGCACGTCGCCGAAGCGCTGCACTAGGATGCGGCCCGCACCCAGCATGTTCATGAGCTCGCCCACGCGCTGCGCGTAGGTCAGCGGCTTGTCGAACGGCTCGCGGAAGTTCTGGCTGCACAGCACCGCCAGGTTGGTGTTCGCGCTCTTGCGGTCCTTGTAGCTGTGGCCGTTCACCACGGCCAGGCCGCGGTCGTAGTTCTCCTGGCTGACGAAGCCGCCGGGGTTCTGGCAGAACGTGCGCACCTTGTCGCGGAAGGGGTTGGGGTAGCCCACCAGCTTGCTCTCGTAGAGGACGTTGTTCACGTCCTCCATGACCTCGTTGCGCACCTCCACGCGCACGCCCATGTCGACCGGGCCGGGCTCGTGGGCGATGCCGTGCTCGTCGCACATGTGCTCGAACCAGTCGGCTCCGCGACGGCCCGTGGCCACGATGGTCTGGCCGGCGCGCACCTCCCTGCGCCCGTCGGGTCCCTCCAGCACGGCACCCGTGCACCTGCCGTCCTGCACCAGCACCTCGACGCACTCGGTCTGGAACACCAGCTCGACCCCAGCGTCCAGCAGGTGCTGCTGGATGCGCGCGTAGATCTGCTGGGCGCGCTCGGTCCCCAGGTGGCGGATGGGGCAGTCCACCAGCTTCAGGCCCGCGCGGATGGCACGACGACGAATCTCGGCCACCTCGTCGGGATGGCCCAGGCCCTCCACGTGGTCGTCAGCGCCGAAGTCCAGGTACATGCGGTCCACGCGCTCGATGGTGCTCTGCACCAGCTGGGCGCCCACCAGCTGCGGCAGGTCGCCGCCCACCTCGTGGGACAGCGACAGCTTGCCGTCCGAGAAGGCGCCGGCGCCCGAGAAGCCCGTGGTGATCCTGCACGGGTTGCAGTGGACGCAGTGGCCGGTCTGCGCCTTCGGACAGCTGCGGCGCTCGATGGGCAGGCCGCGGTCCACAATCGTGATGTGTCTGCCGTCGTTCGCGCCCAGAAGTCCCAGCGCGGTAAAGATTCCGGCAGGGCCGGCCCCGATGATCGAGATGTCTGTCGAGTTGTTGCTGCTCATGGCATGTCACCTGGCAATATATGAAGGCGTCGCGGCGTGGCGCCGCACCGAGGCGCACCGGAGCGTCGCGACGAGACGCGCCGGTGCGCACCCCCAGCACCCCTGCGGAGCGGCGCATTTTCCTAATGAACGGCACGTCCCTACGATGTTTCCGAAAGCTCTTTGTACCACAACGAGGGCACGTGCAGCCCGTCCGGACGGCGACCCGCCGGCGGGCATCGAGGAAGGGCTGGCGGGGCTAGGCGACGGACCCCGGCCAGCTCGCCCCGGCCAGTCACCCCGGCTAGCCAGCTAGCCTGACCAGCTCGTCCCGGCCAGCTCGCCTCGGCCAGCTCGCCTCGGCCAGTGATTTCTGCAGGGGTGCCAGGTTCGAGTACCCACAGGTCGGACCCCTGCAGAAGCCCGTTTTGCCCTTCTCGCAAAAGGCCTGGTAGAAGAGGTGACCCGTTTCCCAGGCATCCCAATCCGACCTCAGATTCTGCAAGGGCGGCAGGTTCGGGTACCCACAAGTCGGACCCCTGTCGGAAATCCTGCCGGGGTGGCAGGTTCGGGTACCCACAGGTGGGGAGTATGCACCGGATAGCGCACGCTCGACGCGTCCGAGCACCCACACCCGGCTAGCTTGCGCCAGCGGGTGCAGAGTCGACGGTTCCGGGTACCCACAGCCGAGTGGTCTGCACCAGCCGGTGCAAAGCCGACGGTTTCGGGTACCCACTCCTGGCCAGTCTGCACCGGGCTAAACCGCCCTTCTCACAAAAGGCCTGGTAGGAGGTCCGTCACTTGGAGGCTCGATGGCCGGAAGGTGCAGAGTCCCCAGGTATGGGTACCCAGAGGTGGTTTGTCTGCACCGCCTGGTGCAGAGTCGACGGTCTGGGCACCCACACCTGGGTGGTCTGCACTCGCCTGGTGCAAAGAGGGCGGGTATGGGCGTCTTGGTTATCGCAAGGGACCGAAATCGGTGCAAAGTGGCTAGCTGTGGGTGCCTGGCTCGCGCGGACGGGACCGACCAGCGCCAGCCGAGGTGCCAAGCGGGACCCCGACACGGCGCCAGTCGGCATGTCAGGGGCACAGCTTGCCTCGAGTTCGGCAAGAAAAAACGAGGCAAACTGTGCCCCTGACAGAGGAGCCGCGCCAACGCGCAGACGCGTGCGTCAGCACGGCCACGCGCATGCGCGGGCATATCCTCCCAGGTATAGGGGTACACTCGTACGCAGAAACAGCACGTCCGTCGCATCCTGACGCCAGTCGCAGCGACCGCATCACCCGGAGGCCCGTCATGCAGCACTCAAAGCCCCTGCCCCTCATGCTGGAGGGCAAGCCCCACTACACGCTGAGCTCCTACGACCCGGTCGACATAGACGTGTACGTGCCTTACATCACCGACTCTGAGGTGCAGCGCGCCCTCGAGCTCATGGTGCGTCAGGAGGGTGGCACCATGTCCAGCCTGGACGACCCCGCGTGGGTCCAGGCGCACTTCGGTCCCAAGCAGAGCCGCCTCTCGCTTCTGGAGCGTGCCCGCCAGGCGCTGCAGAGCTCCGCCGACGAAAGCGTGCGCATGCAGGCCCTGCAGCAGGCCGAGCAGAAACTGGCTGAGCGCCTGCAGCAGAGCGTCCCCCACGAGTACGTCGACGCCCAAAGCCAGGAACTTCTGGACGAGATCACCGCCGAGTTCCGCAGGGAGAACATGGAGCTGCAGCAGGTGCTAGACTCCATGGGCGCCACGAAAGACGACCTGACCGGATTCTTCAACGAGAAGGCCCAGGAGATGGCTGAGTGCGACGCCGCACTGATGGCATTTGCCGCAGCCCGCCACATCCGCATGGAGCCCGACCAGATGGCCAGCTACCTGGGTTTGGATGACGCCGAATGGGAGCAGGCGCAAAGGCAGATGCGCGCCGAGGGCACCCTGTCCACCCTCATGGAGCAGGCCTCCCTGGACAAGGCCCGCAGCGTGGTGCTGCACGAGGCTCACGTGACGTACCATCACCAGACGCGCGAAGAGGCCCAGGCACTCGAGGCGTCCGGCCGACAGGAACCCC
>JBJEKW010000007.1:0-3777 GCA_051878835.1 Atopobiaceae bacterium
CCTTCAGGTACATGCGCACGGGATCGCCGGTCAGAAGCACCGTGGAGCTGTCGGAGCGGCGGGCCTTCATACGGCTGGAGCGACGCTTGCTGGACTTCGATCGAGAAGTCTGGGTAGAGCGCAGCGCCTCCTTCACGGCCTTGGCCTCGCTTACGGCCTCGGAATCCTCGTCGTCGTCGGAATCCTCGTCGTCGCCGGAGAAATCGTCGTCGACGTCGTCCTCCTCGTCGGCGTCATCCGAATCGTCGCCGGCGCTCAGGATGTCGACGCCCTTGGAGCGCACTGCGTCATACACGTCGGAGAGCTCGTCGCTGTCGACGTCTATGTCCGCCAGGGCTGCCTGGATGTCGTCCTCGGTCAGGCTGCCGCCCGACTTGCGGGACTTCTTTACCAGGCCCTCGACGGCCTTGTCAAGCTCACTCGAAAGCTTTATGTTCTTGGTCTTCGTGGCTGCCACAGGTATCCTTTCTACGCACAAGCTTTGGAATTTTACCCGTTTTTATCCCTCGTCAATACCAGAAAGTTGCTTCGACAGCTCATTTGCATGTCTTTGCAGCTGCGTCGCCTCCTCGAACAGCCGCTCCGCCTCGTCGCCGGGCACGCTGGAGCCGCCGCGCAGGCGCGAGCGTATCTCGCGGATGCGCCGCTTTGTCGAGAAGAGCTCCACGGTCTGCAGCACGAAGTCGACCTTCTGCTGCTGTGTCATGCCAGGCGTCGACACGAGCCTGCCCGATGCCAGCACCTTGGGCGCCAGGGGCTCCACCTCGGTGGCAGCTCGTACGGCATCTGCCGGGGACGTGCCCTCCGGGGTGGCCAGGATGGCCCAGGCCATGGCCTCGTGCCTGGAGTCTGTCCAGGAGATCTGCGCGATGCGATCCGCATAGGGTCGCAGCGAGTCAGGATCCGTGGCCAGCATGCTCAGAAGCTCGCGCTCCGCCGCCACCTGCTGGCGCTCCTCTCCCGACAGAGCCTCCAGCGAAACGAACCCACGCGGCTCCCCCGCTGCGGCAGTGCCGTCGGCAGAGGTCTGCTGCTGCACGGGAGTCCCGCCTTCGAAGTCGGGCACGTAGTCCGCGGGGGCATCCTCGTAGTACGAGTCCTCGCCTTCGGGATAGGCCTCCAGGTAGGTGGGTACGCCCATCTGCTGCGGACGGGCAGCCGCACCGCCGGAGCCGCGTTGCCAGGACGATCCCGAGCGTTCCGCCGAACCACCCTGCCACGACGGCTGGCGCCGTGAGCCGGGTCTGGCGCCAGACTGGTAGCCCGAGCCCGCCCTGGGGCGTGAGTACCCACCGCCCACGCGCGATGCCTGGACGACGGAGCCCTCGGGCTCCGCAGACTTCACGGGCTTCGACCTGATGACGCGCTTGGTCTCCTCCACGTCCATGCCCAGGGCATCGGCCAGCTGCGTGGCATAGGCATCCAGAAGGTACGAGTTCTTCAGAGGCGCCAGGAGCTCTGCCAGGTCGTTCAGGGCGGCGACGCGCCTGCCGGGAGACGACAGGTCGAATCCCGCCAGCCTCTTGCGAAAGACGAAGTCCATCAGCGGCTCAGCCGCGTCCAGGATGGGCTGCAGGGCGGCGTGGTCGTGCGAGGCCAGGAACTCGGCGGGGTCCTGGTTGTTCGGCAGAACGACGCAGCGCAGGTCCGCCTCGGTCTTGTCGATGAACTGGATGGCGCGCTCGGCTGCCTTCTGCCCGGCGGCGTCGCCGTCGAACATGCAGATGATCTTTCGGGCGAACCGTGACAAGGTCCTGACGTGGTCCAGCGAGAAGGACGTGCCCAGGGCCGCCACCGCGTTCGTATAGCCCGCCTCGTGCAGCGAGATGACGTCGGTGTAGCCCTCCGACACGATGGCCACGCCCTTCGCCGCGATGGACTCCTTCGCGCGGTCGAAGGCAAAGAGGTGCTTGCCCTTGTGGAATACCGCCGTCTCCTTCGTGTTCAGGTACTTGGGCTTTGCGTCGGTGAGCACGCGCCCGCCGAAGGCAATGGTACGTCCCTGCTCGTCGTGTATGGGAAACATGACGCGGTCGTAGAAGCGGTCCTGCAGGCGCCCCGAGCGCTCGACGGCCAGGTCGGCCGCCAGCATCTCGGCGTTCGAGAAGCCCAACTGGCGCAGGTGCGCCACCAGCGTCCCTCGTCCGGGGGCATAGCCCAGGTGCCAACGCTTGCAGATGGCAGAGCCAAACCCGCGCCCCGCCAGGTACTTCCTGCCCGAGTCCGGCCCTTCTCCACGCCCACGCATCAGCATGAGCGAGTAGAAGGCCTCGGCCTGAGTCAGGCACTCTATGATGCGGTTGCGACGGGGTCCCTTGCGTGCGCTGCCCCGCTCCTCGGTCAGCTCGATGCCCGCGCGGTCCGCCAGGTAGCGGATGGCGTCGGGAAAGTCCAGGTTCTCGCGCTTCATGACGTAGTCGTAGACGTCACCGCCGGCACCGCACCCGAAGCATTTCCAGAGGCCGGTAGAGGCGTTTACGTGGAACGAGGGGGACTTCTCGTGATGGAAGGGACAGCAGCCCCAGAAGTCGTTGGAGCCACGCTGCTTCAGTTGAACGGTCTCGCCCACCAGGGCAATGATGTCCGTGGCCTGGCGAACCCGCTCCCTGTCGTCGTCACTGATCAACGGACACCTCCAGCCTAGCGTCACCTAGGTTGTCTTTTACCCAACAAATGTTCTGCATTACAGCAGACTCCAGCTGTTCCAGCGAGTCGAACTTTCGGGAGGCGCGCAGCCAGCGCACGAAGACCACCTGCACCTCCCTGCCGTACAGGTCGCCGCAGAACCCCAGCAGGTTCGCCTCCAGAAAGGCGGGCCTGGGCTGACTGAAGCTGGGAGGCGCGCCCACGTTCGCGGCGGCAGGCCAGGCCTGCCCGTCGCACGCCACGTAGCAGGCGTAGACGCCCTCCTGGGGCAGGCAGTCGCGTATGTCACAGACCACGTTTGCGGTGGGGAAGCCGAACGAGGTTCCCTCTCCCCTGCCATGCTGCACGGTACCGCGCACGAAGTGGCAACGGCTCAGCAGCCGGTTTGCCAGACCCAGGCGCCCCTCGTGCAGAAGTCCGCGTATCCGTGTGGCGGACACCACCTGTCCGTCGTTCTGCAGAAGGTCGTGCGCCACCACGGCGAACCCCAGCCGGGAGCCCAGCTGGGCCAAGTTCGAGGGCGTTCCGAGCCCGCCCGCGCCGAACCTGAAGTTCGTGCCCACGTGGATTGCCACGGGGTGCACCAGTCCGCTTAGCTGCAGGCGCAGGAAGTCCTCGTAGTCAGTGGCGGCCTCATCCTTTGTGAACGCGAAGCTGAGCACGTAGTCCACGCCCAGGCTCACAAGGCCGCGTGCCCTGTCCTGGCAGTCCAGCAGCCTGGAGCCGGGAATGACGCCCTCCAGGACCTCCGCCGGGTCCGGCTGGAAGGTCACTGCGACGCAGGCCACGCCGCGTCGGCGCGCGTCATCGACGGCCGCGCTCACCAGGTCACGATGGCCCAGGTGCAGCCCGTCGAAGGCGCCCATGACGCAGACGACGCGACGCCCGGCGACTTCGTCGGGTGCCACCGCCGAATAGCATCGCACGCCGTCCGCCACCTGCTCATCACTCACCTCGGCACCCGCGAAGGTGGCCAGGGCCACAACTTTGCCGCCGGCCTTTGGCAACTGGCTCACGTCTATCTGCGGCAAGGACCACTCCTCATGCTGCGCCAGCGAGGCGTCCCTGACCTGAGGCGCCTCGCTGGTGTTCTGTTGGATGCTATTCGCTTTGCCTTCTATGCCTTCGAGC
>JBJEKW010000008.1:0-20837 GCA_051878835.1 Atopobiaceae bacterium
CAAAAAAAGGACCGCCACCCTGGGGTGACGGACCTTCTGAGCCAGTTTGGTGCCGGTTTAGCCGCGGCGCTCGCGAATCTCCGCGGTGATGTCGGCGACGAAGTCGTCGAGGTCGCACTGGACGGTCTCGTTGGAGCGGTCGCGGACGCTGATGTTGCCCGCCTCGGCCTCCTTCTCGCCCAGGATCAGCATGTAGGGCACGCGGTCGATGGAGCGGGCCTCGCGAATCTTGTAGCCGATCTTCTCATCGCGCTCGTCCACCTTCACGCGCACGCCGGCGTCACGCAGCTTCTGTGCCACCTCGTTGGCGTAGTCGCGGGTCTTCTCAGACACGGGCAGCACCTTGACCTGGCAGGGAGCCAGCCAGGTGGGGAACTTGCCGGCATACTGCTCGATCAGCATGCCGATGAAGCGCTCGAAGCTGCCGAAGCCAGCACGGTGAATCATGATGGGCTGCTTCTTGGAGCCGTCCTTGTCGGTGTACTCCAGCTGGAAGTTGTGGGGCAGCTGGAAGTCCAGCTGGATGGTGCCGCACTGCCACTCGCGGCCCAGGCAGTCCTGCAGGTGGAAGTCGATCTTCGGGCCGTAGAAGGCGCCGTCGCCGGGGTTCAGCTTGTAGTCCACGTGCATGGCCTCGAGCGCCTTCTTCAGGCCGTCCTCGGCGCGCTCCCAGTCCTCGTCGGAGCCCATGGAGTTCTCGGGGCGGGTAGACAGCTCGACCCTGTAGGGAAAGCCGAACTGCGCGTAGTAGGCGGTGATCAGGTGGGCGACGTCGGTGACCTGCTCGGTGATCTGGTCCGGGCGGATGAACAGGTGCGCGTCGTCCTGCTGAAACTCGCGGACGCGGAACAGGCCGTGCAGGGCGCCCTTCAGCTCGTGACGGTGGTCGATGCCGGCCTCCGCCAGCTTCAGGGGCAGGTCACGGTAGCTGCGGGGCTTGCTCTTGTAGATCAGGCAGGCGCCGGGGCAGTTCATCGGCTTGATCGCGTAGTCCTCGTCGTCGATCTTCGTCGTGTACATGTTCTCTTTGTAGTGGTCCCAGTGGCCGGAGGTCTCCCACAGCTTGCGGGACAGGATGATGGGCGTCTGCACCTGGTCGTAGCCGAACTTGTCCTGCATCTCCTGCCAGTACTGCATCAGGGCGTTGCGGATGCGCATGCCGTTGGGCAGCCAGAACGGGAAGCCGGGGCCGGCCTCGTTCATCATGAAGATCTCCATCTCCTGGCCGATCTTCCTGTGGTCGCGCTTCTCGGCCTCGGCGAGCAGCTTGAAGTGCTCGTCCATCTCCTGCTTGGAGCGGAAGGCGACGCCGTTGATGCGGGTCAGCATCTTGTTGTTCTTGTCGCCCTTCCAGTAGGCGCCCGAGACGCCGGTCAGCTTGAAGGCCTTCAGCGCCTTCGTGTACAGGATGTGGGGGCCGACGCACATGTCGATGTACTCGCCCTGCTGGTAGAACGTGATGCGCGCGTCCTCGGGCAGGTCGCCGATGTGCTCGACCTTGTACTTCTCGCCGCGCTCCTGCATCAGGGCGATGGCCTCGGCGCGGGGCTTCTCGAAGACCTGGAACTTCAGGTTCTCCTTGCAGATCTTCTTCATCTGGTCCTCGATGGCGGGGAAGTCGTCCTCGGAGATCTTCTGGCCCTCGGGCAGGTCGATGTCGTAGTAGAAGCCGTTGTCGGTGGCGGGGCCGTAGGCGAAGTCGGCCTCGGGGTACAGGCGCTTTATGGCCTGGGCCATGATGTGGGCCGCGGAGTGGCGGATGACGTGGAGCTCCTGGTCCTCGGGGCACTCGTCCACGTGGCCATCGTTGTAAAGAACCTTCATTGCATATCCCTTCGTACGCTGGCGACCGCCGTGGCCGCCAAGCCTTGAATGCTACCTAGCCATAGGGCTTGGCCCCGACATCCGCTGGGGTGCCCGGCTACATGGCGCCTGCCGCAAGGCAACGTTGGTTGCCCCGTCCAAAGGACAGACGCCTACATAGTTGTTGTGGTTGTGGTAGTGGTGGGAAGTCCACGCGTGATGGCGCACGCAGAACGCACGTGCCGGTTCGACCTGTACTCGTCGCTGTTGGAACGCATGACCTGATGACTCCCCCGCGCCAACCGTGGCGCGTTTTTTCGTCTTGGGCGAGTGCACGCATGCGCAGGGCATGGCAGACGCGCCTAAGACCGTTGGCAGACGTGCCTACTTTACAACAGGTTCGCACCGCGTGCCCGCTACAGCGTCCCCTTGCGCCCAAAAACATACGCAGGACGGTCTCATTTCTGCGTACGAAAGGGCAATCGCAACCCGCCCACGTACGCCCAGCGCCCTCTGACGGAAGCAATGCACGAATGAAACTCAATTGAAATCAGGAATCTGTATCATCCGTTCGGTAATTTAAGCAATACTGTCAGCCGGCCTCACAGCCCCGAAACAATGGACTGCCAGGAGGCCCCGCCATCAGTTGCCAGACGGCCGTGCACAAGGGCGTCGTCGCACCAACCCCGAAAAGAGGAGATTATGGACAAGAAGATCAAGGCCAGGCCCAGACACAGCAGACGCACGGCGGCGACGGTGGCGGCCATAGCACTGGGCTCGGTGCTCGTCACGGGAACGCCCGCAATGGCCCTGGAGAGCACCTCCGGCACCGCGGGCAGCGTCGCCGCCGAAGCCATCAGCGCCGGCACCTCCGACAGCCGCCAGGCATCGGCGACCCCGGAGCTTTCCGCCACGCAGACCAACGCAGCCTCGTCTACTGCCAGCACCTCAACCACTAGCTCCGCATCAGACGCGGCATCGTCAGCCGCCACGTCGACCACCTCCGGCTCCACCACCTCCACCAAGCACTCCGAGCCCCAGGCGACCACCTCCGGCTCTTCTGAGCAGCAGTCCACGCAGGACGACGCCTCCGCAACCGCCAGCCAGGCCGGCACCTCCGACACCTCGAGCTCCACTGACTCCGGCCAGAAGTCCTCCACGGACACGACCGACTCACAGCAGTCGCAGGCTACCTCGTCCGACGGCACCACCACCTCGCAGGACGCGAACGACTCCCAGGCGGCTTCGCAGGCGCAGAACTCTGGCGCCAGCAATTCCTCCTCGTCCTCCGAGTCCACTGACTCCAAGGCGACCTCCCCTGCCATCCACGTGTCCACCGAGACCCACGTCCAGGACATCGGCTGGCAGAAGCCCACGGACGAGGGCACCATCGCCGGCACCACGGGCCAGGGGAAGCGCTTGGAGGCCGTGCGCATCAGTCTGGTGGACCAGGACGGCAACCAGGTCAACGGCATCAGCTACAAGGCGCACGTGCAGAACATCGGCTGGCAGGACTGGGTCAGCGACGGACAGATGGCAGGCACCACCGGAAGGTCCCTGCGCATCGAGGCGCTGAAGATCAAGCTGTCCGACGAGCTGGCGCAGACCTACGAGCTGTGGTACCGCACGCACGTGAAGGACCTGGGCTGGCTGGCGTGGACGAAGGACGGCATCTCGGGCACGGTGAACCTGGGCCTGCGCGTTGAGGCCCTGGAGTTCGAGCTCGTGAGAAAGGCGTCGTCCACCCCCGCTCGCGTGCCCGCCAGGGTGCCCGCCGCATCCAACGACATCAATTTCGCAACCAACGGCTCCTCCGCGTCCGGGTCCGCCGCATCCGATTCCTCGACCGCCACAACCTCCACCGACACCGCATCGTTCCCAAAGAGCGACCAGGGCTACGCCTATCGCGACAACTCCGGCATCAGCGCCCAGGCACACGTGCAGAACGACGGTTGGCAGGGAGCTGTCAGCGGCACGTCCGAGACCATCGGCACCACGGGCCAGGGCAAGCGCCTGGAGGCGTTCGAGCTGTCCCTTGGCGGCTTTGACTCCGAGACCATAGGCGCAGACTCCGCCATCCAGTACCGCGCGCACGTGCAGAACGTGGGCTGGCAGGGCTGGGCTGCCAACGGCCAGCTGGCCGGCACCACGGGCCAGGGTCTGCGCGTGGAGGCCGTGCAGATTCGCCTGGCAGGCGGCATCAGCCAGCTGTACGACGTGTACTACCGCCTGCACGTGGCCGACTACGGCTGGCTGGACTGGGCCTGCAACGGTGACTCCGCCGGAACCACCGACCTGCAGAAGCGGGCCGAGGCGATCATGATCATGCTGGTGCGCAAGAACACCCAGGCCAAGCCCACGGGTATCGCCTACGTGGCCCCCGCGCACGTCTCGTACGCCACCAGGGGCGCCGACGGCGCCTGGCGCGGCACGACCGCGGACGGCGGCATCAACGGCAACGGCTCGCAGGTGAACCAGTTCCGCGCCAACGTCAGCTCGGACAACGGCATCGCAGGCAGCATCGTGTACCAGGCCAGCGTGCGCAACGTGGGCTGGGAGCAGTCCACGTCCAACGGCGCCGCCCAGGGCAACTCAGACGGCCGCGGCATAGAGTCCGTGAAGGTGCATCTGGAGGGTGACCTGGCCCGCTTCTTTGACGTGTACTACCGCGCGTGCGTGGACCAGATAGGCTGGCTGGACTGGACCTGCAACGGCGGCCAGGCCGGCACCACGGGCTACGACCTGCACCTGGGCGGCATCCAGGTCGTGCTGGTGGCAAAGGGCAACGGCGCCCCCGGCAGCACCGCCAACGCCTGGTACGACGTGAACGCCCGCCCGCGCTGCGAGCAGTCGCTGGCCACGGCCAACGCCGCGCAGCGCCGCGTGGTCGACGTCTGCCACTCGATGCCCTCCCCCGGCAGCGGCCTGTGCGCCTACTGGGTCGAGAAGGTCATGAACGCCTGCGGCCACGGCTACCTGGAGCAGAACGCCTGCGACCTGTACTACAACTACTGCCACACCTCCAGCCGACCCGACCTGAAGGTGGGCATGATCGTGGCGGTGGCGTCCCACGGCCACACCTACATGGGTTCCATCTACGGCCACGTGGCCATCTACGTCGGTGACGGCACGGTCATGGACAACGTGGGCCGCATCAGGACATGGAGCCTACAGAAGTGGATCGACTACTACGGCGACCGCATGCCCGTGAGGTGGGGCTGGTACAACAACCAGCGCCTGGCCTAGCACCTCGCCGTTCCCCAGTACATAAACAATGCAAGAAGGGCGTCCAGCGCGGGCGCCCTTCTTTTATGCAACTCTTTTATGTGCCACCCGGCCGGGCGATGGAGATACGCGGAGAAGGCGCGCCGCACGGGGGCGTCCGCCTGCCCATGCGCTAGCATCGCTGGGGACCAAGGGAGGACCTCCATGCACATCGACCGCACCCGGGCGCTGCAGGCGTTCAAGAGCTACGTATCGGCCTACGACCCCACAAACCCCCGCATAGCGCTGAAGGTGTCGCACACGTATCGCGTGGCAGACCTGTGCGACGACATCGCCCGCTCGCTGCAGCTGACGGACGACCAGGTGGACCTGGCCTGGCTGTGCGGCCTCCTGCACGACATCGGCCGCTTCGAGCAGGTGCGCCGCTACGACACGTTCCTGGACTCGAAGTCGGTCAGCCACGCGCTGCTGGGCGCGCAGGTGCTGTTCGAGGACGCCACGGGACCCGCCGGCGACATCCGCAGGTTCGTGCAGGACGACAGCGCGGACGACGCCATCCACAGCGCCGTGGCGTACCACAGCGCGCTCGCCCTGCCCGACGGCCTGGATGCCCAGACGCGCCGCCTGTGCGACATCGTGCGCGACGCCGACAAGATAGACATCCTGAAGGTGAACCACGACTCCCCCGTGGACGACATCTACCCCTTCGGCCAGAAGGACCTCAGCGCCAGCGACGTGTCACCCCAGGTGGTCGAAGCGTTCCTGCAGCACCGAACCGTGCCCCATGCCATCAGGCGCTACCCCGCCGACATGGTGCTGGGCCACGTGTGCTTCGTGTGGGGGCTCGTGTACCCCCGCAGCCTTGAGCTAGCCGTACGGCAGGGCTACGTGTTCGACATGTTGGAGCGTGACTTCACGAACGAGCAGACCCAGCGCACCTTCCGCCAGCTGGACCGCCACCTGAGGGACTGGCTGCGGCAGGAAGGCCTTGCATAAATCTTGCACAGGCCTTCCCACCGCGGCGTGCTGCAATCGGCCGAGAGAGCCCTACTTCTGCAGCTTCTGGTCTATCTGGCGCAGGGTGTCCCCCATCTGCTTCAGCTGCGCCTCCATGCTCTTTTGCCGCGCGACGACGCTGTGCATCAGCCACACCAGGAACACGATGATGGCTATCGGGACTCCGACGTACAGAACCATGATCACGATTTCCATGGGACCCAGTGCCATAGCGATACCTCCTGTTCCGAGGGATCTTTCGGAAGAGCTGGAACTTGCTGTAGTTATTCCAAGCGCCAAACGCTACATTTCGGATGGTTCGGCCAGCGCAGAATTCAGCCGCCCAGCGACATGGGTACTTATCATCACGTACTCCGAAACCAGGAATTCGAGGCTGACAGAGCCCGCATGTTGGACGTGCCACGTCGCATAGAATGGGACGCATGCGGCAGCTGGCCAACCGTCCGTCGCCGCCATCTGCCACGGTCCGCCAGAAGGGCAGGCAACCACATGCCTCTTTCCATCGTTCGCCAGGACATCACCCACATGAAGGTCGACGCCATCGTAAACGCCGCAAACGAGCGCCTGGTCATGGGCGGGGGCGTGTGCGGCGCCATCTTTCGCGCGGCAGGAGAGGCGCAGATGGGGTCGGCCTGCCGAAAGATCGGGCACGTGAACTGCGGAGAGACCGTGGTCACGCCGGGCTTCGGCCTGCCCGCGCGTTGGGTCATACACACCGCGGGGCCGCGCTGGGGCGTGACGCCGGGTGGGCCCAGGCGCGCACGTGCCCTACTGGCCAGCTGCTACGCGCGCTCGCTCGACGCCGCGCGCAATCTTGGCGCCACCTCCGTGGCCTTCCCGCTGATCTCGTCCGGGGCGTTCGGCTGCCCGAAGGACATCGCCCTGGAGGTCGCCATGGGCGCCATCCGCGGCTGGCTCCAGAACAATGCAACGGCCGAAGCATTCGACATAGATGTCTACCTGGTGGTATTCGACCGCAGCTCCACGCGCGCGGCCCACGGAATCGACCAAGAGCTCCAGGAGTACATCGACCAGACCTACGTGGACCAGGAGCAGAGGCGTCACCCCCGCAGCGCCCGCGACCTGGGCCGAGAGCTGGGAGCGGCTGAACCCAACGCCCCCTCCGCATACGGCGCCACCAGCAAGGCGTCCTTCTTGCCCTTGGGAGCGGACGCGGGTGCGCCGTCGATGCTCACCCCGGAGGACCAGCTGGATGACCTCCTGCAGAACCTGGACGCCTCGTTCAGCGAGACACTGCTGTCCATGATCGACGCGCGCGGCCTGACGGACGCGCAGGTGTACAACCGCGCGAACCTGACGCGGCAGTACTTCAGCAAGCTGCGCTCGGGCAAGATGAACCCCAGCAAGCGCGTGGTGCCGGCGCTGGCCGTGGCCCTGAGGCTGGACCTGCCACAGACGCGCATGCTGCTGGAGCGCGCCGGCTACTCGCTTTCGCACAGCAGCAAGTTCGACGTCATCGTCGAGTTCTACATCGGCAGGGGCGTCTTCGACGTGGATGCCATCAACTACGCCCTGTTCAAGCACGACCAGCAGCTGCTGGGCGTCTCCTAGTCGCTCAAGGCTCGGACATCTGGACGCGGCGAACCCCATCCGTGCGTCACCCCCCCGCTCGTTCGACGCCCCTCAGTTCGCATGCGGTCCAGAAGTCCTTCCGCCCCTCGCGATGTCGCCTCGCAGTTTACCTGCGAGGGACCCGTCGCCCCTAGACTCGTGGCAACACAAGGTCAAGGGCGGCGTTGCCGCCGGAGGGAGCACATCATGGCAGGCAAGTCCTACTACAGCAGCAGGTCCCACAACCACGACGTCTACAGGCTTTCCGGGAGGGTGCAGCGGGGCCTGACCGAGCTCGTGTTTGTGGTGGACGAGAGCGGGTCCATGTACGACCTGCAGGACGACACCGTGGGCGGCTTCAACTCCACTCTGCAGAGGAACAAGCAGGTGGACGGGCAGGCCAACGTGTCTGTCGTGTTCTTTAGCGACCGCTCTCGCGTGACGGTGGACCGCAAGCCCATCCAGGAGGTCCGCCCGCTACGACACCGCGACTACCAGCCCGGCGGCTGCACCGCCCTGCTGGACGCACTGGGTGGGGCCATCAGGCACACGGCACAGGTCCAGCACTACCAGCCGGACGGCCACCTTGCCGAGCACGTCGTGTTCGTGGTCATCACAGACGGACTCGAGAACGCCAGCACGACCTACACGTACGCGCGCGTGAAGCGCATGGTGCAGGCATACCGGCGCCAGGGGTGGGAGTTCGTGTTTTTGGGGGCCAACATCGACGCAGCCGCGGAGGCGGACCACCTGGGCATCGCCCGCGACCATGCCACGCAGTATGTCAGCGACGCCTGCGGCACGGGCCTGGCCTACGACGCCATAGCGCAGGCCACCTGCGGCGCGCGCTGCGAGGGTGCCGTTCCCACCGACTGGAACAGTCGCGTGAGCGAGGACGCACGACGCCGTCGCTAGCGTAGCCTCGTTAATCCGTTCCTACTGGGTGCACCCCTCCCGGGACGACTTTGGGAACCCATGACCCTTCGAAAGAGACTCGACCGCCGCAGCATCTTCACAGGACATTACTAACAAACTTATACGCACTCTCTAACTGGGGTATCAGAGTGTCGTACGTAGTATTATTCGTATAACTATCTCACTAGGAGGCAGGCAGTGGAGACGATTCTTCCCATGACAACGTTGCAGCGCAACCCCAGCGATGCGAAGGCGGCAGCAAAGGACGGAATCGTCCGCATCACCGAGCAAGGTCGAGCGGCGTACATCTTTGCCAGCGAGGAAGCCTTCAACAAGAGGATTGCCCGTGAGAGGGCGGATGCCGCATACGAAGCACGTCTGATAGATGCGGTCGGCAGGGGTGTCGACGATATCGACGCCGGTCGATATACGGATTCCATCGACGGTGCGTTCAATCGCGCCAAGACACTGCGCGCCAATCATGGATAGGCGCTACCAGCTCCGCATCGCCGAGGAATTCTCGGAGGGGCTGTCTACCATTCACTCTACACGCGTCCTCCAGAGAATACGATCTCTTCTTGAGCTTCTGTCCACTCAGCCCCAAATTGGATCGCCTGATGTCCGTCCGGTTCTCACCGTTCGCTATGGAGCTGGGCTCAGAAAGCTTGCCGTATCAACGTTTGTGATTATCTACCGACTCGACGGGCAAACCATTGACGTGTTGGCCATCGTCTATGGCCCGAGCATCACCTAGCCAGCAGAGAAAAACGGCCTCGATCACACTTCGCATAGTCCTTGGCCGCCAATCAAAGGAGCTCGCCTTCCTTATGGGAAGACGAGCTCCTGGCTTTTGCTGTATATGTGCGTTCCTACTGGATGCGCGTGCGGCAGTAGGGGCACACCTTCCAGTCGGCATTCAGGGGACGGTGGCAGGTGGGGCACACGTTGCGCACCTGGGTGTTGCAGATGGGGCACACCACGAAGTCGCGGTCGATGGGCGCGCCGCACTTGGGGCACACGCCGTAGTGGGACAGCTGGTGCTCCCGCAGGGCGATGTCCAGGTCCTGCTCCTCGCGGTCCACCAGGTAGCTGGACGGACGCAGGATGACGTAGGCCAGAAGGCCCACGATGGGGATGACCGAGATGATGGCCCACAGCCACCAGGGGTTCGCGCCGCGGCGCTGGGCATCGCGGATGACGTAGACGATGGAGAGCACGTACAGCATGACGATGCAGGCCACCATCAGGTACAGCACCATACGGACCTGCGGAGTAATTATCTCGGCAAGAAGATCAGACATGAGCCTATGCGCTCCTTCGACTGTTCGTAAGCACCCCGGGCGCGCACTAGACGAGTACGGCCCTACCTGAGGGCACGACGCTACGATGCACCGAGGAACTTGCCAGTTGGCAACTTCGGCAATTGTAGCAGATGCCTGGACGCAGGCCAGCACAACCCCGCAGGTATAGGCAAGCTTCACCGAATGCGTTCAGGCTACCCCTGGGTCTGGCGCTCCGCCGCCTCCACGACGTGCTTCGCCAGCACGGCCGTCGTCACGGACCCCACGCCGCGCGGCACGGGCGTGATGGCGCCCACCACGGGCTCCACGGCGTCGAAGTCCACGTCACCCACGAGCCTGCCAGCCACGGGGTCCCAGTTGATGCCCACGTCCACGACGGCCTGGCCCTCGCGCACGCAGCCGGCGCCCACGGTGCCGGGATGGCCCGCGGCGGCCACCACCACGTCGGCGGCGCGGCACGCCGCGGCGAGGTCGCGCGTGTGGGTGTGGCACATGGTCACCGTGGCGTTCCTGGCCTGAAGCATCATGCTGACGGGCCTGCCTATGACCAGGGAGCGGCCCACCACGGTCACGCGAGCGCCGTCCAGGGCCACCCCGTAGTGGTCCAGAAGCTCCACCACGGCCTCCGCCGTGCAGGGCGGGAAGCCGTAGGGCCTGTTCGCGAACACGCCGTACAGGGAGCCCTGGGTGATGCAGTCGACGTCCTTTGCGGGATCCAGGACGGCGCAGGCGGCCGCCTCGTCCAGGGTCCTCGGCAGCGGCCTGAACATCAGGCAGCCGTGGATGCCTGGGTCGGCGTTAACCTGTCCGATGGCGTCCAGAAGCTGGTCCTGCGTGCAGTCGGCGGGAAGCACGAACTTCCTCAGTCCCAGGCCCACCTTCTCCGCGCGCTTGGTGGCGCCCCTCTCGTACGAGAGGTCGTCCTCGCGCTCCCCCACGCGTACGATCGCGAGCGTGGGAGTGACGCCCTCCTGGCCCAGGGCCTCGACCCTGGGTATCAGGCGCTGCGTCAGGTCCTTTGCCACGGGGGCACCCAACATCAAAGTCGCCATCACAGCATCCTCTCGACGTAGCCAAAGGTGTCGTCCGCAAGGGAGCACCCCTTCTGCAGCAATGCGTTCGCACGCGACCGGTAGCACTGCGCTTGGTCTCTGTCCTGCATGGACCGCTCGTTCACGAACACGTTCAGGCTGGCGGCGCGCAGGGAGGCGCCCAGTATGGCGGCAGCGGCGCCCGCGTCGCTGACGGCCAGGCGGCTGCCGATGCGCGCCAGCTCGTTCACCAGGCCCAATGCCTCGCAGGCGGACTCCATGATGGCCAGCGGCGTCTCGCAGGCTCCTGCCAGCGCCCCCTGCAGGGCGGCGTCCCTCGCGGCCTGGCGCTGCGCGGTGTCATGCGGCATCCGGTACGCCCTGGCCAAGGGCTCGAACGCCCGGGCGTCCTCGTCCGCCAGGTCCAGCAGGCGGTCCCTGGCCTGCTGCAGCTGGGGCAGCAGGGCGTCGATGCGGGGCTGGGCGTCCGCGTAGCGCGCCTTGCCCGTGGTCAGGTTGGCCACCATCTGCCCCAGAGCCACGCCCACAGAAGCGGTGGCGGCGCTGGCCCCTCCCCCTCCGGGCACGGGGGCCTTCGAGCCCAGCACATCCACGAACTCGTCCAGGGTCAGGTCGCGCATGCGTCCATCCATGTGAGCCTCCTGCATCAGACCGCCTCGCCTCGCATTCCCCGCCATCGCGGGACGTCAACGTTTTATACGCGCCTTTTCCCAGGCCCCCAACACATGAAACGCTCGCGTTGCCAAGCGTTCACACGAGGTCGGGCGCATGAAGGGACCAGGTGGCAGGCCCGTCGACGGGCACGGACCCCCCGCCCTAGCGACGTGCCACGGTGCGCCACACCTCGCCCTGGCCCACCACCATGTCCACGGGAAGGTCGTGCGCGTCGATGACGCCCAGCTGGCGCAGGCTGTCTCTCATCTGGACCCTGCGGCAGATCCCCGCGCTGGTTCCGGGGAAGCCGGCCAGGAAGGTGTCATAAAAGCCGCCGCCGTATCCCAGCCGATACCCCTCGCGGTCGAAGGCCAGGGCGGGCACCACCGCCAGCGCCTGGGGCAGACGGGTGGCGTCCAGAAGCGTGCTCTCGTCCGCCGCAGGCTCCTGCACGCCGAAGCTGCTGGTGACCAGCCCCTCCAGCGACGTGACGACGTGCCACTCCATCAGCCTGGTGTGCGGCACGCAGCGCGGCAGGGCCACGACCTTCCCTAGCTGCCACGCCCGCTGGATGATACCTCGCGTCTGCACCTCACTGCCGAACGACAGGTACGTCAGCACGTACGTCGCCGCCGCGAACTCGTACAGCCCGCAGAGTGCCTGTGCTATCTGTCGGTCGGCGGCTTCCCGCTCGTCTTCCGGAATGCCTGCGCGCAGGTGCCGCAGCGACCCGCGCAGGTCCTTCTTGCGCTGTGCTATGTCTGGATTGGCATGGGAAGCTGCCATGGGAGCCGCCTTTCGTGAATGGTTTGCCAATTCGCCGAAGAGCCCACATGGGAACGTTAGCACGTCGGTGGGCCCTCGCTTATATTGTTGGAATGCCGGTGGCTTTTGTGAAGCCCCGACCGCCGTCATGTACCCAAGGCCTTGGGCAGACGCGGCGCCCCGCACGCCCGTGACGCGGTGGCATCCGACGCCGCCGTTCCGACCGACCAGGAGGAAACCATGGACTTTCAGAAGCGCCTCGACCTGGCCCGCGACTGGGCACGCCGCTGCCACGAGGAGGAGCTCTCGGTCCTGCGGCTGTTTGCCGCCATGCCGTCGCCCTCGGGACACGAGGAGGCCCGCGCCCGGCTGGTGCAGGAGTGGCTCATCGACCAGGGCGCCACGAACGTACAGGTGGACAACGCGCACAACGTCATCTGCCGCATCGGCGACCCCACGGGACGCACGGTGGTCTTCTCGGCCCACACTGACATCGTGTTTCCCGACCTGAACCTGCTGCCCCTGCACGAGGACGCCCGCAGGCTGTACGCGCCCGGCGTGGGCGACGACACGGCGAACCTGGTGAACCTGCTAATGGCCACCACGTTCCTGCTGCGCCACCCCAACCTGGTGCCCCCACGCACCCAGGTGGTCATGGTGGCCAACTCCTGCGAAGAGGGCCTGGGGAACCTGCGCGGCACGAAGGCACTCTACGCCCGAAACGACCTGCGCATAGCGCGCCACGTGGCCTTCGACCTGTACCTGCCCCAGTGCATCACGCAGGCGGTCGGCTCGCACCGCTTCCGCATCCGCTGCATCACGCCCGGCGGCCACTCGCTGCGCGACTTTGGCACGCCCAACGCCATCGAGGTCCTGTGCGGCATCGTCGAAGGGCTGTACGGACTGAACCTGCCCGCAGGAGCCACGGTGAACGTGGGCGCCATAAAGGGCGGCACGAAGGTCAACGCCATCGCGGCTCGTGCGTCCATGGTCATCGAGTACCGAAGCCCCTCCAACAACGACCTCCTGCACCTGTACGGCTGCGTGAAGCAGCTGGTCGACGCCCGCCGTGCCCCCGACGTGAAGCTGGAGGTCGAGAAGCTGGGCGTGCGGCCTGGCAACGGCTCGGTGAACCAGGACCAGCTGGACCGGCTCAGCAGCATCTGCCAGCACGTCATCACCGCGGCCACCGGACAGCAGCCCGACCTGTCGCCCGCCTCCACCGACGCCAACATCCCCCTGTCCCTGGGCATACCCGCCGCCTGCGTGGGCACGGTGCTGGGAGGCCTGCTGCACACGCGCAACGAGCTCATCGACAAGGGCTCGCTCGAGAACGGCCTCACCGTGGCGCTGGCCCTGATGCTGGGCGCCGACGAGCTGTAGCCTTGTCCGCCCACCTCGTCACCATCCGCTTTTGCAGGAAAGAAGAACATCCATGTCGCAGACAGACGACCCGTCCACGAACGAGACCGCCGGCACCCCAGAGGAGCAGCCGTTCGACCGTCTGCAGATCATCCTGGGTGCCGAGGGCCTCAGCCGTCTGCGCGAGGCGACCGTGATGGTGCTGGGCCTGGGCGGCGTGGGGTCCAACTGCGCCGAGGCGCTGGCACGCGGCGGCGTGGGCCACCTGGTGCTGGTGGACCGCGACGTCGTGGGTCCCAGCAACGTGAACCGCCAGGCGGTGGCCTGGCGCTCCACCGTGGGCCAGCCCAAGTGCGACGTCATGCAACGCCTGGTGGCCGACATCAACCCCGACTGCGAGGTCACGGCCCTGCACGCCTTCCTGGACAAGGACCGGCTGGCGCAGCAGCTGGACGCGCTGCCTGCCCCCGACTACGTGGTGGACGCCATCGACACCGTGGCGCAGAAGCTGCGCATAGCGCAGTGGTGCCAGGAGCGCGGCTACCGCGAGATCAGCTCGATGGGCGGCGCGAACAAGCTGGACCCCACCCGCCTGCGCGTGAGCGACGTCAGCCGCACGAAGGCCGACCCCCTGTGCAAGGTCATGAGGAAGGAGTGCCGCAAGCGCGGCATCCGCCACCTGCAGGTGGTCTGGTCCGACGAGGTGCCGCTGCGCGTGGAGCCCATCACGGGGCCGCGCGACCACTCCACCCGCCCCGCCGACAAGGGCACCATCCTGGGCACCATGAGCTACATCCCGCCCGTCATGGGCCAGATAGCCGCCGGTCGCGTCATCTGCGACCTGGCCGGGCTGCACAACCCACAGGCGGGCGACCGGTGGTGAGCGACGGCGAAGCGGAGCCGCTGGTCGCGTGCGGCCTGGCAGACGCACATGTGCACCTGGGGTTCATGAGCAATGCGGCGCAGGTCGCAGGGGATGCCCAGGCTGCGGGGCTCGGGCTGTTCGCTAACACCGTGACCCCGCAGGAGTACCTGGCGCTACGGGCAGAGCCCTGGACGCAGCTGTCCAACGTCCGCCTGGGCGTGGGCCTGCACCCCTGGTGGGTGGCGGACGGGCGCGCGTCGCAGGCAGACGCCCAGCTGGTGGCACGGCTGGTACCGCAGACGGCGTGGGTCGGCGAGGTGGGGTTGGACTTCTCGCCCAAGCACACGGACCCCGCATCGCACGACGCGCAGGTGCTAGCGCTCAGGACCGTGTTGGAGGCCTGCGCCTCCGCTCCCCTGCCCCCCAACTCGCAGGCTGGCGCAACGCAAGGTGCCGCCACGCGCGTACGCACGATATCCCTGCACTCCGTCGCCTCGGCCGGCACGGTTTTGGACCTCCTGGAGTCCACGGGCGCTCTTGACCGCTGCCGCTGCGTGTTCCACTGGTTCTCGGGGTCCACGCCAGACCTGTGGCGCGCCATCCGCTCGGGCTGCTGGTTCAGCGTGAACCCCCGGCAGGCACGCACGCGCCGGGCAAAGGAGCAACTCAAGCTGATTCCCACAGACCGGCTGCTCCTGGAGACCGACTTCCCGCCAGGCGAGGGCGTAACAGGCTCGGCGGCACAGATCGCCGACGCGCTGGCGCAGACCTGCGAGCTCACCGCGCGCATACGAGGCGTCGAGCCAGACGAGCTGCACGACGCCATCGCCGCCAACAGCCAGGCTCTTCCGTCTGTTTAACACTATTGCGTTTTGTTTTACGTCTGCTACAAACCAGGCCGCCCCGGACGATTCCGGAGCGGCCTGCCCTTCTTGCCATGTATTCGAAGACGCGCCGAGCAAAGGCGTGTCGCAGCCTAGCCCTAGGCGGCCTTCTGCTTCTGGCCAGCGAACACGCCGATCTGCGAAGCCAGCTCGGCGGCCATGACCACGACCAGCAGGACGTATGCCACGCGCGTGCCCGCCGTCGTGGAGGCTGCCACGTCGGCAGAGCCCTCCTGGAACGAGTTCACAATGGTCGTGACCACACTGGTGCCCACGGCACCCGACAGCTGCTGCATGGTGGTGATGATGGCGTTGCCGTCGGAGCGCAGCTGCATCGGCAGCTTCGAGAGGCCGTTGGTCATCATCGTCCCCACGCTAAGTCCCTGCCCCAGGGCAAACAGAACGTAGATGCCCATGGCCGCAGCTGTGTGAAGATTGACGGAGAACGCGGCCAGAAGCACGACGGACAGCAGGCTCGAGACGCATCCCGTCAGGATGGGGACCCGTGCACCCAGCCTGTCCAGCAGCTTTCCCGAGATGGGCGACATGACGGCGCCCACGACGCAGCCCAGAAGCAGAATGCTGCCCGCCTCGGTGCTGCCGGTGCCCATGACCAGCTGCGAGTAGTTGGGCAGCAGGAACGACAATCCCAGGCAGGTGAACTGCAGCAGCATGATGGACACCAGCGACAGCCGGTAGCCCCTGCGCTTCAGAACGTCCAGGTGCAGCAGCGGCTGCTGGCAGCTACGCGCGTGGCGCACGAACGCCACCTGGAACGCGGCGAACAGCGCCAGGCCCACCCAGACCACGGGGCTGGCCCAGCCCAGGCTGCCCGCCTCGCTGGTGGCCAGCACCAGGCACATGAAGGACAGCGCCAGGAGCACCCAGCCCCTCGCGTCGAGCTTGCCCGTGCGTGTGGGATGGCTCTGGCGCAGCGAGAAGCTGCCGATCGCGAAGGCCACCACCAGCACGGGCAACAGGCACCAGAAGATCCAGCGCCACCCGAACGACTCGGCGATCCATCCGCCCAGCGAGGGTCCCACAGCGGGTGCCAGCGCACACACAAGGCTGCCGATGCCCATCATGAGGCCCATCCGATCCAGCGGCGCCTGCTCCTGAATCACGTTGAACATCAGGGGCAGCGCTATGCCCGTGCCCACGCCCTCCAGGATCCTTCCGCACAGCAGCATGGGGAAGCTGATGGCGTTCGCGCCGCACAGGATGCCGCTGATGTAGAACACCATGGCCACCTGAAAGATGCTCTTGGTGCGGAAGCGCTTGTTTAGGTACGACGAGATGGGCATGATGATCGCCAGCACCAGCAGGTAGGCCGTTGTCATCCACTGCACCGTGGACGTGGACACGCTGAACTCGCGCATCAGCGTGGGAAACGTCACGTTCATGGCGGTCTCCACCACCACGCCCGAGAAGGACATGATGCCCGTGGCCACCACCGAGAGGACCAGCCGCGCGTCCATCACGCGCTCGAACGGCCTTTCGTCAGCCGCCTGCGCGGGGCTTCCCCCCTGCGTGACGGCCTTCGGTTGGTTGGAACTATTCGATTCTGTCATTGCATTGCCCCTAGAAACGAGGGTGTCCCCTTACCGTCCATGCGCACCACGCATGCGGCGTGCGGAGCCTACGTGCCAAGCGGCGACCCATCCTACAGGGTCCCCTGGCCAGCTCTATGCTATTAAATGAATCTGAATCGAATTTCAGCATCGCATGGTGTCGGCAATCGCCATAAAAGCACCACCCACGGATGAAAACCGCTCGCTGGGCGACGTTTTGCATTCCCGCGCACGCGGGCGTCTACCTGAGGTCCGCCACCGTGGAGCGCTCCACCAGCTGGCCCGGCACCCTGATCTCGCAGGGCACGTAGCCCGGGTCCATGCCCAGGATGGCCTGCTCGAACGCCGAGCGGCCGCGCTCCAGCAGGTCGAAGCGCACCGTGGTCAGGTCGTTGTGCGGAATGGTGGCACCCAGGGAGTCGTCCACCCCCACCACGCTGACGTCTGCGGGCACGCGCTTGCCCGCGTCGCGCAGGGCGGCGATGACGCCCAGGGCCATCTGGTCGTTCGCCACGTACACGGCGGTGACGTCGGGGTCCTTCGCCAGCTGGGCGCCCGCCTCATAGCCCGAGTCGGCCGTCCAGTCGCCACGCAGCGGCTCTGACTGATCCAGGCCGTGCAGGCGCAGCTCGTCCTGCCATCCCCTCTGGCGGAAGTTCGAGTCCACCGAGAAGGACGGGCCGGCCACGAAGCGTATCTGCCGGTGCCCGCGGCCTATGAGGTAGTCCATCACCATCTTGGAGCAGCCGTACTGGTCGGAGTCCACCGTGGTGCACAGCGGGTGCGCGTACATGGAGAGAATCACGGTGCTCAAGGACGGGCTGGGGACGAAGGTCTGGAAGTCGACTGCCTTGATGCTCATGCTGGCGATCATGGCGTCCACGGGCAGCTGTGCCATCTGCTGGGAGGCACGCGTCAGCGAGATGGGCGCGTCGTCGGGCATCTCGACCATGGTGATGGCGTAGTCATGCTCGCGGGCGGCGCTCATGATGCCCTCCAGGGTGCTCAGGTTGCCGAACTCCTGGATGTCGTACACGCACAGCCCCACCGAGCGGTAGCGCCCGCTGCGCAGCGACCTGCCGGCGAAGTTGGGCCTGAAGCCCAGACGCGCCATGGCGTCCTGGACGCGCTTGCGCGTGTCGTCGCTGACGTTGGGCTGGCCGTTCGCCACGCGCGAGACCGTCTGCTGGGACACGCCCGCGGCCTTCGCCACCTCCGACATCGAGATACGCCGGGGCGTCGGCGCCGACGCCTCGTCCGAGCCCTGCCTCTGTGTCCGCTTTCGCGCCATAGCCCTACCTCCTCGCATGGCATACAAAGATACGCCGGTCCGTGCAAAAGCGCGAGCGCGCACGTCGCAAGCCGGCGCGTTCGATGCCCCGGTGCTGTCCGCGTTGCCCTCGGCGGCGCCAGTTCGTCTGCAGGCGGTATGAATTTGCCGTTACCCCTGTACAACCGATATGTGTACGTTAACATACATCTTGGCTGTTGTCATGGCGGCGCACCAGGCGGCCGTTCTCTTCTTTTCATAGACACCACTTCAACAAGGGAGAATAGCAGTGCTCACAGAAGTTCCCTTCGGGAGGACACCCACAGGCGTACCCATAGATGAGTACGTACTCACAACCCATCGCGCACAGGTTGGCGTCATCGGCTTCGGCGCCACGCTCCAGAGCGTGCGCATGCCCGACCGCGAGGGAAGGGCCGACGACCTGCTTCTGGGCTTCTCGTCCCTGAATGGGTACCTGGACGACCCCGCGTGCTTCGGCGCCACCGTGGGTCCGGTGGCAAACCGCACCGACCGCGCGGAGGTGCCCCTGGGAGGCCGCGTGTACCACCTGCCCCAAAACGACGATCCCGACCAGCGCAACAACAACCACACCAGCTTCGAGCACGGCCTGCACAAGCGCGTCTGGCAGCTGGCCTCGAAGGGCAACGACTTCGTGCTGCTGACCTGCGCCATGGCCGACGGCGAGCTGGGGCTGCCGGGCAACCGCACCTTCGAGGCGCTCTTCCGCCTGCAGGATACGTCCGACGACGTCACCCAGCTGACCATCCGCTACTCGTGCAGCACCGACGCGCCCACGTACGTGAACATGACCAACCACTCGTACCTGAACCTGGCGGGCCACTCGCGAGGTACCGTAGACGGCGAGCTCCTGAGCGTGCAGGCGGACGATTACCTGCCCCTGCGCGCCGACCACGTGTCCCAGGGCGTGCTGAGCCCGGTCGCGGGCACGCCGTTCGACTTCCGCGAGCCCACGCCCGTGGGACGAAGGATCCAGCAGGACGACCAGCAGCTGGAGCGCGGGCGGGGCTACGACCACTGCCTTGCCATCCGCGGCTGGGAGGCCGACGCGGAGCCCAGGCCTGCCGCACACGTAGCCGACCCGCGCAGCGGCAGAACCATGGACCTGCTGGTGACCACGCCGGGTATGCACCTGTACACCGGCAACTGGCTGGACGACACGGACGCGAAGGACGGCGTCACCTACCAGCCCCATTCGGGCATGGCGCTGGAGCCGGAGTTCTACCCCGACTGCTGCCACCACATGGAGTGGCCGAGGCCCACGTGCACGCCCGACCATCCCTACCAGCAGACCATCGTGTACAGGTTCGGCGTCCAGGACTAGGCGACGCCACCCTCACCTAACGACGGCAAACCATCGGGGACCCAGCGTCCCCGCGCGCAGGGGCCCGATACGGGGCCCGGAAGGAGACCAAGGAATCATGTGCGGCACAGGGAAAGCGCAGAGGCAAAAGCTGGAGGCGGCACGCCGGCTGTTCAGCCAGGAGTTCGGGCGAAAGGCAGACGGCACGCAGGGCCGCGTGCTGTTGGTGCACGCTCCGGGACGCTCCGAGATAGCGGGCAACCACACCGACCACGAGGGCGGCCAGGTCATCGCCGGCGCCCTGGACGTCAGCATCGAGGGCGTGGCCATGCCCAACGGCACCGACGTCGTGCGCCTGGTCAGCCAGGGCTACCCCAACGTGGAGGTGGCGCTGGACGACCTCGCGCCCCGCGACGACCAGAAGAACTCCACCGCAGCCCTGGTGCGCGGCATGGCAAGCGAGCTGGCAGCCACCGGTCGCACGCCCCAGGGCTTCGACATGGCCATAACCTGCGACATCCCCGCAGGCGGCGGGCTCTCGTCCTCCGCCGCGGTCGAGGCGGCCATCGGCAGGGCCATGGAGGCGCTGTGGGACGGAGCGGCCGTGGAGCCCATGGACCTGGCGCGCATGAGCCAGCGCACCGAGAACGTGCACTTCGGCAAGCCCTGCGGCCTCATGGACCAGGCAAGCGTGTGCCTGGGCGGGCTCGCGCACATCGACTTCCACGACTCCGACGACCCCAGGGCGCAGAAGCTGGACTTCGACTTCGACTCGAAGGGCTACGCCCTTTGCCTGGTGGACGTCCACGCCAGCCACGCCGACCTGACCGACCAGTACGCCGCCATCCCCGCCGAGATGCAGGCCGTCGCCGCAAAGCTGGGCCACACGCGCCTGAGCGACGTGGACCCCGACGCCTTCGACCGGGCCGTGCCGCAGCTGCGCCGGCAGCTGGGCGACCGTCCGGTGCTGCGCGCCTTGCACTACTGGCGCGAGAACCAGCTGGTGCAAAAGCGCTGGGACGCCCTGACGGCAGGCGACATCGACCAGTTCCTGGACCTGACGCGCGCATCCGGCGCCAGCTCCGCCATGTTCCTGCAAAACGTCACGTGCGACACGCAGTCCCAGCCCGCCATGGTGGCCCTGGGCCTGGCGGAGCGCGTCCTGGACGGTCGCGGCGCCGCCCGCATCCACGGCGGCGGCTTCGGCGGCACCATCCAGTGCTTCGTGCCCCTGGACCT
>JBJEKW010000009.1:0-19209 GCA_051878835.1 Atopobiaceae bacterium
CCCGCCTTCACGTGCTGGCCACGCTCGACGAACATGCGGAAGCCGTCGCCCTTCATCTCGACGGTGTCGATGCCCACGTGGATGAGGACCTCGACGTCGTCGTCGCTCATGAAGCCGACCGCGTGGGGCATGCCGGCCGTGATGGAGCCGGACACGGGAGCGTACACGACGCCCTCGTTCGGCCAGATTCCAACGGCTTTGCCCATGGCGCCAGAGGCAAACACGGGATCAGGGATGTCCTCCATGGCAACAAGCTTGCCGGCCACGGGCGCGCTGACAGAATCGGCCGAGGCGGTAACCTCGATGTCGGCAGGCTTGGCGGGCTTTGCGGACTCAGCCTTCTTCTTGAACCTATCAAAAAGACCCATGAGAGACTCCTTTTGTCAGAATGACCTCAAGCTACGCATGTGGAAATACGCTTATGAATCATAGTAGCAGGTAAGACCCCTAGGAATAGGGCACATTACCAAACATTTGGCCAGTCAAGCACGGCACTACCAGCAGGCCGCACGAAATCGGATACCGCCAAGAAAAACGGCACCTTGCCGCGCTGGCGGACGCATGAACACCCGTAGGGGTGCGAAGTGGGCCTATGAGCCGGGTTCTGTCGAGGACGATCATTTATCTACTGACGCCGTTGCCGACGCCCTCTAGCGCGCAACCCGAGCGCGGTGCGGGCCACACCATAGCGCTCCTATTTGCGTTTGCTCCGGAAGGGGCTTGCCAAGCCGCCGTATCGCTACGACGCTGGTGGTCTCTTACACCACCGTTTCAGCTTTTCTCTGACCTGCATGCGCAGGCAGTGGGAGTCTTCTTTTCTGCGGCGCTTTCCGTCGGGTCACCCCGCCTGGCCGTTAGCCAGCTTCCTGCCCTGTGGAGCCCGGACTTTCCTCATGGCCGTCCGTTGCCGGATGGCCCCGCGATCGTCTGGCCCACTTCGCAGGAGCGATTGTAGCACGCCAGGCACGAACTACACGCGATGCGGGCAAAGCTGACGGTATCGCTGCACGAACTCGTCAGGGGTCAAGAAGACCTCGTCGAAGCCCAGAGCGTGACAGAGCTGCGTGGTGGTGGGCTGCTCCAGATGTGCGCGGTTCAGAACGTCGGTGTGAGCGAACGCCCGCCTAGGCGTCGCGTCCATGAGCACGCTGCCCTGCGCCATGACCACCATGCGGTCAAACGTCCGCGCGACGAAGTCCATGTCGTGCAGGATCGAGATGACGACCTTGTGCTCGCGACGCAGGTCCTTGATGAGGCCCTCCAGCACCTGCTTTCCGTGCATGTCCTGGGCAATCGTCGGCTCGTCCAGGATGATCACGCCCGTGTCCATGGCCAGGATCGCCGCCACCGACACCATCTTTCGGTCGGACAGCCCCAGGTCGTAGGGGTTCGTGCGCTCGCTGCCGGAAAGCCCCACGCGCTCCAGCGCGTCCATGGCATGCTCCTTGGCCTCGTCGTGCGCCATGCCAATCTGCAGGGGCCCGAACATGACCTCGTCCAGCACCGTGTTCTTGAATATCTGGTCGTTGGGGTTCTGGAACACCAGGCCGACGTCCCTTGCCAGGTCGGCCACGGACGTGTCTGCAATATCGTGTCCGTCCAGAAGAACGCTGCCGGATGTGGGGCGCAAAAGCCCCTTCAACAGCTTTACCAGCGTGGTCTTTCCTGCGCCGTTCTGTCCCACGATGGCACAGGAGCGCTCGTCGAACGTCAGGTTCACACCATGCAGCACCTCGACGTCAGGCGTGTAGCCAAAGTGCAGGTCCCGGACTTCCATCTGGCTCATGAGCGGGGTCCCTCCTCTGTCTGTGATGCGTCTGCCGACTGGACATCCAACGGTCGCGCGTTGGCGACCCCGGGGTTTGGGCCGGCTGGCTCAGCCATGCGGTCCAGGAGCGCCCTCGTGTCCTCCAGCGTGACGGGATAGGTGCCGTCAGGCAGGCTGACGCCCAGCTGCCGGCAAATCTGGGTGTATGTGGGTGCCGCGACGCCATGCTGTTCCAGGTCGTCCCTGGAGAACACCTGGCGCGGCGTGTCGAAGGCAACCAGCTTCCCGTCGTCCAGCAGCATGACCCGGTCGCTGTACCTCGCGATCTGCTCGACCTTGTGCTCCACCATGATGACGGTCTTTCCCTGGTCCTTCAGGGTTCGGACCGCCTGGAACACCTCGCTGGAGCCCTGCGGGTCCAGCTGCGACGTTGGCTCGTCCAACACGATGACCTCCGGCTGCATCACCAGGATGCCCGCTAGGGCCATGCGCTGCATCTGGCCACCCGAGAGGTCGTACGGGGCGCGGTCGGCCAGCTGCGCTATGTCCAGGAGCTCCATTGCGTCATCTATGCGCCGGCGCATCTGCAAGGCGGGCACGCCCAGGTTCTCCAGGCCGAAGGCAATCTCCTCGTACACCGTCAGCTTTGAGCCCGTGACCTGGTTGAAGGGGTTCTGGAACACCAGCCCCACCTTGCGGCAGAGCTCGTCGTACGACGAGTCCTTCACGTTCGTGCCGTCCACGGTAACGCTGCCGCCGTAGGTGCCGTGGTAGAAGTTGGGCACCAGGCCCAAAAGCGCCTGGCACAGGGTGGACTTGCCCGCACCGCTGCGACCGATGACGCCCACGAACTCCCCCTCGTGAATCTGGCAGTCGATGCGGTCCAGCGCCAGGTGCTTCGTCTCGGGATAGCGGTAGCGCAGGTTCTGGATGACTATTTCGGCCATACGGACACCCCCATGGTCAGGGCAACGCGAGCCACAACGGAGAGTACGAACACGACGAGCAGCGCCACCCTGACCGGCGCGTCCGCACGGCTGGGAACGAACTCGTTCAGGAACGTCTTTGGCTCCTTCGAGCTGAAGCCTCGCACCTCAAGGGCGATGGACCTCTCGCGCGTGTCGGTGAACGAGCTCATGATGACCGGCGATATCAGCGGCAGGAAGGCCTTTATCCTGGTGCCCAGGCTGCCCTCCGTGCGCATGCCACGGCTGCGCTGCGCGTCGGCAATGGTGGAAGTGCGCTCGGTCATCTGCGGGATGATCTGGAACAGCGAGACAAAGACATAGCCCAGCCTGGGCGAGGCTCCCCTGCGGACCATGGCCTGCATCATGTCGGATGGCTTTGTGGTCAAGACGAACACGCAGAAGCAGAACACGATGTTCAGGACGTTCAGCAGGATGCCGATGGAGTACTCGAAGCCCTCCTTGCGGGCGACCAGGGGCCCAAGTCTGAACAGCTCGGTGTAGGCACCGCCGCGAAAGAACGTCTGGATGACGACAACTGTCAGAAGGACGAAGCCGGAGACAGCCACGATGGGCTTGGTCTTTGCCAGCACCCCGGACGTCGCCAGGAGGACGACGCTCAGGGCGATGAACGCCACATAGGACGGGCGCAGACCCAGCAGCAGGGGCACGCAGATGGCCACCACGACGTAGACCAGCTTTGTCAGCGGCGATAACCCGTTTAAAAACGAGTGCTTCTCCTCGTACAGGCTGATGCTCTTCATGCGAAGGTCCTCCCTGCCCCATCAGGCCGCGTCTGCCACCCGTCCATTTTAGTAGCGTATGTGCGCCAGCGGCACGCTAGTCGTCGAAGGTCTCGTCCTTCGCCTGGTACAGCGTGACCAGGCTGCGGGGCAGCACCTTGTAGATTCCGGCGACGATAAAGAGGACCACGATCTTGTCGGGGAGGTCAACGATGAGCTCGTCGACAGCAGACGCCAGGAAGCCCTGAGAACCCATGGCGGCAAACACCGCGTCACCCCAGACGTTGCCCGTGGAGCCACCCCAGAAGATCATGTTCAGCGGGGTCGAGATGACGATGGCCACCAGGCCAGCCAGAAGGCCGGTCAGAAGGATGCCAGGCCACTTCTGCAGACGGCCATGCCAGGCCATGAGGCCCACGACGATGCCGATACCCGCCTGCGTAATTCCGTACACGGTGGAGATGGGGTCCATCGTGAGGCCATAGATGACGTTCGTCAGGAAGCCCGCCAGGGCACCGACGATGGGGCCGGCTAGGCAGGCTGACAGGCAGGTTCCGATGGAGTCCAGCCAAAGGGGCAGCTTCAGCATGCTGGCGAAGAGCTTACCGACGTAGTTGATACCGATGGCGGCAGGTATCAGCACCAAAGACGCCGTGCTAAGGTGTAGCGACCAGGGACTTCCAGATTGAGACTTCGACATGTGCCCTTCCCTTCCTCGTACCTTCCACCTGAAGGCTTGGAACCATGGTAGCCTTGGCAGCCAACGAAAACAGCCACTTCGTTGATACTTTCTACACAGCATTTAACGCACGCGGAAAACAGTCCTCCTTTCGCCAATAAATGTGTATAGCAACCGGTAGCACCTGAATAGTGCTGGCCTGACTTGTAGAGCCAAGACTCCCGCGGGGCTCCTCGCGCGCCGTCACCAAGATATTAAGAACATCTGTTCGTCACAGTATACAAACAATTGTTCCCTCGTGTCTATACCTGTCCCGCAAATCGGTTACACTTGACGAACAGAAGTTCGTTGGGAGGCATCCACGATGGACACCCTGACAAAACTTGGAATCCTTGCCGAGGCCGCGCGCTTCGACGCGGCCTGCACCTCCTCGGGGGTGCAGCGCAGCGCTGTGCCCGACATGCTGGGCGTCGCCAGCAGGGGCGGCATCTGTCACTCGTTTACCGCGGACGGGCGCTGCATCACCCTGCTGAAGGTGCTCATGAGCAATGCCTGCAGCTACGACTGCGCCTACTGCGTAAACCGGCGCTCCGCATCGTGCCCCAGGGCCACGTTTTCTCCGCGCGAGCTGGCAGAGCTCACCGTAGACTTCTACAAGCGCAACTACATCGAGGGCCTGTTCCTCTCCAGCGGCGTGCTGGGAACACCCGACAACACCACCGAGCACATGATCGAGTGCCTTCGCATCTTGAGGCAGGAGCTCAGGTTCAACGGCTACGTTCATGCGAAGGTGATACCCCAGACCTCCCCCGAGCTGGTGGACCAGCTGGGCAGGTTGGCCGACCGCCTCTCGGTGAACCTGGAGCTGCCCAGCGCGCATTCGCTGCAGCTGCTATGCCCCGACAAGGACGCAAAGGGCATCACGCATCCCATGGCGCAGATCGCCCGCACCAGAAGCCAGGAGGAGCACCTGCTGAAGGAGGCCCGCGCCAAGCGACGAAAGGGACGCACCACCTTGCACGCCGGCTCCGAGGTATCCCCAGGGGGTCCGGCCCACCCATCCTCTGTCGCAGGCAGCTCCTCCCAGGGCATCCTGCCGTCTGGTGCGGCCCCCATTGAAGCCACCGGCACGGGTGCGGGGGCGCATGGGCTGTCCAGGCGCTTTGCCCCCGCAGGGCAGTCGACGCAGCTCATCATCGGCGCCACGCCGGAGGACGACAACCACATCCTGAAGCTCTCTAAGTCCCTGTATCGAACGTATGGCATGAAGCGCGTGTTCTTCTCGGCCTATGTGCCCATGATGGACGACCAGAGGCTCCCCTCCTCCGAGACGCCGGTCCCCCTGCGTCGCGAGCATCGGCTGTACCAGGCCGACTGGCTGATGCGCTTCTACTCGTTCGACGCCGACGAGCTGGTGTCGCCCGAGGCACCGTGGCTTGACCTGGAGCTGGACCCAAAGATGGCATGGGCGCTGTCGCATCTGGACCAGTTCCCCGTGGAGATCATGGATGCACCCAGAAAGACCCTTCTGCGAGTTCCCGGCATTGGCCCCGCCGGAGCCAGAAAGATCATCTCCGCGCGAAAGACGGGCACGCTGACCATGGAGGACCTCGTGCGCATGCGCATAGTCGTCAGCAGGGCTCGCTACTTCATCACGTGCAACGGACGGCGAGACCCGGGAGCTCCCCTGGACTACGAGCTCATTCGAGGCAGGATGGTGGCAGATGCCCAATCGACCGCATACAACCGCAGACAGAACGCCAACTCCAGCCAGCTCAGCCTGTTCTAGGGCCCCGGAACATGAGGACCTGGGTCCGCAGCTGGATTTGGCCTTGAACGCCATCGAGGAGGCCCTGGACGCGGGGCTGCCTGTGGCCATCGCCTGCGAGCGCAGCCTGGAAGGGGTGCTGTCGGCGGTGGGGTTGGGCTACCTGGCCCATGCACCAGAGGGCCGTGTGCGCCTGTGCCCCACAGACCAATGCCAGCCGAGGCTGGGCGAGGCGCTGGCACAGATGCCCGACGCGCTCCAGGACGACTCGGTTGCCCTGGCGCAGCGCGTGTACCGGGGCTTCCAGCGCAAGCTCGCGCAAGGCTGCGGCAGGTCCGTCAATGGGAGGTGCAGGCGGTCTTGCCCAGGTCACTGCATGCGAAAGGTGGTGTTGGCCTGCGCAAACGACGACCCGCAGATGCCGGAGGCGCTGCACCGCTATCTGCGTCTGGGATTCAGCGTAGGCCACGGCATCGAATCCATGCATCAGGACCCCCGCGTGGCGCAGGTGGAGCAGCTGGAGCGCTACGTCTCGAACGAGTGCGAGCACACGAGGCAGTTCGTGCGCTTCTCGCACTATGCAGACGACAGCTACGGGGCCGTGTTCAGGCCGCGGGCGAACACCTTGCCCCTGTGCGCTCCATACTTCAGCAGGCGCATGGGGACCGAGCGGTTCTACCTGGCCGACCCCGTGCACGGCATGGCCGTCCTACACGAGCCCGGAAAGTCCCATGCCGTCATGCGCCTGGACCCCACGCTCATGGCGCAGCTGCAGCACAGGGAGCTGGCTGCAGACGAGCGACTGATGCGCGCCATGTGGAAGAGGTTCTACGACAGCCTGGAGCTGCAGGGCCGTGGGCCCCAGCAGCGCGGATACGACCTGCGCACCAGCTGGATGCCACAGAGGTTCTGGGGAGGCTTGACCGAGCTGGATCCCCGCAACGACCTGCCGGGAGCCGGGTTGGCATGAATCTGCCAGAGCGTCGATGGTCTGGGGTCCAAATGCTTGGCACGAAAAAGGCGCGGGACCCGAAGGTCTCGCGCCTTGCGTTCAAAGCATGTTGGCACCAAGCTGGCAAGCTGACACCAGACGAACCGCTGGTGCTAGTCGAGGTCGTTGAAGTCCTCGCCAGGAGCGGAGGCGGTGGGAGCGGTCACAGGAGCCGCGACGGCCGTGGGCTCGGAATCGGTCGCGGGAGCCGCAGGAGCAGGTGCCGCAGCGGGAGCCGCGGGAGCGGGCGTGCTGGTGCCCATCTGCTCGGGGAAGACAGAGTCGGCGTCGTCCATGAAGTGCTGCAGGAGCTTCTTGTACTCGGCACGGAAGTCCTCGCGGGACTGCTTCAGGCGATCGATCTCGTCCAGCTCGCTCTGCTTCTCGGCCAGGGCCTGACGAATGACCTCGCGGGCCTTCTGGTCGGCCTCGTTGCGGATACGCTCGGCGTTGGTGTGGGCGTCGGCGACCAGCTTGTCGGCGCTCTGCTGGGCGACGATGAGGACCTGGGAGATCTGGTGCTCGGAGGCAGCCATGTTCGCAGCGGGGGCTGCGGGGGCGGCAGCGGGTGCGGGCTTGGAAGCGGCCTCGGCCTCCATGTCGGCGATCTGCTGCTGCAGGGTGGCAACCTGCGCCTGCGACGCCTGAGCCTGGGACTCGGCGGTGTTCAGACGGCCCTTCAGATCAGCGATTTTCTGCAGCATGGAGTCGACCTCGGTGGAGAGCTGCTCCAGGAAGGAGTCGACCTCCTCGGTGTTGTATCCGTGCTTGGACGGCGAGAAGGTGAGCTGTTCGATGTATTCAGGAGTGATAGTCATCTTTTTCCCTTTCGATCTGGAAGCGTACATGCACCATCCTGGCGCGCACGTTACACCCGAACCAGTATATCAACAACAACTTGCTCGATTACTTGAAGAACCAGAAGCGCAACGACGGGCGAGAAGTCGATGCCCCCGAGCGGGGGAATAAACCTTCGAAAAAGGCCCAGGTACGGGGACACGATTCTGTCGAGCGCAACTGCGATGTCGTTCAGAATGCCGTCTGGGCGGCGTGGAATCCACGAAATAATGCACCAGACAAGCACAAGTATCTGATAGAACTCAAACAGCCGCACCACGACGTTCGCGATCTGGTACCCAATCAACGGCAACGCCTCCCTACTGCCCCGCCAGCTCGCGGGTGCGAGCGAGGGCGTCATCGACACCTTCGTAAAACGCTTCTACCAGTCCGGGCTCCATCGCGCGCAGCGCGGCGGCGGTGGTGCCGCCGGGAGACGTGACCTTCTCCATGTAGGCGCGGGGGTGCTCCCCCGTCTGCTCCAGGCTACGGGCAACGCCCAGCATGGTGGCCTCCGCCATGGAGCGGCAAGCCTGGGCGGGAAGGCCCGCCTCGATGCCGCGCCTGGTGAGCGCATCCACCACCAGCGCGAAGAACGCGGGGGCACAGCCGATGACGGCTCCCTCGGCGTCCAGCTGGTCCTCTCGCATGACCTCCGCGCAGCCAAGGGCGCCAAACAAGGCGCACACCAGCTGCACGTCTGCCGTGGTGGCACGGCTGCCCGGGGCCACTGCGGAGGCTCCGGAGAGCACCTGTATGGGCAGGTTGGGCATCACGCGCACAATCCTGGAATCCGGCAGGGCACCCTCCAGCGTGCTCAGCGTGACGCCGGCGGCAATGGAAACGACCAGCCTGCCGCTGAGCGGCTGGGCCAGCCCGTCGAGCACCTCGGGCAGGACCTGCGGCTTTACCGCCAAGATGACCACGTCGGTGCCCTTCTGGACCAGACTGTCCGCATCCGCGCACGTGGAGAACCCGTCGCGTGCAAAGGCCTCCAGCTTCTGGGGGGTGCGGTTGCACAGGTACACGTCGGCGGCGGGGCAGGAGCCCGTGGCCACGAGGCCGCGTGCGATGGCGCCGCCCATGGACCCGGCACCTATGATGCCAACGGTGGCATCCAGCGATGCCGCCTTCGGGCTTTCGGCACCCATGACGCTACCTCTGCAGGTCGCCGTCGGCGACGAGGCGGTCGAGGTCAGCCTGCGAGATCTGGATGCCCTGGGGCAGGATGGCAAAGACGCTGTCCCCCACCTGCTGGACCTCACCCTCGATGCCGAAGGAAAGGCCGTAGCAGAAGTCCAGGATGCGCGTTGCCGCGTCGTTGGGGGTGTCGCGCAGGTTCAGAAGCACGGGCTGGTTGGTCTTCACGCGGCGAACGACCGCCTGCACGTCGTCGTAGGCGGTGGCGTTCAGCACGTACGGGGGCAGCTGGCCGGAGGCGTTGATCTTTGACGCGGGACGCTTCTGGACGCCGTCGTTGTACGAGGACGGACGGGCGCCGTCCTCGCGGCGATACGACGGAGAGTAGCTGCCTTCCTCCAGGTTCTGGCCCTCGTAGGAGCTGGGGCCGCCGGCGTTGTTGCTGACGGGGCGGCCGGAGCGGGTGTATACCGATACGCTCTCGGCCTCGGGACGGGGCGTGTTGCCCAGAAGGCCGCTGCCCGAGGGCTGGTCCTGCGCGTCGTCGTCGCCGTAGTACCCGTCGTCGTAGTCGTCGTCGTAGTAGTCGTCGTTGTTGTTGCCGCCCGAGAAGCGGTCGCGGAGGTTGTCAAAAAAGCCCATGGTCGTCCTCGTTTCCTCTGGTTCGTGTGGGTTCGAATGCGTTGTGGTTGTGGTCTATTTGAGGTCGTAGTGCGGGTCGAACACAGTTCTACCCAGCCTAACGAGCGTGGCCCCCTCCTCGATTGCGATTTGGAAATCATCACTCATTCCGCAGGATAGCACCCGCAACGGCCTGCCCGTGCGCGTCCTGAGCTCCTCCTCCAGCTGCCTGAGGCCGCTGAAGGTCTTTCGGGCAACGTCGGGGTCGTTCTTGGGCGCCATGGTCATGAGTCCGTCCAGCTCCATGTTTGGCAGGGCGGCAACCTCCTCGGCGTCGGCCCTCGCCTGGTCGGGGGTGTAGCCGGACTTCGATTCCTCTCCCGAGACGTTCACCTCCATAAGGAAGTGCGTGACCACGCCGTGCGAGACGCTGCGGCTGGATATGGCGCGTGCCAGCTCGGTACTGCGCACGGAGTGGATCAGGGTGACGTTGCCCAGGACCATGTTTATCTTGTTCTTCTGCAGGTTGCCGATCATGTCGAAGCGCACGCCCGCCATGTCGGGATGCTGGGCGACGCCGGCCAGCTTGCGCCTGAGCTCCTGGGGACGGTTCTCGCCAAAGGCGCGATAGCCCGCCTGCCAGGCCAGGTACACCTCGTCGGGGCCCACCGTCTTTGACACGGCCAGCATGCCCACCTGGTCCATGTCCCTGCCGGAACGACGCGCGGCCTCGCCCGCGCGCTGCAAGATGAGCTCTCTTCGGTCTCGCAGGAAGGCCAGGTATCCGTCGGGGTCCGCTGCCGCGGGTCCCACCTGAGGTTGCGTCGGAACTGTGTTCTGCATTGCTACGTCACTCCATCTGCGCCCGGTCTTGCGCGGGCAGATACGCCACGGCACCGTGCCTTCCGCAATGGCCGCCCTCCGCGCGGTACGAGAAGAACCGGTCGGTCGCGGAGGCGGTCGAGACGCCCGCGTCCACGATGCAATCCGGGGACACGCCCGCGTCCAGGAGGGTCGCACGGACCGCGGCGCCAAGGTCGAGGTGCCTGTATGACTCCTCGATTATGTCACCGAACTCTTGACGGAACCGCTCCATGAGGTCGCAGGAAACTTCGTAGTCACTCCCGCCTATGTGGGGCCCCACGTAGGCCCAGACGTCACCTGCGGAGCACCCTGCCTCCTGGCAGAGCACATTCAGCGCCTTTGCGCTGATGCGAGCTATGGTGCCTCGCCATCCCGAGTGGATGACCGCGAACGCGTGCGGGGCCACCAGGACCACGGGGGTGCAGTCCGCATAGCACAGAAGCACCGGGACGCCCTCGCTGGAGCACACGACGGCGTCAGCGCCCTCGCGTGCCTGGCGCTGCGCCTCCCCCACGTCCTCGGGGCTGCCCGAGCGGACGACGACCACGCGGTCGCCATGGATCTGCTTCGGGTTCACCAGGCGGTCAATGAGGCCGCCGGCCCCGATGGCCTCCAGGAGAATGCCGCGGTTCTGGCGCACGAGCCACGGGTCGTCCCCGCAGGCGTCCCCCAGGTTCAGGGAGGAGTAGCAGCCTCGCGAAACGCCACCGGTTCTCTCGGTGAATGCGAACGTGACCCCGCCGGGACGGCTCTCGTCGCCCAACAGGGTCACGCCACGCGAGGTGAATCTGGTAAGTACCGGCTCACCCATGCTGCGTCCTACATGCGCGTGCTGCGCTTCAGGAAGTCGGGAATGTCGAAGTTGCGGTCGTTGCCCGAGCCAGGACGGCTGGCCGAAGCCGGACGGCCGGCAGCCGGACGGCCGGCAGCGGGACGGGAGGCCGAACGGTTGGCGCCACGAGTGGCGGGACGGGTGGGAGCGCTGACCGAGGCGGCGTCGGGGTTCGTGACGTTGTCGTCCTTGAAGCCCGTCGCGATGACGGTCACGCGCACCTGGTCGCCCAGGCTCTCGTCCACCACGGTGCCAAAGATGATGTTGGCGTCGGGGTCGACGTTCTTTGCCACGATGTCGGCGGCGTCGTTGATCTCCTGGATGCCGAGGTCCTTGTTGCCGGCGATAGACAGCAGGACGCGGGTGGCACCGTCGATGGAGCTCTCGAGCATGCGGCTGGAGATGGCCTCCTCGGCGGCGTCGGCGGCGCGGGAGTCGCCGGAGGCCAGGCCGATGCCCATCATGGCCGTGCCGGCGCCCTTCATGATGGTGCACACGTCGGCGAAGTCCAGGTTGATCAGGCCGGGGACCGTGATGAGGTCCGTGATGCCCTGCGTGCCCTGGCACAGCACGTCATCGGCCATGCGGAAGGCCTCGAGCATGGTGGTCTTCTTCTCGGAGAGGTCCAGCAGGCGGTCGTTCGGGATAACGATCAGGGTGTCGACGTTCTCGGAGAGGTTCTTGATGCCCTCGGAGGCGTTGATGGCGCGCTTGCGGCCCTCGAAGGTGAAGGGCTTGGTGACGACGCCCACGGTCAGGGCGCCCACGTCGTTCTTTGCGATGTCGGCCACCACGGGTGCGGCGCCGGTGCCGGTACCGCCGCCCTCGCCGGCGGTGATGAAGACCATGTCGGAGCCGGCGATGGCAGCCTTGATCTCGTCGCGGGAGTCCTCGGCGGACTCTGCACCGACCTCAGGGACCGCGCCGGCACCGAGACCCTTGGTGATGTCGGTGCCGATGTGAACCTTGATGTCGGCATCGGACAGGGCCAGCGCCTGGGCGTCGGTGTTCACGGCGACGAACTCGACGCCGCGAATGCCCTCCTCGATCATGCGGTTGACGGCGTTGGTGCCGCCGCCGCCCACGCCAACGACCTTGATGACTGCCAGGTAGTTGCTGGGGATTTCGGTATCGTTCATGTTTTCCTCCTTGCGTGGCGACGGTCGTTTGCGTGCGCCCTGGTGGTTTTGTTGCGTTCCGAGTGCGTTGCTAGTGCGTGTGTGCTGCGATGGTGGTGCGTTTGTGGTTCGTTTGCTGTCTGGTGGTGCTGCGTGCTGCTGCAATTAGGAGAGGTACCAGAGACTGAAAGTCCTGCTGAGAACCCTCAACCTCAAGTTGACCTCAATGCCTCTCGCAAAGCGCCGTATATTCGCACATCTGGATAATCCGCGTCAATAATTGTGATGGAATCATGGAGTGCCCTGGTAAACGGCATAAAAGCATCCGTTATATTCCTTAGGCTCAACCTCAGCTTTAGGGCATTGTTCTTCCATAAAATCACGAGGTCGAACCTACTTGAGGGTTAGTGTTACCGCGTAGGTACGCTGTTTCTGGCACGGGAGCTCCTCTGCCCAAAGGACCTGCGCGCATGAGCTGCACTCGACCGTTTTCCCCTCAGGGCACACGCTTCACGATTCCGGGCACGGCGTGGCATGGGCAATCAGTCATCTGAACGCCTTACAGGAGTCCCGCTCCAAGGAACATGGCATCTAGGCGGAACGTTCTTCTCCCCTGTGCGGTCATGAAGATTGGGGTCATACAGACCACGGCCCCCGCTGGTGGCGAGGGCCGTGGTCGCGTAGCGCATCCAAGCGATGCGCACGACTGCTAGTCGGTGGCTGTGGAGCTGGACGAGGAACCAGACGAACTCCCGGAACTCGAGCTGCCAGAGCCCGAACTCGAACTGGTGCTGCCGGAGCTGGACCCCGACGAGCTGCTCGACCCGCTGCTGCTCGACCCGCTGCTGCTCGACCCGCTGCTGCCAGAACCCGACGATGACCCCGAGTCGTTGGATGAGCCCGAGCTACTGGAGTCGCTGGAGCTGACCGTCCCGTCCGCGTCGGCCACCTGGTCCGTGAACTGAGTGCCGTCCTCGGTCGAGTTGCCGTTGGCGCCGGTGCCCGACGTCAGGTTCTCGTTCGAGTCCGAGCTCAGGCCGCGATACGACGGCTTGCTGGGCACGCGCACGTTCAGGTAGGTAATCTGCCCCGCGTACTCCTGCAGCACCTGCTTGATGACCGTCTCCTTCGAGTCGATGTTCGATGCGGCGCCCAGGGACACCTGCACGCCGCTGGACAGCACGCAGGACACGCCGTTCGTCTCGGGGGCCGAGTAGCACACGATCTGCGACTTCATGTCATCCGAGAACTGCTGCTGGAACGCCACGACGGTCAGGATCTCGTCGTCGGTGCAGGCCAATCCCGCCACGGGCGAGACGGACGAGGGCACGTCGGTGATGACGACGGAGCCCGTCTGCGAAGCCAGGCTCATGGCTGCGTCCGTGACGGACTGGTCGCCCGACACCTCGATGCGCTTGGGCTCTATCCAGATGTTGTCGGGACCCAGATACCAGGCCAGGTTGCCCGTGCCCATGACCACCAGGTACGCCGGCTGACGCTCGGTGACGGTGATCTTCAGCTTGTCGGGGAACTCGCGCGTGATGTTTGCCGAGAGGATCCAGGGGTTGCGCTCGAGGTTCTTCTGGATGGCGTCGGTGTCCACGTTCAGGAGCGTGGAGCCGTCCTGGACGTTGGCCAGGCGCACGATGCTGTCGGCCGTCACGTGGGCGGAGTCGTCGGCGTCCACCTCGGTGATGGTGAATGCGGACGTGTGCGACAGCAGCGTGATCGCCACGAGGAAGGCCACCAGCAGGACCAGCAGTACGCCCACCACGATGATGACGATCTTCAGCGCCTTCCCGGTGTTGACGTCACGGCGGCGGTCCTTCTGGCCCAGGGCCTGCTTGTCGACCGTCAGCGTGCCCGTACCGCGGATGCCGCCCTTGGGAAGCCCCCTACCCTGCAGCTTTCCGGAGACCTCGTCCACCTTTGCGCCCACGACGCCCCCGCGGCCGGTTCGCGTGGTGGGCTTTGCCTTGGGAATGCGCCCGGTCGCCCCGGTGCGCCCCGTTGCGCCGGCGCGTCCCGTGTTGCCGGGACGGCCGGCATTCCCGGTGCGCTTGGCCGCACCAGGGTGACCCGCCGTGGCTCCGCCCCTACTAGCCGCGGCCTTCCCAGAGACGCCAGAGGGCTTCTGACGGCTCGTGGAAGCACCCGCGGGCCTTGGTGCCTGTACTTCCCCTGCGTGGTTCAAGAAGGACGGCGTGCGGCCCGTGGAGCCCGCCGCGGCGCCGGCAGAGGGCCTCTGGGCGGCAGGCCTGCCCACTGAGCCGGCCTGCCCCTTGGGGCCGGAGCCGCTGGGCTGGCGGCCGCTCCTCTGGTCGTCGCGCTTGCCGCCGACATTGGCCTGGCTCATGTGTACGTCCTTCCTCGCTGGCCTCGGCAGAGGCCATGCCCCGGCATCTGCCGGTGCACTATGGGAAGCCTGCCCTGGCGCGATTGGCTTCCCCCTACGCACAAGGCAGGGCCCCCTGCACCTCAGAGGGTCCTGCCCATGAATCCCGCTACGCTGCCACGACGCCCGGAACTAATCGTTCGCGGGCTGCTTGTCGCGCTCCTGCATGGCCTCGATGAACGCGGGGCCCATGGCGGTGACGTCGCCGGCGCCCTGGGTGATCACCAGGTCGCCGGGACGCACGATCTGGCACAGGCGCTCGACGAGATCCTTGCGGTTGGGGATGTACTCGACGTCGTCCACCGACCCGGCGGACTTGACCTCGTTCGCGATGGTCTTCCCGGAGATGCCGGGGATGGGCATCTCGCCCGCGGAGAACACGTCCATGACCAGCAGCACGTCGGCGTTGTTGAACGCGGTGCCAAACATGTGCTGCAGGGCCTGCGTCCTGGAGTAGCGATGCGGCTGGAACACGCAGATGATGCGCTTGAACTCCAGGTCCTTCGCCGCGCCCAGGGTGGCGGCTATCTCGGTGGGATGGTGACCGTAGTCGTCGACCACGGTGACGCCGTCCACGTCGCCCACGTGCGTGAAGCGCCTGCGGGTGCCCTTGAACTCGGACAGGGCCTCCGCGGCCTTCTGCACGTCCTGGCCCAGCACGTCGGCGACGGCGATGGACGCGGTGGCGTTCAGCACGTTGTGGCGGCCGGGGTTGGAGTGGATGGTGACGTCGACCTTCTGGCCGGAGGGCGTCTGCACGTGCAGGTGCGTGGCCAAGCCGTGGTGGGTGTCGTCTTCGGTGCACACGTAGTCGTTCGAGGGGTCAAAGCCGTACGTGACCACCTTGCGGCCCGTGGAGCGCGCCAGCTCGGCGTAGTGGGGCACGTCGCCCATGACCACGACGGTGCCGTCCGGGCCAACCAGGCCCATGAACTTGCAGAAGGTCTTCTCGATGTTCTCGAGGGTGCCGTAGTGGTCCAGGTGGTCGGCCTCGATGTTGGTGATGACCGCCACGTGCGGGTTCAGGTACAGGAACGAGCCGTCAGACTCGTCGGCCTCGCACACGAAGTAGCCTCCGTTGCCGTTGCGGCCGTTCGTGCCGTAGCCCTCGACGACGGCGCCGATGAGGAACGACGGGTCCAGGCCCAGCTTGTCCAGCATGGTGGCAATCATGGAGCTGGTGGTGGACTTGCCGTGCGTGCCGGCGACGGCCACCGTGAGCGCGCCCTCGCCCAGCGCCGCCAGCATCTTTGCGCGGGGCCACACGGGGATGCCCAGCTCGCGTGCGCGCACGAGCTCGGGGTTGGTCTCGGGGATGGCCGTCGAGATGACCACGACGTCTGGGGCGGCTTCGTCGATGTTCTTTGCCTCGTGGCCCACGTGGACCGGAATGCCGGCCTTCTCGAGCTCGCGGACGTAGCGGCTCTCCTTCAGGTCGGAGCCGGTGACCTTGCAGCCGCGCTCGTGCAGCACGAGCGCGATGCCGCTCATGCCGGCACCGCCGATGCCGATGAAGTGGGCGCTGTGGAAGCTCTGGTTCGTCTGGGTATCGCTCATGGAATCCTCCTTCAGAGGTTACGTTGCATTGGGTGCGCCGCGCGCAGGCGGCGCTCAGGCGGACGGGGCTACACCCTGACCGCGGCCTGCTCCACCTGGTCGGCAAGCGCGCTGGCCGCGCGGTCCTGCCCCAGGCCCCTGGCGGCGGCGCGCATGCTCTGGCGCTCGTCGGGGCTGTCCACCAGCTCCAGGAGCTGCTTGGCGAAGTCCGGGCCGTCCAGCTGGTCGTCCTTCACCAGGCGTGCGGCACCCGCGTCCACCAGGTAGTGGGCGTTCGTGGTCTGGTGGTCCGCCGTCGCAAACGGGTAGGGCACCAGGATGGAGGGCACGGCCAGCGCCGCAATCTCGGCGATGGACGATGCGCCCGCGCGCGAGAGCACCAGGTCGGCTGCGGCGAGGGCCTCGCCCATGTTGTCGATGTAGGGGCGCACCTGCCAGCGCCTGGCCTCCTGGTCGCTCAGCTGCAGGGAAGACGCGACCTCGTCGTAGAGCTCCTTGCCCGTGGAGTGCACCACGTACAGGTTCGGCCGTTCGAGCAGCTGGTCCTTCAGGGCCACGATGGCCTGGTTCACGTGCTGCGCACCCAGGCTGCCTCCGAACACCAGGAGCAGCGTCGCATCCTCGGGAACGCCGAACGCCTGACGACCGGCGTCATGCGAGGCGTGGACCACGCTCTGGCGCACGGGGTTGCCGGTGACGACGATGTTGGTCTGCGGTCCGACGTGCTCCTTGAACGCGTTGCACGCCACCGGCAGCGAGACGCACACCGTCGTGGCCTTCCCCGCGGAGGTCTTGTTTGCAAGGCCGGGCACGGAGTTCTGCTCGTGGATGACGATGGGCACGTCGTTCTTGTGGCACCACGACATCAGGGGCATCTCGACGTAGGCGCCAAAGCCCACGGCGACGTCGGGCTTGCCGCTTTGCTGGAAGTCGGCAGCCAGCGTGCTCTCAGCCTTGCGCATGCGCCACAGTGCCGAGAAGAGCGTCCACGGCCTCGAGCGGTCGAATCCCGTGACGCGTATGGGCTTGAAGTCGAAGCCCGCCTGGGGCACCAGCGTGCCCTCCAGCTTTTGCGTCTGGCCATAGAACGTAACGTGGTCGCCCCTTTGGGTGAGCTCCTCGGCAAGTGCGAGCGCTGGGTTTATGTGTCCCGCCGTACCGCCGGCAGCTATGGCCACCTCTAGCTTCTGAGTCACGCTAGCTCCTTCTGCCCCGCGGCCGCCCGTCGCGGTCGCGCGTGTCGTCGTACTTTCTAAGTCTATCCGCTGGGTCCGCGTCGAGGTCTATCCTATCCCAACCTCCACGTTGCCTACCCCTTTGGTATGCGTCCGCCCTGCCGCGCTGCCTCGAGGGGTCCGAGCCCACCAGGCGCAGCGTCCTGGGCCGCGTCTCGCTCGGGCGCCCAACCCCCTCGTCGGCACGCTCGTCCCCTCTGTCGTACGCTCGGGCGCGCGAGCGGCCGTTGCCGTAGGAGCTGTCGTCGTAGGCTCCCCCACCCCGGCGTCCATACGAGCCACCGGCGAGGTTCGTCCTTCTCCACGAACGCGGCGTGGGGTTGCCCGCACGCGACAGGCCCTCGTCGTAGCGGTCCTGCGCCTGGGCTCGCCATGCGGCGTCGTCCTCGTCGGTGACCTCGCGCAGCATGCTGCGCCTGCGGTCGTAGACCGTCTGGGGCAGGTGCGAGTGCACGGACACCGACCACATGAGCCCCACCATGATCAGGCACGCCATGATGGAAGATCCACCGTACGAAACGAACGGAACGGGCTTGCCCGACAGGGGGAACAACCCCAGCACGCCGCACACGTTCAGCAGGAACTGGATGGCAAACATGGTCGCGCAGCCAAAGGCTATGAGCTTCCCCTCAAGGTCGGGCGCCTGCTCGGCGATGCGGTAGCCCGCCCACAGCAGAAGCGCAATGGCCGCGACGACGGCCACCGTCCCCACGAAGCCCAGCTCCTCGCCGATGACGGCAAAGATGAAGTCGTTGTACGCCATGGGCAGGTAGTTGTACTTCTGCTTCGACATGCCCACGCCCACGCCGAACAGCCCTCCCGAGCCGAAGGCATAGAAGCCCTGCACCAGCTGGTAGCCGGTGTTGTTGGCGTCCAGGAACGGATCGAACATGGTCATGATGCGCGCACGCGAGTATGAGTCGTGCATGGAGTATGCCGCGGCAACGATGCCTCCCAGGGCAAAGACAACGCCCACGGCGATTGAGGGCAGGCCCGAGAAGTACGCCATCAGCAGCAGGGTAAGCGCGATGATGCCCGTGGTGCCCTTGTCGGGCTGCAAAACTATGAGCACGAGCAGGAGACCCAGGAACGCGCAGACGCGCAGCCAGAACCCCCCGTCGCTGAGCTCGTGGTCTTGGTAGTAGCGCGAGAGGTACCACGCTCCCATCAGCACGGCCACGGGCTTGGCGAACTCCGAGGGCTGTATCGTGACGGGACCCACCGCGACCCAACGCGAGGCGCCGTAGGCGTCCTGTCCGGCGACGGAGGTATGCACCGCCACCAGCAGCAGCATCATGACGCCCCATGCCACATAGAGCCTTCTGCCCATGAGCTTGTGGTAGTCGACGAACCGCAGGGCCACGGCCACGGCAACCCCGATGGCGGCAAAGAGAGCCTGCCGCTTTAGGTAGAATGCCGCGTCCCCCATCTGGTAGAGCGCCGTGATGGAAGAGGACGAGTAGATCATGACCAGGCCGAAGACCGTCAGGCCAAACGCGGTTATCAAAAGGAGGAGCCGTGGCGCCATGATGCGCGCGGGCTCCCCGAATATGGTGCGTTGTGCCTTGGGCGTTCGGTCGACCGTGCGTGCGGCCGCGCGCATCTAGAGCACCTCGGCGCCGATGCGATGGGCCACCAGCTCCTTGAAGATGTGGCCTCGCTCCTCGTAGCCCTTGAACTCGTCGAACGACGAGCA
>JBJEKW010000009.1:19309-20820 GCA_051878835.1 Atopobiaceae bacterium
GTGTTCGTGGCCTTCGAGTCGTTCACGAAGTGGACGCCGTTCAGCTCGCCGCAGGGCTCGATGCGGTGCTCCAGGGCATGGAACGCCAGCAGGCCGTGGCAGACCGCCGTGGGCGACACGCCCAGCTCCAGCGCGATGGCGGACGCCGCCAGGGCGTTCTCGCAGTTGTGCTCGCCCTTGATGGGGAGGTTCTCCACGGCCACGAGGTCGTGCTCGCCGTCCTCGAGGCGCACCACGAGCCTGCCCTCGCGCACGAAGGCCGCCAAGGGCGTCTGGGGGTCGCCGTGCACGTTGATGTGGCACACGCGCAGCTGTCGGTCCTCGAGCCTGCCGATGATGTCGCGGCACCACTGGTCCTCGTCGGAGACGACGGCCAGGTCGGTCACGTCCAGGTTGGCAAAGATGCGCTCCTTGGCCGCGGCGTAGTTCTGCAGGGTCTTGTGCCACTCCACGTGGTCGGGCGTGACGTTCAGCAGGCATGCCACGCGCGGGTGCAGGTAGCGCGAGGTCGCCAGCTGGAAGCTGGAGAGCTCGGCCACGAACCACTCGTCCTTGGGGCGCTGTGCCAGCCTGCTGGTGGGAACGACGCCGATGTTGCCCACGTACTCGCTGGACAGGCCGCCCGCCTGCAGCAGCTGGTTCGTCAGCGTGGTCGTGGTGGTCTTGCCGTTGGTGCCGGTGATGCCAACCCAGCGCTGCGGGCTCTGGCGCCATGCGAACTCGGGCTCGCCGATGACCTCGGTGGCATGCTCGCTGGCCGAGCGATAGAAGTCGGAGAACTCGGAGATGCCGGGCGAGGCTATGCAGAGGTCGAAGTGTCCGCTCAGCTCCTCGGTGCCCAGCACCACGTTCACGCCCGCCTCGCGCAGGCTCTGAGAGACCTGGCCCTCGGTCGAGCGCGCGCCGCCGTACAGGGTGATGGCACTGACCAGGTCGCCCAGACCCAGGAGGTAGTTGACCACAGCGACGCCGGTCTTTCCCATGCCCAGCACGCAAACGTTGCCCAGCGGCATGCCGACGCTTGCGCCCTTGTACGTGACGCCGTCAGAGTCCGTGTAGTCCATTGAGGACCTCCTAGTCTAGAGGGTGAGGAACAGGGCGAAGCCCAGGGTGGCAAAGGCGGCGGACACCAGCCAGAACCGCACGACCACCTTCTGCTCGGGCCAGCCCTTCTTTTCGAAGTGGTGATGGATGGGCGCCATCAGGAACACGCGCCTGCCCGTGGCCTTGTAGTGTGCCACCTGGATGATGTCGGACACCGCCTCGGCGATGAACAGGCCGCCCATCACGAGTGACGTCGCCTCTGTCTTGGTCAGGATGGCCAGGGCGGCGAAGGCCGCGCCCAGCGCCAGGGAGCCCGTGTCGCCCATAAAGATGGCTGCCGGGTTGCAGTTGAACCACAGGAAGCCGCCGCAGGCGCCCACGATGGCGGCCGCAAAGACCGCCAGGCCGGGGTCGCCCACCGCCAGGCACACCGACACCATGGCCAGCATGACGCCCAGCACGGTGCC
>JBJEKW010000010.1:0-71249 GCA_051878835.1 Atopobiaceae bacterium
GGAATGCTGTACACCTCGGCCGAGGGATTGATCATGCCCAGGCGTCGCTTCATGGCGGTGCTCATGGGACCGGCGGTGTTGGTGACCTTGGCCTTGGTGCTGGTGTGCTCTGCCATGGGACTGCCCCTGGCGGCGTGGGCCGTCGCGGTGCTGCACCTGTCTGGCTGCACCGGTGACCTGGGCTTCGTTGGCATCATCCACCGCTCGGATGCCACGTTCGTGCAAGATACCAGCAAGGGTATAGCCCTTTACGTGGATGACGGGGACGACCCCGAACCGTCCGGAACTAAGTAAGTGCCCACCGGTAAGTACTCACAGGGTTGACTTTCGGTACACGTTTTTGGCTCGGGCATGGTTTCGACTGCCGCACAACTGGCGTGCGGCTTCGATGGGGTTGGCTCTCTGGTGGGGTTCCTGCAAAAATCCCCGGTGTGAGCGCCCACACCTGCCACTTCTGCAGGCGCTTCTGCAAAAGTCGGACCTTCGGGCGCCCACACCTCCGACCTTTGCAGGGGGCTGATTTGCCCCTCCCACAAAAGTGCAGGCCAGGGGCCTGCCGTTCCAAGCGGGACGCTTCCTGAATGCAGAAGTCGGACCTGTGGGCGCCCACACCTGGGACCTTTGCAGGGAGTCCTGCAGAAGTCGGACCTGTGGGCGCCCACACCTGCCTCTTCTGCAGGCACTTGCGCAGACGTGGCCGCCGCGGGTACCCGCACCCGACAGGTTTGCGCATAGCGGGAAGCACGGACTGGGGCGCCTCTGCAAAGCCCCAGGTCAGGGGGCTGCCGACGAGGCGGCTCCGCGGGCGGGGGCGGGCCGTGCGCAAAGGTCGCCGCTGCGGGTACCCGCACTAGCCAGGTTTGCGCAGGTGGCCGCGGGACCAGCCATCCGTAGCCACCTGCAGCCATCCACAGCCCGCCCTACCCCTGGTCGGCCGAGCGGATGGCGTTCCTGATGGCCTGCATCGAGAGGTCGACGGAGGTTATCTCGTCGGCGCAGCGCTTCAGCTCGGCGCGCATGAGCTCCTCGTTTGCGATGGTCTTCTTGTACTTGATCTTGTGCTCCAGGGTGGCCCAGAAGTCGATGGCGATGGTGCGTAGCTGAATCTCCAAGGGTAGCAGGTCGGCGGCGGGGCCCTGCGTCAGTCTGACGATGAGGTGCAGGCTGCGGTATCCGTTGGGCTTCGGGTTTGCGATGTAGTCCTTGCGCTGCTGCACCTGTACCTCGGGCCTGCTGCAGATGTAGTCGGCGGCGTCGTATACGTCGTCGGTGAAGGCGCAGATGACGCGTGCCCCCACGATGTCGTGGATCTGCAGCGACATGGCGGTCTCGAACGTGGGCTTGGCGCCCATGCGACGCAGCTTTCCCTGCAGGCTCTCGGGAGACTTGATGCGAGAAGAGTGGTACACGACGGGCTTCAGGTCGTCTGAGTTGCTGCGGGCTGCCATGTAGTCGTCCACCAGCGCGTCCAGCTGCCGCTGCGCCCCAACCAGCCGCTGGTAGTAGCCGCCGTAGAACTCTTGGGGGTCGATGCCCTCTAGTTCGGAAGTCGGTGAAGAGGGACCATACGCTGCGGAATCCGGCGAAATGATGCCCTGCTGCGAAGCGGCGCCCTGCGGCGAAGTGGCGCCCTGTGGCGCGGAGGCCGGCGAAGCGGCTACCTGCGGCGAAGTGGCGTCCTGCGCTGCGACGCCCTGCGAGACGGCGCCTTGGGCGTGCAAGAAGTGCTGGCTAACCCCTGGCGCGCCTGTGTTCAGAGGCTCTGCGGCTGAAGCCTGGTCGTCTGCGGTCGGTGTCCCAAGGTTGTTAGCGCTTGTCATGCCAAGATCCCTTCTGTACGGGCAGCGTCACGGTGATGGTGACCGCGCTGCCGTCGGGCGTGGCCTCGCCCACGACCTTGCCGCCGTGCGCCTCGGCAACTGCCTCCACCATCGAAAGGCCTATGCCGAAGCCTGCCTTGCTGTGCGTGCGCGCCTTGTCGGACTGGTAGAACCGGTCGAACCAGTGCTTGACCTCCGAGGGGTCCACGTGGTCGGCCTGGTTGCGCACGACCAGAATCGCGTGGGACCCCTTGCGCCCCAGCGACACCTGGATGGGCGTGCCCTCGGTGGAGTACTTCAGTGCGTTGTCCACCAGCTGGGACGTCATGCGCTCCAGGTAGCTGGGCTCGCCAGCCACGTGGACGTCCGCCTGCACCTGGGTCTCCAGCTGGTGGCCCTCCAGCTGCGCGCGCGAACCGAAGCCCTTCACGCTCTGCGAGACCACGTCCGACAGGTCGACGTCCTGGGCGTCGTGCTGCACGCCCTCGCCGGCCTTTGCCAGCGTGACCAGGCTCTCGGTAAGGTCGGTCATGATGCGGACCTGCTTCTTTATGTCGTCGAGCCACTCGTTTTCGCCCAGGTCCAGCGCCAGCACGTCCGCATCGGCCGAGATGATGCTGACGGGCGTGCGCAGGTCGTGGCCGGCGTTGGTCACGAACTGCCGCTGTCTGCGCTGCGAGTCGATGATGGGCTTCACGATGTGCTTTGACAGCAGCGCCACGATGCCCGTCAGGGCCAGTGCGGCTATCAGCGACAGTATGGCCTCCCACTGCACGCTGAAGGCCAGGGTGTCCATCTGCCTCTGCCGGTCCAGGAAGGCGATGGTGTAGCCGTTGCCCGTCTCGTCCTTGCGCACGAGGAAACGGAACGTGTCCACATAGCCCTTCTCGGACTTCTGCGAGAGGGCCTGCTGGGCGTACTCCGTCACCTGCTGCTGTGTCACGCGGGTCGTGTAGTCCAGGTTCGAGCTGACCACGGTGCCGCTGTCGTCCACGTGCAGGATGAAGTAGCGGGCCTCCTTTGTGGCCTCCTCCGAGGGCTCGGTCGCCGTGCCGGTCTGGGGCAACGACAGGTCATCCGGCAGGCTGCCGTCGTAGCGCATGATGATTTCCAGGATGTCGTCGGCGTTGCTGTCCATGCGAGCTGAGTCGATGAAGCGCGTGATCAGCGTCACGATGCTCAGAAGCACCGCCAGGCTAATGAACACCGTTGCTACCAGTTGAACCCTAAGACGCCGCTCCATGGTCTTCCAGCCTCCAGCCTCCGTCCGATGCCTTCTGTATCCGCTGCGTGGAGCCTATGGCGGAAAGCTTGCTGTTCAGGTAGCTCACGTACAGCTTGACCGTGCCGTCAGGGGCGCTGCCGTCCCACACGCGGTCCACCAGGCGCCGCTCCTGAAACGACGTGTTCGGTGCCAGGCACAGCGTCTGCAGCAGGGAGAACTCGTGGGGTTCCAGGCGCAGCGAGCCGCGCTCCGAGCGGGCCTCCAGCGAGGAGGGGTGCAGCGTCAGGTCGGCGCAGGCGACGTCTGCGGCCGCTCCCGAGCGGGGCCGCGCGATGGCCCTCACACGGGCGATGAGCTCGCGCGCGTCGAACGGCTTTGTCAGATAGTCGTTGGCACCGTCGTCCAGGCCCTCGACCTTGTCCTCCACCTGGGTCTTTGCCGTCAGCAGAAGGACGGGGACGGGGTTTCCCTGCCGGCGCACCGCTCGCAGCACGTCCAGGCCCGAAGCCACGGGCATCATGATGTCCAGCACGGCGGCGTCGAAGTCGCCCTCCTGGAGGGCGTCAAGCGCCTGTCCGCCGTCGCCGACCACCTGCACCTCGAATCCGCCGTGCTTCAGGATGGCGGCGGTGGCCCGTGCCAGGCTGGCATTGTCCTCTGCTAGCAGTACGCGCACGATTACCTCGCTTTCGTAGTGGTGATTCCAGCTATGGTAGCCCCCGGTGCGCCGGCGACACGCGTGGCCGGCCACCTGGGCGTGTGTTTTTTGCGCAAGCGGATGGCATGGCAGGGCCGTGTGCGAACATTCCCTGCGGCAAGCCCAAGGCTCCAGCGCATGCCTGCATGCCGCATATGCCCCGAAGGCAGCCAAAGGCGTCAGCCATGCGCGTCCGCCATACATTAGTCTGTATACCCCCGCTCGCTCGAAGGGAGCACTCCATGACCGTCACTCCATTGGCACTGCACGCCTGCTGCGGCCCGTGCTCCCTCGAGCCGGTGAAGTACCTGCGCCAGGAGGGCTTCGAGCCCACCATCATCTGGACGAACCCCAACATCCAGCCCGTTGAGGAGCACGACCACAGGCTAGAGGTCCTGAAGGCCTGGGCGGCCGACGTGGCCCACGTGCCCGTGGTGGTGGCCGCAGATGACCGCGACGCATGGGAGAAGGGCGTGGCCCCTCGCGGCTTCGACCGTGAGGCCCGCTGCCGCGCCTGCTACGCAGTGCGTCTGGCGCAGGCCTGCCGAACGGCCTCCCAGCTGGGCTTTCGCTACATCAGCACCACGCTGGTCGTGAGTCCCTACCAGCTGTTCGACGTGTGCCACGACGTGCTGTTCGGCGTGGCGCCGCACTACGGGCTGACGCCGGTGTGGCGCGACTTCAGGCCGCACTATCCCGAGTCGGTGAGCGACTCGCGCAGCCTGGGGATGTATCGCCAGAACTACTGCGGGTGCAGGTTCTCGGCCGCCGAGGCGGCCATCGAGCGCCACGAGACCCGCGACCAGCGCCGCCGCGCAAAAGAGGAGCGCAGGCGCCAGAGGCTATAATCGTGGCCGTTTGGACACGCGGCGCCGCAGGCTGGCGCCGACTAGCGAGAGGACCACTTCGTCCATGAAGACCGATGACTTTGACTACCCGCTGCCCGACGAGCTCATAGCGCAGGAGCCCGCGGAGCCGCGAGACTCCTGCAGGCTTTTGGTGCTGAATCGCAATGACGGCAGCCTGGAGCACCGCCACTTCACCGACATCGTCGACTACCTCGACCCCGGTGACCTTCTGGTGGCAAACAAGACCCGCGTGATGCCCGCCCGCCTGGTGGGCCACAAGCGCCAGACCGGCGGCGTCTCCGAGACGCTGCTGTTGAAGCGCCGCGAGGACCTGGACCCGATGGGCCACGTGTGGGAGTGCCTGGTGAACCCCGGCAAGCGCCTGAAGCCGGGCGCCGTCATTGAGTACCGCCCCGGCGGGGCCCACGCGCCCATGAGCGCCCCGGTGGTCCTGACCGGCGAGATCCTGGACTTCCTGGACGACAACCGCGGCGGCAGGCTGGTGCGCTACACCCCGGCCGAGGGCCTGTCTTTGGACGAGGCCATGCACAAGGCGGGCCACGTGCCCCTGCCTCCCTACATCACGAAGTACGAGGGCGACCCCGAGAAGTACCAGACCGTCTACGCCATGCACGAGGAGCACTCCGCGGCGGCGCCCACGGCCGGCCTGCACTTCACGCCGCAGCTGATCGACCGCATCCGCCAGATGGGCGTGGGCTGGACCACAGTCGAGCTGGAGGTGGGCATCGACACGTTCCGCCTGGTGACCGAGGACGATCCCACGAAGCACGTCATGCACACCGAGCGCTACCACGTTCCACAGTCCGTGGTCGACGCCGTGCACGCCACGAAGGAGGCCGGGCACCGCGTCATAGCGGTGGGCACCACGTCGGTGCGCTCGCTAGAGAGCGCCTTCGACCCGGACGCCCCCGCCTGGAGCACGCCCGTCGTGGCGCGCCGCTTCGAGGACGCGCCGGACAGCGCCCGCACGCTGGGCAAGGGCGACATCGTCGAGCGCCGCGACGCCACGACGAACCTGTACCTCATGCCCGGCTCCACGTACCACGTGGTGGACGCCCTCATCACGAACTTCCACGTGCCGCGCTCCACGCTGATGATGCTGGTCAGCGCCCTGGCCACGCGCGAGCAGATCATGGCCGCCTACAGCGAGGCCATACGGCAGCGCTACCGCTTCCTCAGCTTCGGCGACGCCATGCTGATCCAGTAGCTCTTCTTGCCATCGGGCCCTTGCGGGGCACCGATGGGGGAGCCAACAATGGAGCAAGCGAGTCCACCAAAGAGGCTGCCGTCGCATCTGACAACGGATGCGGCGGCAGCCTCATTTGTTGGCCAAGAAGAACTTGGCCGGGCAGAATGCGCTTGGGGCAGGCGAGCCCAGGCCTAGTGCGGCATGGCGAAGTACCACAGGGCCACGATGACCAGCGCCACGACCACGATGGCCACCAGGGCGAACAGCACGCGCGCCTTGCGGGTGGACTGGCGCAGGTCCTGCATGGCCTCGCCCAGCGAGTCCACCTCGGCCTGCTTCTTTTGCACGTCGTGCTCCTCGTTGCGGATGCGCTCGCGCAGGCCGCGGGTCGTGGCGGGGTTGTCGTGGATGTCGTTGGCCTCGTTGATGATGGCCTGGGCGGCGTCGGCACGGGCCTTTGCCGCGTCGGCCGCCTTGTCGGCCTCGCCGGCCTTGTCGTCGCGCTCCTTCATGGCGTCCTCGAGCTTCTTCTCGGCCGCGGACGCCTCCTTGTACAGGGACTCGTACTCGGTCTTTCGGCTGTTGGCCTCGGCCTTTGCCGTGGTGGCGGCGCGCTCGGCGTCGGAGGTCTCCTTCTGCTGGTCGAACAGGTTCCTCTGGGCGATGTCGACGGCCTCCTGGGACTCCTTCGTCACCTGGGTCACGTTCTGACGGGCCGAGTCTACGTGCGACCTCTCGGCCTGCACCTCCGCCTGGGCCTTGCTGACGAGGCTGGGCGAGCTGGCGGTGTCGGCCTTCAGCATGGACAGGTTGTCCTGGGTGCGGCGCAGGCGCTCCTGCGCGCTGTCCACCTCGTGGTTGGCGGCCGAGATGCGCTGGTCGCGCCGCTTGGTCTCCTCGGTCATGCGCTGCTCGGCGGCCTTCAGCGTGCGGCGGGCGTCAGCCAGCTGGCGCGCCGCGTCGTCGGAGCGGCCGCGCGAGGTCTCCATGAGCTCGCGGTACGGGCGCAGCTTCTGCTCGTTGGCGCCCTTGAGCTCCTTCAGCTTCTTTGCTATGTCGGCACGCTCGCGCCTGAGGGCCTCGGCCCTGCGGCGGGCGCGGTCCTCGGCGGCCTTTGCGGCGCGCACCTCGGCCCCCTGCTTCTGCATAATGGTGGGGTAGTCGTGCTCCACCTGCTCGCGGTGGGCCAGAAGGTCGCGGTCGTCGCCCAGCATCTGTGTCAGGCTCTTCAGCTCGGACGTGGCGGTCGAGTAGCTCTTTGACGCGCGGTGCACCGAGCGAAACGCGCTGTAGCCGCTGAGGATGGACCTGCCCGCGCCCTTCGCCGCGCCGGAGGCCCCCTTCAGCGCGCCCGTGGCGCTGGCGGACAGCTTCTGCTTTGCGTTGGGGGTGTCGGCCTGCCCGTCCTTCTTGCCTGCGTTTTGTGCGGGAGAGGTGCCGTTGGCCGACTTGTTTGCTACGCCCGCCGATGCGCTTTGGGCGCTTTCAGGCTGCGCCTGAGCTTCGGGCTGACGCTTGAAGCCCCGTCGGCGCGACTGGGACCCCGGCTGTGCGTGCCCGGATTCCTGGGCGGGCTGTACGGGAAACTCGGCGGTGTCGTCGGCCGACTTGCGAAACATGGATTGCTCCTCTCGTATGGCTGCACAGGTGCGCAGACCCGTGGATAGACCATACACCACGGGCTATTTCCGCGCGCTTACGCCTTCTGCGAAACGGGGAAACGACAGAACGAAAACAGCCTTCACGGGCGCGCCCTGGCCGCCCGGCTTTCGAAAAACATGCCGCGCCCCCGCGATTTCGCGACGCTTAACGGATATCTGCGCTTTTGCGTAAAACCCTGTTTGATATTTCCGGAATATTGGTTAGGATTTATGAAGGTAGTCGGGGGTTGTCCCCGCCGTACGAGGAGCAAAAGTCTAAGGAGTCCCCATCATGGTTTCTAAGCAGACGACCATCGTCAACGCCACTGGTCTTCACGCGCGTCCCGCTTCCGTGTTTGTGACCGAGGCAAAGAAGTACCAGTCCTCCGTCACCATCCGTGACGTCGACAAGGGCAGCGCTCCCGTGAACGCCAAGTCCATCATGATGATCCTGGCTGCCGGCATGGCTTCCGGCACCAAGGTCGAGATCGCTTGCGACGGCCCCGACGAGCAGCAGGCTCTCGACGCCCTCGTTGCCCTCGTTGACAGCGGCTTTGGCGAGTAGTCGTACATCCACATCCGGTTCCGGAATTTGTGCCCAGCGCGTTCGACGCGCTGGGCTTTTGCTGTTTGACCTGGATGGGACCATTCTGCAGGACGGGCTCTACGTTTCGCAGCGCGTCATGGACGCCCTGCGCGACGCACGCCAGGCCGGCTACGTGCTGGCGGTGTGCTCCGGGCGCCCCATCTGCATGATAAACAGCGCCCTGCGCGGTGCGCAGGTGATGGACTACTACGTGTGCTCCAACGGGGCGGCGATCCTGGACCACGACGGCCAGGTGGTGCTGAGACGCCCCATGAGCCGCCAGCAGGCCCTGCGCAACATCGACCGGCTGCGCGACCTGCGCCCCTCGTGGAACATGTTCACCGGCCCGCGCGCCTACCGCGACCGCAGCGGCAGCTCGTACATGATGTCTCGCGGCATGAAGGTGGTGTCCCAGGCAAAGGGCCTGCGCGGCCGCCTGGACGCCATCCAAAAGATCGTCAGCATGGAGAAGAGCACCCACTTCAGGGCGGTCCGCTCCGTGGTGCCCTACGTGCGCAGGGCCCAGGACGGTGTCGAAAAGATGGGCTGCCGCGTGCAGCAGGTGGAGGAGGCCCGCGACAGGCTGGTCGCCACCGGCGCGCTCGAGGTCGCCGTGATGGAGTACGGCGAGTTGGAGATCACAGGCGCGGGCGTCACGAAGGGCACCGGCGTCGACCTTCTGGGGCGCATGGTGGGCGTCGACCGCCACCGCAGGGTGGCGTTCGGCGACGGCGGCAACGACCTGCCCATGATGGAGGCGGCAGACCGCTTCGTGGCCATGGGCAACGCCATGGACCAGGTGAAGGCCCGCGCCACCGACGTGTGCGACACCATACAAAACGACGGCGTCGCCACGTGGATCAGGCAGAACCTGCTGGCATAGCGGCGCAGGCCAGACAACGCCAGCGGTTGCGCGCCGCGCCCTTGGGCGCCGGCTTTCCGCGAGCCTATAGACACAAGCGCGACGTGCTTCTGGCCGGACGCCGCGATGGATGGGGGTTTCCTTGGTTTCGAACAACGCACAGGACGAGCAGTCCTACGCCAACATGGCACCGATGACGGCACCGGACGGAAGGCCGTGGTTCTCGTACGACATCGTGGCCGTCGACCCCCAGACCCATGCGCGCGCCGGCGTGCTGCACACGCCCCACGGCGACGTCCCAACGCCCATATTCATGCCCGTGGGCACGAAGGCCACCGTGAAGGGCATCCTGCCCCCGCAGCTGACGCAGATCGGCGCAAAGATCATCCTGGCCAACACCTACCACTGCGCCATGCGCCCGGGTGCCGACCTCATCCAGGAGATGGGCGGCCTGCACGAGTTCATGCAGTGGCACGGCCCCATCCTGACCGACTCGGGCGGCTTCCAGGTGTTCAGCCACGCGGACAACGTAAAGCTGACCAAGGACGGCGTCACGTTCAGGGCCGTGGACTACGACGGCTCCTACGTCACGTGGACCCCCGAGCAGAACATGGCCATAGCCCAGAAGCTTGGTGCCGACATTGTGATGCAGCTGGACCAGTGCGCCGGCTATCCGGCGTCCCGCGCGTTCGTGGAGCGCGCCGTCGAGCTGTCAGGCAGCTGGGCGCGCCGCTGCTGGCAGGCGCACACCCGTCATGACCAGGCACTCTTTGGCATCGTGCAGGGCGGCATGCACATGGACCTGCGCCTGCGCAGCCTGCACTACCTGCTGGACGCCGGCGACTTCCCCGGCTACGGCATAGGCGGCTACTCGGTGGGCGAGGACCACGAGACCATGTTTCGAACGCTGGAGCCCCTGGTGGCCGACTACATGCCCAAGGACAAGCCCCGCTACCTCATGGGAGTGGGCAACCCCACCACGCTGGTGCGCGGCGTGGCCTGCGGCATCGACATGTTCGACTGCGTGCTGCCCACGCGCACGGCCCGGATGGGCTCCGCCTTCAGCAGCGAGGGCAGGCTGAACCTGAAGAACGCGCGCTTCGCGCACGACCACGGACCGCTGGACAGCGACTGCACCTGCCCGGTGTGCCAGGGCGGCTACACCCGTGCCTACATACACCACCTCGTGCGCCAGAAGGAGATGGTGGGCAGCATCCTTTTGTCCCTGCACAATCTGTACTACCTGCTGGACCTCATGAGGCGGGCGCGCCAGGCCATCATCGATGGCACCTACGGCTCCTTCGTGCGCGACTGGATGGACCTTCCCGCCGCAAAGGACTGGTAAGAAGGGCATTAGCCCCTCGCGCCTTTGTGTCGGGGATTTGGTGTCATTTGCGTCCGGCGCCACGCGGCCCCCTATAATGTCGGGGTTACGTGTGCAACTTGGGCGGCGCTGCCGCCCTACTGGACGAGGGATGGCTATATGGCTCGAAAGAAGGGGGCCCACGAGGCAGAGGAGGAGCGGACGGGCGTGGACCGCTGGAACGCCAGCGTGAACCACGAGTCCGACTCGGCTGCCAGGCCCAAGCGAAAGAGCAGGCGCATGCGCGCCGACCGACGCCGCTACATCTCGACGCTGGTGGTACTTGTGGTGGTGCTGGCGGTCTGCGTGTTCGGCTTTACCCCGGTGGGCGAGCGCATCACGCAGGGCCTGGACATCCAGGGCGGCGTGTCGGTCATCATGACCGCCACCAAGTCCGACGGCTCCACGCCGTCCTCGGACGAGATGAGCGAGGCCACGCAGATCGTGCAGCAGCGCGTGAACTCGCTGGGCGCCTCCGAGGCCACGGTGCAGCAGCAGGGCACCAACTCCATCCTGGTGCAGATTCCCGGCGCCACGAACGCCGATGACGCCGTGTCCACCATCGGGCAGACCGGCCACATCGAGTTCGTGCGCATGGACCAGATTGGCGACGCCGACGCCCTCGCAAAGCTGAACGCCGGCACCGAGGACGTGCAGCTGGAGGAGGGCACCTACACGGCCTTCCTGGACGGCTCGTCCATCACCAACACATCGGTGGACCAGTCTTCCAGCTCCAGCAGCGGCTCCTACGCCGTGAACGTCACGTTCAACGACGAGGGTGCGCAGAAGTTCGCCGAGGTCACGAAGGAGCTGGCCCCCACGAACGGCCGCATCTGCATCGTGCTGGACGGCGTCGTGAAGTCCGCACCCGCCGTTCAGAGCGAGATCACGGGCGGCAAGGTATCCATCACGGGCAACTTCTCGTACGACGACGCCCAGTCGCTGAAGACCGTGCTGGACTCCGGCTCGCTGCCGGTGACGCTGACCTACTCCGAGAGCCGCGTCGTCGGCCCCACGCTGGGCCAGGACTCGCTGCAGCAGGGCATCATCGCCATCTGCGTGGGCGTGGCCATCGTGGTCGTGTACCTGTTCTTCTTCTACCGCGGACTGGGCCTTCTGACCATGGGCTCGCTGGCGGTGTTCGCCATCCTGTACCTGGGCCTTCTGGCGCTGCTGTCGCACTTCGGCTACTACTCACTGACGCTGCCCGGCCTGGCGGCCGTCGTTTTGACCACGGGCTCCGCCGCCGACTCCTCCATCCTGGTGCTGGAGCGCTTCCGCGAGGAGATACGCATGGGACGCACGGTGAAGAACGCGTCCGTCTCGGGCGCGAAGCACGGCATCCGCACGTCTCTGGACGCCGACATCGTGACCCTGGTCACCGCACTGGCGCTGTTCTTCGTCGCCGTGGGCTCGGTCAAGGGCTTCGGCCTGACCCTGGCTTTGGGCGTGGCCTGCGACGTGGTCACCATGTTCTGCTTTAAGGCTCCGGCCCTGAGGCTTCTGGCCCTGGGCACCATCCAGCGCCACCCGAAGTTCTGGGGCGTCGACTACGACCTGGACGAGGCGCAGGCGCGCAAGGTGGCTGCGGCGCAGAAGGCCGCCCAGGCGCAGCAGGACGGCCAGCAGGCCATGCCTGCCTCGACCGAGGAGGGAGGTGTCCGCAATGCGTAGCCACTTCAAGCACGAGATAGCGTTCATCCCGCATCGCAAGCAGATGCTCAGCGTGTCGCTGGTGCTGGTGATCCTGGCCATCGTGGGTCTGGTGTTCCGCGGGCTGGTCTTTGGCATCGAGTTCAAGGGCGGCACCGAGATAGACTTCTCGAACACCGGCAGCATCACCATCGAGCAGATGCGCGACGCCCTGGTGTCGGCCGGCGAGGAGAACCCCGTGGTCCAGACCAGCCAGACCAACGGCACGTCCGGATTCCTGGTGCGCACCGAGACCACCGATCCCAACACCGCAAACGAGCACGCGGCCACGGCCGCCGACTCCCTGGGCCTCACCGGCGAGGACTACACGGTGACCACCATCGGTCCCGACTGGGGCGCCAACACCACGCGCTCGTCGCTTCTGGCCTTCGGCGTCGCCATCCTGGCCATCATCGCCTACGTCACCATCCGCTACGAGTTCAAGATGTCGCTGACGGCCGTCGTGGCCCTGCTGCACGACCTGCTGATCACGCTGGGCGTGTACGCGTGGACCCAGACGCCGGTGACGCCCAACGTGGTGGCGGCGCTTCTGACCATCATGGGCTTCTCGCTGTACGACACGGTGGTCGAGTTCAACCGCATCGACGAGAACGCGCGCCAGCTGAACGACGGCGTCCACAAGACGTACTACCAGATTGCGAACTTCTCGATCAACGAGGTCATCGTCCGCACCATCAACACGACCATCACGACGCTGGTGCCCGTGATCTGCATGCTGGCCATGGGCGGCTCCACGCTGAAGGACTTCGCGTTCGCCATGCTGATCGGCGAGATGCTGGGCACCTACTCCAGCTTTGCTGTGGCATCGCCCCTGCTGTCCATCTGGAAGACCCGCGAGCCCAAGTGGGCCAAGCTGGAGCGCAAGTACGGCGAGGCCGCCGGCGCCACGCGCGTGGAGGCCGTTTCGCAAAGCGACGCCAGCCGGGACTCCCAGGAGTAGGGGGCCCGTGGCCAGGCGCATGGCATAGGATTTCTAGCTCATCGAGGGGCGAGACGCATGTCGGGACTGAAGGACAACAGGCGCTGGGAGTTGCTGCCCAGAGACGTTCGGGTGGAGCGCTTGCTGCAGAAGTCCTGCAACGTCTCGCCCCTCGTCGCGCGCGTCATGGCGGCGCGCGGCATCAAGACCGCGGAGCAGGCGCAGCGCTTCCTGACGCCGTCTTTGGAGCGCGACTGGCACGACCCGCTGGACATCCCCGGGATGTCCCAGGCCGCTGACCGCGTGGACCAAGCCCTGCGCGACGGCGAGAAGATCGCCATCTTTGGCGACTTCGACGTGGACGGCATGTCGTCCACCTGCCTGCTGACGCTGGCGCTGCGCCACTTCGGCGGCGTCGTGGCTCCCTATATCCCCAACCGCTTCGGCGAGGGCTACGGCCTCTCGCGCGAGGCGCTGACCCGCGTGATCGAGGGGTCGCACCCCAGCCTCATCGTGACCGTGGACAACGGCATCGCTTCGGCGCACGAGGTGGCGTGGCTTCTGCAGCAGGGCATCGACGTCGTGGTGACCGACCACCACGAGCCGGGCGACCTCGTGCCCCAGGGCGTCCCCGTGACCGACCCCAAGCTGGAGGCGGACTGCCCCTCGCGCGACCTGGCGGGCGCCGGCGTGGCGCTGAAGCTGGTGTGCGAGCTGGGCCGCAGGCGGGGAGAGCCTGACTACTGGCGCCGTTACACCGAGCTGGCCACGCTGGGCACGGTGTCCGACATGATGGTGCTGCAGGACGAGAACCGCGCGCTCGTGGCTGACGGCATCCATCAGATGCGCCACACCAGCCGTCCCGGCCTGGTGGCGCTGGCGGCCACGGCGGGCATCGACCTTGCGACCGTGACCTCCGACTCGCTGCCCTTCTCGCTCATTCCGCGGCTGAACGCGGCGGGGCGCATGGGCTCCACCGACCTGGCCTTCGACCTGCTGCTGACGAACGACCCCGCCGACGCGGCGGTCCTGGCTGGGAAGCTGGAGCAGATAAACAACGAGCGCCGCGAGATCGAGGCCGAGCTGACCGAGCAGGCCATGGCAAAGCTGGACGCCTCCTACAAGGGCGGCCGCGTCATCGTGGTGGGCGGCGAGGGCTGGCACGAGGGCGTGAAGGGCATCGTGGCCAGCCGCATCGTAAACAAGTACCACGTGCCCACCATACTGTTCTCCATCTCGGACGGCGTGGCGCGCGGCTCGGGCCGCTCCGTGGGCACGGTGGACCTCTTTCACGCGGTCGAGCAGTGCTCTGACCTCCTGGTGCGCTTTGGCGGGCATGCGGGCGCCGTGGGCGTCACCTGCGACGTCGAGAACCTGGACGCATTTCGCCAGCGCCTGGAGGAAGTCATGGACCGGCTGCCCGCCGAGCAGTTCGAGGACCGCGGCGAGGTGGCCGCCCTCGTGAGCCTGGGCGAGGTCACGATGGCCAACATTGCCTCGCTGGAGGCCATGCAGCCCTTTGGCCAGGGAAACAAGAAGCCCCTCTTTGGCGTGCGCGGCGTGCTCATGCGCAACCGCTCCAGGGTGGGCTATTCGGGCAACCACCTGCGCTTCTTGGCCACGAACGGCGTCTGCAGCGTGCCGGCCATCATGTTTCGCACGCCCGACATCGAGCGCGCCAGCGACTACGAGGGTGCCGTCGACCTGGTGTTCGACGCGGTCAACGAGACCTGGCAGGGCCGCACGAAGCCAAAGCTCATGGTGAAGGACATCCTGTTTCGAGACGCGAAGGACGCGTCGTGCGACGCATCGCTGTCCGCCCGGCTGTTCGCGCACACGGACGAAATCTTGTCGCGCGACGAGTATGCGGGCATAGCGGACGCCACCAGCTTCTTTACACGTGTGGTGGGCATGCCGGACGCCAAGGCCACGGGATCGCTGAGCGCGGGGCAGACGCTGCGCATGCAGCACCAGGCGGACACCGTGCAGGCGGGGCCCGACCAGGAGTGCCTCGTGGCGCTGCTGGCGCCCGACGGCACCAGGGTGGGCTATCTGCGCAGGCAGATCGCCAACGTGCTGGCGCCGCTGATGGACGCGGGCACGGAGTACGTGGCCACGGTGGTGGGCGCCTGCCCCTCCGAGGGCTCGTCGTACCTGGGCGTCGAGGTGTGCAGGAGGCCGGCGCAGCAGGCGGGACAGCCTGCCACCGAGGGCGCCGTGGCGAAAGCGGACGGCCCGGCCCAGCCCGACGCAGACCTGCGCCGCAAGGATGAGCTGGCGAGCCTGGGCTACGACCAGCTGACCGATGGCCTGCGCACCCGCATGATAGGCGACCACGACTTTTTGCCCGCGCAGCGCCAGGCGCTGGAGCTTCTGCGCGACGGCCACAACACCCTGTGCGTCATGGCCACGGGCAGGGGGAAGTCCCTCATATTCCACGTGCACGCAGCGCGCGAGGCCATCCTGCACGGCAAGGCCAGCGTGTTCGTGTACCCGCTGCGCGCCCTGGTGGCAGACCAGCTGTACCACCTGCAGGAGGCGCTGGGTCCCCTGGGCCTGCACGTGCGCACCCTGACGGGCGAGACGCCCCTGGAGGAGCGCGACGACACCTTCGGCGCGCTGGCGGAGGGCAGGGCCGACGTCATCCTGACCACCCCGGAGTTTCTGGCCATACACTGCGCGCGCTTTGCGCGCGGCGGCAGGGTGGGCTTCGTCGTGGTGGACGAGGCGCACCATGCGGGCTCCTCGCAGGGCGGCGGCCGCGACGCCTACGAGCAGCTGCCCCAGGTTCTGCATCGCCTGGGAGACCCCACGGTCCTGGCGGTCAGCGCCACTGCCCCCACGCCGGTGGCGCGCCACATCTGCCAGCTGTGCTCCATCAAGCCCGACGACGTGGTGGTGGACCGCTCCGTGCGCCAGAACCTGACGTTGCGCGACCTGCGCGACCTGCGCGAGCGCGAGGCCGCCCTGGTGTCGGTGGTGGCCAGCGGGCAGAAGAGCGTCGTGTACGTGAACTCGCGCGAGCAGTCGGTGTCTCTGGCCCGCATGCTGCGCCGCGACATACCCGACCTGGGACACCGCATCGCGTTCTACAACGCGGGCCTCACCAGGGCGGACCGCGCCAGCGTGGAGTCGGCGTTTCGCGACGGCACGCTGACGTGCATCGTCAGCACCAGCGCGTTCGGCGAGGGCGTGAACCTGCCCGACATCCGCAACGTGCTGCTGTACCACATGCCCCTGGGCTCCATCGAGTTCAACCAGATGAGCGGCCGCGCGGGGCGCGACGGCAAGCCCGCCAGCGTGTACCTGCTGTTCGGCAGCCGAGACGCGCGCGTGAACGAGAGGATCCTCTCGGGCGCCGCGCCCTCCCGCGACGAGCTGGCTACCCTGTATCGCACGCTCATGACCATAGCGCGCAGCCGCGCCACGTCCCAGACGCCCGACGGGCTGGCGGAGTTCCGCCTGGCGAACGCCGACATAGCGCAGGCGGCGCTGGACCTGAACCCCTGCACGCGCGTGGACGAGCGCACGGTGTCCTGCGGCATCTCGATCTTCCGCGAGCTAGGGCTTCTGCGCGTGCAGGGCTTTGGCAGCGCCCGCACCATCAGCATGACCCCGTCGCCCGCCCACGTGGACCTGGACAGTTCCATCCGCTTCCTGGAGGGGGCGCGCCTGCGCGAGGAGTTCTCGTCTTTCTGCGACTGGGCGCTGTCCTCCAGGCCTCAGGAGATGCTCAGCAGAATAAATAGGCCCATAACTCCCTCTTTTGGGCGTATTGTGGAGAACTAGAAAACCCAGAGGGAGGGGAGCAGCCATGACAACGGAAGACAAGCCTGCCCGAGAGTCCCAGAGCGAAGGCGCGATTCCCGACGCAGACAACTACCGTCTGCTGCAGTCGGCCTGTGCCGCCTATCTGGACCCCCAAAGCTGCGAGCGCATCCAGCACGCCTACCGCTTCGCGGCGCAGTTCCACAGAAACCAGAAGCGTCGCTCCGGCGAGGCGTACATCAACCACCCCGTCGAGGTAGCCCTGATCCTCTCGAAGGACCTGCACATGGACGCAGACTCCATCTGCGCCGCGCTTTTGCACGACACCGTGGAGGACACGCCCGCCACCCTGGACGACCTGAGGAAGCTGTTCGGCGAGACCGTGACCGAGCTGGTGGACGGCGTGACGAAGCTGACGTCCATCCAGGTGGCCTCCATGGACGAGAAGCAGGCGCTAAACCTGCGCAAGATGTTCCTGGCCATGTCCAAGGACATCCGCGTGGTCATCATCAAGCTGGCAGACCGCCTGCACAACATGCGCACCCTGGCAGCATTGCCCCCCGACCGCCGCCTGTTCAAGGCGCGCGAGACCATGGACGTCTACGCGCCGCTGGCCGACCGCCTGGGCATGAGCTCCATAAAGTGGGAGCTGGAGGATTTGTCCTTCTTTTACCTGTATCCCGAGGAGTACCAGCGCATTGCCCGCATGGTGCAAGAAACGCGCGCCCAGCGCGAGCAGAACACCGAGGAGGCCATAAAGACCCTCTCGGACGAGCTGGTGCGCGTGGGCCTGAACCACTTCCAGATAGCCGGCAGGCCCAAGCACCTGTGGTCCATCTACCAAAAGATGAAGCGCAAGGGCATGGAGTTCAGCCAGATCTACGACCTCATAGCGCTGCGCGTCATCACCCAGACCGTAGGGGAGTGCTACTCGGTCCTGGGCGCCGTGCATACGCTGTGGCACCCGCTGTCCGGGCGCTTCAAGGACTACATCGCCATGCCGAAGGCCAACGGCTACCAGTCGCTGCACACCACGGTCATAGGCCCCGAGGCCCGGCCCATCGAAATCCAGATCCGCACGCAGCAGATGCACGAGCAGGCCGAGTACGGCATCGCCGCCCACTGGCTGTACAAGAAGTCCGGCAACTCCGAGGGCCAGATGTCGCGCGACGACAAGATGGTCGACTCGCAGATCAACTACATCCGCCGCAGCCTGGACTGGGTCAGCGAGACCGAGATTGACGACCCGCACGAGTTCCTCAACAGCCTGCGCGTAGACCTGTTCGAGGGCGAGATCTTCGTCTTTACCCCAAAGGGCGAGGTCATGAGCATGCGCCGCGACTCGACGCCTTTGGACTTCGCCTACTCGGTGCACACCGAGGTGGGCAACCACTGCGTCGGCGCGAAGGTCAACGGCTCGGTGGTGCCCCTGACCTACAAGCTGCAGACCGGCGACCGCGTCGAGATCCTGACAAACAAGAACTCCCACCCCTCGCGCGACTGGATGAACATCGCCGTCACGCCCTCGGCGCGCTCGAAGATACGCAAGTACTTCAGCACGGTGACGAAGGCCAGCGACGCCGAGCAGGGCCGCGCCCAGCTGGCGCGCGAGCTGCGCAAGAGGGGCTATGGCATCTCGACGCCCAGGACGGTCAAGGCCATCGACCGCGTGCTCGAGGCGTTCGACGTGCGCACGAGCGACGACCTGTTCCAGGGCATCTACAACGGCAAGGTCTCCGAGAAGCAGGTGGCCAACCGCATCCAGGCCATCCTGGAGGAGGGCACGCCCGAGCAGATAGCGGCAGCCCAGAAGGCGGCCGAGGAGGAAGAGGCCCGCGCTACGGCCATAGCCGAGGACAAGCCCCTGCACCCCACCGGCGTGTCGCAGCGCACGACGCACCGCTCGCCCGAGCGCAAGCGCACGAACTACGGCGTCATCGTGACGGGCGACCCGGACCTGCTGGTGCACCTGGCGCACTGCTGCAACCCCGTGGCAGGCGACGAGATAGTGGGCTTCGTCACGCGCGGGCGAGGCGTGTCGGTGCACCGTGCGAACTGCCCCAACGTGAAGAGCTTGATGAAGCACCCCGAGCGCATGATCGACGTCCAGTGGGACACCTCGGGCGCCACGGAGTTCCAGGTGGAGATCGTGGTGGAGGCCACAGACCGCATGGGGCTCCTGAAGGACGTCACCATAGCCATCAACGACGCCGGCGCCAACATCCTTTCGGCCGCGACGCAGACCAGCAAGCAGGGCGTGGCGCGCCTGCGCTTCCTTGTGGCCATATCGGACGCCAGCCTTTTGGACACGCTTCTGACGTCGGTCAGCCACGTGCCCTCGGTGTTCGACGCCCGCCGCATCATGCCCGGCGAGGGCGGCAACGAGATGAGAAGGAGGGTCTAGCATGGCCCAGGAGAGCACGCGGCAGGACGCGACTTCGAAGCCCGAGGTCAGGCACTTCGTGGTGGGTCCCATCCAGACCAACTGCTATGCGTACGTCTGCGACGGCGAGGCCATGGTGGTGGATCCGGGAGACGCCGGCCAAAAGATAGCCGACCAGCTGAAGGACGTGCACGTCAGCCTGATCGTGGCCACGCACGGCCACGGCGACCACGTCAGTGGCGTGGTGCAGCTGCAGAAGGCCACGGGGGCGCCGTTCGCCATGAACGCTGCCGACGTGGACCTGGCCACGCACGCCACGCAGAACTCCCGCTGGGCCAGCGAGGACGCGCCCCAGCCGCAGAGGCTTCTGTCGGAGGGCGACCAGGTACAGGTGGGGTCCGCCACGCTGCAGGTGTTTGCCGCCCCCGGTCACACGCCAGGTGGCATCGTGCTTCTGGGGGACGGGGTCGCCTTCGTGGGCGACACCATCTTTGCCGGCTCGTGCGGCCGCACCGACCTGGACGGGGGAGACCCCCAGGCCATGCAACAGACGCTGGCTCGCCTGTGCCAGGTAATCCCTCCCGACACCGTGCTTCTGTGCGGCCATGGCCCCATCACGAACATGCGCCACGAGCTCCAGACGAACCCCACGTTCCCGCGCTAGCGGAATCGCTGCCGTCAGCGTAATCTCGGGTGGCCGCCTGCGCTCATGTGATAGACTGCACCCATGCGCGCGGCTTTGACGCGTGACGCTTTGCCGGCGTGGCGGAATGGCAGACGCGGCAGACTCAAAATCTGCTCCTGGCAACAGGGTGTGGGTTCGACCCCCACCGCCGGTACCACGAACTCGCAGGGCTCGGGAAACCGGGCCCTTTTTTATGCGAAGACACTGCTTGAGGTGGTCCTTCTTGCCGTAGCGTGGCATGCGGCCACACTGGTACGAACGCTTCGACCGATCTGGCCCCTTGGGCGCGGACGCGCTGGTGTGGAGGGTACGTGGGTGCAGGTCAATTCCGCATTCACGCTTGCATGGATTCCAGCGAGGCCCTATTATTACTTCTTGTGTAAGTGCAAAGCGGGACGAGGTTGGTCCCCACCTACGCGGCGCCTTCGGCAGCTGCCTGGTCAGACAAACTAGCTATATGTTGGCTCGCCTTCGGGTGAGGTTGTCTCCCAGTGCTGCAAAGGCGTGGGAGTTTTTCATGTCGCGGCGCTTTGCGCCGTACCGAAGGGAAGGTGTCCGACAATAGCGAAGAAAGACGGCCCCCGCGTCAACGGGGAAATCACTGCCCGTACCTGCCGCCTCATCGGCGTCGATGGATCGCAGCTTGGACTCTTTGGCGTGCGCGATGCCCTTCGCATCGCCAACGACCAGAACCTTGACCTCGTGGAGATTGCCCCGAACGCAGAGCCTCCCGTGTGCAAGGTCATGGACTACCGCAAGTTCAAGTACGAGCAGGATCGCAAGGCCAAGGCCGCTCGCAAGAAGCAGGTCAAGGTCGAGGTCAAGGAGATGAAGTTTCGCCCAAAGATCGATGTGGGCGACTACGAGACCAAGAAGAACCACGTCATGCGCTTCCTGCGCAAGGGCGCGCGTGTGAAGGTCACCATCATGTTCCGCGGTCGAGAGATGGCTCACCCCGAGCAGGGCTTGAACGTGCTCGAGCGTCTTGCGAACGATTTGAAGCCGTACGCTACTGTCGAGTCGCAGCCAAAGATGGAAGGCCGCAACATGCACATGCTCGTCGCTCCCATCAAGGGCGCCTTCGACAAGCTCCCGCAGGACGACGGTGTGAACAAGGACGATCAGAAGGAGAACTAAGTTATGCCCAAGATGAAGACCCATAAGGGTACGGCAAAGCGCTTCCGCCGCACCGGCACCGGCAAGATCATGCGTGCCAAGGCATACAAGAGCCACATCCTAACCAAGAAGTCCCCCAAGCGCATTCGTGGTTTCCGTCAGGAGACCACCCTCTGCAAGTCGGATGCCAAGGTCGTTTCCCAGCGCATGGGCAAGTAGGCGCGCACGCGTCATTGAATTTTTTGATTGAGGAGTTGATTTTTAATGGCACGTGTTAAGCGCGCAATGGCTGGCCGCAAGAAGCGTCAGACGCTGGTCAAGCTCACCAAGGGTTATTACGGCACCAGCTCTCGTACCTTCCGTGGCATGAAGGAGCAGGCTCGCCACTCCCTGCAGTACCAGTACCGTGATCGCAGGAACAAGAAGCGCGACATCCGCTCCCTGTGGATTCAGCGCATCAACGCCGCTGCCCGCATGAACGACCTGTCCTACAGCAAGTTCATGCACGGCCTGAAGCTGGCCGGCGTGGACCTGGACCGCAAGGTTCTGGCTCAGATCGCCTACGAGGACGCCCAGGGCTTCGCAGACCTGGCAGCCGTCGCAAAGAAGGCCCTGGAGGCCGCCGAGTAGCTCTCGGTCTTTGCGCCGACATAGCTCGAACTCAAAAGGACGCCCGCTGATGCGAGCGTCCTTCTTTTATGCGTGTTCAAGGGTGTTCAAGGGGACGGGGCTCAACCATCGTCACCGTGCCGACGTAGCTCCGCGCACATGGCAGATGCCCACAGCAGCTACCTCGTCAGGCCCAGAGGGGCGCTACTGCTGGTCGTGGTGCTCGACCTGGCGCTTCTCCTCTTCCTTGAACTCGGGGTCCTGGGGGCACACGAGCTCGTCCTCGCCGGTCTTTGGGTCGTAGTGGTGCAAAAGCACCGGGCGGAACAGCTGCAGGCGCGCCGCGATGATGGCGGACGCGATGATAAGCACAAAGAAGATGATGATGCGGGGCACCACGCGCACCTGCGTCATCAGGATGGCGCCCAGGCACAGAAGCGCGGTCCACGCGTAGATGACCAGGACCGTCTGGCGCTGGTCAAAGCCCTCGTTCAGCAGGCGGTGGTGGATGTGGCCCTTGTCGGCGTGGCCGATGCTGACGTGCGCGCGCCCGCGCCTGACGATGGCCGAGAACGTGTCGATGATGGGGATGCCCGCCACGACCAGCGGGATGATGATGGCCGTGAGGCCCGCCACGCGCGAGACCGACAGCAGGGAGACCGAACCCAGCGCAAAGCCTATGAGCAGAGAGCCCGAGTCGCCCAAGAAGATCGAGGCCGGGTGGAAGTTGTAGCGCAGGAAGCCCAGGGTGGCGCCGGCCAGCATGATGGACAGCGCCGCGGCGTCCAGGTGGCCCGAGATGGTCGAGACGACCCACATGGTCAGGCTGGCGATGAACGCGATGCCCGAGGCCAGCCCGTCCAGGCCGTCGATCAGGTTGAAGATGTTCGTGTAGGCCACCAGGTAGACCACGGTGATGGGGAACGCCAGGATGCCCAGGTTTATGGCATCGTTCGTGGCGGGGTTTACTATGACGTCGATGGACATGCCGCCAGCGGCGGCCACGCAGGCGGCCACCGTCTGGCCGACCAGCTTCTGCAGGGGCTTCAGCTGGAACTTGTCGTCCAGAAGGCCCGTCAGAAAGATGATGCCGAACGAGGCGAACACGTAGGGGAAGTTGACGGATCCGTGCGAGCTGGGCGACAGCACCACTGGCCAGTTCCAGAGGTTGGTGCCCAGCACCTGGACCAGCTCGCCCACGATGAGGCCGCAGAAGACTGCGATGCCGCCCATGCGCGGGGTGGGATGGGTGTTCACCCTGCGGGCGCTGGGGTAGTCGATGGCGCCGACCCTCCAGGCGATGCGGCGTGCCAGGGGAGTCAGCAACAGGGTTGCCACCAAGGACGTGGCAAACAGCACGACAAAGGGGAGCCACCATGCGAGCATATGCGGAGAACCTCCCATCTGCGGCCTTCATGCGTCACCAAGCGGGCACTCCGACTGCTGCTAAGGTGCACCCCTTTAATTTTTCCGCACATCGGCTCCAAGTCAAGCCTTGGTATTGTTCGACAAACCGCTTATATTCTAGGTGTCGTCCTCCTGCGGTACAAACTGGGTGAACCGACAAGCTTTTTTTGGGAGCCCGTATCTCGTACCCAGTACAGGTATCCTCCGTTGTTGTGGAAGCTGGAACAGGCGTCGAGGGCACCCACCTGTGTATAGGTGGGTTCATTATCGCTACCGCAGGGGGCGACTTTTTTCGATTCGCGGTTGACAGAACGTTTCTCGATTGTCAGAATAACGTTCGCGCCAAAGCGCCTGGGGATGTAGCTCAGCTGGGAGAGCGCTGCCTTCGCAAGGCAGAGGCCGAGGGTTCGAATCCCTTCATCTCCACCATTTGAATACAGGCACCTTCGAGCAAGGCTCGGAGGTGTTTTTTCGTATGTGGCGAGCCCGTGCCACCGAGTGCTGGCGGACGGCGCGCCGCGGGCAGAATCCGGAGTTGCAATGACGAGCGAAGCAAACGTGCACGAGACTGATTCATCGACTGACGGCTTTCCCACGGACGAGTCGGCGTTCCAGTCGTGCATGCTGTGCCCGCGCCGCTGCGGGGCGCATCGCGTGCAGGGCCAGGCGGGCCTGTGCGGTGCCACCTCCAAGCTGAGGGTCGCGCGCAGCGCGCTGCACTACTGGGAGGAGCCACCCATCTCGGGAGAGTCCGGCTCGGGTGCCATCTTCTTCTCGGGATGCCCGCTGCGCTGCGTGTTCTGCCAGAACCACGAGATATCGCACGAGGGGTTCGGGCTCGAGGTCAGTGTGCGCCGTCTGGCCCAGATGATGCTGGAGCTGCAGGACCAGGGTGCCCTGAACATCAACTTGGTGACCCCGATGCACTTCTTGCCCCAGATACGCGAGGCGCTGCCGCTGGCGCGCAGGGCGGGGCTGAGGCTGCCCATCGTGTGCAACACCTCGGGCTACGAGCTGCCCCAGGCGGTGGACGCCATGTCCGACGTCATCGACATCTGGCTGACCGACTTCAAGTACGCCTCGCCGCAGCTGGCGGGCAGGCTCTCGGCGGTGCACGACTACCCCGAGGTCGCCACGGCGGCCCTGTCCAGGATGCTGGAGGCGCTGCGCCGAGCGGGAGGCGAGCTTCTGGACGACGACGGCATCATGAAGCGCGGCATCATCGTGCGACACCTGGTGCTGCCGGGGCACGCCGACGACTCGTGCGCCGTGCTGGACCGCGTGTGGGAGCTGTGCGGCAACGAGGTGGACATCTCGGTCATGAACCAGTACACGCCCAACGACTACTGCAGGCGGAAGGGCGGCCTTTTGGCGCGCTCGGTCACGGACCAGGAGTACGAGCGAGTGCTGGACCACGCGGACGACCTGGGGTTCGAGCGCATGTGGTGGCAGCAGGGCGGCACGGTGTCCGAGAGCTTCGTCCCCGCGTTCGACGCCACGGGCGTGCGCGGCCCGGAGCTGCCGGAATAGGGCTACCCGCGAGCGCTGCCTGGCAACGTTCCGGCGTGGCAAAGAAGCGCGCGGCGGGTTCTGGAGCAACCATACGGGGTATAACACGGTGTGTGCCCCGGACGCATGCCGGGGACCACGGACGCCACGCCCCCACGGGGCCAGCATAGGGGAGGACATAAGGATGTCAGACGACTCGAGGCCGCTGTCGGACGAGGAACGCGCCGAGCTGGAGCAGCTGCGCGCCGAGAAGGCCCGCCGCCAGCAGGAGGAGCGCGACCGCAGGGAGCGCGCAGAGCTAGAGCAGCTGCGCGCGCAGAAGCGCCAGGCGCAAAAGGAGGGCCACGCCACGTCGTCCTACGACAACGAGCCGCCCATGAAGTCCGCCGAGCAGCTGGAGGAGGAGCGCGAGCGCCGCGAGCAGCAGCGCGTTGAGGCCATCCGCGACGCCCGCGACGCCGAGCTGCGCGAGCGCGGCCGCGAGTTCATGGAGCCCGGCGACGACCTGCGCATGCCGAAGGGACAGAAGCTCGTCATCCTGGGCGTCGTGGTGGTGGTTGTCATCTTTGTGCTGATGTCCGTCTTTGGTGGCCATTAGGCAGGCATACGTAATGCTAGGAAAGTGCTAGGCTAGCTTAAAGCACAGACGACGCCCGCACAGGGTGGGCGCCCAATGCGAGGGGAACGCCAATGTCTTTGACCGACAGAACCAAACCAACCGATGTCTCCTTGAACACCGACCTCTACGAGATCACGATGGCCCAGGGATTCTGGGAGTCGGGCCTCGTGAACACGCAGGCTTGCTTCAACGTCTTCTTCCGTGACAACCCGTTTGGCGGCGGCTATGCCATCGCATGCGGCATGGGCCAGATCGCAGACCTCATCGAGAACTTCGTGTTCGAGCAGGAGGACATCGACTATCTGGCTTCCCTGCAGGCACCTGGTGGCGGCCCCATGTTCAAGCCCGAGTTTTTGGATTACCTGCGCGACTTCCGCATGGACGTGACCGTGCACGCCGTGCCCGAGGGCGACATCGTGTTCCCGCGCGAGCCCATGGTGCGCGTCGAGGGCTCGGTCATCGCCTGCCAGCTGCTGGAGACCGCTCTTCTGAACCTCGTGAACTTCCAGACGCTCGTCGCCACGAAGACCGCACGCATCGTCCTGGCCGCCCAGGGTCACCCCGTCAGCGACTTCGGCCTGCGCCGTGCCCAGGGTCCCGACGGCGGTCTGGCCGTCGCCCGCGCGTCCTACATCGCCGGCGCCGCCAGCACGTCGAACGTCCTGGCCGGAAAGATCTACGGCATCCCCGTGTTTGGCACCCACGCCCACAGCTGGGTCATGGCCTTCCCGACCGAGCTGGACGCCTTCCGCGCCTTTGCCCGCTCCATGCCAAAGAACTGCGTGCTGCTGCTGGACACCTATGACGTGCACCAGGGCATAAAGAACGCCATCACCGTGGCAAAGGAGATGGAGCAGAGGGGCGAGCGCCTGGCCGCCATCCGCATTGACTCCGGCGACCTGGCAAAGCTGACGAAGGAGACGCGCAAGGCCTTCGACGACGCCGGCCTGCCGTACGTGAAGATCTCCGCCTCGAACGACCTGGACGAGTACACCATCCAGTCGCTGTACGCGCAGGGTGCCCCCATCGACTCGTTCGGTGTCGGCACAAAGCTGGCCACCTGCGACCCGCAGCCCGCGCTGGGCGGCGTCTACAAGCTGTCGGCCACGCGTCCTTCGGCCGACGCGCCCTGGGAGCCCGTCATCAAGCTGTCCGAGCAGATGTACAAGCGAACCATCCCCGGCATCCAGCACATCCTGCGCTTCACGGACGACTCCGGCTGCCCCGTGGGCGACATGATCCTGGACGACACCTACGACACGGGAGCCCACGACCACATGGTGGACATCCTGGACCCCGTGACCTCCTACGACGTCAGCGGCTACGACTCGCACGAGCTTCTGGAGTGCGTGGTAAAGGACGGCGTTCGCGCGAAGGAGCCCGACACCATCGAGCAGGCGAAGTCGCGCTGCAGGGACGCCCTCATGCACCTGGACCCCTCCATCAAGCGCTTCCTGAACCCGCAGGTCTATCCCGTGGGCATGGAGCAGGGCCTCTCGGACCTGCGTCAGCGCCTTGCCCGCACCGAGCGCGCCGGCTCCGGTCGCAAGCCTTCCCACCAGGAGTAGCACAGCCACATCGCACGGCACCCACAGCCGTCGCCCCCCAGGGCGGCGGCTTCTTTGTTGTTCTTTCGACGTCGTGCTCTACCTGCTAGAATCATCCAGACCAACACAAAGGAGAAGAACATGCCCCAAGCGCTCGAGAACCTAGTACGCACCGCCCTGAAGTCCGCCCAGCAGGCGGGCGACCTCCCCGAGTTCGAGGTGGACGACCTGGGGTTCGAGCGACCTGCCGACACCTCGAACGGCGACTGGAGCTCCACGGTGGCCATGCGCTCCGCGCGCCTGGCGCACACGTCGCCGCGCAACATTGCCCAGGCCATCGTGGCGCACCTGCCCCAGGACCCCGGCGTGTCGAAGGTCGAGGTGGCCGGCCCCGGCTTCATCAACTTCTACCTGAACGCCGCCAGCAACAACGAGGTACTGCGCACCGCGCGTCAGCAGGGCATGGACTTCGGCCGCTCGAACATCGGCCACGGACTGAAGACCCAGGTCGAGTTCATCTCGGCCAACCCCGTTGGACCCATGCACATCGGCCACGGCCGCTGGGCCGCGTTGGGCGACTCGCTGTGCCGTGTGATGGAGCACGCCGGCTACGACATCGAGCGCGAGTACTACATCAACGACCACGGCAGCCAGATGGACGTGTTTGGCCGCTCGGTCTCGAAGCGCTACCTGCAGCTGTTCGAGCTGGTGCAGCAGGGTCACACGCTGGACCAGGCCTACGAGGCACTTATCGCCGACCGCCAGGCCTTCGTGAACGACGAGGACGACTCCGCCCCCGACACGCACCCGTACCAGAACGAGTTCATGCATGACCTGGGCGAGGACTCATACGGTGGCGACTACATCATCGACGTGGCGATGCACTTCGCCCGCGAGGATGGTGACGCCTGGCTGACCAGGACCTCCGAGGAGCGCGTGTCCGACTTCCGCGAGCGCGGCTACCAGCTGATGCTGGCCTCCATCCGCAAGACCTGCCACGAGGCGCGCTGCGACTTCGATGTGTGGTTCTCGGAGCGCTCCTTGTACCAGAAGGACGCCAACGGCCAGGACGCGGTCGACCGCGCCTTCGCAAAGCTGGACCAGATGGGCTACCTGTACCGCACCGACGACGGCGCGCTGTGGTTCCGCACGACCGACTTCGGCGACGACAAGGACCGCGTGCTCATAAAGTCCAACGGCCAGTACACCTACTTCGCCTCCGACATCGCGTACCACTACAACAAGTTCCAGCGCGTGGATCACGTCATCGACATCTGGGGCGCCGACCACCACGGCTACATCAAGCGCGTCGACGCCGCCTGCTCGGCACTGGGCTATCCTGGCCAGTTCGAGGTGCTGCTGGGCCAGCTGGTGAATCTGCTGCGCAACGGCGTCGCGGTGCGCATGTCCAAGCGCAAGGGCACCATGATCACCTTCGACGAGCTGCTGGACGAGGTGGGCGTCGACGCCACGCGCTACACGCTGATCTCAAAGAGCTCGAACCAGGTCATCGACTTCGACATCGAGAAGGTAAAGGAGAAGAGCCAGGACAACCCCGTCTACTACGTTCAGTACGCGCACGCCCGCATCTGCTCCATCCTGCGTCGCGCCGCAGGCGTCAGCGTGGAGGAGGCCCAGCAGATGGGCATGGCTGCCGTGGCGCAGAAGGCAGTGGGCGACGACTACGACCTGGGCCTGCTGACCGACCCGTCCGAGCTGGCGCTCTCGCGCAAGGTGGGGGAGTTCCCCGGCCTGGTCGAGGGCTGCGCCCGCGACCGCGCGCCGTTCAGGCTGACGCACTACGCAGAGGAGCTGGCGGGCGAGTTCCACTCGTTCTACGGCCGCTGCCAGGTGCTGCCCAGCGAGGGACGCCCGGTGGACCTGCAGCTGTCGCGCGCCCGTCTGGCAGCCTGCGACGCCGTCCGCTCGGTCCTGGCGCTGACGCTCAGCCTCATTGGAGTGTCCGCTCCGCTGGCGATGTAGCGTGAGCCGGAATTTACAAAATATATGTGCTTCTGCTACCGCTAGCTGGTCTCCATCGCCCGCATTATGAACATACGTTTAACATGCAGCCTCTGTTCAAAAGCGTGCAATCATCAATTTGTATTTTTACGCTAACGTGGTAGCTGAAAGCGCTGTGTGCGACCGAACGCCTCTTCAGGGGACCCCGCCGGGGTCCCTTGATGCTATGTGGGGCTCGATGCGTGCCTCAGGGCGGACGTGGTGATAGGAGGATGCTGTGGAGCTGCGGGAGTACATGTCCATACGACGCGCCTACAACCTCGTGCGCCAGTCGGTTCCTGCAAAGAAGCGCCTCACATTCGAGGAATTTGCCATTCTGTGTCGTCTGGCCCTGGCGGGTGTTCCCCAGAAGACCTCCGACATCGCCGACTACCAGGACGCCCTCAGGCCGACCATGACGCATAGGACGAACCACCTGGCCCGCCTGGGCCTCATCGACCGCGGAAGCGGCATGAAGGACAAGAGGAACATCGTGTGCTCTATCTCGGACGAGGGCGAGGAGTACGTGGACTTCCTGTGCCAGAAGACCTGCGACGAGATCCTGTCGGGCCAGGCGCTGTCGCGCACGTCCCCCGAGAGGGTGCGTCGCTACGTGGACGCCATGGGCGCCGTGTATTGCACCGCCAGCGACCTGGTGCTTCTGGGAATCTCCGTGGATCCGCGCGGAGCGTGCTCGGTGACTGACCTCGTTGCCAGGCTGGGGCTTCTGCAGCCCACCGTGTCCATGTCGGTGAGCTCCTTGGTGGAGGACGGCTGCGTGCAGAGGCGCAGGGACCCGAACGCCTCCAACCGCATCGTGAACCTGACCCTGACGGAGGAGGGGCGCAAGGAGGCCGAGCAGCTGTGCAAGCTGGTGGACGGCATCGTCGTCCGCAGGCGCATGCGCTTCCGCCCCGCATAGGCTGTCCACGGCCATCCAATCCGTCTGCGCTGTGCGCAAATCAGCAGGAAGCAAAGCTTTTTTCGTCATCCGAACGTTTGCGTGGTATATTCATGCACGTGAAGGGGCTGATTTACCAGCTTGTGCGCACTTCTTGCCCTCCTGCGCGTGTAGCCCCGCATTCAAACTCCCGGTGGATTTCTAGCATTCCCCGCAGGTCAGTTCTGCGGCCATGTGCCCTTTTGACTGGTTGATGCCCAGGGCATCCGTTGTCGTCGTGCTTGGCTGCAGCCTAGAAGGATGGTCAACCATATGTCAGACGATATGAACGAGCCCCAGCAGGCGCCGCTGTTCGAGCAGCCTGCGGCAGCCCCCGTGCAGGCTCAGCATGCAGATGCGCAGCCGCAGGAGCAGCCCGCCGCACAGGCGCCCCAGCAGGCTCAGCCTCAGGAGCCCGGGCAGCCGCAGCAGCAGGATACTCCCGTCTCCGAGGCCACGCCCCGCAGGCGCACCACGCGCAGGCGCAAGCCCGCGGCCGATGCGCAGCAGGAGCAGCCGGAGGGCACCCAGGAGCAGGCCGCTGCGGCCGACGCACCCAAGCCCCACCGTCGCCGCCGTGCCGGAAAGAAGGCGCTGGAGGCGGCCGAGGCGGCTCGGCAGGCGGCCCAGGCCCAGCAGAACGCTACCGGCCAGTCCGACCAGGCGGGCCAGCAGCCCAAGCCCGTGCGCCGTCGTGCCAGGAAGGCCGACCCCGAGCAGGTCATGCCCGTGGGGCTGGGTCCCCAGGCCGAGCAGGAGCATGAGTCCCAGGAGTCCCAGGACCAGCAGGGCCAGGACGAGGGCCAGCGCAAGCCCGCTCGCAGGATGCGCACCCGTCGTACCAGGCGCAGCGAGGTCCAGGCGGAGGAACAGGCATCAGACGACCAGCAGCCGCAGGATCAGACCCAGCAGCCGCAGAACGATTCCGGTGACGTGGCGCAGGACGCGCAGGAGGGGTCCGAGCAGGACCAGCAGCACCAGCAGCGTCGCGGCAGGCAGCGCCACCCGGGAGACCTGGGCTCGGCGCAGTCCGAGGACGAGCAGGCGTCCGGCGAGGGCAACAACCGCCGCAGGCGCCACAACCGCGAGCGCGTGCGCAACTCCGACCAGCACAACGACCAGCGCGGCTCGTACAACGACCGCAACGAGCGCGGACGAAACTCCCGCTACGACCGCAACGAGCGCTACCAGGACAACCGCAACAACCGCCGCAACAACAACCGCCGCAACAACCGCTCCGAGCAGCAGACCGAGCCCAGCCTGACCATCGAGGACCTGCAGGTCATGAAGGTGGCCGAGCTGCGCAGCAAGGCCGCGGAGCTGGACGTCGAGCACGTTGGCCTGCGCAAGGCCGAGCTGGTGCAGGCCATCTACAAGGCCGCCGCGCTTGCCGAGGGCTTCCGTCCCGTCGACGGCATCCTGGACATCCAGAGCGAGGGCTATGGCTTTCTACGCACGGGCAACTACATGCAAGGCGACAACGACGCCTTCGTGCACCAGCAGCTCATCCGCCAGTACGGCCTGCGCCCAGGCGACAGGATCCAGGGCAGCGTGACCCCGGGCCGCTCGAACAACAAGTTCCCGCCCCTGGGAAAGATCGACGCCATCAACGGCATGCCTCCCGAGATGGCAAAGAAGCGCCCGCGCTTCCGCGACCTGACGCCCATCTATCCCAACGAGCGCCTGATCATGGAGCACGGCAAGGACTCCATCACGGGTCGCGCCATCGACCTGGTGGCCCCCATCGGCAAGGGCCAGCGCGGCCTCATCGTCAGCCCGCCCAAGGCCGGCAAGACCACCGTGCTAAAGAACATCTGCCAGTCCATCACCGCCAACAACCCCGAGGTGCACCTGTTCTGCCTGCTGGTGGACGAGCGCCCCGAGGAGGTCACCGACATGGAGCGCTCCATCCAGGGCACCGTCGTGGCCTCGACGTTCGACATGCCCGCCAGCAACCACACCGCCGTGTCCGAGCTGGTCATCGAGCATGCCAAGCGCCTGGTCGAGATGGGCCAGGACGTCGTGGTGGTGCTGGATTCCATCACCAGGCTGGCCCGCGCGTACAACCTGGCCGCCCCCGCCAGCGGACGCATCCTGTCCGGCGGCGTGGACTCGGCGGCCCTGTACCCGCCAAAGAAGTTCCTGGGCGCCGCCCGCAACATCGAAAACGGCGGCTCCCTCACCATCCTGGCCTCCGCGCTGGTGGACACCGGCTCAAAGATGGACGAGGTCATATTCGAGGAGTTCAAGGGCACCGGCAACATGGAGCTAAAGCTGGACCGTGAGCTGGCCGACAAGCGCATCTTCCCGGCCATCGACCCCGTGGCCTCCGGCACGCGCAACGAGGAGCTGCTGCTGGACCCCGAGCTGACGCCGTTCATATGGGGCATCCGTCGCGTCCTCGCAAACATGAACAATACCGAGCGTGCCGCAACCGCCCTGGTAAAGGGGCTGCGCGCCACCGCCTCGAACGAGGAGTTCCTCATCCGCTCCGCAAAGAAGGCCCAGCAGACCGAGTACATGCTTTAGGGGACTGCTCCCGGCAGGCCAGTCCTTCTTGGCAACATGGGGGAGAGGTACGACGGGTGCCGCGCCTCTCCCTTTGTCATTTGTTCAGGCTCGCGCGATATTGAGAAACGCATCAATTGGCGGTGCCCCTGCAGGGGGTGCGTGGTATGGTTCTACACAGCTGTGTGTGATTTCCAGACGCGCGGGAGTCTGCCCGCGTTTTTTCGTTGAGGGGTAACGTCGATGGTCAGCAATCGAAAGTCTCCGGCGATATTCGCCGGCCTGGTGGGCGTGGCAACGTTCTTCGTTCCGCTGCCGGCACATGCGCTCTCGCTGCCCATAGACGTGCCGTTTGAGTTCCCCTTCAACTTCCAGGACTTCATCGGGTCGCCCACCGCGTACTTCGTGCTGGGCTGCGTCGCCGGTGCCGCCCTGTCCGGCTCCATCGTGATGGCGGTCGAGAAGACCCGCCAGGACAAGCTGGCGCAGCACATCCGCGAAGGCGCGCAGGACGCGCGGCAGCTGGTCCGCAACGCCCAGCTGCAGGAGCAGCGGGAGCAGGCCCAGCAGACCCAGGAGGAGCCCACCCAGCACATCGAGCACGGTACGGCTGCCGCCGCGGCGGCAACGTCGGAGCCCGAGTCAGTGCCGGTGCAGGCAGCGGCAGCTCAGGCGGTCGAGCCCGTCGAGGCCGCGGTGGCTGCCCAGCAGGCTCAGCAGCCGCGCGCAGCCGAGTCCGCCACCCAGTCGCAGAGCACGGCCGTCGAGGCCCCGCAGCCCCAGCAGCCTGCCATGCGTCCGCGTCCGTCCGCGTCCATGCTGGACGCCCTGCTGCCCAGGATCGACGGGGACCTTGGGACCCCTGCCGCGGTGTCGTCGGCGCCCGCTCAGCAGTCGCAGGTCCATGGCACCGCTGCGGCACAGCACACCGCTGGCGCGCAGCCCGCGCCCGCACAGCCTGCGGCAGCACCGCGCTCCACGTATGCCGAGCGTCAGCGCAACCGCCGCCGTGGCGTGCGCAGCCTTCTGACCGAGCGCCTGGGCTCCAACATGATGGACGACATCCCCGTGATCACGCGTGCCGACGGTACGGTGGCCGACATCGGCACCGACTGGTGGGACCGCACCATGGGCAACACCATCACGCGCCTGTCCGACGTGGACGATTCCAAGCGACTGGGCATGCGCCCGGCAGACGAGACCACCGACCTGGAGGCCGCAGCCGTGCTGAGCCAGGCCGTGCGCCGCGAGGAGCGCTCGCGCATGCTGGCTGACCGCCTGCCCAACTTCGACCGTCCGCTGTATCCCGAGCAGCCGCAGCAGGCTGCCACGGCTACGACCGCCGTGTCCAACCAGTACAACTCAGCCTCCTCGGACGAGGACGAGTTCGAGCAGGCCATGCGTGCCATGGAGGACCGCATGCCCAACCGCGGCGTCACCACCGCCGACGACGTCGCCGTGACGGGCGTCGTGCCCACCGTGGCCCTGGACAACTTCCAGTCCGTCGGAGCCTCCGCGCCCACGCCCTCCGAGGCCGAGCTGTCCCACGTGGACGACCTCGTGCAGCAGGAGGTGCAGCGCAACCGCAAGGACCTCCCGCGCCGTCGCCGCCGCAGCCTGCGTGTGGTCGAGGGCGGGGGAGCCACCGAGCGCCCAGCCAGCCCGGACGACACCGCGCGCATGGCCCACGGGTCCTACCGTCCCAAGCACATGCGCCACACCGCGCCCCAGGACGACGACACGGACGGTCAGGGCAGCCCCCGCGGCACCATGAGGGCATAGCCGTGCAAAAAGACTCCAATCGTGGCGCACGCCTGGCGTGGACGTTTGCGCTCGTGCTGTGGGTAGCCTTCATGTGGGGCCACTCGCTGGCCAACGGCGACGCTTCCTCGCTGGAGAGCAGCCATGCCGTAGCAATCCTGAAGCCACTCCTGAACGCGCTGGGCATCGTTGACCAGCACGAGATGACCTATGCGGTTCGCAAGACCGCGCACTTCTGCGAGTATGCGGTCATGGGCATACTGCTGTGGCAAAACGGGCGTGTGCGCCGTCTGGACTCCAGCCGTGGCAGCGGCTGGTGGGCGACGCTGGCCCTGGCCATTCCCGTGTGCGACGAGTTCATCCAGGCCTTCGTTCCGGGCCGCACGTCCATGGTCTCGGACGTGATTCTGGACTTCTGCGGTGCCTGCTGCGGCCTTCTGGTGGCCCTGGGCGTGCGCCGTCTGATGCGTGCACGTTAGATAAATGTTTCGCGCTAATAAAGGCTGTTACAAAACCAAGAACAACGCGTGGCAATGGTTCCAAACTGCGATTCCCCGCCTAAAGTATCTTTCAACGAAACGTTGGCTGCGCCCGTTCGTTGCCAACGCGCAAAGGTAGCAAGGATACGAGAGGGGAATCTATCATGGCTATCAACACGTCTCGTCGTGGCTTCATAAAGATGGCGGGTGCCGCCACCCTGGCTGCCGGCGGTGCCTCCGTCCTGGCGGGCTGCGGCAACGGCAACTCCAGCTCGGACAGCAGCACCATCAAGATTGGCGTCCTTGGCCCCTACTCGGGCGACGTCGCGCAGTACGGCCTGGCCGTCCGCAACGGCGTCGACCTGTACTTCGAGCAGAACCCCCAGATCGCCGGCAAGACCGTCGAGCTGGACGAGGAGGACGAGAAGGGCGACGCCACCGAGGCCGTGAACGCCTACAACAAGATGGTCGAGGGCGGCGCCGTCGCCATCCTGGGCGACGTCACCTCCACGCCTTCCATCGCCGTGGCACAGCAGTCGGTCAACGACAACATACCGCTGGTTTCCGCCTCCGCCACCGCCGCCGACTTCGTCTCGTACGGCAAGAACGCGTTCCGCGCCTGCATCACCGACCCCTACCAGGGCAAGCTGATGGCTGACTTCGCGGCCTCCGAGGGCTACAAGACCGTGGGCACCATCTACAACTCCGGCGGAGACTACGAGAAGGGCGTCAACGACGCCTTCGTCGAGGAGGCCCAAAACAAGGGCATCACCGTCACCACGCAGCAGGGCTATGCTGCCGGCGACGTCGACTTCAAGAGCCAGCTGACCACCATCATCGCCACGAGCCCCGACGTCATCTTTAGCCCGAACTACTACCAGGACGACGGCAAGATCGTGACCCAGGCCCGCCAGCTGGGCTACAAGGGCATCTTCATGGGCGCCGACGGCTGGTCCAACATCGTGGGCGGCTCCGAGGAGTACGCCAGCGCCGCCGACCTCGAGGGCTGCTACTACGACTGCTCGTTCGTGGCCGAGAACCCCGACGAGAAGGTCCAGCAGTTCATCAAGGACTACCAGGCGAAGTACAACGAGGCCCCCTCGAACTTCTGCGCCCTGGGCTACGATGCCGCCATGGTCATGGCCAAGGCCATCGAGACCGTCGAGAACGACGGCAAGGCCAAGTACGGCTCCGACGACTACAAGCAGGCCATCATCGACGCCATAGCGTCCGGCTCGGTCGATGGCGTCACGGGCACCATCAAGTACGACGGTACCGGCGACCCCGTGAAGCCCACGCTGGTCATCACGTTCAAGGACGGCAAGCAGTCCGTCTACAAGACCGTCGAGGCCGACGACTAGCGCTTCTTGCATGTGAGCGCCTTGCGCCACGACGCGCGGGGACCCAGGTGAAACCCCTTGGGTCCCCGCGCTTTTTTCCAGGTGAACGCCCTGTTTCCATTGGGCGTCTACCTGGTGCGAACCGCGGGCATGCGCGGCGCAGACGCTAGACTGTACATAGTTTGTTTAACCACCACGAACAGAAGGGAGTGGTTGCCGTGACGCTAATAACGCAGCTTCTGAACGGCCTGCAGCTGGGCAGCGTGTACGCGCTGGTGGCATTGGGCTACACGATGGTGTATGGCATCATCTTGCTGCTGAACTTCGCCCATGGCGACATCATCATGGTGGGTGCGTACGTGTCGTGGATCATCATGTCGCAGCTGGGGCTGAGTCCCGTCCTGGCCGTGTTCATGTCCATCCTGGCATGCACCCTGCTTGGCGTCCTCATAGACAAGGTGGCGTACGCACCGCTGCGCAACGCCCCGCGCCTGTCGATCCTGATCACGGCCATTGGCGTGTCGTACTTCCTAGAGAACGGCGCGCAGCTGGTGTTTGGCGCCGACGCCAAGGTGGTCCCCGCCTACACCGACATCAACACCATCGAGGTGGGCGGCCTCAGCCTGTCGTTCACGGCCATCCTAACCATCGTGGTGACGGCCATCTCGACCATCGTGCTGACCATCCTGGTGCAGAAGACCAAGCTGGGCAAGGCCATGCGCGCCGTGTCCGAGGACATGGGCGCCGCACGCCTCATGGGCATCAACGTGAACAACACCATCTCGTTCACGTTTGCCGTGGGCTCGGCTCTGGCCGGCATCGGCGCCGTCCTGTACTCGATGGCCTACTCGCAGGCCACGCCCACCATGGGCATGATGCTGGGCACGAAGGCCTTCGTCGCCGCCGTCCTGGGCGGCATCGGCTCCATCCCCGGCGCCGTCATCGGCGGCCTGCTGGTCGGCTTTGCCGAGGTCATCGTGTCGGCGATCGGCCTTTCCACGTGGAAGGACGCCGTCGTGTTCCTGCTGCTGATTATCGTGCTCATCGTGAAGCCCACCGGCATCCTGGGCCGCACGATGAACGAGAAGGTCTAGGGAGGTGCGCTCAATGGACGAAGAGAACAACACCGAGGAGAAGCGTCCCTACATCACGACGAACTCTCACGCGGAAGCCTCAAAGGGTGAGTCCCCCGAGCACCAGAAGGCAAAGGACGGCCGCAAGACGCTGTCCATGCCGAAGCGCTACATCATAAACACCCTGCTGACGGTCGTCGTGCTAACGCTGGGCGAGGCCATGATCGATGGTGGCTTCATCACCCGCTACGGCGCCACCGTGCTGGAGCAGGTGGGAGTGAACATCATCATGGCCGCCTCGCTGAACATCGCCACCGGCTACCTGGGGCAGCTGCCCCTGGGCCATGCAGGCTTCATGTCGATCGGCGGCTACTCGTGCGCCATCCTGTTCATGAACCTCATGCCGGCCTTCGGGCTGAACGCGCGCGCCGTCGCCACGGGCTCTCCCGCGGCCATCCTGCTGCTGGTCATCTGCCTGCTGTTCGGCGGCGTCATGGCCGCCATCGCCGGCCTCATCATCGGCATCCCCGCGCTGCGTCTGAAGGGCGACTACCTGGCCATCATCACGCTGGGCTTCGCCGAGATCATCCGCGTCGTCATGCTGAACATCGACAGCGTCGTGGGCTTCGAGCTCACGGGCGGCGCGAAGGGCCTCACGGGCATCCCCAGCTACACGAACTTCTTGAACACGTTCGTCATCGTGGCCATCGTGCTCTTCTTGATCCACACCATGATGAAGTCGCGTCACGGCCGCGCCATCCTGGCAATCCGTGACAACGAGATCGCCGCCGAGGCCTCCGGCGTCAACACCACCTACTACAAGACCCTTGCCTTCGTGGTGTCCGCATTCTTCGCCGGCATCGCCGGCGGCCTGTACGCGGGCTGCGTCGGCGTCATGATGCCCGCCAAGTTCGGCTTCATGAAGTCCATTGAGATTCTGGTCATGGTGGTCCTGGGCGGCATGGGCTCCATGCTGGGCTCCGTGCTCTCCGCCACCGTGCTGACCATCCTGCCCGAGGCGCTGCGCGCCTTTGCCGACTACCGCATGATCGTGTACTCGGTCGTCCTGATCCTGGTCATGATCTTCCGTCCGCAGGGCCTCATGGGCACCTACGACTTCAGCATGAGCCGCGTGATCGAGCGCATCATGAACAAGGACTTCCCGTGGAAGAAGAGCGCAAAGGAGGCCGAGGCTGATGCCTAGCACAAAGAATCGCGGCGTGCTGGTGCAGATGGAGACCCCCAACCTGATTCCCGAGCGCGACCTGGGCGAGATGCCGGTGCTGCAGGCAGAGCACCTGGGCATCGACTTCGGCGGCCTGACCGCCGTGGACGACTTCAACATCGCCATGGGCCGCACCGAGATTTCAGGTCTGATTGGCCCCAACGGCGCCGGCAAGACCACAATCTTCAACCTGCTGACGAACGTGTACAAGCCCACGCGCGGCACCATCCTCCTGGACGGATACGACACCGCGGGCAAGAGCGTCGTCCAGGTGAACAAGATGGGCATCGCCCGCACGTTCCAGAACATCCGCCTGTTCAACCAGATGTCGGTCATCGATAACGTGCTGGTGGGCTATGGCAACTCGATGAGCACGCACCTGCCCACCGACCTGTTCCGCCTGCCCAAGCACTGGAAGCAGGAGGCGGAGTTCCACGACTACGCCATGGACCTGCTGGGCATCTTCAACATGCAGCATTTGGCCAACGAGCAGGCGGGCAACCTCCCGTACGGCGCACAGCGCCGCCTGGAGATCCTGCGTGCCCTGGCAACGCACCCCAAGGTGCTGCTTCTGGACGAGCCTGCCGCGGGCATGAACCCCAACGAGACCGAAGAGCTCATGGAGAACATCGAGAAGATCCGTGACGACTTCCATATCGCGATCCTCCTGATCGAGCACGACATGAAGCTGGTCATGGGCATCTGCGAGGTCATCGGCGTGCTGGACTACGGAAAGATCATCGCGAAGGGCACCCCCGAGGAGATCCAGAACGACCCCAAGGTCATCGAGGCCTATCTGGGCAAGCAGGAGGCGAAGTAGCATGGCTCTTCTGAGCGTTTCCGACCTGCACGTGTCCTACGGCGCCATCAAGGCCGTCAAGGGCATATCGTTCGAGGTCAACGAGGGCGAGATCGTCACCATGATCGGAGCCAACGGCGCGGGCAAGTCCACCACCATGAACACCATCGCGGGACTCATCAAGCCCGTCAGCGGTGACGTCAAGTTCGAGGGCACCTCGCTCGAGGGCGTGAAGCCGCACAAGATCGTCCAGATGGGCATCGCCCTGTGCCCCGAGGGCAGGCGCGTGTTTCAGCAGATGACGGTCGAGGAGAACCTCCAGATGGGCGGCTACACCCGCACCGACGCGGAGAACGCGCAGATGATTGAGACGGTGTTCGAGCGCTTCCCGCGCCTGAAGGAGCGCAGGCGCCAGGTGGCAGGCACCCTGTCGGGCGGCGAGCAGCAGATGCTGGCCATGGGCCGCGCCCTCATGAGCCGCCCCAAGCTGCTGATGCTGGACGAGCCCTCCATGGGCCTGGCCCCCATCCTGGTGCAGGAGATCTTCGACATCATCGAGAGCATCAACAAGCTGGGCACCACCATCCTTCTGGTCGAGCAGAACGCCTCCATGGCACTGTCCATCGCCAACCGTGGCTACGTGCTGGAGACCGGCCGCATCGTAAAGACCGGCACCGGACAGGAGCTGCTGCACGACGACGACGTGCGCAAGGCGTACCTGGGAGGCTAGGTCCTCCCCGCGATTTGCCGGACAGCTTCTGCCCGGCGTGCGCTTCTTGCCCGCTCGAGGCATACGACAAAGCCCGCCTTCCCGCAAGGGAGGACGGGCTTTTGCTTTGTGACTCACCGGGTAGGGCAAGCGCTTAGCGTGCGGCGTCCAGGAAGGCCCTCAGCAGGTCGTCGAACTTGTCGTAGGCGGGAATGTCGGGGTTCGCCGCTGCGATGGCGGGCGTCGTGCGAAAGAGGAAGCCCGCCTTGCTGGCGCGAATCATGTCGAGGTCGTTGTACGAGTCGCCCGTGGCTATGGTCTCGAAGCCCATGGACTGCAGGCCGCGCACGGTCGTCAGCTTGGACTGGGGACAGCGCATGCGGATCCCCTGCACCATGCCGTCGTCGCTGACGTCCAGCGAGTTGCAGAACAGCGTGGGCCAGTTCAGCTTTTTCATCAGCGGGCGAGCGAACTCCTCGAACGTGTCCGAGATGATGATGACCTGCATCTGCTGGCGCAGCTGGTCCAGGAACTCGCGCGCGCCGGGCAGGGGGTCAATGGTGGCGATGACGTCCTGGATTTGGGGCAGTCCCAGCCCGTGCCGCCTCAGCACGTCGATGCGAAATGCCATGAGCTTCTGGTAGTCAGGCTCGTCTCGCGTGGTGCGGCGCAGCTCCGGTATGCCCGTGGCCTCCGAGAAGGCGATCCAGATCTCGGGTACGAGTACGCCCTCCATGTCCAAGCACGCTACGTTCATGGTTCCTCCTGTGGTCTCGGCGCCCGTGGGCGCGTGTTGCCTAACTGAGGCGCGGCCCGGACCAGTCGGGTCCAGGCCGCGCGATCGAGTGATGCCTAGTCCTTCTCTACCTGGACGGACGTGCCAAAGGTGTTGGCGCGCAGCGTGCGCACCCACATGCCGGGCACGGTGCCGTCCACCGCCTCGGCCACGCGCGCGGCGGACTCGTCGCCGTCGGTGATGGCCAGCATGGTGGAGCCGGAGCCACTGATGACGAAGGCGCTGGCACCCGCGTCCAGGCTGGTCTGGCGCAGGCGCTGGTAGTCGGGGATCAGCTTGCTGCGGTAGGGCTCGTGCAGCCGGTCCTCGCAGCAGCGACCTGCCAGCTGGGCGTCGCCCTTCATGAGTGCCTGCACCATGGCGACGCAGCGGCCCATCTGCCAGGTGGCCGTCTGCAGCGACACGCTTTGGGGCAGCACCTTGCGCGCCTCGCTGGTCAGTACCTGGTAGGGGGGAGCCATGCAAACGAAGCGCAGGTTGGGGGCCACGTTCCAGCGCAGGGCGCACGTCTGGTCGCCCTCGACGAACGAGCTCACCAGGCCGCCTCTGATGGCGGGGGCCACATTGTCGGGATGACCCTCCAGGCGCGTGGCCAAATCCAGCGCCGCTTCCTTGTTGTAGCCCGAGCCATGGAGCACCTGGGCGGCAGCTATGCCCGCCACGACGCAGGTGCTGCTGGAGCCCAGCCCGCCCGAGGACGGGATGGGGGAGTAGATGCCAATGCACAGGGGCGTGGGCTCCTCTCCCATGTGGCGACAGGCGGCCTGGTAGCTGGTCCACACCAGGTTGTCGGGACCCTGCCACTTCGGTGCGCACCCGCTGATCTGCAGCTGGGACGATGGGGAAAACATGAACGTGGCCGTGAGGTCCAGGGCCAGGCCAAGGACGTCAAAGCCCACGCCTACGTTTGCCGAGGTGGCGGGCACGCGCACGGTCACGCGACGCATCGCATGACCGTGCTGGTCTGTGCCGTTCTGCATGCCGTATGAGCCCATCTAGGCGAAGACCCTGCTGCAGGCGGACTCCACGAACGAGCCCATCTGGTCGCGGTCACACACGTCCAGGTGCAGTTCGGCGGCGTCGCGCAGGCTGGACAGCTGCTGTGGGGCCTTCGTGGAGGTCAGTTGGGACAGCTCGTCCATGCACTGAAAGTCGCCCTTGCCCTGCGTGTCCACGCCCAGGGCAGCCAGTACGTCGGCCGAGAACTTGTAGGCGCTGGCTGTCGAGAGGCACACGCGCTGCCTGCCCTCGCTGGGTCTGCAGTCCAAGACCGTCTTTGCGACGGCGGTGTGCGTGTCGATGAGGCGGTGCTGCTGCTCCCAGGTCTGGCGGATGGTGGCGCGGGTGGCGTCGTCGTCGGCAAAGCCGCAGGCGAACGTCTGGTGCAGGCGGTCCAGGATCTGCGGGCTCACCGTGTAGGAGCCGTCCTTCGACAGGCTGGCCATATAGCTGGCCACCAGCTCGCAGTCGCCGTCGGACAGGTAGTACAGCAGGCGCTCCAGGTTGGAGGACACCAGAATGTCCATGGAGGGCGAGATGGTCTTTATGAACGGGCGCCTGCGGTCGTAGGTGCCGGTGGTGATGAAGTCGGTCAGGACGTTGTTGGCGTTCGACGCCACGATGAGCCTGCCCACGGGAAGGCCCATGCGCTTGGCGTAGTAGCCGGCCAGGACGTCGCCGAAGTTGCCCGTGGGGACGCAGAAGTCGATGGCGTCGCCCTGGGCGATGGCGCCGGCGGTCACCAGGCGCGCGTAGGCGTAGAAGTAGTACGTGACCTGCGGCACCAGGCGCCCCACGTTGATGGAGTTCGCGCTGGAGAGGACCGTGTTCTTCTGGGCCAGGCGCTGCGCCAGCTCGCGGTCGGCAAATATGTGCTTGACCTCGGTCTGGGCGTCGTCGAAGTTGCCGCGGATGCCGCACACGGCCACGTTGGAGCCGCGCTGCGTCACCATCTGCAGACGCTGGATGTCAGACACCTTTCCGGCGGGGTAGAACACGGTGACGCCCGTGCCCTCGACGTCGGCGAAGCCCTCCAGGGCCGCCTTTCCGGTGTCGCCCGAGGTGGCGGTCACGATCATGACGTTGCGGCCGCTGCCCGCGGTCTTGCGCGCGACGCTCATCAGGCGCGGCAGCATCTGCAGGGCCACGTCCTTGAAGGCGCAGGTGGGGCCGTGGTACAGCTCCAGCAGCCAGTCGTCGCCCAGGGGCGAGACGGGCGTGACCTCGGGGGTGTCGAAGTTCTGCGCGTAGGCGTGGCTGACGCACCAGGCGATCTCGTCGGGCGTGTAGTCGCCCAGCAGGGCGCCCAGCACCATGCTGGCCACGTCGTGGTAGCTTCCCGCGCACACGCGCGAGAGGTCCAGCTTCGTCTGTCCGACGGCATCGCTGACGTAGAGGCCGCCGTCAGGCGCGATGCCTGCCAGAATTGCTTGCTTGCTTGTTACGGAATCGCTCTGGCTGCGCGTGCTGTGGTACAAAATGCTCACTGTACGCTCCTTCTGCCCTTGTGGCTGCGGTTTTGGGGCCATATACGACCATAATATGCCCTACTAATCCGGCATCGGAGCTACTTCACACACTGGAAAGATTGGATCACGATGAAGATTGCCGTTCTTGGCTTTGGCACCGTGGGCCGCGGCGTGGTCAACATCGTCGAGGACCGCGTTCCGCAGGTGCAGGTTGCTCGCATTCTGGAGCTTCCGGATCGCTGCGTCGAGCCGCGCATGACACCCAACTTCGACGACATCGCGAACGACCCCGAGATTAAGGTCGTCGTGGAGTGCATGGGTGGCCTCGAGCCCGCCCACACGTTCATCTGCAAGGCCCTCACCGCGGGCAAGTCCGTTGTCACCTCGAACAAGGCCGTCGTGGCCGAGTACTTCGAGGAGTTCGTCAACCTGGCGAACGCGCACGACGCCGGCTTCCTCATCGAGGCCTCGGTGGGCGGCGGCATTCCCTGGATCGCCAGCATTGCAAAGGTGCGCCGCATCGACGAGGTGTCCACGTTCTCGGGCATCATGAACGGCACGACGAACTACATCATCGACTCCATGGCAAAGCAGGACCTGGACTTCGACATCGCCCTGGGCCGCGCGCAGGAGCTGGGCTACGCAGAGCGCGACCCCTCCGCCGACATCGACGGCATCGACGTGCGCAATAAAACGATCATCTCGGCCAGCGTGGCGTTCGACGTCGCTTGCACGAAGGACCTGCCCGTTACGGGCATCCGCACGCTGACGAAGCGCGACATGGCCATGTTCAGGCAGAAGGGCCTGCAGGTAAAGCTGTTCGGCCGCGGCGTCCAGCGCGACGGCCGCTACGCCGTGGCGGTGGAGCCCGTGGCGGTGCCCCGCGACTCCATGGAGGCCGCGGTGCCGTCCAACTTCAACCTGGTCTCGCTTGAGGGCACCACGGTGGGCCCGCTGAAGTTCTACGGCCAGGGCGCCGGCAGCCTGCCCACCGGCAACGCCATGGTGCAGGACGTACTGGACGTGGCCGCCCACGTGCAGCCCCGCTACGACTTCTCGCGTGGGCTCACGTATGACCCCACGCTTCTGACCAGCAGCTACGTGTTCCGTACCAGCGTGGACGCGCCCCAGTCCGCAGAGTGGTACGCCACCGACGCATGGCTGGTGCACCACCTCAGCGCCGTGGACGCCCGCAAGCTCTTCGAGCAGGTCCAGGCGCGCGACCCCAAGGCCTTTATGGCTGCCATCTCCAGGGAGGACTAGTTTCGTCATGATAAAGGTTGCAAAGTTCGGAGGCTCCAGCGTCGCCAGCGCCGAGCAGTTCCGCAAGGTAAAGCGCATCGTCGAGATGGACCCCGAGCGCAAGTTCGTCGTGGTCTCCGCAGCGGGCAGGCGCCACAAGGGCGACAACAAGATCACCGACCTTCTGCTGCTGGTGAACGCCCATATCGAGTACCACGTGGACTGCACTTCTCTGCTGGCCACCATCGAGGAGCGCTTCCTCGACATCGCCAAGGAGCTGGGCCTGAACTTCCCCGTGGCCGAGGAGTTCGCCAAGTTCGCCAACGAGATAAAGACCTACTCGCCCGAGTACGTCGTGTCGCGCGGCGAGTGGTTCACGGGCCAGCTGATGGCCGAGTACCTGGGCATGCCGTTCGTGGATGCCGCTGACGTCGTCGTGTTCCACCACAACGGCAAGGTCGACATGGAGCGCACGCAGGCCCGTGTGCGCGAGGCCGTCGTGCGCAACGGCGGCTCGTTCCTGCTGCCTGGCTTCTACGGTGCCACGGTGGACGGCACCATAAAGCTGTTCGAGCGTGGCGGTGGCGACATCACGGGCGCCATCCTGGCGCGCTGCCTGGACGCCAGCCTGTACGAGAACTGGACTGACGTGTCGGGCTTCCTGGCCGCCGACCCGCGCATCGTCGACAACCCTCGTGGCATTCACCGCATCACGTTCGAGGAGATGCGAGAGCTGTCCTACATGGGCGCCTCGGTGCTGCAGGAGGACGCCATCTTCCCGGTGCGCGAGGTCAACATCCCCATCCAGATCAAGAACACGAACCAGCCCGACGACTTCGGCACCATCATCCGCGAGAACACGTCCGAGCACGCCCGCGAGCACCTGATCACGGGCATTGCCGGCAAGAAGGACTTCATGGCCGTGCACGTGCAGAAGGCCCACATGTCCAACGAGGTGGGCACCGTGCGCAAGGCCCTGTCGGTCTTCGAGCGCTATGGCATCTCCATCGAGCACATCCCCACGGGCGTCGACTCGTTCGCCGTCGTGGTGAACGGCTCCGACGTGAAGGACACCATCTACTCCATCGTGTCCGACATCCAGCAGGAGGTGCAGCCCGACTCCATCAACGTGGTGGACGGCCTGGCCCTGATCTCGGTCGTCGGCCGCAACATGAGCCGTCGCGCCGGCACCTCGGGCCGCATCTTTGGCGCCCTGGGCAACGCGGGCATCAACATCCGCATGATCACCCAGAGCTCCCAGGAGATCAGCATCATCATGGGCGTCAGCAACGCCGACTTCGAGCGTGCCATCCGCGTGATCTACGACCAGTTCGGCGAGGACGTGGTCGAGAACAAGGGCACGCAGATCCAGTAGATTCAGATGCCTGCCCCCGCCGTGGCGGGGGAGGGGCAAAGGAGGACTCATGAGCAAGACCGTAGCAATCCTGGGCGCCACGGGCGTCGTGGGAACGCAGATGCTCCAGTGCCTGGAGGAGCGAAACTTCCCCGTGGGCAAGCTGGTGCCCCTGGCCAGCGCCCGCTCGGTTGGCAAGACCGTGAAGTTCCACGGCGAGGACGTGCCCGTGGTCGAGGCCGCACCCGACGCGTTCGAGGGCGTCGACATCGTCCTGGGCGCTGCAGGCGACCCCGTGGCCAAGGCGCTCCTGCCCGAGGCCGCAAAGCGTGGCGCCGTGTGCGTGGACAACAGCCACGCGTTCAGGCTGGACCCCGACGTGCCCCTGGTGGTGCCCGAGATCAACGCCGGCGACATCGCGAACCACCCGCGCAACCTCATCGCCAACCCCAACTGCGCCACCATCATCGGCCTGGTGCCCACCTACCCGCTGCACCAGGTGGCAGGCCTCAAGCGCATGATCGTCTCGACCTACCAGGCCGCGTCCGGCGCCGGCATGCCCGGCCTGCGCGAACTTGAGCGCGAGATGGGCGTCGTAGCCAACGGCGGCCAGATGGGTGACACCAGCCCCTTCGCCTACCAGCTGGCGGCCAATCTGATTCCTCAGATTGGTTCCTTCAAGGACGAGGGGTACACGTCCGAGGAGTGGAAGATGCAAAACGAGGGCAGGAAGATCATGCACCTGCCCGACGTGCGCGTGAACTGCACCTGCGTGCGCGTGCCCGTGATGCGCTCGCACTCCGAGTCCATCACCTGCGAGTTCGAGCGTCCCATCAGCCCCGACGAGGCGCGCGAGGTCCTCTCCAAGGCCCCTGGCGTCAAGGTCGTGGACGATCCCGCGAACCTGCGCTACCCCATGCCGTTGGACACCAGCGATCAGGACCTGGTGTACGTGGGTCGCATCAGGCGTGACCTGTCGGCACCCGATGGCGTGAACTCGCTCACGTTCTGGTGCTGTGGCGACCAGATCCGCAAGGGTGCGGCCACCAACGCCGTCCAGATTGCCGAGTACCTCGTCTAGCTGCCTGCAGCCGCCTCGCTTGCGTACTGCAGCACGCTTGCCTGCAGCCGCATTGCTCTCAGGGGCACAGTTTGCCTTGCTTTTCTTCGTGAAATCGAGGCAAACTGTGCCCTTGTCTTATCCACGGCGTAACCGGCGTGCGTGCCACTATGCCGCACTGACCAGGCAATAATCGCGTCTGGAGCTCTCCCGTGCGGCCTGCGCGCGAATTTTTTTTCAAATTAGGGGTTGCATTAGTTTCTGCCGTTGTGCATAATAATCGAGCTGCTTGAAGAGGTGGCCACTTGGTGGGTGTAGCTCAGTTGGCAGAGCGACGGACCGTGGCTCCGTAGGTCGAGGGTTCGAGCCCCTCTACCCACCCCATTTCATCAGGCGCGCAAAGTGGGTCGTTAGCTCAGTTGGTAGAGCAGGGGACTCTTAATCCCAAGGTCGAGGGTTCGACCCCCTCACGACCCACCACTTTGATTTACCCGGCCAGGCCCGCCTGGCTTTTCAATTGCATATGGGTCGTTAGCTCAGTTGGTAGAGCAGGGGACTCTTAATCCCAAGGTCGAGGGTTCGACCCCCTCACGACCCACCACGCACAGAATGCCTCGTATCATGAAAGTGATACGAGGCTTTTTCATAATCCGTGAACGCAAGCCAGAGGAGCCGCTATGCAGCCAGACCATGCAGGGGACGCACCCCGCCAAACGCAGACCGCCAGCCAGTCAGCCCACGAGTCCACCGGGCCCAGCTTTCCGCAGCGGCAGCCCCTGGTGTGGCCCGACCGTCCCCGTCCCATAGGCGCAACCAGTGGAGAAGAACCCGTCTGCGCGCAGCAAGACCCGAATGCGGACCGTTCTCCCGTGCCCCAGCGCCCTCAGGGCTCGACTGCCCGCATCCGTCAGCTCCTGCAGGACGACCCCGCCATGGTGGAGGTCGTGCGCACCAGCACCAGCCGCTGGAAGAACCGCATCTTCGAGACGCGTACCCTGCAGGTGGGCCTGCCTGACGGCAGCGTGGACGGGCGCGAGATCGTGCTGCACCTGGGCGGTGCGGGCGTGCTCGCCGTCCAGGACGGTCGCATGTGCCTTGTGAGGCAGTATCGCGCCGCCATCGGGCGCATGACGCTGGAGATACCCGCTGGCAAGCTGGAGCCCGGCGAGGACCCCTCGGAGTGCGCCGCGCGCGAGCTGCAGGAGGAGACGGGCCTTCGCGCCGAGCGCCTGGAGTTCGTGGCGTCGTCCCTCAGCGCCCCCGGGTTCAGCAACGAGAAGACCCGCGTCTTTCGCGCGTGGGGACTCAGCAGGGGAGACGCCTGCCCGGACGAGGGCGAGTACGTGGACGTGGCTTGGCTGCCCGTGGCGGACGTCATGGCCGCCATCCACGAGGGCCTCATCGAGGACGGGAAGACCATCGTGGCGGCATACGACGCCCTTGCACGCCCGTAATGCCCTTCTTGCCCGCCCTTGCCCGTGGGGCGACAGCAGTCAGAATGGTGGCGACGTGACGAAGCGGTGCCACTGCAGTAGAATGAACGCCGTGCGCACGGCTGCGACCGCGGCACGCAAGGGCTCCCTTAGCTCAGCTGGATAGAGCATCGGACTTCTAATCCGCCGGTCGGGCGTTCGAATCGCCCAGGGAGCACCAGAGCAGGCAACGGCCCCGGCACATCTGATGCCGAGGCCGTTTTTCTTTCGACGGATGCCAGGCTTTCGTTCGTTCCTTTTTTGTTCATCGAATTATTGAACCTGCTATCAATTTGCAGTGATAGTGAATTTTCTTCTTGCACCGCCTGCGAAATCAGTGAGCAAATAACCTTAATTTCTGGACCGATAAGGCGTTATATAAGGAAAATACTTGTTGCGAACCCGTATAATTACGACGGTTACCAACTGGTATCCAACTGTCTGTTGGTCGGGCTAACAAACAGTTGTAGGGCTGTTTCTCGTAGGTTAGAAACGTTAGGAGCTTGGTATGGCAGATCTGGTAAAGTCCACGGATGTCTTCTTCGACAACCCCGCGAAGAACACTGAGGAGGCACTGGAGTTCCTCTCCGACAAGGCCGTGGAGCTGGGTATCTCTGACGACAAGGCCGCTATCCTTGATTCCTTCAAGCAGCGCGAGGCCCAGGGTTCCACCGGCATGGTCGGCGGCTTTGCTCTGCCGCACGCCAAGTCCGCAGCCGTGAAGCACGTTGCCCTAGTTGTCGTGAAGTTCGCCAACGACGTCGAGTGGAAGTCCATGGACAACAAGCCCATCAAGGCCGCCATTGCCATTTACGTCCCCGAGGACGAGTCCGGCACCACGCACCTGGCCGTCCTGGCCAAGGTTGCCGCCATGCTGATGCAGCCGGACTTCTGCAGCACCATTCTGGAGTCCTCTGACGCCCAGGTTATCGCGGACGCCATCAACGACAGGCTTGCCGACTAGCATTGCACCCATTCGTGCATCTGCTGGCAAACAACGTTTGAAAGGAGCTTGCGTTGATCTATACCGTGACGCTCAATCCGGCAATCGACTACGTGATGCATCCACTGACGCTGGACATGGGCTTCACCAACAGGTCCTCGAGCGAGGAGATCCATGTTGGTGGCAATGGCATCAACGTCTCAACCCTTCTGAACGAGCTGGGCGTCAACAACGTCGCCCTGGGCATCACCGCAGGCTTCACGGGCGACTACCTGCTGAAGCGCCTGCAGGAGAAGGGCATCGCCTGCAACTTCGTCACCCTGGAGAAGGGCTACACGCGCATTAACGTGAAGCTGCAAGGCATCGTCATGACCATCTGCAACGGCATGGGCCCGAAGATCTCCCAAAAGAAGGTCGACGAGCTTCTGGCCCGCATCGACGGCATCGGCAAGGGCGACGTCCTCGTGCTGACGGGTTCCATCCCGAAGTCGCTTCCCGACAACATGTACGACATCATCATGCGCCGCCTGGACGGCCGTGGCATCCGCTTCGTCGTGGACGCCCCCGGCGACCTGCTGATGGAGTCGCTGTCCGCAAAGCCCTTCCTGATCAAGCCGAACAACCACGAGGTTGGCCGCATCTTCAACGCCCAGCCCGAGACCCCCGAGGACTGCATGCCCTACGCTCACAAGCTCCACGAGCTGGGTGCGCAGAACGTCATCGTCTCGTGCGGCGGCCATGGCGCGGCCCTGGTGGACGAGAACGACGAGGAGCACACCGTTCCCACCGCAAAGATCAAGCTCGTCAACGCCACGGGCGCGGGCGACTCCATGGTGGCAGGCTTCATCGCAAAAGTGCTCGAGGGTGCCAGCTATCAGGAGGCTCTGGTCTTCGCGTCTGCCTGCGGAACGGCAACTGCCGGTAGCAAGGCCATCGCAAAACGCGCTACTATTGACCGCGTAGTTGCCGCCCTGAACAAGCAGATTAGCGCTCAAGGGTAGCTAATCAGCCGCTCGGATGGCAACATCGACCGAAGGGCTGGGATGGGAAACCTTCCAGCCCTTCTTTGGTTTACAACGTACGTGTAGGGTCTAGTTTCGTCACGGTTTCGTGATGCACACGAGGAGGAGCTTAATGTACGAGGGTGTAAACGCTTCTGACGGTATCGGCATCGGAGTCGCCCGTGTTGCCGTAGAGCCCGACCTGTCCTTCAAGCCGCACAAGCCTGAGGACCCCGAGGCCGAGAAGGCACGCTATGCCGCAGCCATCGACAAGTTCATCGCGCAGACCAACGCGCAGATTGAGCGCATGAAGGCCAACGGCCTCGAGAAAGAGGCTGGCATCATGAACGCCCACATCGAGTTTGCCGAGGATGACGGCATCAAGGACATGGTCACCGGCTCCATCGACGGTGGCATGTGCGCCGAGCAGGGCGTCTCTGACGCATACGACATGTACTACAACATGTTCTCCCAGATGGAGGACGAGCTGTTCCGCGAGCGCGCCGCCGACATCGCCGACGTCAAGACCGGCCTTCTGGCCGACCTGCTGGGTGTCGAGGTCGTCGACCTCTCCACGCTGCCCGAGAACTCCATCGTCGTCGTGCACGAGCTGACGCCGTCCATGACCGCCGACATCGACCGTGACAACGTTGCAGCCATCGTGACCGAGACCGGCGGCCGCACCTCGCACTCCGCCATCATCGCGCGCGCCCTGGAGATCCCTGCCGTCCTGTCCGTTGCCGACGCAACGAAGAACATCAAGAACGGCGACATGGTAGTCGTCGACGGCGGCAAGGGCCAGGTCATCGACAACCCGTCCGACGACGAGCTCACCAGCTACCGCGAGCTGGCAAAGAAGTACGCCGCCGACAAGGCTGCCCTCGAGGCTTTCCGTGGCGAGCCCACGAAGACCGCCGACGGCAAGGAGGTCCTGCTGGTCGCCAACATCGGCAACCCCAACGACGCCAACGCTGCCATCGAGCACGACGCCGAGGGCGTGGGCCTGTTCCGCTCCGAGTTCCTGTTCATGGACTCGAAGGAGCTCCCCAGCGAGGACGAGCAGTTCGCTGCCTACCAGAAGGTCGCCCTGGCCATGAAGGGCAAGCCCGTCATCATCCGCACGCTGGACGTGGGCGGCGACAAGGAAATCCCGTACATGAACATGCAGCATGAGGACAACCCGTTCATGGGCTTCCGTGCTGTGCGCTACTGCCTGAAGAACCCCGACCAGTACAAGGTCCAGCTGCGCGCCCTGCTGCGCGCCAGCGCCTACGGCGACGTGAAGATCATGATCCCGCTGGTCACCACCGTGGACGAGGTCCGTCAGGTTCGTGCGCTGGTCGAGGAGTGCAAGAAGGAGCTCGACGCCGAGGGCGTAAAGTACAATCCCGACATCGAGGTAGGCACCATGATCGAGACGCCCTCCGCGTCGCTGATCTCTGACCTGCTGGCAAAGGAGTGCGACTTCTTCTCTATCGGCACGAACGACCTCATCGGCTACACCATGTGCGCCGACCGTGGCAACGACCGCGTCGCCTACCTGTACAACGTGTACCAGCCGTCCGTCATCCGCTCGCTGAAGAGCATCATCGAGAACGGTGTCAAGGCCGGCATCATGGTGGGCATGTGCGGCGAGGCCGCGGCTGACCCGCTGCTGATCCCCGTGCTGCTGTCCTTCGGCCTGACCGAGTTCTCGGTCTCCGCACCCAGCGTCCTGCGCACCCGTCGCACCATCTCGCAGTGGACGATGGAGGAGGCCGACGCCCTGGTCGAGAAGATCCTGAAGCTCGAGACCTCCGCCGAGGTTCGCGCCGCCCTGCAGGCTGCTGCGAAGTAAGCTTTCGCAAGCCTCGCGGATTGAGGGACGGCACGCAATGAGCAGCCGTTTGTTCGCGTGCACGCATAACAACGAGGGCCACTTCCTTATGGAGTGGCCCTTTTCATATGCAAACAATGAACGAATAACCAATAAAACAAGCGTCGGCGAGAATTGTCCTTCTTGCCCTATGAAGTGGAAGGCTGCCCTTATCAGAAGGTTGCCCTGATTTGGCAGCATTATGGATAGATGACGCGCAGGGCGTGGGGCACCACGTCGATGGAGTAGGAGGGGGCCGGCAGGGGCTCACCGTCCACCTGGCAGGGAGGAGCCCCCTGTGGGAACTCCAGATCCAGATGGTGGATCTTTCGGAAGCGCAGCACGTCGGAGTGCGTGTGGTGGCCTCCGTGAGCCAGCAGGAACAGAAGCAGCGTGTGCGCCACCGACGGCTGCCGCTCCGAGTAGCACACGTCCAGATGCCCGTCGGTGGGGTCAGCCTGAGGGCACACCCTGAAGCCGCCCCCGTAGGAGGGTCCGTTCTGCACCGCAAAGACGACGTCCACACCCTCGACGACCTCCCCATCGAAGCTGGCCCTGAAAGGCCAGGACGTCAGGTCGCGGCCAAATATGCGCATGCCCGACGTGGCAAAGAGGCCCGCGCCCCTCTGGTGGTCGTTCTGGCGCCTGCGCGTGGTGGTGTCCAGGGCAATGGCCGCATCCAGGCCAAACGACAGCGTCTGGCAGAAGTAGGTGCAGTTGACGCGTCCCAGCTCGATCGTGCGCTCGTGGCCGCCCAGCAGTTGCATGAACGCCTGTGTGGGATTGCCCCTGCGAACGCCCAGCGTACGAGCGAAGTCGTTGCCCGAACCCACGGGAACGATGCCCAGGCGGGGTCGTGCGTTCGCGTCCAGCCGCATGAGGCCATTGGCCACCTCGTGGATGACTCCGTCGCCTCCAACGGCGACCACGGTGTCGTAGCCGACAGCTGCGGCGGCGATGCCAGTGGCGTCTCCCGGACCGCTGGTCAGTTCCATATGGCTGGAACGGATGGCCTCGGGGTGCTGCGGCAGCAGCTGTGCCACCACGCGGGCCACCTTCGCCCCGTCTCCGCTGTGCGCCGCGGGGTTTGCCACCACAAGAGTGCTGCCTAGCCGCAGGGACATGTGCGCTTCCTTCTGCCTGGCCTTCGTCGGGGGCTAGCCGTGCAACAGAGCTGGTTCTTCTTGCATGCGCCTACGAATACCAGCCGCATTCTGGCATCCCGCCCACACGAATCAAGTGTCAAAGCAAGTATAGTTTTGAAGAGGAACGGACCGCTTGCGAACGTCTGGAAGGGACCGCACATGATTCGACTTGCCCTGACCGATTTGGACGAGACGCTAATTCCCTATGGCCAGGGGAGGGCGTCCGACCGCTCCATCGCGGCCATCCGACGCGTGAATGCCATTCCCGGCCTGGTGGCGGGGCCCATCTCGGGCAGGACCATCGGCATGATGTCGTGGATGTTCGAGCAGAGTGCGGCCGACTGCTTCAGCACGGGCATCTTTGTGAATGGGCAGGTCGTGCGACTGCGCGGCGAGGTCATCCTGCGCCAGGCACCCAGCAGGGAGACGCTGGACGCCCTGGCGGACTACCTGCACGAGGCAGAGGGGGAGGGCGTGGCCCTGACCCTGTACGACGACGAGGTCGAGGGGCGCGAGATTTGCGTGGGCACCACGGTGGAGCAGATGGCCCGCCACCCGAAGGCGTTCCATGCGTTCCATCTGGCTAGCGATCATGTGCCTGACGGCCTGTTCGTAAAGACGAACATCCACTGCGACCGTCCGCGCCAGCACGTGGAGCTGCTGCGTGACGACCTGGCGCAGCGCTTCCCCCAGCTGAGCTTCGTGTTTCCCAACCCCACGTCCTCGACCATAGACATCACGCCGGCTGGCGTCACAAAGATGACCGGCCTGGAGTGCCTGATGGAGCACATGGGCGTCGGCCTGGACGAGGTCTGCGTGTTTGGCGACTCCGAGAACGACCTGGCGGTCATCGAGGGCGTGCCGAACTCCGTTGCGGTAGCAAACGCCACGCCGCAGGTGGCTGCGGCGGCTCGCTGGCACATCGGCCCTGCTGACCAGGACTCGGTTGCGCAGGCGTTCGAGGACATCGCGGATGCGGCGCAGGCGGGTGGGCTGCCGGCGTTCATGCGGTGACGCGCGCTCAGTCATACGATACGAACATTCTATGGGTATGGCCTCATATATGTATTTTACATATATGAGAAGTGCTCCTAACCTCTGGTGATGTCAAAGACGGGCGCTCGTTGAAGTCATGGGCGCCGTCCATCCAAGGAGGTAGCCACTATGAACCCAGAACACTTGCTGATTGCCGCGCTGTTTGCCCTCTTGCTGATCTATGGGCCGAACAACCTGCCAAAGCTGGGCAGCGCTCTTGGCAAGACCGTGAAGAACGTCCGAGAGGGCATGGACGGAGCGGAAGGCGGCCAGGTGCAGGCGTCGAGTGTTGCCGAGACGGCGGCTAGCACCCCCAAGGTGCAGGCTACTAGCGAGGTCAGTGCCAAGGCGTCTGACTCCGTCGAAGGGACGAACGAGTAGGCGCCCGCTGGGGTGGGCACCCACTGGAGCAGGTGCCCTCCTGACTAGGCAACCACTGGAGCAGGTGCCCGTTGAGCTATGGCGGGAATCGCCGTGTTCGTTTGGACTTGGAAGTCGACATTCGGACGTGGGTTGTGATACAGTAATCGAGCTGTACATGCGGCTGTAGTTCAATTGGTAGAGCAGTAGCCTTCCAAGCTACTTGTTGCGGGTTCGAGTCCCGTCGGCCGCTCCATAAAAGCGCAGGTCAGATGCCCTATGGTATCTGACCTTTTTTTCTTTGCGCAAGCACGGCGTCACAGAATTCCCGCGTTGCCCCGGACTGGTGCCCCATCGCGGCGCCGCAGAGGGACCGACGAAGGATTGCTCCACCTGCTCCACCACGAAGTTGTCGGGTACGTTGACAAAGCTGCCATAGCAACGGCAACAAAAAAGCCGAGACAAAGTCCCGGCTCTGAAGATCTGGTCGGGGCGACTGGATTCGAACCAGCGACCCTCTGCTCCCAAAGCAGATGCGCTACCAAACTGCGCCACGCCCCGTTGCGCTTTGAGAAATGTCTACAAAGCAGTAATTCAATCTAGCCTAACGGGCGCCCAAGTGCAATCACAGAATTGTATCAATTGGCTATACGGCACGGAATAATAGATAAACGGTTTATGCAAAAAGAAGCCTTGAGCAGCAATTTCTTGTGCATGATAGAATGATTTCGCATTTGCGACCTCGACGTTAATGGATTGTTGCTTCAAGCGCTACTCGCATGACATAAGCACTATGTTTATCCGCGGCGGAAGGGAAGGCTCCTAGCGGTTTTAGCTTGGGAAACGCGACGGACGCATCGTCGCGAGGGGCTGTCATGCTGAAAGCTTCGGCTCACAGTGGAGAATGACGGTTTTGCCACTTTCAAAAGATAGAGTTCGCGAAAGGTCTGTTCTTCTCCACTAATAGTAATTGCAATAGTTATGCTCTTTGTTCTGGATTTGTGCTTTTGGCGCACGAGGCTGCGGCCTCACCTGCGCTTGCGTTTGACATATGTATCTGCGTGAAAGGAGTGCCCATGTCCTATTCCCAGAGGGTCATCGACTCGCTCAAGGAGCGCTACGCCGATCAGCCCGAGTTCCTGCAGGCAGCTTCCGAGGTCCTGACCACGCTGCAGCCCGCACTGGACGCTCACCCCGAGTACGAGAAGGCCGGTCTGCTGGAGCGCCTGGTCGAGCCCGAGCGCATCGTGATCTTCCGTGTGCCCTGGGTGGACGACGAGGGCAAGGTTCAGGTGAACCGCGGTTACCGCATTCAGTTCAACTCGGCCATCGGCCCCTACAAGGGCGGCATTCGCCTGCACCCCAGCGTGAACCTGTCCATCCTGAAGTTCCTGGGCTTCGAGCAGGTGTTCAAGAACTCCCTGACCACCCTGCCCATGGGCGGCGCAAAGGGCGGCTCCGACTTTGACCCCAAGGGCAAGTCCGACATGGAGGTCATGCGCTTCTGCCAGTCCTTCATGAGCGAGCTGTTCCGCCACATCGGCCCCGACACCGACGTCCCCGCTGGTGACATCGGCACCGGCGCGCGCGAGATCGGCTACATGTTTGGCGAGTACAAGAAGCTCACGAACACCTGGGCGTCCGTCCTCACCGGCAAGGGCCTGCAGTACGGCGGCTCGCTTGCCCGCCCCGAGGCCACCGGCTACGGCGCGGTCTACTTCCTGACCGACATGCTGACCGACAAGGGCAAGGACATCAAGGACCAGGTCATCGCCGTCTCCGGCTCCGGCAACGTGGCGCAGTACGCGGTGCAGAAGGCCGAGCAGCTGGGTGCCAAGGTCATCACCGTGTCCGACTCGAACGGCTACGTGTACGACCCCGACGGCATCGACTTCGACACCCTGATCCAGGTGAAGCAGGTCGAGCGCGGCCGCGTGAAGGACTACGCGGAGCGCCGTCCGAACGCCCAGTACTTCGAGGGCCAGCGCCCTTGGGGCCAGAAGTGCGATGTCGCCATGCCTTGCGCCACCCAGAACGAGCTCGACCTGGACAACGCCAAGGCCCTGGTGGCCAACGGCTGCAAGTTCGTGGTCGAGGGCGCCAACATGCCCACCACCACCGAGGCAACCGAGTACCTGATGGCCAACGACGTGTACTTCGCGCCTGGTAAGGCTGCCAACGCGGGTGGCGTAGCAACCTCCGGCCTCGAGATGAGCCAGAACCACGAGCACCTCAGCTGGACCTTTGACGAGGTCGACGACAAGCTGCATGGCATCATGGATTCCATCTACAGCGCCGCTTCCAGCGCTGCAAAGGAGTACGGCCACGAGGGCGACCTGGTCTTCGGCGCCAACATCGCCGGCTTCCTGAAGGTTGCCGAGGCCATGATGGCTCAGGGCATCTGCTAACAGGATCAACTGCCAGATTCTGTGGCTAGCTGTTCCCAGCCGCTGCGACCGGTGGCACAGCGCTGCGGGTAGCACGCCATGCTCTTCAACTGTTGTCACTCTATACTTCGTATGAAAGTGACACAGTTTGCAAGAAGAACAAACCGGGGTTCCGACATCAGTCGGACCCCGGTTTTTACGTTAGCGTAGATGGGCTGGAGAAGAGAACGGCGACGACGTACCTATTCGAAGGTTTTCTGCAGGGGTGGCAGGTGCGAGTGTGGTGGCACCCGCACCTCGATAGCCTGTCAGAGTTTTCTGCAGGGGTGCCAGGTGCGGGTACGCGCACCTCGGAGGCTTGCGGGGGCAAGAAATGCACTTCTCGCAAAGGCCCAGGTAGGAGGCCTGCACTGCCGGGACGACGCCCCAATCGGGTCGTCTTTTGTGCAGAGGGCCCAGGTGTGGGTACACGCGCCTCGATGGCCTGTCAGAGGTTTCTGCAGGGATGCCAGGCGCGAGTGTGGTGGCACCCGCACCTCGGAGTCCTGCAGGGTGACTTCTACAGGTCGACAGACTCGTGTACTCGTCTATGTTTGCTGCGCATCTCGCACAATCGCGGCGGATGCCCGTACCTTGGTTTGCTGCGCTGGGAGTTCGTTTTCACCTGCGAGACTGTGCGTTCCGTGCGCTTGCGATAGCTGTAGAAGGCCTAGGGTGCTGTCGCGGCCGGCACGTCGGCTGCACGAAGGCTGCTTTATCGCTGTCGTAGGCAACTAGGAACCTGCTCGAACGCTGTTGCAGGCTGCTGGGGGCCTGTACGCGCGTAGCCGTAGACTGCTAGCAACCCATTCGAACGCTGCTGCACGCAACTAGGAACCTGCGCGAATACCACTGCACGCCGTTGGGACACCGGTTCCACGCCGCATCCCAATCGAGATCCATCGGAACATCGCCGCAACCTAGTCGTCGGCGCGTTTGCCGACAGTTTCCCATAGCCTAACGAAAAGTTAGGCCTTCTAACTGGGATTTTGTTCTATGCAAAGCGCTCCATTTCTCGTTCGTGCGGAAAGTTTTCATTAGAATGGGAACCCGTGAGGCAATGTCTCTGGCGAAGTGACGTGCGAAGCGACGTGCGAAGTGATCCCGAGTCAAACGTCTTCTGTGGAAGATGCGAAGTCGCTGTGGACTTCCAGGACGGTGTCCGTGCTGCGTCGCCGCGTCGACCTGTTGCCTCGCTGGAGTAGCATCCAGACAGCCTTTAATGCGGTACAGAGATACCGTCAAGGAGACCGCTTGAGCCTAGGCATGAGGACATCTCAGGGGAGCGCAGACCGCACCGCGGGCTGGTCGCTCCTTTTTTCTTAGCCTGGGTGGGTGGCAGACACAGAGAGGGACGGTGCGTATGAACCTTTTGGTGAACGAGGACCGGCCGCGGGCGCTGTTGGCGCTCGAGAACGGCAGCACGTTTGCCGGATACGCCGCTGGTGCCGAGGGTGAGACCTTCGGCGAGGTCGTGTTCAACACGTCCATGATCGGCTACCAGGAGATCGTCAGCGATCCCAGCTACGCCGGTCAGATCGTCACGCTGACCTACCCGCAGGTGGGCAACTACGGCGTGAATGCCCACGACATGCAGTCCGCGGGCCTGGCCCTGCGCGGACTGGTGGTGCACGACATGTGCTACACCCCCAGCAACTGGCAGAGCGAGGGCTCGCTGCCCGACCTGCTGCGCCAGGAGGGGGTCGTCGCCATCGAGGGCGTCGACACCCGTGCCCTGACCCTGCAGATTCGTGGCGGCGGAGCCATGCGCGCGGCCATCTCGACCACCGACCTGGACCCCGAGCACCTGGTGGAGCGCGTGCGCCAGACTCCCTCCATCTCGGCCCACAACTTCGTGCCCGACGTGTCGCCCACCGAGCCGCGCGTTGTGCCCGCGAAGGGGGAGCGTCGCTTCAGCGTCGTTGCCTACGACTGCGGCATGAAGCGCGGCATCGTGGACGGCCTGGCCGCCAACGGCTGCGAGGTCACCATCGTTCCCTGGGACACCCCGGCGCAGAAGGCCCTGGAGGCAGATCCTGACGGCGTGTTCTTCTCGAATGGCCCTGGAGACCCCGAGCAGGTGAAGGCCACGGCGCAGGCCGCCCAGGAGATCCTGGGCCAAAAGCCCGTGTTTGGCATCTGCCTGGGCAACCAGATGCTCACGGTGGCGGCAGGCGGCTCCATCGAGAAGCTGCCCTACGGCCACCACGGCGGCAACGAGCCCGTGATGAACCTGCTGACCGGCAAGGTGGAGATCACCGCCCAGAACCACAACTTCGGCACGGTCTTCAGCTCGCTGGGCCAGCTGGTGCCCGAGCTGTCGGGCGGCCAGACGCAGCATCACGACGACCTGCGCTTCTGGAGCCAGCGCCACATCGCGCCCGTCGTGCAGAACGAGCGCTACGGCCGCATTCGCCTGACCCACGTGAACCTGAACGATGGCACGCCGGAGGGAATCCAGTTCCTGGACATCCCGGCCTTCTCGGTGCAGTACCACCCCGAGGCCAAGCCCGGCCCCAATGACTCGAAGTACCTCTTCCGCGCGTTCACGCGTCTGATGGAGGGCCGCGAGGACTATCTGGCCATCGACGTTCGCGAGGGGAGGCGCTTCTAATGCCTAAGCGCACCGACATTCACAAGATTCTGGTCATCGGCTCTGGCCCCATCGTCATCGGTCAGGCCTGCGAGTTCGACTACTCCGGCACCCAGGCGTGCCGCGCCCTGCGCAAGGAGGGCTACGAGGTGGTGCTGGTGAACTCCAACCCCGCCACCATCATGACTGACCCCGAGACGGCCGACCGCACCTACGTCGAGCCCATCACGGTGGACGCCGTGACAAAGATCATTGACCGCGAGCGCCCCGACGCCCTGCTGCCCAACATGGGCGGCCAGACGGCGCTCAACTGCGCCGTCGCCCTGGGCAAGGCCGGCGTGCTGCAGAAGTACGGCATCGAGGCCATCGGCTGCGACCTGGACTCCATCAACCGCGGCGAGGACCGCGAGCTGTTCGCCAAGGCCATGAACGAGATCGGCCTGAAGGTGGCCGAGGCGGGCATCGCCCACACCCTGGACGAGGCGCGCGAGGTCGCGCACCGCATTGGCCTGCCTGTGGTCATTCGTCCCAGCTTCACGCTGGGTGGCGCCGGTGGCGGCATGGCCTACACCGAGGAGGACCTGGACCGCATTGCCTCCGAGGGCCTGGACCTCTCGCCCGAGACCGAGGTCCTGGTCGAGAAGAGCCTGGAGGGCTGGAAAGAGTACGAGATGGAGGTCATGCGCGACTCCGCCGGCAACGGCATCGTGATTTGCTCCATCGAGAACCTGGACCCCATGGGCGTGCACACCGGCGACTCCATCACCGTGGCCCCCGCCCAGACGCTGAACGACATGGAGTACCAGCGCCTGCGTGACTACTCGCTGGCCATCCTGGAGAAGGTCGGCGTGGCCACCGGCGGCTCCAACGTGCAGTTTGCCGTGAACCCGAAGGACGGCGAGGTCATCGTCATCGAGATGAACCCGCGCGTCAGCCGCTCCTCGGCCCTGGCCTCCAAGGCCACCGGCTTCCCCATCGCGAAGGAGGCGGCGCTGCTGGCCGTGGGCTACACCCTGGACGAGATCACGAACGACATCACGCAGGCCACACCTGCGTGCTTCGAGCCGTCCATCGACTACACCGTGGTGAAGATCCCTCGCTTCGCGTTCGAGAAGTTCAAGGGTGCCTCTGACCGCCTGACCACCCGCATGAAGTCCGTGGGCGAGGTCATGGCCATCGGCCACACCTTCGAGGAGGCCCTGCAGAAGGCCATGCGCTCGCTCGAGAAGGGCCATCTGGGCCTTGGCGCCGACGGCCACGACGATTTCGACGAGGAGCGCTTCGACGAGCTGGTCAGCACCCCCACGCCCGAGCGCATCCTGTACGTGGCCGAGGCCCTGCGCCGCGGCTACGGCGTGGACCGCGTGCACCAGATGACAAACATCGACCCGTGGTTCCTCAACCGCATAGCCGACATCGTGCGTGCCGAGCGCCACATCCACGAGCTGGGTCTGGCGGGCCTCACGCCCGAGCGCATGCTGGCTGCAAAGCAGCTGGGCTTCTCGGATGCGCAGATTGCCTACCTGACGGGCCAGGACGAGGCCGTGGTGCGCGCGCTGCGCGAGGTGCTGGGCGTGCGTCCCGTGGTCAAGACCGTGGACACCTGCGCCGGCGAGTTCGAGAGCCGCACCAGCTACCACTACGTCACCTACGAGCGCGGCGGTGCCACCGAGTTCCACGAGGCAAAGAAGCCGCGCGTCATCATCCTGTCGGCCGGCCCCAACCGCATCGGCCAGGGCATCGAGTTCGACTACTGCTGCGTGCACGCCGCCTACGCCCTGGAGGCCGAGGGCTTCGAGACCGTCATGGTGAACTGCAACCCCGAGACCGTCTCGACCGACTACGACACGTCCGACCGCCTGTACTTTGAGCCCCTGACCTTTGAGGACGTCATGAACATCGTGGAGGTCGAGAAGCCCGTGGGCGTCATCGTGACCCTGGGCGGACAGACCCCCATCAACCTGGCCCACCGTCTGAAGGAGGCCGGCGTCCCCATCATGGGCACCCAGCCCGAGGCCATCGACCTGGCAGAGGACCGCGAGCGCTTCAGCGAGCTTCTGGACAAGCTGGACATCGCCTACCCGCCCAGCTCGACCGCCGAGACCCTGGACGACGCCAAGCGCGTGGCACGTCGCATCGGCTACCCGCTGCTGGTGCGCCCCAGCTACGTCCTGGGCGGCCGCGGCATGGCCATCGTGTACGATGACGACGACCTGAAGACCTATATGGCCGAGGCCACTCAGGTGTCCCCGGACCACCCGGTGTACCTGGACTCCTTCCTGGAGGACGCCATCGAGCTGGACGTGGACGCCCTGTGCGACGACCACGAGTGCTACGTGGGCGCCGTGCTGGAGCACATCGAGGAGTGCGGCATCCACTCGGGCGACTCCGCGTGCTGCTTCCCGCCCTTCTCGCTGTCCGACTCCATCGTGGCCAGGATTCGCGAGATCACGCGCAAGCTGGCGCTGAACTGCCACATCAAGGGCCTTCTGAACGTGCAGTACGCCGTGAAGGACGAGCAGGTCTTCGTCATAGAGCTGAACCCGCGCGCCAGCCGCACGGTGCCCTTCTCGAGCAAGGCCACCACAGTGCCTCTGGCAAAGTACGCAGCGCTCATCATGGCCGGACACAAGATCTCCGAGTTCAACCTGCCCGCCGAGGACCGCGAGCTGGGCTACTACGCCTGCAAGGAGGCCGTCATGCCGTGGTCGCGCTTCCCTGGCACCGACACCACCCTGGGCCCCGAGATGAAGTCGACGGGCGAGGTCATGGGCATAGCCACGACCTTCCCGAAGGCATATGCCAAGACCCGCGACGCCATCAACTACTCCATCCCGATGTCCGGCACGGTGTTCATCAGCGTGTGCGACCGCGACAAGCGAAACATCGCTCCCGTGGCGCTGGCCCTGGTGAACGACGGCTACAAGATCTGCGCCACCCGCGGCACCGCAAAGACGCTGCGTGCGGCCGGCATCGAGTGCGAGCACATCAACATGGTGGACGAGCCGCATCCCAACATCCTGGACGCCATCGCCGACGGAAAGATCTGCTTCATCATCAACACGCCGCACGGCAGTCGCTCGCGTGGTGACGGATACCGCATCCGCACCGCTGCGGTCGAGCACGGCGTCGACCTGGTGACGGCCATGTCGGGCGCCACGGCCCTGATTCAGGCCATCGCGGCCCTGCGCGCCACGACGCTGAAGCCCTACGCCCTGCAGGACCTGCGCGACCTGCCGGTGAAGAAGTAGCTTCGCCGGGGCTGAGGCGGCCGGGCCGCCCAGGTCACGCCATTTCCCATATTTGCTTTTATGACCCCGTCGATGCCTCTGGCACCGGCGGGGTTCTTTGGCGGGTGCCGGAATTGCTGCCGGCTGCGCCGCTGGGCCATACCAGATTGTTGAAAAATTTCTATATATATAATTGTATACGCAATAAGAAGCACCACAGTTGGCTCACATGCTGCGCTGGTCAGCGTGTGAGCCGCTCATGTCTAGGGGATGGTTTCATTGAGGGAGATACTTCAGTTCTGCTGGAACTCCATAACATCAAAGAAGCGATGCATAGGCTATGGCATCGCTCGCGTGTCCAAGGCACTGGCAGACATCGTTGCCCCTTTTATCGTAGGATTCATCATAAATTCCCTGGTAGCGGGCGTCGCGATACAGAGTTTGGTCATGTGGTGCATGGCGGTGGCCGTCTTGGGTGTGGCCTCTGCGCTGTTGGACTATTTCGCTAACTACACATACTCAAAGCTTCAGAGTGGCTCGAGCTACCAGCTGGAAAAGCAGAGCATCGACCATGTTTGGCACTGGCGCCAAGACTGTTATGCGACGTTCGAACCTGCCGAATACCAGCGCAGAGTGAACAACGACACAAACGACACCTCGATATTCTTTCTGATGTCGTGCGCCAAGTTTCTGGTTAGCGTGGGTACCATTGCGGCGCTGATGATCGTGTTGCTGAGCATAAATGTGGTCGTTGCCCTGCTGTGCGGGGTGCTGACCGTGGTGTCAGGCCTAGGCTATCTGCATTTTCGCAATGAGGTATTTCGAAAGAACCTCCAGTATAAGCAAGCCTTCGCACGCTATGCCACCTGCGAGCTCAGCCAGTATGCTGACGTGACGTTCATTCGACGCCACAATCTGTTTGGCCGCTATAGCCAGGCGCTCGACAGATCCTACGAGGGAGTGCGGTCCGGCTACATCCAGAACAACGAGGTCGTCGCCAGGCTGACATCCGCGAACGCCGCCATGTGCGCCTGCCTGCAAGCGGTCATGCTGCTGGCGGCTGCCTGGCAGATTGCCATCGGCAACATGCAGGTGGGCTACCTGGCCACCGTGTCCAGCTACTTCAGCATGCTGGTGAGCACGGTGGAGTACTTCACTGAGTTTGGCATCGAGTACCAGGCGTGCAAGGCCAGCTACGGCAGACTGCGCGAGATTGCCCAGATGCCTAAGGAGCCCAATGGCAGCCAGGCCATCCAGGACGTAAGCGCGCTGGGTTGCAAAGACCTGACCTTTGCCTACCCGGGGAAGGACGTGGCAACTATACGCGACCTCAACGCCGAGTTCACCCCTGGTCATCTGTGGGCCATCGCCGGGCATAACGGCTGCGGCAAGTCCACTCTGATGAAGCTGCTGGACGCGGAGTGGGCCGGCCTGTACCAGGGCAGCATCGAGTACCTTCCGGCAGGCCCAAAGGGGACGGCCTGCGTGGAGCAGGCGAACGTGGACCACTACGCGCTTCGCCGTGACGTCATAGGCTACACGGAGCAGGAGCCGCCGGTGGTGGAGGACACCCTGCTGAACAACCTGACCCTGATGTGCCAGGAGCAGCCCCCTCGCGAACGCGTGATGGAGCTGGTGCGCCTGCTGGGTCTGGAGCATCTGCTGAGCACCTGCCCCGACGGGCTGGACACGGTGCTGGACGACTCTCGCCCAGCCCTTTCTGGTGGAGAGAAGCAGAAGGTCGCCATCATCCGCATGCTTCTGGCAGACCCCAAGGTCATGCTGCTGGACGAGCCCACCTCGGCGCTAGACGCCCAGAGCGTTGACGCCCTGGTGCAGCTGCTGCGGCAGAAGAGCCGCGACCGCATAGTCATCGTGGTGACGCATGACCAGAAGCTGCTGGACGCGTGCGACGAGGTGCTACGCCTGGGGTAGGGGTGTCAGGCGACGCGCCCTGGGCCAAGGGACTCGGGTTTCACCAGGCAGATTTTGTGCTTTTTTGCTAGCGGTTGGCCAAGAGCGGTCGAAATTCGCGGCAATCTGATTGTGGTCGTGTGGCGGGTTCTGGTATCCTTTATCCGCTGTGTGCACTATATGCGGGCGTGGCGGAACTGGTAGACGCGCTGGATTTAGGTTCCAGTGGGAGAAATCTCGTGAAGGTTCAAATCCTTTCGCCCGCACCATGCACAGACGCCTTTATCATCGTGCGCTGGTTCGCGCGAAGGCACCGGGGAGGCAGCCAGCTCCCGCCGGACCCAAGGTTTAGGCTCACAAGTTCACATCGGTCGCCCTCGGGCGTCCGGGGTACGAGACACTGGAGGAACGTTGAAGATCACCGTTACCACTGAGAAGCCCTCCGACGACCAGCTGGTCGCCACGGTTACCGTCGACAAGAAGGACGTCGACTCCGCCATCAACAGGGCCTACAAGCAGATTGCCCGCCAGTACAACTTCCAGGGCTTCCGTCGTGGCCATGCGCCCCGCCCGGTGATCGACAGCATCGTTGGTCGCGAGGCCGTCCTGGCCCAGGCCACCAACGACGTCATAAACGCCGCCGAGCCCCAGATGCTGGAGCAGCTGGACGTCGTGCCGGTGAAGCAGGTCGACTACGGCAAGGAGCCCGCCCTGGTCGTCGAGCACAACGACTACGAGCTCAAGGGCACCATCGAGGTCGTCCCGCCCGTCGAGCTGGACTCCTACGACGCCCCCACCATCAACATGCCTCCCGAGGAGGCCACCGATGCCGAGATCGACCAGCAGATCGAGCAGCTGCTGAGCTACCGCACCACGCTGGAGGAGATCGACGAGGACCGTCCCGCCGAGGCCACCGACCACGTGCAGTGCAAGGTCGAGAACGTCGAGAACATGGCCCAGTACGCGGGCGACAACCGCTCGTTCGACCTGTCCTCTGAGACGCTGCCGCAGGAGCTGCGTGACGCCATCGTGGGCATGAAGAAGGGCGACACCAAGGACGTCGAGTACACCCGCTCCCACGAGCACGACGGCCAGACCACCGAGGCCAAGTTCGCCGCCAAGGTCACGCTGAACAGCATCCGCAAGGAGGTCACGCCCGAGCTCACCGAGGACGTGATCAAGAAGGACTTCGGCTTTGACTCCGAGGAGGACCTGCGCAAGGCCATCAAGGACGAGATCGAGGCCGACAAGAAGCACTCCCTGCCCGAGCTGAAGGAGGACCGCCTCGTCGAGGAGATCGGCAAGCACCTCACGCTGGAGAAGGTCCCCGAGGACTACACCGAGAAGGTCTTCAACGAGATCGCGAACCAGTTCCTGACCCAGCTGCAGCGCCAGAACATCTCGCTGGACCTCTACCTCAAGGCCCGCGGCATCAACCCCGACGACTTCATCGCCGACCTGCGCTCGCAGGCTGACGAGCGCGCCCGCCAGTCCCTGGCCCTGGACGCCCTGGCCCAGCACCTGGGACTGGAGGCCACCGACGACGACGTCAAGGCCGAGTTCGACAACGCCGGCGTGGACGACGCCGCTGCCGCCTACAAGCAGTTCAAGGACGAGGGCCGTCTGCCGGCCGTGCGCGAGTCCATCAAGCGTACGAAGGCAGTCGACTGGCTGGTCGAGAACGCCCAGGTCAACGTCGTGGACGAGATTGCCCAGCAGCGTGCCGCGAAGGACGACTCCTCCGAGGACGCGAAGGACGCCCAGTAGCTCAAGGCTGCCTGTGTAGGCATTTGCTACTTTGGGTATAACCAAAGCCGAACCGAATCGTGCCCTGGGTGCCATTCGCGCCCAGGGCACATTTTCAACCCCGGCTGGAGGAGGAACATGATCAACCCCACCAACACACCGCTTATCCCGTACGTGATCGAGCAGACCCCACGTGGCGAGCGCAGCTATGACATCTATTCTCGCCTGCTGAACGACCGCATCGTCTTTCTGGGCGAGGAGATTACCCGCGACAGCGCGAACCTCGTGATCGCTCAGCTGCTGCACCTGGAGAGCCAGGACCCCGACAAGGACATCAGCCTGTACATCGACTCGCCCGGCGGCGAGGTCTATGCGGGCCTGGGCATCCTGGACACCATGAACTTCATCAAGCCCGACGTGTCCACCATCTGCGTCGGCATGGCCGCCTCCATGGCCAGCGTGCTTTTGGCCGCCGGTGCCAAGGGCAAGCGCCTGGCGCTGCCCAACTCCATGATCTTGATCCACCAGCCCAGCTCGGGCGCCCAGGGCCAGCAGACCGACATCCAGATCGTGGCTGACGAGACCAAGTGGATTCGCAACCACATGAACGAGCTGCTGTCGCAGTATACTGGACAGCCTGTTGAGAAGATAAACGCCGACACCGAGCGCGACAACTACATGCGCGCCCAGGAGGCACTGGAGTACGGTCTGGTCGACAAGGTCATCACCTCTCGTAGCGAGCAGACCACCGAGGAGTAAGGCGAATGCCATCTTTTAACGACGAGATGCGCTGCTCGTTCTGCGGGAAGTCCCGCAGCCAGGTGCGCAAGCTCATCCAAGGCCCTGACGGGGTGTACATCTGCGACGAGTGCGTGAAGGCCTGCTCTGACATCATCTCGGAGGCCGACGCCGCCGACGCCGAGCAGATGCCCTTCGAGGACGACTCCGCCCCCATAAAGTCGCTGCCGACGCCCCACCAGATCTACGACGAGCTGTCGCAGTACGTCATGGGCCAGGAGCAGGCAAAGCGCGCCATGAGCGTGGCGGTGTACAACCACTACCGGCGCATCCTGTCGGGCAACGACGAGGTGCCCGAGGACGGCGACCAGGTCGAGCTGGCAAAGAGCAACATCTTGCTTCTGGGCCCCACGGGCACGGGCAAGACCCTGCTGGCGCAGACCCTGGCACGCTTCCTGGAGGTGCCCTTCGCCATCGCCGATGCCACCACGCTGACCGAGGCCGGCTACGTGGGCGAGGACGTCGAGAATATCCTGCTGAAGCTGATCACCGCCGCCGACGGCGACGTTGAGCGCGCCCAGGTGGGCATCGTCTACATCGACGAGATCGACAAGATCGCCCGCAAGGCCGAGAACCTCAGCATCACCCGCGACGTGTCGGGCGAGGGCGTTCAGCAGGCCCTGCTGAAGATCCTGGAGGGCACCGAGGCCAGCGTGCCGCCGCAGGGCGGCCGCAAGCACCCGCAGCAGGAGCTCATCCACATCGACACCACGAACATCCTGTTCATATGCGGTGGCGCCTTCGTCGGCCTGGACAAGATCGTGGCCGACCGCATCGGAAAGAAAGGCATCGGCTTCAACGCCGAGCTGGCGCAGAAGAGCGAGCAGGACGAGGACGAGCTCATGAGTCAGGTCATGCCCCAAGACCTGCACAAGTTCGGCATGATCCCCGAGTTCATCGGCCGCATCCCCGTCATCACCTCCACGAAGGAGCTCACGGAGGACGACCTGGTCGAGATTCTGACCAAGCCGAAGAACGCCCTGGTAAAGCAGTACCGTCGTATGTTCGATCTGGAGGGCGTCGAGCTGGAGTTCACCGACGACGCCCTGCGCGAGGTTGCCCACCAGGCGATTAAGCGCGAAACCGGCGCTCGTGGCCTGCGTGCCATTTGCGAGGCCACGCTGCAAGACACCATGTTCGACCTGCCCAGCGACCTGGACGTGGTCAAGGTCGTCGTGACGAAGGATGCCGTGGACGGCACCGCGAAGCCCGAGCTCGTCCGCACCGGACACTCGAAGGGCCGCGCGTAGGGCGCGTACTTCTTGCCCAAGGCGGCACGGCTCTTGCGTGCGACGCGGCTCCTGCGTGCGGCGCAGTACTTGCATGTGGCGCAGCACTTGCGTGCGGCGCGGCTCTTCTGGTCGCCGCAAAATAGATGCGGGACGCTTGGCACCCCAGTCGGACGAAAGGTCCGGCCGGGGTGCTTTCTTTTGTAGACTGGGGTTGGGCACGCAGCAGCTGCGCTGTTTGGCTACCTAGAGGGATGGAGGGTTTCGTGAAGGTCGTCGTCGCTTCCGACTCGTTCAAGGGGTCGCTTACGTCCATTCAAGTCGGGCAGGCCGTGCGTCGGGAGCTGGATCGATTGGACGACGACTCGACATGCGCAATCCTGCCCATGGCAGACGGGGGAGAGGGCACGGTCGAGGCCGTCTCGCAGGCCGAGGGTGCCGCGCTGGTGCGCTGTCAGGTCGCCGGTCCGCTGGGTGACCCGGTGGAGGCGGCCATTGCGCTGATGAACCGGAGCGACGAGGAGCACGCAGGCCAGGGCCAGGCGTCCAGGGGGTGGACGCTCGGAGCGCTCGATGGAGAAGATGGCACGGGCCAAGCGGTTGGCGTGCGCGGTGGCGAGGGCTGCACGCGAGGCCGTGGAGAAGAACTGTCATCTGGTCGCCCATCTGCGCACGGAAAATGCCCCGCTCTCAATTCGAAGGTTGCGGTGATCGAGATGGCTAGCGCCTCCGGGCTGACCCTGGTGCCGCCTGCCGAGCGCAACCCCTTGCGTACCAGCACCTTTGGCACGGGACAGCTGATTCGTCGGGCGCTCGACGCCGGCGCGCGGACGCTGCTGATTGCCGTGGGCGGCTCGGCCACAAACGACGGCGGAATGGGATGCCTGCGGGCGCTCGGTGTACGCTTCCGCGACACCGAGGGACATGAGCTCGCTGGTACGGGCTCTGACCTGGGGCGCGTTTGCGCCGTGGACCTGTCGGGGATTGATGGCAGGCTGGCGGAGTGCGAAGTCCGCGTACTGTCGGACGTCGACAATCCGCTGCTGGGCCCGCATGGGGCGGCCGCCACGTTCGCGCCGCAGAAGGGCGCAAACGCGCAGCAGGTGCGGCAGCTGGAGGACGGCATGCGAGAGTACGCCAGGGTCATGGCGCAAGCGCTTGGGACCGACTTCAGCGGGCTGCCCGGAACAGGGGCTGCGGGCGGGCTGGGCTTTGCCCTCCAGGCGGTGCTCCATGGCAGGTTCGTGTTGGGCGCGCAAGAGATTATTCGCCTGGTGGGGCTGGACCAAGCCCTGGTTGGCGCCGACCTGTGTTTTACGGGAGAAGGGCATGCCGACGAGCAGACCAGCCACGGCAAGGTCGTCAGCTGCGTGGCCCAGCATTGCCGCGAGCGCGGGGTGCCCTGCATCGCGCTGGTGGGCGGATGCAGCGCAGACGTCACTGCGCTAGAGGCCGCAGGCGTGACTGCCGTGGTGCCCTGCCTACACGAGCCTATCGGCCTGGACGAGGCCATGCGTGATGCGTCGGCAAACGTTGCGTGGTCGGCGCGGCAGGCGCTTCGGCTGTTCATGGCAGGCCGCGAGTGCCCGCACCCGACAGGTTTGCGCAGGGCGGCAGAAATTGGGCCCTGATGTAGCGGACTGGGCTGCATTGGGGGCACGGTCGCGCTGAAGGGGGAGTCTGGGCTGCGACGGGGGCTGGGTCGCGCCGGGGGGTTGAGCCGCCAGACAGGATGGTGGGGATGGTGGGCAAGTTGGTGTAGTGCTGTCGAAGGCGGCCCGGGTATCCTAAACTAGCAACCGCACATCTTTGAATGCATTCGCCGGCGCTGGGCGTCGGCTGTGGTGGGAGGCCATCATGGATAACGACGCGCTGGTACAGGCACGCAAGCTAAAGGACCAGATGAGCGAGGTCGTGGCGCAGAAGCAGGAGGCGAAGGACGCCGCGAAGCGCTCGGCTCAGGAGGCAAAGAGGGCCGCCGCGGAGGCCCAGAAGGCCTTCGACACCGCCCGCACCGAGCTGGCCGACCTCAAGGCCCGCATAAAGAACAAGCGCGACGATGCCGCCAACATCGTTGCCGCCGCAAAGAAGGCAAAGCTGGAGTTCGACGTCTCGACGAAGCAGCTGGAGGCGGCGAAGCAGGCGGCCGCCGACGCCGAGAAGGCCATCACGAAGGCCGAGAAGCACCGCGACGAGGCGGAGGAGCACCTGAAGAAGGCTCAGAAGGACGTTGAGCGCGCCGGCGCCGACGAGTCCGTCTCGCGCGCGTCGCTGGACGACCGCGTGCGTCGAGCCACGGAGGCGCAGCGTGCCCTGGACACCGCCTCGAAGGGCGTGGACGTGGCCCGCAAGCACGTGGACGAGGCCCGCGATGCCCTGGATGCCGCCCAGAAGGAGGACCACGACACCCCCGACGACTCCCAGAAGCTGGACGCAAAGGTGAAGGAGTGCCAGGCCGCCCTGGAGGAGTGCGCGAAAAAGTCGAAGAAGGCCACGGCCGACTACGACGACGCCCGCGCGCGTCAGGTGGAGGCCGAGCGCGCTGCCTCGAAGGCGAAGCAGGAGTACGAGTCTGCGCAGGCAAACCTGAAGACTGCCATAGCCGCCACCGACCGCGCCGAGGCCGACATGCACGACAAGCAGGAGCTGGCCGGTCCCGGCAGCGAGCAGTCCGCGAAGGACGCCTACGCCCAGGCCGTCGCCGCCTACGCGAAGACTGGCGACGTGCGCAGCGCCGCCATGACCGTGAACACCCAGGCCCTAACCGCCCTGGCCGACGCCGACGTGGAGGCCATCCGCGCCCGCCTGAACTGCGACCAGGCGAAGACCCTGCTGGACACCGCAAACGCGAAGGTGGCCCGCGCCGAGCGCGAGCTGGCCGAGGCGAAGCAGGCCGCGTCCGACGCCGCCGAGGCACGCAAGCGCTCCCAGCAGCACCTGAAGTCCCTGGCCGACGCCCGAAAGCTGGCCGACGAGGACCTGCAGAAGGCTCTGGAGTCCCAGCGCAAGGCGCAGGAGCTGAACGCCTCGCTGCAGGAGGGCCTGAAGGAGATGCAGGACCAGGCGGTCCAGCACGGCAAGGCCAGCAAGGACGCAGCCAGCGCGCTGGACGCGTCCCAGTCCGCCCTGCGCGAGGCCGTCGTGGGCGTGGAGACCGCCCGCAAGGACCGCGACCAGGCCCAGCAGAAGCTGGCAGCCGCGTTGAAGCGCGTGCAGGAGAG
>JBJEKW010000011.1:0-17653 GCA_051878835.1 Atopobiaceae bacterium
CCCTGGCTTCATGGGCACCGCGCCCCACCCCTCCAGGAACGTTGTGGGATAATCTTCGCGTCACCAAAGCGGTCATGCAGGCAGGGGACCGCCCGGAAGTGACCCCTGCCCGCCTGGCCGAACGCTCGCAACGCAGAAGGACGCACGAATGTCTTTGAACGACACCACGGAAGGCCGTCCGACCTTCCCCCACCGCGCGGTCATCACCGGCGGCATGCCCTACGGAAACAAGAACCTTCACTTTGGCCACATCGGTGGCGTGTTCGTGGGCGCGGACTTCTTTGCCCGCTTCCTGCGCGACCGCATCGGCGCCCAGAACGTGATCTTCGTCTCGGGCACCGACTGCTACGGCTCGCCCATCATGGAGGGCTACCGCAAGAAGGTCGAGAACGAGGGCTACCAGGGCACCATCGTGGACTACGTGCGCGCGAACCACAACGCGCAGAAGGCCGCGCTGGACGCATACGACATCTCGCTGGACCTCTTTGCCGGCTCCGGCCTTGAGCCCGCGAAGGACTTCCACCAGAAGCTGACCGCACAGCTGATCAGCCGCCTGTACGAGCGCGGCTACCTGCACAAGATGTCGACGAAGCAGTTCTACGACGTCGAGGCCCACCAGTTCCTGAACGGTCGCCAGGTCATCGGCCGCTGCCCCGTGCGCGGCTGCAAGTCCGAGAAGGCCTACGCCGACGAGTGCGACCTGGGCCACCAGTTTGACCCCGAGGAGCTCATCAACCCCGTCAGCCAGCTGACCGGCACCAAGCCCGAGCTGCGCCCCGTCGACAACTGGTACTTCGACCTGCCCGCCTTCAAGCAGACGCTGGAAGAGCTCATGGACCAGTGGGACGTCGACCCGCAGGTGCGCCCCATCGTGACCAAGACCGTGCGCGAGTCCCTGGCCGCCCCCGTGATCTACATCCAGAACAAGTTCCGCCAGCAGTTCGACCAGACCGCCGATCAGCTGCCCGCCCACACCCTGCATGAGGCCGAGGGCAACCAGCAGTCCTTCTGGGTCGAGTTCAACAACTGGAAGGACCGCGATCAGGCCCGCGACATCCTGGAGTCCGCCGGCGTGCGCTTCCGCACCGGCAAGACCCTGCTGCCCTTCCGCATCACGGGCAACATCTCGTGGGGCGTCCCCGCTCCCGAGCTGGAGGACACGAAGGACCTCACCGTGTGGTGCTGGCCCGAGAGCCTGTGGGCGCCCATTAGCTTCGTGCAGACGGTGCTGGCCACGGCCCCCGAGGGCCGCTACTCCTCGACCGACTGGCACGACTGGTGGTGCGCGGACGACGCGAAGGTGTACCAGTTCATAGGCCAGGACAACATCTACTTCTACTGCGTGGCCCAGCCCGCCATGTGGAAGGCGCTGGACTGGGGCCTGTTCCAGGACACCCCCATCGCGAATTACCACATCCTCTTTATGAACAAGAAGGCCTCCAGCTCCGGAAAGATCAAGCCTCCCATGGCCGCCGACCTCCTGAACTACTACACCCCCGAGCAGCTGCGCTGCCACTGGCTCAGCCTGGGCCTGGACCAGAAGGCCGTCAGCTTCAACCCGAAGGCCTTCGACACCTCGGTCAGCCACAAGGACAAGAAGACCGGCCAGGAGGTGCTCGTGAAGGACGACCCGCGTGTCGTGGACCCCGCCCTGAAGGAGAGCGCCTTCCTGACGAACATCTTTAACCGCCTGGCGCGCAGCTGCTTCTACGGCGCACAGAACGTGTGCGACGGCCACCTGCCCGCCACAGAGCCCGACGCCGACGCCGTCGAGGCGGCAAAGAAGGCCACGCTGGACTTCGAGCGCGCCGCCTACCACTTCGACGCGCACGGCGCCCTGGCCATCGCCGAGGACTACGCCCGCGAGGCCAACAAGCGCTGGGGCACCGAGTCCAAGGCCGCAAAGGGCGACGACGCAGCCTACGAGCACGCCCTGGCCAACGCCTTCGTGGCACTGCGCACCGTGACGCTGCTGATGCACCCCGCCACGCCCACCGGCTGCCAGAAGGTGTGCGAGCACCTGGCGTTCGACCCCGAGCAGTTCTTCAGCTGGGACAACGCCTTCCAGACGCCCACCCAGCTGGCCGCCCAGCTGGGCCAGACGCCCCAGCAGCACGCCCTGGTGGAGCTGCCCCCGCGCTACGACTTCTTCCAGAAGCATCCCTCCCAGGAAAAGAAGCACGACTAGCCGCAGCTCCCTAGCCACATAGCAGATCGAACGCGTGCGGGTCGCGGGCAAGTGCCTGCGGCCCGCATCTTCATGAACAGGGGACGGAGGATCGTTCGTCCGTCACCGCGCGCCCCATAGGGCGCACGCTCACAAACCACACGCCCACGACCAAGGGAGACGCCATGGCAACCACGCCCGCTCAGCCGCACTTCCCCAGCGCATACCACAGGCCCAGCATGGCCCCCACGCAAGCCTTGCGGGTGACGACACCTGACGGGGCCTCGCTGGCGTGCTTCGCCTACGGACCGCTGACGGCGCCGGGCGGCCCAAGCGACCTCCGCTGCAGCAAGGGCGCCTGCGTACTGGACTCCTCCGCCGGCCTCGCCTCCGGCACCTCCGCCTCCCCCACCCCGGTGCTCTTCTTGCACGGAAACGGAGAGGAGCATGGCATCTTTGGGCCCCAGATCGACGCGGTGCTGCAGGCGGGCAGCGTGGCGGTGACGCTGGACTGCAGGGCGCAGGGCCTCTCGACGCGCGGCACGGCTCCTCTGACCTACGAGCTCATGACAGACGACGCGCTTCTGGCCTGCGACGCGCTGGGGGTGCGCCGCGCGCACGTGGTGGGCTTCTCGGACGGGGCCATCGAGGCGCTGCTCCTGGCACGTGACCACCCCGAGCGCGTTGCCAGCGTGGTGGCCATAGGGACCAACCTGACGCCCGAGGGCGTGGACGACGCAGGCTTTCCCATGCAGCAAATTGCCCAGGCGAACGACGAGTGGGCAGACTGGGTCCAGGACCCCTCGGCGCATCCCGGCGTCGACGCCAGCCTGCTGGTGCCCGGTGCCACGGAGTGCCGCCACACCGCCGACCTCATGCGCCTGATGCTGGAGCACCCCCACATCGACGCCGCCTCGCTGGCGCGCATCCACTGCCCCGTCACGGTGATGGCCGGCGAGTTCGACGTCATATTCCCCCACGAGACCGCTGCCATCGCGCGCGCCGTTCCGAACGCGCGGCTGGTCATAGCCCCCGACTGCGGCCACTCGCTGCCCAAGCAGGCCCCCGGCCTCGTCAGCCGCGAGGTCCTGCGCCAGCTGCACGCCGCCTAGCACGGAAAAGAAGAACTCGGCGGCTCGGAGCCTTTCCCCAGAGCCATCGACCCGGCCCCATCGAGCCCCCATACCCGGCCGCCAGTCTTGACTCATAGGGGTATGGGGGCTTCCACCTGGTGTTTTCTTCTTGCCTTAAAACAAAAGATGTCAAAGCAGTGAAGAAATATCTTTCGGTAGCGAAACATTTGATTAGGTACTTGACCTTATTCGTTAACCTCTTTACTATGTCTTGCGAACGAAAAGGCCCGAATGGACACCATGCGGGCCGACCCCAGTACCGCCGCAGAATCTTTGAATTCCACGGCCGACTCTTCGAAAGGATGTGAACGCCATGGACCCTGAAGACCTACCTCCCTACGACCGGAATGCCAGCATCGAGCACCGCGTGCTGCACGACCTGGGCTATTTTGGCCACTACCTCTTTGTGCATGCGGGAGGCCGCGGAGGAAAGCGCCGCGTTCTGGCCAGGCTGTACCGCCACGACGGTCGCCTGCCCCAGCGGGCACTGATAGAGCACTCCGGCAACAGCCCCGCGGCCCTCTCTGAGGTGCTGTCAAAGCTGGAGGCCGAAGGACTCATCCAGCGCACCCGCTCGCACGTGGACCGCAGACAGCTGGACGTGGTGCTGACCCAGAAGGGCACGCAGATAGCCCACGACATCGAGCTGGAGCAGCAGAGGTTCGAAGAGCAGTCCCTCCAGCCCCTGAGCGAGGCGCAGAAGCGCGAGCTCGTGGAGGTGCTGGACCAGCTGGTGGCCCACTGGGACACCATCGAGAAGGCACATTCCGCCGCCTCCGCAGATTCGATTCCAACAGACCAGAAAGGAGCATAGATGGCAAAGAAGCAGCCCGAATGGGCCGAAACCGAGAAGCGCATCGACTCCCGGCTGGACAGCGAGCTGGCCAGCGACCAGAAGCTGACGCTGGGCCAGATCGTCCACATCCTGGGCCAGTCGCTGCGCGAGTACAAGAAGCCATCCATCCTGACGCCCATATTCGTCGTGGGCGAGGCACTCATCGAGTGCACGATCCCGTTCTTCACGGCCGAGCTCATCAACCAGCTGGCGGCAGGTGCCGGACTGGATACCGTGGCGCACTATAGCGTGGCCCTGATCTTGCTGGCGCTGGCCTCCCTGGCCTGCGGCACCATCGCGGGCGTCACGTGCTCCGTGGCAGCCACGGGCCTGTCGAAGAACATCCGCCACGACGTCTTCCAGAAGATCCAGGGCTTCTCGTTTGCCAACATCGACAAGTTCTCGACCAGCTCGCTGGTCACGCGCCTGACGACCGACGTCACGAACGTGCAGAACGCCTACATGATGATCATCCGCACCGCCATCCGCTGCCCGCTGATGGCCATCTTCTCCATCGTGATGGCGTTCATCTCGGGCGGTCCCATGGCCCTCATCTATGTGGTCGTGGCCGCCGCGCTGGGATTCGGCATCTTCAAGATCGCACTCACGGTCATGCCGATCTTCCGCCGCATCTTCAAGAAGTACGACCACCTGAATGACTCGGTCGAGGAGAACGTCAGCGGCATCCGCGTGGTGAAGTCCTACGTGCGCGAGGACTACGAGAAGCGCAAGTTCAACACCGCCTCCGGCACGCTGTACCACGACTTCGTGCACGTGGAGCGCATCCTGGCCTGGAACCAGCCCCTCATGACCCTGGCCATCGACGTCATCTACGTCTTCGTCATCTACTTCGGCTCGCAGGCCATCGTGACGACCCAGGGACAGGCCATGGGCGTGGGCCAGCTGTCCGCACTCATCACCTACGGCTTCGCCATGCTGATCAGCCTGATGATGCTGTCGATGGTGTTCGTGATGATCACCATGGCCGACGAGAGCGCCAGGCGCCTGTGCGAGGTCCTGCAGGAGCAGAGCACCATCACGAACCCCGAGCATCCCCTGATGGACGTGCCCGACGGCTCCGTCGACTTCGACCACGTCAGCTTCGAGTACTCCAGCAAGGCCGACCGCATGGCGCTGGATGACATCGACCTGCACATAAAGAGCGGCGAGGTCATCGGCGTCATCGGTGGCACCGGCTCGTCCAAGTCCACGCTGATCCAGCTGATCAGCCGCCTGTACGACGCCACGAAGGGCACGGTGCGCGTGGGCGGACACGACGTGCGCGAGTACGACCTGGACACCCTGCGCAACCAGGTGGCAGTGGTCCTGCAGCGCAACGTGCTCTTCTCGGGCACCATCAAGGACAACCTGCGCTGGGGCAACCCCGACGCCACCGACGAGCAGATGCTTGAGGCGTGCAAGCTGGCGCAGGCAGACGAGTTCATCCAGCAGTTCCCGCAGAAGTACGACACCTACATCGAGCAGGGCGGCACCAACGTCTCGGGTGGCCAGAAGCAGCGCCTGTGCATCGCACGCGCCCTCCTGAAGAACCCGAAGGTGCTGATCCTGGACGACTCCACCAGCGCCGTCGACACGAAGACCGACCGCCTGATCCGCGAGGGCTTCAAGAGCTTCATCCCCTCCACGACGAAGATCATCATCGCCCAGCGCACCAGCTCGGTCGAGGACGCCGACCGCATCGTGGTCATGAAGGACGGTCACATCGATGCCATCGGCACGCACGACGAGCTTCTGCGCACGAACGACATCTACCGCGAGACGTACACCACGCAGAACAAGCAGTCCCACGACGAAAAGATGGAGACTTTGGGACAGGGCAACCACAAGCTCCCCGACACTCGAAAGGAGGCACGCAATGACTAGCCAGAAGGACCAGAAGAACACGCCGCAGCAGGCTCCCGCCCAGACGCAGGAGGGCTCCCGGGGCCATGGCGCCGCGCATCCCGGCAAGACCCTGGGCCGCACGCTGGCGATGGTGTTCCACTACTATCCCGTGCACACGACCGTCCAGATAATCTGCATCGTGGCCGCCGCCATCCTGGCCTCCGTGCCCTCCATTTTCATGCAGCAGGCCATCGCGGTCGTGCAGCAGACCATGCAGACCGGAGACTGGGCATCCGCAGGCCCCCAGATCCTCAGCATCACGCTGACGCTCATAGCCTGCTACGTGGTGGCGCTGAGCGCCAACATAGCGCAGACGCAGCTGGGCGCCGTCATCTGCCAGGGCACGCTCATGAAGGTGCGCGACCAGATGTTCGACCACATGGAGGACCTGCCCATCAGGTACTTCGACACGCACAAGCACGGCGACATCATGAGCCACTACACGAACGACGTGGACACGCTGCGCCAGTTCATCAGCCAGTCCATGCCCAACCTGCTGACCATGGCCGTGGCCATGCTGTCCGTGCTGTTCATCATGCTGTGGTACTCCGTGCCCCTGACGCTGGTGGTCCTGGTCATGGTGGCCATCATGGTCGTGCTGACCCGCGTGCTGGGCGGCAAGTCCGCCCACTACTTCCTGGCCCAGCAGCGCGCCCTGGCCGCCGAGGAGGGCTTCGCCGAGGAGGCCATGAACGGCGAGAAGGTCATCAAGGTATTCACGCACGAGAAGCTGACCCAGAAGGACTTCGACCGCGTGAACGAGCAGCTGTTTGAGGCATCGAACAAGGCGAACACCTACGGCAACGTGCTGGGCCCCATCCTGATGAACATGGGCAACCTGGCCTACGTCGTCGTGGCCCTGGCGGGCTGCATCTTTATGGACCTGCATACCCCGAACCCGTCCATCTCGGGCATGATTCTGGGCATCGACATCATCGTGCCGTTCCTCAACCTGACGAAGCGCTTCGCCGGCTCCATCGGCCAGGTATCGCAGCAGATCAACTTCGTGGTCATGGGCCTGGCCGGCGCAGAGCGCATCTTTGACCTGATGGACGAGCAGCCCGAGACCGACGAGGGCTACGTCACCCTGGTGAACGTTCGCAAGAACGCCCAGGGCCAGCTGGAGGAGTGCCCCGAGCGCACCGACAGCTGGGGTTGGAAGCACCCGCACCACGACGGCTCCGTCACCTACACCCCGCTGCGCGGCGACGTGCGCCTGGTGGACGTCGACTTCGGCTACACGCCCGACCACACGGTGCTGCACAACATCTCGCTGTTCGCCAAGCCCGGCCAGAAGGTGGCCTTCGTGGGCGCCACGGGCGCAGGCAAGACCACGATCACGAACCTGCTGAACCGCTTCTACGACATAGCCGACGGAAAGATCCGCTACGACGGCATCAACATCAACAAGATAAAGAAGGCCGACCTGCGCCGCAGCCTGGGCATGGTGCTGCAGGACACGAACCTCTTTACCGGCACCGTCATGGACAACATCCGCTACGGCCGTCTGGACGCCACGGACCAGGAGTGCATCGGCGCGGCCAAGCTGGCCGGCGCGGACAGCTTCATCCGTCGCCTGCCCAAGGGCTACGACACCATGCTGACCGACAACGCGGCCCAGCTGTCCCAGGGCCAGCGCCAGCTTCTGTCTATCGCCCGTGCCGCCGTGGCCGACCCGCCCGTCATGATCCTGGACGAGGCCACCTCCTCCATCGACACGCGCACCGAGCAGATCGTGCAGAAGGGCATGGACGCCCTGATGTACGGGCGCACGACCTTCGTCATCGCCCACAGGCTGTCCACCGTGCGCAACTCCGACGTGATCATCGTCCTGGACCACGGCCGCATCATCGAGCGCGGCACCCACGACGAGCTCATCGCCCAGAAGGGCACGTACTACCAGCTGTACACTGGAGCCTTCGAGCTGGAGTAGCATACAGGCCCCGAACTCCTGGCTTGCGGCGAACGCCATCGCTGCAGTCAAAATCGGCCCCATCCCCATTGCGGGGATGGGGCCTTTATCATGAGAGCCTTCAAAGTACACAGACTCTTTTAAAAGACTCGTTGATGTTAGTCGCAAAACCACTCAAGGATATTCGTGTCACTTTTACCGACGTATCATTACTTTATCTGAATGATTGTTAAGCTATCGATAGAGGTCAAACCTTAAGGAGGTACATATGGAACCGGCCCATTAAACTAACCGGTAACATGCAAGACGGTGCTACCGGCGGAAAATCTATCAGTAATGGTTTTTCAAGAATGAAGGGAGCATCTGATGCAGCACCAAAGGCAATCCATTTCTATTTCCTTTATTCCAGCCCTAGCCATCGCCGTAGTACTTTCGCTAACGGTAATTTTGGTACCTCGCCGTACATTCGCTCGCACAGGCAGCAACGCAGCTGTTGAGGTCGCATTCGACCTAGACTCGAATGAAGCACAAGAGGAAACTGTCACGCTACCCGACGGGACTACCGGAACCATAGGGATTTCGCCCCTCCCCAAAACCAGGGCGTCGTACGACTTGGGTAACGGAACAGGAGACTGGAAAGTTTATTACTACACCGGAGTCCTTAACACCGGATATTTCGTTCACATCTCTAACTACCGCATCACGAAAGCATATGATAACCACTATTCGGGTGCTGGTTGCGTTATCGATAGCTGCACACTTTCTTATGGCTCGACTTGGTCTACCCAAACCACAAAAGCCCACGAGATATTGAGTGGAATACGCGTTTCTGAGATGAGAATCCTCAAGGGAAATATCTCTGGACATAGCTTAATTACTAGCGTTCAAGCTTATTAGAGGGAGGAGTCATGGATTCGTCAGTCATCGAAGTATGGGCCACCGTTGCTTTTGCGGTCCTACTCATCTTTCTCATCATCCGCGCGTTCGTCTATCTATTCGCCTACCTGAAGGTTCGCTCCGAGAAGAAGAACGATAAGTCTACTCCTCCTTCAAAGAAGGGCTAGACGCAGCGCAATGCTCTTCTCGCCAACGTACTGCTATACGGGGCCGGACGCGCCACCAAAGCGCGTTCGGCCCTTTGCTGTCGGGCGATTCAATTTGGCGTGATAGCATGTGCTGCATCTGTACATGAAACATGCGCTTCGGGGCGCAGCAAGGAGGCACCATGACCTGGCCATGCACGCTGAGGACCGATCGGCTGGTGCTGCGCCCGTGGCGCGAGGGCGACGCGGAGGACCTCTACCGGCTGGCCAGCGACCCCATCGTCGGCAGCAGCTGCGGGTGGAGCGCGCACCAGAGCCTGGAGGAAAGCAGGCGCGTGCTGCAGCGGGTACTCATGGTGCCCGACTCGTGGGCCATCTGCCTGCTGGACGATGATGCCCAGGGCAAGAAGGGCACGCGCGATTCCGGGGATACAACGCTCGTCGGCGCCATCTCGCTGTCCCACGAGGACAGGCCGGGGCACCCGGCCACGGACGGCGAGGCGTGGATAGGCTACTGGCTGGGACGCCCCTGGTGGGGGCAGGGTCTCATGCCCGAGGCGGTGCGCGAGGTCATGCGCCACGGCTTTCTGGACGAGGGGCTCGACACCATCTGGGCAGGTGTCTTTAGCGACAACGCGCAGAGCGTGCGCGTGCTGGACAAGGCGGGTTTCGACTCCACGGGCGACGACACCTACGTGGACGAAAGCGGCCAGGCGCACGAAGAGACGCTGCATCGCATCGCCAGGGAGCAGTGGAAGAGGGCCCTGGCCGCAGACCCGGGCGACCAGTACACCATCACCCACCAGCAGTCCGAGGCCATGGGCATCATCGACGCCATGCCTCTGGTGTCGCGTGTGCGCACGGGAGGCCAGACCGGAGCCGACCGCGGCGGGCTGGACGCGGCGCGTGCCTGCGCCGTCCCCATCTGCGGCTGGTGCCCGCCGGGCGGCCTGGCGGAGGACCTCCCCGAGCCTCCCGGGGTCATGGCCGCCTACCCCGAGCTGAAGGAGGGCGCGGCGTCCGGCTACGTCGAGCGGACCGCGTGGAACGTGCGCGACTCGCACGCCACGCTGATCGTGTCGCCGGGCGGCCTGGAGCCAAAGAGCGGCACCGAGATGACCGCGGTCTTTGCCCGCAGGTTCGGCAGGCCCGTGCTGGTGCTGGACCACGCCGACGTGGACGCCTGCGCCCGCGAGGCGCTGGAGTGGCTGGAGTCTTTGGGCATGCGCGGCATCACGTTGAACGTGGCAGGCCCGCGCGAGTCAAAGATGCCCGGCGTGTACCAGCTGACGAAGGACGTCATCGAGCACCTGCTGCGCATGAGCACGGGGCAGGCGCCACAGGAGTAGGCCCTTCTTGTGAACGGTCCTCTTGCATGAAAAGGCCCGCGCGCCTGGTCCCGAAGTCAGGGCAGGACTCGCGAGCTGCTTTGTGTGTGTCGAGGGCTGCGCCAGAGCCTGGAGGACTGCGCTAGCCCCTGCGGCCAAGCGCCAGGCGGCCGGCGGCGGTTGCGCAGGTGGCGATGCCCGCCTTCATCAGGTCCAGGGCGACGAAGGGCGCCACGCCCGCGGCGAAGGCGGCAACGGGACCCAGATGGGCCACCAGCATCAGCTGTGCCCAGCCGCACAGGTACACGACGGCGGTCATAACCACAAGCGACGCCATGGACGACACAGCCCAGGGCAGGCGCGTGCGCTCCAGGCGCCTCAGCATCCACGAGCCCAGCGTGGCGCCGGCAACGAAGCCCAGGATAAAGCCGCCGGTGGGACCGGCCAGGCGGGTGACGCCGCCCATGAAGCCGGAGAACACGGGGGCGCCCAGGGCGCCGATCGCCACGTAGGACAGGGTGGACGCGGCCGCCTCGCGCGGCCTCAGCGTGGCCGCGATGAAGCCCAGCGCCAGGATCTGCAGGGTGAAGGGCACAGGCTGCAGGGGAATCTGCAGGTTTGCGCTGATGCACAGCGCGGCGGTGCCTGCCGCCACGCGCGCGACGGCGCCCAGCAGGCCGGCGTGCGACGTCGCCAGGTCGGAGACGCTCCCCATCAGGTCAGAGGCGGGTGCCTTTGCGGCCTTCGCCCGCTCGACTTCGCTTGCAAGTACACGGGTTTTGTGTGTCATGGGACCTTCCCTTCGCCAGAGCCCAGCCAATAGCTGCAAGATACCACCGTCAGGCGTGCAGGAAGGGTTAAATGTTGACATCGCAACATTTTCATGGAAGAAGGACCGGCGTGGCCCTGGGGCTGGTCCTTGCGCTGGCGGGCGGCCTCTGCGCCTGCTCCGCGGACCCCTCCACCTGGCAGCTGCCGTGGAACCAGCAGGACTCCGCGGCCCCGTCCCAGGCCATCGTGGACGCGGCATCGTCTGGCGTGACGCAGGACGGCACGCCGGGCGCCCTGTGCCGAGACACCCTGTCGCCCCAGCAGCAGCTGGTGTACGACCAGATGCTGGCCATCGTGCAGGCACACCAGGACTCGGGCGTGCTGAGCACCGACGACTCCGGCAGCATCTCGACCATCTACACCGCCGTGCTGGACGACCACCCCGAGATCTTCTGGGCGAACGGCACGGGCTCATACTCCACCACGGCGGGCCAGACCACGTTCCAGCCGTCGTACTCCATGACCGCCGACCAGCAGGCTCAGGTGCAGCAGCGGCTGGAGCAGGTGTACCAGGACTTCGAGGCCACGGTACCCGCCAATGCCGACGACTACCAGAAGGTGAAGGCCGCCTACTCCTTCGTCATCACCACGGCCGACTACGACGCCTCTGACGCCCACGCTCACGACCTCCTGGGCGTGCTGCTGGACCGCAGGGGCGTGTGCGACTCGTACGCGAAGGCAGTCCAGTGGCTGCTGACGCGCGAGGGCGTGTGGTGCGGATTCGTCCGCGGCACGGCGGGCGGCGGCGCCCATGTCTGGAACGCCGTGCTGGTGGACGGCAAGTGGTGCTACGTCGACGCCACGTGGGGCGACCCCTCCTTCGACAACGGCGGCGCCTCGAACGGCCCCGACATCACCTACGGCTACCTGTGCGTCAGCGGCCAGACCATGACCCAGAGCGACCACGTGCCCGACTCCAGCTACGACGGGGTGCTGCCCGACGACGCCGACACCACCGACGCCTACGACTGGTACGTGCTGAACGACGCACTCGTGGACTCCCCCGACTCCACACAGGCCTACGCGGTGGCGCATTCCGCACTGAGCCAGGCGGCCACGAGCTCCGACGCGTGCTTCTCGCTGAAGTTCACCAGCGACGAGGCCTACCAGCAGGCAAAGCAGGAGCTCCAGGACGGGGACTTCCAGCAAACCGCCATCAGCGAGTACCTGGACGACCACCCCGACGTGTCCACCTACACCTACGCCACCTTCGACCGCATCCGTATGGTCTGGGTGCGTGTGGGCTAGCATTAGCATCGCGTCTGGCCACAGCCAGAGCCGACGTTCGTACCAGCGCTGAGACCACTGCGGAACGGCATACGTACGCATGTGAGAAGCATCCCACATTTAGTTTTCAGCCCCAATCCGGCCACAACCTGTGGTTTTTTACTGGTGACAGCTCCTTCGGGATAGCATGGAGTGCATACGCAAGAAGTGCGTGCGTCCACGCGACCTTCGCGGGGCGTTCAGTCGCTACCATAGGAGGCCCATGGGTTACCACAAAAGCGCTAGATACCGCATAGCCACCGCCGCCGTCACCTGCGCACTCGTCTTTGCGCCCGCGACCGCATTCCTTACCCCCACCGTCGCCCTGGCCGAGGACACCGACCTCGAGTCCCTTCAGAACGCGGCCATCGCCGCGGGCGACGCGTACCAGCAGGCCCAGCAGAAGGTCGACGACCTGCAGTCCCAGATCGACCAGAACCAGGACCACATCGACCAGCTGAGCTCCCAGCTTCCCCAGCTGCGCGAGGCAGCCAGCGCCGCCATCCGCACGCAATACAAGCTCTCGCAGGACCAGCCCAACCTCATCGCCATGCTGCTGTCCTCGAAGGACCTCACGCAGTTCATCGCCCAGCTGCACTACCTGGACTCCGTCGCATCGTCCAACTCCGACGCCATCAACAGCCTGGCCCAGGCCCAAAGCGACCTCGAGTCCACGCAGGCGGCGCTGAATTCCCAGCTGCAGCAGGCCGACCAGCAGAAGGACGAGGCCCAGAAGGCCATGGAGGACGCCCAGCAGAAGGCCGAGGCCGCACAAAAGAAGGCCCAGGAGGAGGCTGCCGCCAACCAGGCCGCCTACGAGGCCGCTCAGGCTGCGGGCCAGCAGGACCCCACCGTCACCGAGGTGCAGCAGGCCTCCAGCGATGCCAGCACCGACTCCTCGGCCGCGCAGTCCGCTGACACCAGCTCCAACGATTCCTCGCAGGCCGCCAGCCAGGACCAGAGCTCGCAGGCCAGCAGCTCCACCTCGATGGACAGCGGCTCTTCCAGCAGCAACGCATCCAGCAGCTCCAGCAGCTCGAACAGCAGCTCCTCCAACAGCTCCAGCAATTCCAGCAGCTCGTCCAACAGCGGGTCGTCCAACAGCTTCAGCAGCAGCTCCTCCAACAGCAGCTCTTCCAGCTCGAGCTCCAGCTCGTCCAGCTCCGCCAGCTACACCTACGTGCAGGCATCCATGTACGGCGAGGGCGATGGCTGCATGTACAGCGAGACCGCCTCGGGCGACATCGTGACCCCCACCTCCATGGGCGTGGCAATGAAGACCATGCCGCTGGGCACCATCATCGAGATCACGTACAACGGCAGGACCGTGACCGCCGTCGTTAACGACCGTGGACCCTACGCAGGCAACCGCCAGATCGACCTGCAGCCCGCCGTGGCCCACGCGCTGGGCTTCGACGGCGTGGGCACCGTGGGCTATCGCGTGGTGGGCTAGCCCCTTCGCACATCAAACTTGCACCGACAGCACAGCCGCGGCATCGCCTGATACATGGGGCGGTGCCGCAGCTTTTTTGGTGCGTCCCAGTCGCTCTTCTAGGCCGCGCCGCATCCGCTGCACTTCTTCCGCAGCATCCACCACCGGGCCCCTCACGCATCCCGCAGCAGCGCTCCCCCGCCACTCCCGAGCTCGGCGCAGCGCCGAGCGTCGGCCCACGGCGCTCCATCCGGCCGTCACAGGCTCTCCACCGGGCGCACATCCTGGCTCCACACGGGCGCCAAACTTCACGCGCTGGATACGCAAACTCCGCCCAATGGACACATAACTCATAAATTTATACGAGTCTCATGTGCTTTTACGTGCTCTTATGCTGCATAAGTTACCCTTTTAGTTGCAAGGCGCACGCGGGCTATGGCACGACGCAACTCCCGTGGCGCGAGGTCCCGACCGGGGAGGTATATGAGTATCGACCGAGTTATCACGAAACCTAAGCATCCCTTCTTCGCGGCGGGAGCCGCCGTCACGGCCGCTTTGGTCATGACCCTCTCGCCCTTCAGCGTGGCCGTCGCAATGGACAGGCCGACAAACGCACTGTCGACCGCGTCCGCATCCACTTCCAACACCTCGACGGCCGTCTACGAGCGCAACCAGTCGCGCATCCAGAGCATTCACACGATTAACGCCTCCGAGGTCCAGCGCTACCAGCGCGAGGCCCAGGAGAAGGCTGAGGCCGAGGCAAAGCGCCAGGCCGAGGCAGAGGCTCAGCAGCAGGCCGAGCAGGCAGCCGCAGAGGCGGCCAGCTACACCTACGTGCAGGCTTCCACCTACGGCGAGGGCGACGGCTGCATGTACAGCGCCACCGCCTCCGGCGCGCAGGTGACCCCCACGTCCATGGCAGTGGCCATGAAGACCATGCCCCTGGGCACCACGATCCAGCTGACCTACAACGGCAAAACCGTGACCGCAGTCGTGAACGACCGCGGCCCCTACGTGGGCAACCGCCAGATTGACCTGCAGCCCGCTGTGGCCCATGCGCTGGGCTTCGACGGCGTGGGCACCGTGGGTTACAAGGTCGTCAGCTAGCCAGCACGCCTCGCTCCATCGCATACATATAAATTGAGGGCAAGAAGCACTTTGCGCTTCTTGCCCTTTCTTTTGTATGCCCAGTGGACGGAGGAACGCTCATGCCGGACGCCCGTCCCAGCCGGCGTAGCCCCAACGAGGGCCCCTAGCGGCCCTTGCGCTTGCGGCCGTGGCTCTCGCGCATGATGTCTATGACCACCCACAGGCCCAGCACCAGGGCTATGAGGAAGCCCAAAAAGCCGATGATGGGGATGCCGAATATGACCGGCTGGATGCGCGCGTAGTAGATGACCGACGAGCCGATGAAGAGGCCGGCGATGATGATGCCCATGGTCAGCCGGTCGAAGGCGTGGCTGAAGTCGGCTATGGGGTCGGTGGTCCCCGGCAGGTCCAGGTTCATGCGCAGCTGGCCGCGGGTCAGCATATTCATGGCCAGGGGCGCCTGCGCGGCGGCGCGCAAGAGCCCGTGGGAGGCGGCGTGCACCTCGCGGGTGTACTTCTTTGCCTCGCCCTTTGCCGTATCCTTCCAGTCGCGGTGCGCCTTCAGGTGCGCGGCGACTATCTGCACCATGCTGACGCCGGGCAAAAACTCGTCCACCACACCCTCCAGCGTCACCAGCGCGCGGGCCAGCATAGTGACCGAGCTGGGCAGCTCGATGCCGTGACGCTGGGCCAGCGCGATGATGGCGTTCAGCATGCGGCCGATGTCCAGCTCGGACAGGTCGGCGTTGCCGTACTCGTCCACGATCTCGTCGAGGTCGGCCAGGAGATGTGAGTGGTCCACGCTCGTGTTGTCCGAGATCGAGAAGCGCAGAAGGCCCCGCTCCAGCAGGGCCGTGTCGTGCTTGCCCACGGCCACCACCATGTCGGACATGGCCGCACGGTCGTGCGCCGACAGCCTGCCCATGATGCCCAGGTCGATGTAGACGATCTTTCCGCCCGAGATGATGATGTTTCCGGGGTGCGGGTCACCGTGGAAGAAGCCGTCGTCCAGCATCTGCTGGGTGTAGTTGTCGACCAGCTTCTGGCCGATCTCCTCCAGGTCGTAGCCCGCCTGCTTCAGGCGGTCGGTCTGCGAGATGGGAATGCCCTGCACGTAGTCCATCACCACGACGTGCTCGGTGCACAGCCCCAGGTAGGGCTTGGGGCAGCCCACGAACTTGCAGTCGGCGTTGTTGCGGCGGAACTCGTCCAGCGAGCGCGCCTCCACCATGAAGTCGGTCTCCTCGCGGAAGGACTGCCACAGCTCCTCGACCACGCTCTGGAAGTCCAGGAACTGCCCTCCCCTGCCGTCCATGATACGGTCGGCGTAGCGGGCGAAGGTGCGCATGATGTCGATGTCCTGCGCCATGACCTCCTGCACGCCCGGGCGCTGCACCTTCACGGCCACGAGCTCGCCCGTGATCAGGCGCGCCTTGTGCACCTGCGCCACCGAGGCCGAGCCCAGCGGCACGTCGTCGATGGCGTCGAATATGTCCTCGATGGGGCGGTTGTACTCGTGGCGCAAGGCGTCCAGCACCACGTCGCGATCCATTGGCTCCACGTCCGCACGCAGCTTCGACAGCTCGCGCAGGAACGGCTCGGGCAGGATCTCCGAGCGCATCGAGAGGATCTGGCCGGCCTTCACGAAGGTGGGGCCCAGCTCCTCCAGCATCTGGCGCAGCGTCGTCGGGGTCAGGCCGTGCAGGATGTCGTAGCGCCGCACGATGTCGAGCATCTGCTTCATGCGCCGCGCGCGGCTGCGACGGTTCAGGTTGTAGCGGTCGTGCCCGGACGACCTGCCGCCCAGAAGGCCGATGGTCTGGTTCTCGTCCGCCTGCTGCGAGCTGCTGCCCAGCATGGACTGGTACCACTCGCGAAACGCCTCGTCGCTGTCTTTCGAGCGGTTGGACTCGGGGCCGGGGCCGTACTCGCGCGCCACCGAGGCCGTTGCCTCACGGATGCGCTGCGGGTCGCGACACGTTGGGTCGGCGGCCGTGCCGGAGGCTTCGCTAGGGTCAGCGCCCTTCTGCGCAAAAGCCGAATCGTCGACACCGTGGACGACGTCAGAGCTTCCCTGGGCACCAGAAGACCCGGGGCCGTCCTTTCGGGCGGCTCCGGGAGTGGCGTCTGGGGACTGCTGTGCCTGGGCTTTTCTGTCTTCGGGTTCGCTCACTGGTATGGGACGCTACTCGGCACTGGCCTCGTCGGCCTTGCCGTCGTCGGCGTCGGAGGCGTCCTCAACATCCACATGCACGGTCTTTGCCTTCGAGTCGATGTCGGCGGCCATGTCGGCGACCTTCTTTGCGTAGGCGGCGCGCTCGTCCGGGGTCATGGACTCCATCTTTCCGCGCAGCAGGGCGTCCTGGGTGTCGTAGATGGCGCTCGAGGCCTTGCGCGTGAGCTCCTCGTTCAGGGTCTTGCCCTGCTCGACCGTGAGCTCGCCCTTGCGAACCAGGTCGTTCACGAGCTCCTGGGACTTCTCGGCGCCAGTGGCGACGGCACCGACTCCGGCCAGAAACGTCTTGCGAATGACGTCCACGGGATCCAGCATGTTCATGATGTCCCCTCTCGGTTTGGGTTTTCCATCCGCGCCTTCCGCACCGGATGCGCGGCAAGGACACGCTGTACTTCTTACCCCAGATTGTGGCTCATATCCCCAAAGTTCGGCAGACGAGAAGAACCAGCGGGCACGAATACTACGCGACCGCCGGT
>JBJEKW010000011.1:17753-55749 GCA_051878835.1 Atopobiaceae bacterium
CAAAGTTCGGCAGACGAGAAGAACCAGCGGGCACGAATACTACGCGACCGCCGGTGCGCTGCGCAATCATCGGAAGAGTCGTCCGGCACGGGATGCTCACGGGGGTGTGCGGGCACGAGGCGCGCGGCATTCGGGGCAGGCGCCGCCCAAGCGCTACCGAAGCCGGGACGCTACAGGGTCGCGCCTGGTACCTCTACAGGGTCGCGCCCGGTACCTCTACAGAGTCGCGCCCAGCACCTGGGCCAGCTCGGGCACGCTGTCGGCAACCGCCACGGCACCGGCACTCACCAGCTCCTCCACGGTTCCGGTGTCGGCGTAGTCTACGCCCACGCCCGGTACGTCGCAGGCGACGGCACCCTCGATGTCGTACTTCCGGTCACCGACCATGACGGCGTCGGCGGGGGTGACGTCCAGGTGCCTCAGTGCCCAAGCGATGGTCTGGGCCTTTGTCACGGGCTCGTCCGTCGGCTTGCCCGCTATCAGATCGAACAGGTCCGTCACGCCGTTGTCGCCGATGCAGCGCTCCAAGACGTGCTGGCGCTTCGACGACGCGGCCGCCACGAGCCTGCCTTGCGCATGAAGCGATACCAGCAGCTCCTTCACCTGGGGAAAGAGGGGCCACCCCTTCGGCCCCAGCTTGGCGTAGCGATCGCGGTAGCGATTCGTGACCTCGGCGGCGTCGGCCTTCGACAGGCCGTACACCATGCTGAACGCCTCGGGGAAGGGCGGGCCCACCAGGCGACCCACGTCGCCCAGCTGGTCGGGAGAGAGCCCGAACTCCAGGAGCACCTTGGTCGCGGTCTGGACTATGTACGGCTTCGTGTCCGCCAGGGTTCCGTCGAAGTCAAACAGGACGAGCCTTCGGGAATCGAGGTCGTGCGGTGCGTTCGAGGCAAGGTACATGCGCTTCTCTCCTTCTGGTCGACGTCACAACTATAAGACTCTCGGGCTCTTGCGAGGCGCTCCAGGGTTCCCGTTGGTCTTTCGCGAACGTCCGCCAGGTTCTCCGGGCTCGCACTAGGTGCTCTGAGCTCACATTAAGGGCTTTAGGCTCACGCTAGGGACTTCGGACTTCCGCCTAACCCTCCAAATCTTGCCCCCGGTCACCTCGCGGGTGCAGAGTAGACGGGTCTGGGTACCCACAACCGTGTAGTGTGCACTCCCAGGTGCAGAGTCGCTAGGTCTGGTTACCTACACCTCGGTACTCCATTGGAAATCCCGCAGGGACGCCAGGTTCGGGTACCCACAGGTCGAACCCCTGTCAGAATTTCTGCAGGGGTCGGAGGTTCGAGCACCCACAGGTCGGGAGTTTGCAGAGGCCCGTTTTGGGCTTCTCGCAAAAGCCCAGGTAGAAGAGGTGACCCGATTACGTGGCGCCCCAATCGGGCCATGATTTCTGCAGGGGTGGGAGCTGTGGGTACCCGCAGGTCGCACCCCTGTCGGAAATCCTGCAGGGCAGCAAGGGTGGCAGTGGGTCTGCGGCAGGATTTCGGGCCAACCGCGCGCAGGCGACGCAGCCGCCAGCCAGCCACGGCAGAACGCACAGCGCGGAGCCCGTGTGGGATTTGTGACAAGGCCCGTAACGCTTTGATTAACGCAGAGAAGCAAAATAATGGAGACCATCGGCTTGCCCGATACTCTACTGAAAGCCTATTCGGCCAGTTGGGTATACGGGTCGGGTATACAGCTTGGGTGCAGGTGTCGGTTTACGGCGTTCTCCGGGCTCGGCAGAGCTTGTTCGAGCCCCCGTTCGAGCACGTTCGCGCTTTCCAAGCTGGCTCATCCACCCGCCCGGCCGCACCAGGCTTGGCACAACGTAGGAGTTCTGACGTTCGTCGAAAGGATTGGCATGGCGCGTGTTTTCAACTTCGCCGCAGGGCCCGCCGCAATGCCCGAGCCCGTGCTGCGCGAGGCGCAGCAGGAGATGCTCGAGTACAAGGACACGGGAATGTCAGTGCTGGAGATGAGCCATCGATCTCCGGAGTTCCAGCAGATCATCGATGACGCGGAGGCAACGCTCCGCCGCCTGTACGGCATCCCCGACAACTACCACGTGCTCTTCTTGCAGGGCGGCGCCACGCTGCAGTTCTCGGCCATCCCGATGAACCTGATGCGCACCCGCCACGCGGGCTACATCGTCTCGGGCAACTGGTCGCAGAAGGCCTACGAGGAGGCCCGCCGCTACGGCAAGGTCGACGTCCTGGCCTCCAGCAAGGACACGAACTACGACCGCACCCCTCAGCTGGACGGCGTGCCCAGCCAGGACCTGGACTACGTGTACTTCTGCCAGAACGAGACGGTCTTTGGCACCATGCGTCGCGAGGTCCCGCAGGTGGGCGACGTGCCCGTGGTGGGCGACGTCTCGAGCTGCTTCCTCAGCATGCCCCTGGACGTGCCGAAGTACGGCGTCATCTACGCCGGCGCCCAGAAGAACGGCGGCCCTGCCGGCGTCACCGTGGTCATCGTCCGCGACGACCTGGTGGGAGACGGCCCCGCGCTGGCGGACATCACCCCCATCTACATGGGCTACCGCCTGCAGTGCCAGAAGGACTCCATGTACAACACGCCCAACACCTACGGCATCTACCTGTGCGGCAAGGTATTCCGCTGGATCGAGCAGACCGGCGGCCTGGAGGCCATGGAGAAGCGCAACTGGGCAAAGGTCGACAAGCTCTACGACTACCTGGACCACTCGAAGCTGTTCCACGGCACGGCCCAGCCCGAGTCGCGCTCCATCGCAAACGTGTGCTTCAGGACCGACGACCCAGAGCTCGACAAGGAGTTCATCGCCGGCGCACGCCAGCACAACATCGCAAACATCAAGGGTCACCGCCTGGTGGGCGGCATGCGCGCCAGCTGCTACAACGCCGTGCCCGACGCCGCGGTGGACGCCCTTCTGTCCTACATGTCCGACTTCGAGAAGGCCCACGCCGGGCAGGTGCGATCTCGCTAGCCGGGTAGCCCGGTTTTTCACAGAGAAGCGCTTGCCAGAAGTCAGACACCGGAACAGAAGGAGAAGCACATGCGTTACGTACGCGTACTAGACAACATCACCTCGAAGATCACGAAGGACGGCGTGTCCGAGCTGGGCGAGGGCTACGCCTCGACGCAGGACCTCGAGAAGGCCGACGCCATCCTGATCCGCGCCTCCGACATCAACGACATCGAGTTCCCTCCCCGCTTGCGCTGCATCGCCCGCTCGGGCTCGGGCGTGAACAACATCCCGTTCGAGCGCGCCGCTCGCCAGGGCATCGTCGTCTTCAACGCCCCCGGCGCCAACTCCAACGCCGTGAAGGAGCTCGTCGTCGGCATGATGCTGGCCAACTCGCGCGACGTCCTGGGCGGCATGAACTGGTGCCGTGAGCACGCCGACGACGAGGACGTGACCAAGGGCGCCGAGAGGAACAAGAAGGCCTTCGTCGGCCACGAGGTCTATGGCAAGAAGGTCGGCATCATCGGTGCCGGCAACATCGGCTCGAAGGTCGCCAACGCCATGGCCGCCCTGGGCGCCCGCGTCTTCTGGTACGACCCGTACCTGTCGGTCGAGCACGCCCTGGCCATCTCGCCCAGCGTCACGCGCGTGACCGACCTGGACGACCTCGTGCGCGACTGCGACTACCTGACCCTGCACGTGCCCTCGAAGGAGGACACGGTGCACATGATCGGCGAGGAGCAGATCTTCCGCATGAACAAGGGCGCCATGCTTCTGAACTACGCCCGCGCCGACATCGTGGACGAGCAGGCCGTGGCGCACGCGCTGGAGATGGGACACCTGGGCTGCTTCTGCACCGACTTCGCCACGCCGGCCACCATGCACATGAAGAACGCCATCGTGACGCCGCACATGGGCGCCTGCACCCGCGAGGCCGAGCAGAACTGCGCGCAGATGGCCATCGGCGAGATGAAGGACTACCTGCGCTACGGCACCATCCGCAACTCGGTCAACTACCCCGACGCGGACTTCGGCCCCTGCCGCTTTGACGGGCGCATCTGCGTGCTGCACGCAAACAAGCCCAACATGATCGGCCAGATCACGTCCATCCTGGCCGACGCCGACCTCAACATCCAAAAGATGGCGAACGAGGCGCAGGGCGACAACGCCTACACCATGGTGGACTTCTCGGGCGAGCTGGACGACCCCACCACCGAGCGCCTGCGCGGCATCTCGGGCGTGTACCTGGTGCGCGTCCTGGAGCCCTAAGGTCTAGGATATCGATTGCCAAGGCGGTCCCGACAAAGCTCGGGGCCGCTCTTCGTTAGGCGACTTTCGTGCCGGCTCAAGCCGGAGAAGGAGCGACCATGAACATTCAGCCCCTGCTGTGCCTGCGTCCCCGCCCCGACAAGGTGGCCCAGTTCGTTGCCCCGCCCTACGACACGGTGGACGACGACGAGGCCCGCGCCTTCGTGAGCGCGCACCCGAACAACTTCATGCAGATAGACCTGCCGCATACCAGCTTCCCCAAGGGCCAGGACCCCTACGCTCCCGAGGTGTACGCCCGCGCCCACGAGCTTCTGCTGGACCGCCAGCGCGACTTCACCCTCCTGCGTGACGAGAAGCCCTGCTACTACCTGTACGAGCTCACGGACCACGGCCACGTCCAGACGGGCCTTGTCGCGGCCTGCGCCGTGAAGGACTACCTGGACGGCACCATCCGCCGCCACGAGAAGACCCGCGTGCAGAAGGAGCAGGACCGCCTGAACCACATAGCGGCCACGCGCGCCCAGACCAGCCCCGCGCTCATCGCCTACCCGGACAACTACGCCGTCGACGTGATCGTGGGGGCCGCGAAGGCGGCCGAGCCCCTGTACGACTTCACGTTCGAGGACGGCGTCAGGCACCGCGTGTGGCGCATCGCGCGCGAGGCGGCGCACGACGCGCTGACCGCCACGTTCTCCACCATCCCCGCGGGCTACATCGCCGACGGCCATCACCGCGCGGCGGCCGCCGTGCGCTACTGCCGCGAGTGGCACCAGGAGCATCCCGAGGCTGAGGGTCCGCAGCCCTGCGACTCGTTCCTGGCCGTGCTGTTCCCCGAGAGCCAGCTGCGCACCCTGGCGTACAACCGCGCCGTCCGCGAGGTCGGACTGGACGCGCGCCAGCTGCTGAACCGGGTGCGCCAGGCCGGCTTCGAGGTGGGCCCCGCGCAGGACGAGCCCTACGTGCCGCAGGAGCGCTCCACCTTCGGCATGTACGCGGGAGGATCCTGGTACCCCCTGGCCTGGAAGGCACAGGGCTCCGACGACCCCGTGGAGAGCCTGGACGTGTCGGTGCTGCAGGCCCAGGTGCTGGGCCCCATCTGCGGCGTCGAGGACCCCAGGACCGACCCTCGCATCTCGTTCTGGCCCGCCAGCGCCCCCGAGGGCACGCTGGAGCAGGCTGCCGGCGACGACGGCGTGGCGTTCTGGCTGTACCCCACCTCGGTCAGGGAGCTCATGGCGGTGGCCGACGCGGGCGAGCTCATGCCGCCCAAGTCCACCTGGTTCTGGCCGAAGCTCCTCAGCGGCCTGTTCGTGCGCAGGCTGGACCTGGGCGAGCCCCACAAGGTCCAGAAGGGCTAGCGAAGCAAGGCCGACAATCGCTCGAAACTAGACATATGTTCGAAAAACGCGCAGGGTCATGTTGCCAAGGCAACGTGGCCCTGCGTTGGTTTTTCTTGGCCGACCTCACACAGAGGTAACAGAATGCGCAAAGAATGTGTGCTCCCGTCGCAATCGTTCCAGTCGGCTAGCATGGTTCTGGTCTTTGTACTCAGAAAACAATCAGCTGCAAGGAGACCTAATGTCTCAGGGCAATCAGCACCAAAACCGCAACCAGTCCCAGCCCAGCAGGCCCGCCCAGGGCGGCAGGCCCTCGACCAACCCGTACGACGACGCCGAGCCCATAAGGGTCAGGCGCACCCATCACCAGAGCATCCCCGCCCCGGCATCCGGCGCGGGCCAGGAGGCCGTGCGGCCCGAAAGCGCCCACCTGGTTCCCGGCTCCGCCGCCCAGCAGCACGTCCAGTCGCCGCGCCGCGTGGAGGTGCAGCGCACGAATGCGCACCACCCCAACGTGGAGCAGCGCCGTGCAGCCCTGCAGAGCGAGTCCGCGCAGCGCGCGCACGCCCAGGCGGCCGCGCAGCAGCGCAGGGCGCCCCAGCAGGCAGCGCAGGCGAGGGCCCAGCGCGGCGCCGCCAGGCCGGCAAATGCCAGGCCCGCGTCCGGCAGGCCCGCACCCCAGGGAAAGCAGGCCACCCCGCGCCCGCCCCGCCACCAGACGCCCAAGCCCACTCCCGAGCAAATCGAGGCTGCACGCCGCGAGGAGCTGCGCCGCCAGTACCACGAGGTCTCTCCCGACCGGGCGTATGCCCCGTCCGCCAGGCGCAGCACCGAGCGCGCCGAGCGCCAGTACGCCTCTCAGCAGCGCCGCCAGGAGAAGCACCCCGACCGTCACGTGCGTCCCCGCCCCATTCCCGGCGACGACTACTTCCGCACGCCCGACGTGGTGTTCGAGCGCGGCACCCAGGCGGCCCCTCCCGTGACGAAGCGCGTCAGCCACGCGCCCGCCATCATCGCCTGCCTGGTGGCCCTGGCCGTCGTGGGCGTCGTGGCGTACGCCTGGATGCACCGCACGGTGCAGGTGACCGTGGACGACAAGCAGGTCAACGTCGTCGTGAACTCCACTCTGGAGCAGGTCCTGGACGCCAGTGGCCAGAAGGTCAGCCCCGGCAACCTGGTCGCCGTCACCGGCGACGTCATCACCCCGTCGGACGGCCACGCGTTCTCGGCCACCATAAACGGCAACGCGGTGGACGACGACCAGCTGGCCACCACCACCGTGAAGGGCGGCGAGGACATCGAGTTCGGCAACGGCGACGACCGCACCGAGGACTACGACGTGGTCAACACCACCACGGTGCAGCCCCAGCTAAAGATGGAGGGCACCGAGGGCTCCATCTTCTACGTGAAGCAGTGGGGCAAGACCGGCACCATCGAGACCCGCAAGGGCAAGCAGTCCGGCAAGACCGCCGACGTCACGTCCGTGGACGTGCAGGACCTCGTCGTCCAGCGGCAGGGCATCGCCCCCGACAACGACCAGAAGCTGGTCGCACTGACCTTCGACGACGGCCCGTCCCAGTACACCGACAAGTACCTGGACATCCTGGACCAGTACGGCATCAAGGCTACGTTCTTCGAGCTGGGCCAGCAGGTGGACGAGTACCCCGACGCCGCCAAGCGCGTCGTCAGCGACGGCATGCAGCTGGGCTCCCACACCTGGGACCACAAGCAGCTGACCAAGCTGAACGAGCAGCAGGTCTCCGACGAGCTGGAGCCCTCCTTCCAGAAGATCCAGGACGTCACCGGCTACCAGACCACCATGCTGCGCCAGCCCTACGGCTCCATCAACGACAAGGTCTGGCTGTACTCCAAGGGCACCATGAGCGTGGCGGTGTTCTGGACGCACGACTCCGAGGACTGGAAGGTCCCCGGCGTGGACAAGCTGGTCAGCAACGCCACGAAGGACATGTTCACCGGCGCCATCATCCTGATGCATGACGGTGGCGGGAACCGCGACGAGGACGTCCAGGCCCTGCCCCAGATCATCGAGGCGTGGCAGAACGCCGGCTACCAGTTCGTCACCATCTCTGACCTCATGAAGTCCGACCCGCGCATCCCCGACGAGGTCACGTCCGGCAACGAGCAGATGCCCTCCGACGCCGTCTGGCCCATCGAGATCTCGAAGGACAGCACCAGCAACGCCATCCCCTAACCCTTCTAGGACCCGCGGGAACGCGCGGCGTTGCAGCCGCGCCCGTTCCTCTTGCAAGGCAGCTCCGCACGAACGAGGCGGGGACGCGAAGCCCAACGGCACCGCGTCCCCGCCTCTCTTTTCTTCAGGCCTCGCATGGCAAGAAGAGCCCACTTCCAGAAGGGCGCTTCTTGCCAAGGGTGCTTCTTGCCAGAGGCACCCGCCGGGCAAGAAGCGCCTTCTAGCCCGCCTAGTCCTCCCCGACCGCCTCGTTGGCGTGCTGCAGGCCCACCTGGATCAGCATCTTCACGTGGTCGTCCGACAGGGAGTACATCATGCGCTGCCCGTCTCGGCGCGCCTGCACCAGGCCGCGGTCGCGCAGCAGGCGCAGCTGGTGCGAGATGGCCGACTGGGACACGTGGCAGACCTCCTGGAGCTCGGACACGCTGTGCTCTCCCATGCACAGCGCCCCCAGTATCTGGAAGCGGGTGTAGTCGGACAGGGCGTCGAATATCTGGGTGGCGTTGTAGATGACGTCGTCGTTGGCCAGAAGCTCTGACAGCACGTCCGGCTCGATATCGGGGGAACACTGTGGAATCATGACAATCACCGTATCTTCTGCGACCTGGTAGGCAACACTTCGAAGGGTAGCACACGGCCCCGCCGCCACGCATAGGGGCCTTTGGGTATATACCGTGGGTAGCCGCGCTCGCCATCGCAGACGACGCAGGCGCGGCGCAACGCACACGAGGCACGAAGGGGTTCTTCTTTTGGACAGGCACACGCGCAAGCACGTCGACGCCCAGGGCGCCGACGTCTCACCGGCCATATTCCCCATCCTGGGAGGCATCGGGGTGGCAGCCGTCGGGCTGGGCATCCTGGCCAGCTCCACGGCGCTGACCGCGCTGGGTGTGGTCTGCGCCGCCTGCGCGGCGGTGGGACAGCACGCCCACGCAGAGCAGAAGGTCGACCCGGGACAGGCTCCGACAGGTTCCGAGAGCAAGGCGGCAGACGAGGCTCCGCAGGACGACCAGCAGGACGGGGACGAATCCCAGGCCAAGGCCCCCGAGCAGCCGGAGGGCTCCGCGCAGGCCGCCGCGGACAGCACCGAGGGTGACGCAGCGCTCCCCCATGCCGACGCGCATGACGGGGACGCCCAGCCCGCGCAACACGCGGTGGCAAGCCACGTGCCACAGGATGCAGGCGATGAGCCTACGCAACGGCAGGACCAGCAGCTTTCTGGCACGCCGATGCAGGGCGAGCCGCATGACGACGGCCAGGACCTCGACGATGTGCGGCAGGTACCAGACGACGATCCCACGACCGACAACCCCTCGCAGCCGGCCGACGACGCTCCCGACGACGCGTCCTCCCAGCTGGCGTCCACCGACCAGCCGGGTGAGCTCGCCGGCGAGGGCCAGGACGAGGAGGTGGACCCCGACGTCGCGAAGTACCTGGAGCTGCGCCAGAAGCTGATGGAGTCCTCCGATCCCATGGGCCTGCTGAAGCTGTGGGTCGCCGACGTCCACCGCCGCGAGATAGACGCGGACGTGGACCCGGACTCCTCCGACGCCCCCAAGCCCGTAGAGTCCTACCTGGCGCGACGCCTGGACGAGGCTGGCCTGCAGAGGGACGACGTCCGCCTGCCCCCCATCCGCGTGGTGTCGCCGCGCCGCACGCACCTTCTGTACCTGCGCACCAACGGCAGCATGTCCTACGGGGCAAAGCTACGCGTCATAGCCCTGGAGGCGGCGCTGAACTCCTACGCCTTCGTGTGCAGCTACTTCAAGAAGCCCGGCAACGCCACGCTGACCCAGGTGTACCAGCTGGTGCAGGGGCTCACGAGCTCCGTGTGCGCACAGATCCCCAACATCACCATGGAGCTGCCGCGCGAGGGCCAGCCCCTGAGCGACCCCGACGGCGAGTGGATGGTCAGGGAGGTCCTGGGGCAGGCCATCGAGACCGTGCACACCCCCTATCGCCTGACGGCCGCCTACCGCAGCAACGTCGCCTGCGGAGACGTCGCCATCCAGGTGGACCTGACGCCCGCCTCGGTCTTCCCCGGCACCGCTTGGGTCGAGGGGCTGGGCATCGTTCCCACGACGTCCGACATGCGTCGCCAGGAGGCGTCGCGCTACGCGCTCAGGATGGGCATCATGCTGGCCGCCTGCGCCTTCCACGCCTCCCAACGCGTCCGCCACGTCTGGGTGCAGGGCGTCATCGACACGCCCACCAGCCACGACTGCTACTACCATGCGCGCATCGACCGCTCGTCGTTCCGCTGGATCGAGATGGACCACATCGTGGACCCCATCCAGTGCCTGCTGTGCCTGGGCGGCACGCTGCGCCACGAGAACGGCATCCTGCAGCCCATCGAGGACGGCTTCTCCCTGGACGACCAGCGCTTCTGCCCGCCGGGTCGCTTCGAGCCCGTCGCGCTCTCCACGCGCAGGCTGCCCGCCCGCTACGCCTATGCCCTGGGCACGGACCACGTCTCGGGCCTGGCCATCAGCGACGAGGACGAGCGCCAGGCGGTGGCCGACGACGTCGTGCGGCACCTCTCGAACTCCACCGAGAAGAACGTGCGCATGATCTTCGACCTGGCCGACCAGACGGGCGACCCCGTGGTCGAGGACGCCGCCCGCAGGACCGCGGGAAAGCTCATAGACGGCTCCATCTCGGACGATGACGCCCTGGCCGTGCACGAGGAGTTCATCAGCGGAGACGAGCTGACGCAGGCCATGGACCTCGCCCGAAGGCAGCTGGGCAACCAGGACTACCAGGGCGCGGCCGCCACGGTCACGGCAGCACTGAAGCCCATAGACGACGCCCACACCTACGAGGACACCGACCAGGTCAAGTGGCGCGCCTTCGACAACTACGTCGACCGCGCCCTGTACAACAGACTGCACGTGGGCGACAGCGGTGAGGTCCGCCTGGTTCCCCACACCTACCTCGAGGCGCACATGACGCTGGCCATAGCGCTTCTGGCCCAGGGCAACATGAAGGGCGCCCTGGAGCACGCCCGCAGGGGACACGAGCTGGCACCCATCAGCTCGTGGACCGCGCTGAACCTGGTGACGTGCCTGCAGGCGACGGGCCAGGACGACGCCGCCATCCAGCAGCTGGACGACCTCCTGCGCGTGGCGCACGACCCCCAGGGCATCGGCATCGCCTACTACCAGATGGCGCACCTGCAGTGGTCGCGGGGCAACCTCCTGGCGGCACGGGCCTGCTTCGAGCGCATCCCACAGTCCATGGGCCAGCTGATCCCGTCCTTGGGCAGCGAGATGGGTGCGCTTCTGGCCGAGAACGGCGGCGAGGAGTCTCCCCAGCCCCTGGACGAGAGCACCTCGCGTCAGATCCTGGCGCAGCAGGACATCCCCGTGGCGCCCAGCGAGCGCATAGCCCACTACTTCTACGAGGGCATGGCCGCGTCGTTCGACGCCGAGGTGTTCCCGGTGGCGAAGAACTTCGTGGAGCAGCTGGGAGAGCTCTCGGGCGACGATGTGGTCATGAACGTAATCCGCTCCGTCGAGGGCGAGCCCGACCGCTAGAGCGGCTCTGAGTGCCTGTGAGGCACATACCTAGGCCAAGAAGCGCATCGGCTAGGGTGCGCTTCTTGGCCAAGCAAGCAAAAGAGGGGCCGGCGAGGACAATCTCCGCCGGCCCCTCTGCCTTATGTGAACGCACCGCCTGGCCGCGAACGGCGGCTGCGCACGCCCGAGCGCCCGTACGCCCCATAGACGTGCCGCGCCACTTGGGCGGGCGCACCGTCACTCGCCTGGCCTAGTACTCCAGCCTCATCAGGCGGGCGATGCTGACGATGTAGATCCTCAGCGCCAGCTTCAGCTGCGCCTCGGCCACGCCCTCGTTCGGGCCGTGCTCGGGGCCCACCCAGTCGGGCATCTGCTGGCGCGAGTCGTGCGGGCCGAACGCCGCGGCGCGCTTGAAGTGGCGCGCGTAGGTGCCGCCGCCGATGGTGAAGGCGTGCGCGTGGTCGCCCGTGAGCTCGTTGTACGTGTTCACCAGGGTCTGGATCTGCGGCGAGTCGGGCGAGGTGTAGAACGGCACCATGTCGGAGTCCACGTGCAGGGTGGCACCGGCCGCGCTGGCTGCCTCCCCCACCTTCTGGGCGATGGCCTTGCCGGTGGTGGACTTGGGGTAGCGCACGTCCATGGTCTGCACCAGGCGCCCGTCCCTCATGCGGATGGTGCCGCCGATGCTGGTCAGCGGGTCAAACAGGTCGTCCGTCGCGTCGATGCCCAGGGAGGAGCCGTCCGTCGAGGCGAACACCCTCCGCAGCAGCTCCAGGTACTGGCGCTCCGCCGCGTTGCACAGGTCCTGCCGCAGCAGGTAGTCCACCAGAAGGCCGATGGCGTTCACCGTGCCCTCGGGCATGCTGGCGTGGCCGCCCTTGCCGTGCGCCACCACCTTCGCCAGGCCGTCGCCCGCAGGGGCGACCTCGATGGTACCGGGCCTCTGCGGCAGCTGGCCCGCTTCGGCGCGCACGGTCACGCTGGCCACGCCGGGAATGGCGTTCGACACGGTGCCGCCCTCGAAGTCGGCGATGCGGGCGTCGGAGCCCAGGTCGCCCGAGGTGATGCTCATGCCCACGCGGCCCTTCTCGCCGCAGATCAGCGGGAAGTCCGCGTCCGGGGTAAAGAGGAACTCGGGCTCGGGGTAGTGCGCCAGGTAGTACTCGACGTCGCCCATGTTCGTCTCTTCGTTGTTGCCGATGATGGCGCGCAGCGTGTACGGCAGCTTGTGTCCCGTGCGCTGGACCTCGCGGGCAAAGAAGTGCGCTGCGTACAGCGACAGCACCGTGGGGCCCTTGTCGTCCAGGACGCCGCGACCGATGAGGTAGCCGTCCTTGCGCGTGACGTGCAGCGGGTCGAAGTCCCAGCCCGTGCCCAGCGGCACGACGTCCGTGTGGCCGATGGTGGCCAGATACTTCGTGGACTCGCCCGGCAGGTCGGCATAGCCCAGGTAGCCGTCCACGTTGTGGGCGTCCAGGCCCAGCTTGGACGCCACCTTGAGGCCGCGCGAGAGGGCCTCGAACGGCGCGGGCCCCCAGGGCTTGCCGGGCTCGGCGTGGTCCTTGTCCTCCACCGACTCCACCTGCACCAGGTAGTCGATGTCGTGGACGATGTCCTCCCAGACCTCGTCCACGTACTCCTGCGCGCGCTGCTTCAGCTGCTCGTCTGACACGGCATCCTCCTTTGGCGCCCCGCCGCCGCGGGCGTGGCGCGGCTCGGGGCATAAGTCTCTCTGCTCTCGGGTGCTAGCGTATCACGTCGCGCGCAAAGGCACGCGTGCTAGAATTTCTGCCGCATGTGTCAGGTCGACAGCGTCAGGAGGGACGAGCCATGGGAACCGCACAGGACGACGCGCTCGAGGCGCAGGCACGCCGCATAGAGCGCCTGGCCGCAGCCATGCCGGACGACGATGAGCAGCCCGACGCCGAGCCGGCGGTGCGCACCGCGCCAGAGGGCCTGTGGCCGCCCGACTTCGATGCGGCGATCTTCGACTTCGACGGGACCATCTCGGACACCGCGTCATTGTGGCACGAGATAGACCTGGCCTTCCTGGGCGAGCGCGGCCTGCCCTACTCGGCCGACTACCCGCAGAAGCTGAACGTCCTGGGCTTCGAGGCGGGCGCGCGCTACACCATCGAGCGCTACGGGCTCCACGAGACCCCCGATGACATATGCAACGAGTGGAACCTCATGGGGCGTGCCCTATACCGCTCGCGCGCCACCCTGCGCGACGGCGCCCAGGACTACATCGAGGCGCTGCGCGGACGCGGCATCGGCATCGCGCTTGCGACGACGAACGACCCGGACGTGCTGGACTCCATGCGCCACGTGGACGTGAACCGCCTGTTCGACGTGCGCGTGCACGGCAAGGAGGTCGCGCGCCAGAAGGACCACCCCGACATCTACCTGGAGGCCGCGCGCCGCCTGGGCGTGGAGCCCTGCCGCTGCATCGTGTTCGAGGATATCGTGCCGGGACTTCTGTCCGCGCGCCGGGCCGGCATGTGCGCCTGCGGCGTCTACTCGAACGACCCCGTGCAGAACGTGTCCGAGGTGCGCCGGGTGGCCGACCGTTTCCTGTGGGAGTGGACCGACATCCGTCTGGGCACCGCCCGCTAGCAGATACCACCCGGCTAAAAAACCACACCGCCCACTAGCTGGCCCTCATTGGCCAAGAAGCACACCTCTGACTTGCGCTTCTTGGCCATTTATTTACCGCCTTCGCTTCGGGGGCCAGTCCAGCCATTGCGAAGCCACGGCACCTCCGGGCCAAAGCCGCGGTGTCCCCAGGCCTTTGCGGCATAAAAAAGAGGGGCGCCGAAGCGCCCCTCCCGTGGGTCCTTATAGCAGAAGGCTATTTAGATCTTGCGGACGTTGGAAGCCTGCAGCTTGCCATTCTGACCAGTGGTGATGTCAAACTCGACAGCCTGGCCCTCGTCCAGAGTCTTGAAGCCGTCCATCTGGATCTCGGAGTAGTGGACGAACAGGTCGTCGCCACCCTCGCGAGAGATGAAGCCATAGCCCTTGTCGGGGTTGAACCACTTTACCGTACCCTGTGCCATGAACGTGCCTTTCTTTCTTTTGCCCCACGGGGCAAAACACTGCGCCGAAGCGCGATACCTATGACCGCTTGGTCACAGAGGACATCTTACCCTAAAGACCATCGCTCAAGCCTGCCAATCTAGGATTGGTCGTTCACGGGAAAGCGCTTGACGCACCCATGCCCATTGAGCTATGGGACGGCGAAACATGCCCGTCTAGCTGCACGTATATGGCCTCCTGCAAAGCTGGTGCCAAATTGGGACGCAGTTGGGAACACCACGGACGGCGGGCTATTCAGAATAGTCTCTGTCTATCCGCACGTGAACCACATACCCCGGCCATGCCTTCTGGAGGTCGGACTGAATCTGGTTGTGGATGGACGTGGGGTCAGCCACGTCGAAGTCCAGGAGCACGTCCACGGACAGGTCCTTGTGGTCGTCGTCGATGTAGATGCCGTGCACCTGCCTGACGCCCGGGTAGCGCTCGCACTCCTGGCGTACGCGCTCCTGCACCTGGAGGTAGTGGGGGTCGTCCTTGTTTATGGCGTGGATGCCGATGATCATGTCCAGGCCGTACTTGCCCCGCAGACGCCTCTGGATGTCGTGGGTCAGGTCGTTCAGCTGGTGCGCGGTCATGGTGTCGGCCACGCCTATGTTGCAGGCTCCCATGTGGCGCTCGGGGCCGTAGTCGTGCAGCACCAGGTCGTAGACGCCCTCCACCTCGTCGAACGAGTTGATGTCGTCCTGGATCTTTCGGTAGAACGACGCGTCCTCGCGCGTGCCCAGGAGCTCGTTCATGGGGCCCGCAAACATCTCCCAGCCCGACTTCACGATGACCACCGAGATGGCCAGGCCCAGGATGCCGTCCACGGACACCTGGAACACGATGGCCACCAGGGCCGCCACCAGGGTGCTCGTGGAGATCACGGCGTCGAACGTGGCGTCCGCCCCCGACGCCACCAGGGTGTCGGAGGAGACCTTGCGCCCGACGCGCTTGTAGAAGGCGCCCAGGACCACCTTCACCACGGTGGCCACGGCTATGATCACCAGCATGACGGCAGAGTAGCTGGGCAGCTGGGGATCCATGATCTTCTGCACGGACTCCGACAGCGACGATACGCCCGCAAACATGATGATGGCCGCCACCAGCATAGAGGCGAAGTACTCGATGCGCCCGTGCCCGAAGGGGTGCTCGTCGTCCGCGGGCCTGGAGGCCATGCGGATGCCCACGATGGTGACCACGGACGAGAGGACGTCGGTCAGGTTGTTCACGGCGTCCAGCAGGATGGCGACGGAGCCCGACGCCAGTCCGATGGCGCCCTTGAACGCCACCAGCGCCAGGTTGGTGCAGATGCCCACCACGCTGGTGCGCACTATGGTCTTCTCGCGCGGTTGCTCGGAGGTCTGAGCCCCGCGCTCCTTTGCCTGATGTCCCATTGGTCTGGCCCCCTACCCAACGGGGCGCCCCACCGTGGCGAGGCGCCCCGTGGCGCCGCACTGCGACGCCTTGCAGTCAAAATGTCGTAATCCGTGCGAATGGCTCGGTCGCTGCCGTGCGAACCGGTCCCTCCGCACGTGTAATCTAGAACAGGCCGGTGATGCGGCCCTCGTCGTCCACGTCGATCCTCTCGGCGGCGGGGTGCTTGGGCAGGCCCGGCATGGTCATGATGGCCCCCGTCATGGCCACCACGAAGCCCGCGCCCGCGGCCACGTGGACGTCGCGCACCGTGATGCGGAAGCCCTCGGGCGCGCCCAGCTTGTGCTGGTCGTCCGTGAAGCTGTACTGCGTCTTTGCGATGCACACGGGCAGGTTGCCGAAGCCCTGCTGGTCCAGCTGCTTCAGCTGCTTGGTCGCCGCGGGCGTGAAGTCCACGCCGTCGGCGTGGTACACCCGGCGTGCCACGGCGTCGATGGCGTCTGCCACCGACGCGCCGGTCTCGTAGGCGTACGAGAAGTGCTTCGGCTGCTGGACGAGCCTCAGGACCTCCTGCGCGAGGTCGAGTCCGCCCTCGCCGCCCTTTGCCCACACCTCGGACAGGCAGACGTTGACGCCCAGCTCGTGGCACTTGTCCTCGATCAGCTGCAGCTCGGCCTCGGTGTCGGTCGGGAAGCGGTTGATGGCCACGACCGCAGGCAGGCCGAACACGTCGGTGATGTTGCCCACGTGGCGCAGCAGGTTCGGGATGCCCGCCTCCAGCGCCTGCAGGTTCTCCTGGCCCAGGTCGGCCTTTGCGACGCCGCCGTTGTACTTCAGCGCGCGCACAGTGGCCACGATGACCACCGCGTCGGGCTCCAGGCCCGCCATGCGGCACTTGATGTCCATGAACTTCTCGGCACCCAGGTCGGCGCCGAAGCCGGCCTCGGTCACGGTGATGTCGCCGTAGTGCATGGCCATGCGCGTGGCCATGACCGAGTTGCAGCCGTGGGCTATGTTTGCGAACGGGCCGCCGTGCACGAAGGCGGGCGTGCCCTCCAGGCTCTGCACCAGGTTGGGCTTCAGGGCGTCCTTCAGGAGGGCGGCCATGGCGCCCTGCGCATGCAGGTCGGAGGCGGTCACGGGCTGGCGGTCGTACGTGTAGGCAACCACCATGCGGCCCAGGCGCTCCTTCAGGTCGTGGATGGAGGTCGCCAGGCACAGCACGGCCATGACCTCGGAGGCCACGGTGATGTCGTAGGAGTCCTCGCGGGGCACGCCGTTGGCGACGCCGCCCAGGCCGTCCACGACGTGGCGCAGCTGGCGGTCGTTCATGTCGACGCAGCGGTGCCAGGTGATGCGGCGCGGGTCGATGCCCAGCTCGTTGCCCTGCTTTATGTGGTTGTCGATCATGGCAGCCAGCAGGTTGTTGGCGGCGCCGATGGCGTGGAAGTCGCCCGTGAAGTGCAGGTTGATGTCCTCCATGGGAATCACCTGGGCGTAGCCGCCGCCCGCGGCACCGCCCTTGATGCCGAACACGGGGCCCAGCGAGGGCTCGCGCAGCGCGCAGACGGCGTTCTTTCCCATGCGGCGCAGGGCGTCGGTCAGGCCGATGGTGGTCGTGGTCTTGCCCTCGCCTGCGGGCGTGGGGTTGATGGCCGTCACCAGCACCAGCTTCGAGGGGGACTCGGGCTCGCGCTTGAGCACGTTGTAGTCGACCTTAGCCTTGTCCCTGCCATACGGGATGAGGTCGTCCTCCGCTATGCCCAGGGAGGCAGCCACCTCGGTGATGGGACGTGGCTTCACGGACTGTGCGATCTCGATGTCGGAAAGCTGTGCCAAGGGAATCCCCTTCCTCCAGGTGCCTACGGCGTCCGCACGGACGTCGCCACATACCGAATATAACGCCTATGCCGACGCAGCTCCATCCATCGGGGCGGATTGCACGGGGAAGGGTCCGCCTGGGCGCCCTATCACAGGTCGAGGTCGCGCAGCTCCTCGGGCACCTCGTCCAGGCTGGCGCCGAACGCGTCCGCCACCGCCTGGGCCTGCTCCCTGCGCTGCTGGGCAACGTCGGGCTGGCCCATGCCGTCGTAGGCGTCGGCCAGCTTGTTCAGCGAGAAGGCCACATAGCCCGAGACCGCGTCGCCCGTGCCAGCCAGCTGCATCATGGTGACCAGCGAGCCGGGGGCCAAAGACATGGCCGTCTGGGGGTCCAGCTGCAGAAGCTCTCCCACGGCGGCCTCCACCTCCTGCGCGGCGGCCTCGTCCTTCTGGGCGAGCGCGCGCCTCAGGGCGGAGGAGACGGTGCGCGCAAACTGCTGGATGATCTCCATCAGGTAGTCGTGCTGTAGCATGGTGCGTCCTTTCTAGCGCTGTTGGGGAGGCTGGACTCCCAGGTGCTCGAAGGCTGCCAGAGTGGCCTGCCTTCCCTGCGGCGTGCGGATGATGAGTCCCTGCTGCAGGAGGTAGGGCTCGTAGACGTCCTCCAGCGTGCTGGGGTCCTCGCCGACGGCCGACGCGATGGTGGTCAGCCCGACAGGCCTGCCCCTGAAGGTGGTGGTGAGCGCGGTCAGGATCTTCTTGTCCATCCAGTCCAGGCCCAGCTCGTCTATCTGGAAGAACGCCAGCGCCTCGGAGGCGACGTCCCACGTGATGGACCCACCGGCCCTGACCTGGGCGTAGTCGCGCACGCGCTTCAGCAGGCGGTTCGCCAGGCGCGGCGTTCCCCTGCTGCGCGACGCTATCTCGGCCGCGCCCTCGGCGTCTATGGTGACGCCCAGGATCTTGGCCGAGCGCATCACGATGTCAGAGAGCTCGCGCGTGGTGTAGTAGTCCAGCCGGTAGCTGATGCCAAAGCGGTCGCGCAGCGGCCCCGTCAAAAGACCCGTGCGCGTGGTGGCGCCGATGAGCGTGAAGTGAGGCACGTCCAGCCTGATGGAGCGTGCGGCCGGGCCCTTGCCGATGACTATGTCCAGGAAGAAGTCCTCCATCGCCGGATACAGGACCTCCTCCACCTGGTGGTTCAGGCGGTGTATCTCGTCCACAAAGAGGACGTCGCCCTCCTGTAGGTTCGTCAGGATGGCGGCAAGGTCACCCGTGCGCGCTATGGCGGGGCCGGACGTCGTGTGCAGGCGAGCGCCCATCTCGTTGGCGACCACATTTGCCAGGGTGGTCTTGCCCAGGCCGGGAGGGCCGCTGAACAGCACGTGGTCCAGCGTCTCGTGGCGGTCCTTCGCCGCGGCTATGAGCACGCGCAGGTTGTCGCGGACGCGCTCCTGGCCTATGTACTCCGACAGCGTCTTTGGGCGCAGGCTGTGGTCTATGTCCAGGTCGTCGCTCGTGAGCTCGCCCGACACCTCGCGCGGGCCCGCGTGCGACGGACGGGACTGGTTGTCGTCGTCGAAGAGGTCCTCCTTGCCGGCCTGCCACATGCTATGCACCGCCTCCCAGGCGCCTGAGCGCGTACGCCACTACCTTCTCGAGCTTGGGGCCCGCAGACTCGTGGCCCTCCAGCGCCAGCTCGGCCTCCTGGGGCGTGAAGCCCATGCTCAGAAGTGCCGAGGTGGCCTCCCGCACCAGCGACTCGTCGGTCTGCTCCACGTGCGACGCGTTGGGCGCCGCGGGCTCCGCCATGCCGACCAGCCCCTGCAGGTCCGGGTCCTTCGCGAATACGTCCTGCAGCTCGATCAGGAGCCGCTGGGCCTTTTTCTTTCCCACGCCGGGGACGGTGGACATGCGCCCCTCGTCCTGGGTGGCCACCACCGTGGCCAGCGCCTGGGGCGAGAAGGTCGACAGCACCGCCAGCGCCAGCTTCGGGCCGACGCCCGACACGCCCACCAGGCGGTCGAACACAGCACGCTCCTCTCGCGTGCTGAAGCCGTAGAGCTCGATGGAGTTCTCCTTTACCAAAAGGCGCGTCAGCAGGGTGACCCCGGCCTCGCCCGCCGCAGGCAGTGATGCGGCCGTGTTGGCGGAGACCCCCAAGAGGTAGCCCACGCCGTTCACGTCCAGCACCACATGGGTGGGCATGACCTCCAGTAGCGTACCGCACAGCTGCACGATCATGAGGTGGACCTCCTACTTTGCCTGGTGGAAACTATGGGTGCCGCGCCGTCGCCCGAGCGGGCCACGTGCGCAGCCGTCGCCGCGGCGGTGCGCTCCCGCGCCAGCTCGGCGTCGTAGGCACGCTGCGCGCGCTCGGCTGCCTCGACCTGGGACTTTGCCAGCCTGCGCGTGACCATCCTGGTGGACATGAGGTTCGCGTGACAGATGGCCGCAGCCAGGGCGTCGGCGCAGTGGTCGGGCCTGGGGTCGTGGTCCAGCGCCAGGATGTTGCGCACCATGTAGATGACCTGGAACTTGTCGGCGCTGCCCGTGCCCACGACGGCCTGCTTTATCTGCATGGGAGTGTACTCCCCCAGCTGCAGCCCGTTCTGCGCGCAGGCCACGATGGCGGCCCCGCGGGCATGGGCCGTGGCTATGGCCGAGCGGGTGTTCTCGCCAAAGAAGATCTTCTCGATGGAGAGCTGCGTGGGACCGTAGAGCTCGATGACCTCGGTGAGCTCGTCGAATATGCGGCCCAGCCGTTGGTCTATGGGCTCCGAGGCCTTCGTGGTGACGCAGCCGTACGCACGCGCGCGGCAGACGTTGCCACGCGTCTCGATGACGCCCCAACCGGTGTGGGCAAGTCCGGGGTCGATGCCTAGGATGATCACGCGCCCTCCCGTTGCCAGATACTAGAACTTCTGTTCTAGTCTAGCACAACGCGAATCCCAGGGAAGACCCAACCTGTCTTCGCCCTAGTTTTCCGAGAAGGGCCCTCCCCAGCTCATGGGGGAACCTCCCGGCATGCCAGGGCCGCCTCCCCTACCGTGGTTGGGCTCGTCCGACGGCCTGGACCCGCCCTGCACGAAGTCGCGCAGGAGGTCTATGACGTCGTGGACCTCCTCGCCCTTGTTTGGCTGGCCCTCCTGCTGCACGTGCTCCAGCTGCGCCTGCACCTTACGCAGATGCCTGATGATGTCCTCCTCGGACACGCGCTCGTCCTTGCCGCGCACATGGTCCTCCCAGCGCAGCCCCATGGGGACGCGCGCGTCGAACACGGTGTTCGTCGAAGCTGCCAGGCACATGGTCCTGCACCCCGTACGTCCCAGCTCGCACTGGTTGAAGCGCTGGATGACGCCTTGTGTCAGGACGGGGTTGCCCTGGCGGCTCACGGCGTCGGTCAGGCCGTACTCCCACTCGATGTGCGCGGCTAGGATGGCGTCCATCTGCGCCAGGAGCAGCTCGTCGTTTGCCGCGTCGCCCGTCTGGACGTCCAGCTGGGGCAGGTCGAACGCCCGCTCACTGTCCTCCGGAATCACGGGCGAGATGGTGTTGCGCAGGCGTGCCAGCTCCAGGACCTCGCTGCGGTACACGTCGCCCAGGGGCAGCATTCCGGCCATCACCGGCTTGGCCTGGTCCGCCTCCAGACAGAGGTACGTCTTGTCCTGGGGGCCCAGCAGAAGGGCGCCCAGCTCGCGGGCAAAGGCGGCGGTCTGTGCCATCGCCATGTCCCGCATCAGAATCGGGTCCTTGTCGGACGAGACGCCGGATGCAGCCTTGCCTTCGCCCAGGTCACGGCATTCCATGCGCAGCCGCCGTACCAGCTGAAGCGCGCTGGCGCGCTGGGTTTGGTCCAGGTAGTCGGGAACGAGAACATGCACGTGCAGCGGGCCCAGTGCGTCGCAGGCAAGCGCCGCCAGAACAGAGGATCCCACCTTCCCGTCCAGCATCAGGACGGCGTCCGTCAGACCGGCCTTCCACAGGTAGTCGTGCAGGCCCAGCCTGAGCGACTCCCACAGGAACAGCGCGCGGTTGTACACCTCGGGAGTCAACGGATGGGCAAGCGGACCCTCGGACTCGGGCTCCACCTGGGCCACCATGAGCGCCTCCTCGAACGAGGGGGCGGATGCTTCCAGCTGGCCCCAGGGCGCCACCGCAAAGCTGGAACCCGGGAACACGAACGGGCCGTAGCCGCCCAGCGACCCCACGCCCACTATCCACGCGTCCATGTTTTGTGCGTCGTCGACGAAGCGATTCTCGCCCAGTGCGGCACCCAGGGCAGAGTTTGGCTCGTCGAAGGAGAAGCCGTAGCTGTCGATGTAGATGAGGACGTCGATGTCCAGGTCGTAGTCGACGAAGTCATCGAGGTCGTCGTAGTTCACCGCGACGCCGAAGCGCGTGCCATCCAGGTCAAAGCAGGGCAGCGTCGGCGTGCCCACTCCCTCGGTACCATCGGCCTCGACGGTCTCCTGGGAGCCGTTCTGGCTTCCCTCCTCATCCGAGTCGACGCCAGCCAACGCCCCCACCTGGCTGGCAAAGTATGCCGAGAGCCTGAGGGGCAGCACTTGGCCTTCCTTTATCAGCATGGTCTCGCACACGGTGTCGTAGTCCAGCTCCGCAACCACAGGCACCAGGCAGGTGCACTTCAGCCTAGAGGCCAAGTCGTCCAACGTCACCGAGAGATCCAGCAGGAATCCCTCCTGGTCCGGAGCCGCAACGGGAACGGGACCCGTCAGCGTCGCCATGGGAAACGCCAGCAGATCTACGCCTTGGTCCGCTGCCTGTCGGGAGTACTCCACCATGCGGTCTGCGGTGCGCGCGAAGTCACCCGCGCACGTGTTCATCTGTGCTACGCCAATTTTCACGGGAACCTCCTTGGGCGACACCATCATCATAACCGCCAAAGAATAGCCAAGTCCCGCCGGAAGTCATTAATGAGAAAAGAATGCTGCCAACCGCACACGCGGCTGGCAGCATCGTACGTTCCGAATCAGAAGGTGGTCGCCGAAACAGTCGGCTTGACACAAGCCGGCATCGTGCCCGCAACGCTACAGCTGGGCCTTCCAAAGGCCGTGCAGGTTGCAGTACTCGTACACGGTGACGTCCTGGGCGCCGTCGTCCGAGAACTCGGTGACGGGCTTCTGGCCAGGATGCAGGTAGTGAATCTCGACGCGATCCTTCGCGGCGAGGGCAATCCACTGGATGGAGTGCTCCTCCAGCATGGGGTGCTCGACGGAGCCCACCTGGACCTTTATCTTTCCGTCCGCGCGGGTGACCACCGGCACGTGCTTCTCGGTGGCGGCGTCGGTCGAACCGGCCTTCAGCTCCTCCATGGGCTGGCCGCAGCACTGAGGCGTGCAGGAGCCCTTCTGTACGACGGCAACCAGGTTGCCGCACTTGTTGCAGCGATAGAACGTAACCTCTGCCATGTTGTGTCCTCTCCGTAGCCATGTTCGTAGCTATGTACGGCCGCACGCTATTGCGGCTGTAGTCCTTGTGCCCCTCGAACCATAAAAGTATTCATTCCTAGGAAGACTTTTCTAGTACTGGTGCGCTCTGGTCCAGGCCCATGCGACAACCATGCCCGCAACCGCCGCGCACAGGCAGAGCCATGCGTTCGAGGCATCACTCAGCCCCAACACCAGACTGGCTGTGGCAGCCTTTGCCGAGGTGGTGCCGACACCCAGCAACACGCGACGCAGAATGCCCAGACCGACCACCCAGGCGGCAGGGACCGCGACGTTCCACCTGAGCGCACGCGACAGGCTCCAGTACTCCCAGGGAGAGGGATCCATCAGGGTCCGGACGAGACCGACCGCCAGCATCACCAGGGCGACGATGCGCAGCACGCCCAGCGCACCCACTGCTAGCACGGGCAGCATGTCCAGCAGAGGCTCTAATGCAGACGAGGTGGCTGCCAGGGAGGACAGCTGCGCGAGGTCCTTCGCCAGCAGCTGGAAGCACTGGACCAGAAGCGAGACCGGTCCCAGCTCGGCTGCGACGATTGCCCCAACCTGCTGGGCGCCCACCACATAGGAAAGCCATGGTTGGAGGCCGCATACCAGGCATACGGCTCCGGCCACAAGGGCTGCCAGCTTGGGCATGGCCAGTCTGCCCTGTGGCTTTCGCAGCTTGCCATACGGATCCGGACTGCGGTCGAGCGCCTCGGCGGCCCTGTGCGCCTGCCTTCGCATCCACGAGACGGCCTGCCCCCTGGTGGGCATGCCGCCGCCGTAGCCACCGCCGGAGCGAGCGGGACCCGCCCCCTCGTCGGCACGCAGCGTCCGGTCCGGCCTGGCACCAGAGGCTGCCTCCTGCCGTGGATAGGAGCCCCGGAGCACGGTGCGCTCCGGGCTTGGGGCCTGCGGTGGTACGTACTGGGTAGGGTCAGCGTATTCGTGAGGCATCGCGGTCGTCTGGTAGCCAGCCCCAGGCGAGCCACGTCGTGAAGACACACCTTCCCCGACGCCACCCTCCTCGCCCAGCAGCGTCGTCTTCTGACTGTCGCTGGGCTGCGAGGAAACGCCCGCCTCTCTGGCGACACCAGACGACGGACGGCCCTCCGGCACGTTCTGAGCGCTGGCGCCGTCGTATGAAGCCGCCCCCTCCGCAGCGCCCGACGGCTCGGCTGGCAGGCACCACCCGCAGCTGCTGCACACGTTGCTCCCCGGAGCCAGCGGAGCCCCGCAGCGAGGGCAGCGCCCCTGTGACACCTCGGACATGGGACCCGCCTCCTTCGTCCGTCGCTATGCCAGCACTACCTGGCCCTCCTTGCCCAGAAGGTCGTTCACTTCCGCCAAAAGGACCATGTTGTGGGCATCAACCCTGGTGGGCAGCGCCATGCGCAGCGTCTCGCCCTCGGAGCCCTCGACCAGGATCTCGACCCTGTCGAGGCCGTTGTAGCGGCCAAAGATGGAACCCAGCTGCTCCATGCGGCCCCTGCTGAGGCAGCGGCTGGGCAGCATGACCTCGAACACCTTCGGACGGTTCGTGTCGTCGTTCAACGCCAGGTCCTCGATGGACGAGCAGATGATCTGGTCACCGCGGTCGCCACGCTCCAGCTTGCCGTACACCTTTATGAAGACGTTGCCCGTGGACTCGCCCGTCTGCTCGTCCACGTCGCCCGCCAGTATGTTTGCGCACTCCTTGTACAGCTTCGGGAACACCACGCAGGTGATCTCGCCTTCCATGTCCTCCAGCGTGACGATGGCCATGGAGTCGCCGTTCTTCGTCGTCTTTTTCTGCAAGCCGGACACCATGCCCGCCAGCCTGATGGTCTTTCCCTCCTCCACCTTGTAGCGGGTCGTCGTGGCGCCCGTGTAGGGGTTCGTGTACTCCTCTGACGCGTTCAGGTCAGATATCTGGTAGTCACGCGCCTTCGTGAGGGCGTACTCGTACGGCCTCAGCGGGTGGTCCGAGACGTAGATGCCCAGCACGTCGTGCTCCTGTGCCAGCTTCAGGTTTCGGTCCCACTCGATGCCGTCCGGGGCGGGCACCTGGTCGTCGAAGCCCGATCCCTGCACGTCGCCGAACATGTCAAAGAAGGACACCTGCCCCGCGGCCTTGTCCTTCTGCCGCTTCGCGGCCGCGTCGATGATGTTCTGGGGGTTGTTCTTGTCGACGAAGTGCATGCACTGGCGCCGCGTGTACCCCGTGGAGTCGAAGGCGCCGGACTTGATCAGTGCCTCGACCACGCGGCGGTTCGCGTCCTTCGTGTCCATGCGTTCGACGAAGTCGTGGAGGTTCTTGAACGCGCCAGCGCGCTCGCGCTCCGCCATGATGGCCTCGCCCACGGCCTCGCCCACGCCCCTGATGCCGGCAAAGCCAAAGCGGATGCCCTCGTGGGTGGCCGTGAAGTCCTTGCCCGACTCGTTTACGTCAGGCGGCAGGATGTCGATGCCCTCGTGGCGGCAGGCCGTCACGTAGTGCACGATCTTGTCGGTCTTTCCCATGTAGGAGGTCAGGACCGACGCCATGTACTCGCGCGGGAAGTACGCCTTCAGCCATGCCGTCTGCATGACCAGGATGGCATAGCCCGCCGAGTGCGACTTGTTGAACGCGTAGGACGCGAACTTCAGGACGTCGTCCCAGATGCGCTGCGCCACCTCGCGCGTGTAGCCGTTCTCGACGGCGCCGTTCATCCAGTGGTCGTAGGTGGTCTCGTCCTTGCCGTTGTCCCAGTGGAATATCGTGCTGGTCAGAAGCTTGATCTTCTTTTTTGCAACGGGCTTGCGGATGCGCGAGTCGGACTCGCCGGCCGAGAAGCCAGACATCTTGACCGAGATCTGCATGACCTGCTCCTGGTACACGATGGTGCCATAAGTCTCGGAGAGGATGGGGGCCAGGCGGTCGTCGTAGTACACGACGGGCTTGCGGCCGTTCATGCGGTCTATGTAGTCGGTGACCATGCCTGCGCCCAGGGGGCCGGGTCGGTACAGGGCAATCAGAGCCACGATCTGCTTGTACTCCTTCGGCTGCATGCTCTTGATCGTGGCGGTCATGCCGCCGGACTCCACCTGGAACACGCCGGCCGTGTGTCCGCTGCCCAGGAGCTCGTAGATCTTCGGGTCCGAGAAGTCGATTTTGTTCACGTCGAGGTCGACGCAGGTGGCGCCGGGCTTTATGCAGGCCTTCACCGCGTCGGGCATCTGGTCGATGTCGGATGCGCTGGGGTAGCTGCGCCTGATGTTGGCCAGGGCCTTGTTGATGACCGTAAGGGTGCGCAGGCCCAGGAAGTCCATCTTGAGCAGGCCCATGTCGGCGACCGAGTGGCCCTCGAACTGCGTGATGGTGACGTTGCCCTTCGTGTCCAGCTTCGTCGGCACGTGGTCGGTGACGGGCGTCGGCGCAATCAGGGTGGCGCAGGCGTGCACGCCCTCGCCGCGGGTCAGACCCTCGATGGACATGGCTGCGTCGATGATGCGACGGGCGTTCTCGTCGTGCTTGTAGGCCTCCTCGAAGTCCGGGGAGTACTGGTCTGGGTGCTTGTCGTTCTTGTGCAGGGCGTTGGCCAGCGAGAGCTTCGGGTCGTTGGCCAGCATCTTCGAGAGCTTCTGGCCCATGTAAACCGGAAAGCCCAGAACGCGGTTAGCGTCGTTGATGGCCTGCTTCGCCTTGATGGTGGAGTAGGTGATGACCTTGCACACGCGATCCTCGCCATAGACGTCGCGCACGTGCTGCAGTACGTCCTGCAGGTGCTCATCGTCGAAGTCCATGTCGATATCGGGCATCTCGGTACGCTGGGGCGAGAGGAACCTCTCGAACATGAGGCCGTTCTCCAGCGGGTCGAAGTTCGTGATGTTCATGGCGTAGGCCACGATGGCGCCGGCGGCGGAGCCACGGCCCGGCCCCACGCCGATGCCGTTGTCCTTTGCCCACTGCACGTAGTCCTGCACGATGAGGAAGTAGTTGGCGAAGCCCTTGTCGCAGATGATCTTGTACTCGTACTCGAAGCGGTCCTTGACGTTGATGTCGTTGATGGTGACGTTGCGCCAGTCCTCGCCGTAGCGCTTTGCCAGGCCCTTCTCGCACTCCTCGCGGAAGCGCGCCTCGGCAGTCTCGCCGGGCTTCAGTCCAGGGAACTGCGGCAGGTACATGTGGGTCCAGTCGATCTCGTAGTTGCACTTTGCGGCAACCTCGAGGGTGTTGTCGCAGGCCTCGGGAATCCACGAGAAGAGCTCGCGCATCTCCTCCTCGGACTTCATGTAGAACTCGGTGCCCTCCATGCGCATGCGGTTGGGGTCGTCCAGCGTGGTGGCCTTGCCGATGCACGACAGGATGTCCTGCGTGGGGGCGTCCTCGCGCGTGAGGTAGTGGAAGTCGTTCGTGGCGATGACCTTCACGCCCAGCTCGCGGGCAATCTTTACCAGGTACTCGTCCAGCTTTCGGTCGTCCCAGCCGTTGCGAAACGTCAGGCCGTGGTCCTGGATCTCCATGTAGAAGTCGTCGCCAAAGACGTCCTTGAACGTGCGTGCCCACTTGCGCGCCTCGTCGAAGTTGCCGTCCAGGATGTTCTGCTGGATGATGCCCTGCACGCAGGCGCTCTGGCAGATGATGCCCTCGTGGTACTCCTTCAGCATGGCCAGCGTGGTGCGGGGCTTGTAGTACATCATCTCGTGGCCGGCGGCCTTCGACATGCACTTCATGAGGTTGTGGTAGCCGGTGGAGTTCTTTGCCAGCAGGATCAGGTGGTAGCGGCGCTGCTTCGTGCCGCGCTCGATGCAGTCGTCGGTGATGAAGTAGGCCTCGCAGCCAAATATGGGCTTTATGGTGAGCGACGGGCGGTTGGCCTTCACGGCTGCCAGGGCCTCGTCCTTGTGGTCCTTTCCGCCGTTCTTCTGCCAGATGTCCACGTCGGACGCCCACTGCTGATGCACACGGGAGTGCTCGGACGCATCGGGGGCGTCCTGCTCGGGCTCCTCCAGCTCCCAGTCCTTCGTGAAGCACTCGATGTCGTGCTTCCACTGCTTCATGTCTGCCGCGGCGTCGTTGTACTTTCGGCACTCCAGGTCCAGGTTCGGCATGCCGAACATGTAGCCATGGTCCGTCAGGGCGACGGCGGGCATACCCAGGTCCACCGCGCGCTTCACCATGTCGGGAATGCGCGTGGCTCCGTCCAGAATCGAGAAGTCAGAGTGGTTATGCAGGTGAACGAACGCCATGTGGCGACCTCCCGGATACGCAAAGGGGCTAGCACGACCCCAGGGGCTTCGTGCGAGTGAACCTAGGATAGCCCAAGCCCGGAACGCTTTCGCGTTCAGAACATGTGTACTAGTATCTCATCGCACAATCACCATGTCAAGAAGAACAAACGGATGTTCGTATGAACGATCATGGGTGGGCCGGCGCAGTGCCGGCCCACCCAGCACTTCTCTACAGCACGGGCGGCTGCTCTTCGTTGAACTCGTAGCTCACCGTCAGGGGCTCCCCGTCCGGCAGCTCCACCTCCACGCACACGAACTCGCAGCTGACCTTCCGGAAGCCCTGGTCCATGAGCACCCGCGCATAGAAGTTGGCCTGCATGCGGTGGCGTGCGCGCACCTGCTCCACGCTCAGCCCCACGTCGCCGGTCTTGTAGTCCACCAGGTAGGCGTGGGAGCCGGCTGCAGCGGGTGAGCAATCCTTCGTCCCCTGCTCACGGTCGTAGGACAGAAGGTCGATGGCGCCCTCCACGTACTCGCCGAAGCCGCTGTGGGCCTGGCTGAAGAACGGCACCTCCGCTCGCACGACATCGTGCGCCAGGGCGCGCCTCCTGGCGTCGCTGCGGCTCCAGCGCTCCAGCGCGCGTGACAGCCTGCCGCGCGCCCGCTCCGAGAGGTGCCAGTAGTCGGCAGTCCGCCGGATCCGCTCCGAGGTGGGGTACGCACCGGTGACCACCATGGTCTGGGCCAGCTCGTGGAAGGCGGAGCCCAGGTTCGTGGCCTTGTCGGCGTCGTCCGGCTGCTGCGCTGCCTCCGCGTCGTCCGCATGGTCGGCATCCTGGGTCACCTGCACGGCGCGAGGAATCCTGCCCCTGGCTGGGGTCGGCTCGTCGTCTGCCACCTCGTCCGCAGACGAGGCCTGGAAGCTCTGCAGCAGCTGGGCGTGAGCGCTGGAGTAGCTGTACACGCCGTCGCGCGCCCGCCAGTCCACCACGTCGGAGGCCATGCCGTCGCCCACGGGCTGGAAGATCAGGAAGTCGTCCTGACCCGAAGCCATGTCATCACCAGGCCGAACATCACCCGAGGCGGGGGGCACCAACCCAGCCGTAGTCCCTGCAGCCGTGTCCGCCTGGGCACCCAGGGTCGCAAGGGCTGCCGGCAGATCGTAGTGCTCGCCGTCGCCCATCTGCAGCGTGCCGCCGGAATCCACCGCCACGCCCTTCCGTCCGTCCGCATCCTTGACGCGGCTCAGCGTGACGCAGCGCACGTGCGCATCCTCCTTGGGAGGACGACGCTCGTCCTCCTCCAGTGGGCGCCTCTGGTCGGGATACTCGAACTTGTGGTAGTTCAGGCGGCTCTGACCCACGGGAGGCAGGCCGCCCGAGAACAGCGCGCCCAAGGTCCTTTGTGCCAGCTCGGGCGCGTAGCCCTCCTTGCCCTGGCGGCACGATATGCCCAGCACCAGCGCTTCGGCGGCGCGGGTCAGCGCCACATACAGCAGCCTGGTCTTCTCCTCCTGGGACTCCTGGTCGTTTTGGCAGCGCAAGAAGCGATACCACTCCCCCAGCTCGTCCGGCGAGTACACGGGGTCCTTTTTGTCCAGATCAGAGAGCCTCTGTAAGAGGTCGTCGCTCTTTCTGGTCTCGTCCTTGGCGGGCTTCAGCACGGCCATGCGGCGGCCGTCGGCAGTCCTGCCGCTGACCAGGGGCAACGCGTCCGCGGACACGTTCCAGCACTCGGACACGGCCACCACGGGGAACTCCAGGCCCTTCGAGGCATGGATGGTCATGATGCGCACCGCGTCCATGGAGCCGCCGGACAGCTTTGCGGGCGGGATCTTCGAGTAGCGCAGCCAGACGTCGAACTCGGCGGCGGCCCGGGCCGGCCCCAGCCCCAGCTCCTGCGTCAGGTCGCGGATGTAGCCCAGGGCCACCAGGACGTTGGCCTCGACAGCCTGGCCGTCGGAGCCCTGGCGCTCCAGCCTGCCCAGCCAGCCGGACTGGCGCACCACCCACTGGCACACGTCTGCCACCGGCATCGTGGTCACGGCGTCGCGAGCGGCCGTCAGCACGCGACGGGCGTGCTCCAGCCGGACCGAAGGCTGTCTGCCCTGGAAGTACTCCCCCGACTCGAAGGTCCGCTGTATCTGCTGCTTTGTGGGTGCGTCCAGGTGCTCCATGGAGCGCGTCCCCAGAAGGATGAAATCGTTCGCGTCCAGGTCGAACATCGGCGAGGACAACAGCGGGAACAGTCCGCTCTCGGCATCCTCCCAGGTGGCCAGCGTGTGCAGCAGGTAGGCCATGACCTGCGTCTCGGCCGCCCCGGTGAACGTGGAGCCTCCGGTGACCACGCAGTCCATGCCGCGCGAGCGCAGGGCGTCTATGTAGAGGTCGGCATGGGTGGTGACGCCCAGCAGCAGCACCATGCCGCCCAGGGGCTGTCCCGCCCTCCAGTAGTCCTGCAGGCGCTCGGCGATGGCGGCAGCCATGACGGCGGTCTGCTCCTGCATCTGCTGGCCACCCTGTACGCAGCTCAGCTCGACGTTGATCCTGGGCAGGTCCTTTGCGACGTACTTTCGGTCGTGCCTGTCCACGCTGTCGCATTTGAGGTTGGGCTCCAGGTGCATGAAGTTGCGCACGACGCCGCCATGCCTGTCGTCGCACACGCAGTCGACCAGGCTGAGCACGTCCGCGTGGCTGCGGAAGTTCTTGCCCATCTGGATGACCTGCTCGTCGGGAAGCTCCCCCTGCCGGCCCCGGAACACGCTGACGTCCGCGCCGCGGAAGCGATAGATGGACTGCTGGGCGTCGCCCACCGTGGCGAGGTGACGTCCGTCCCCACCGGCAAGGATGTTGATGAGCTCCAGCTGGCGCTGGTCGGTGTCCTGGAACTCGTCCACCATAACCAGGCGGAACCTGTGCGTGTAGTCACGGGCGACCTCGGGGTGCTCCTTCACGGCGCGCAGGGCCTCGATGATAAGGTCGTCGTTGTCCAGGACCGACGCCTGTCGCTTCAGCTGGCCGTAGCAGTCATCCAGCTGTCGGGCAAGCTCCACAAGCGTGTCCAGCAGCGGTCGCGTGACGGCCAGCCTGGACTCCAGCCGGGTCATGACCAGCTGGTCCTTCGCATCGCCCAGAAGCTCGCCGAACGCCTTGCCGGTGGCGGGCAGCTTCACGCTGGCTAGGGCCTCCATGGCAGCCTCGCCCGTCCGGGCGCCGGGAGCCAGGGCCATGAACGCGTCCAGGGCCTCCTTCGACTTCGTGAGCTTGCCCTTGGCGCTGGCCGTGACCCCCGTTTGCGACAGCAGCGCCTCGACCTCACGCAGCAGGGCATCCATCTGCTGCGACACCTGTGCCTGCGGAGGCATCACCAGTCCGTCGAACCCGCCCGGCGTGGACCGGGCGGTGCGGTATATGGCGTCGACCATGCCCAGGATGCCGCTGTACCCCTGCTGCAGCTCGGTGCCGTAGTCGTACTGGTCGAACAGGCTGCGCAGCGCGGGGTCCGCCTGCGCCCTGTCCTGCGCGCCGCCAACCACCTGCTGCAGCGCCTGCGCGTACAGCTCGTGCTCCTCGTTGGCCGAGACGACCTTGAAGTTGGGGTCGAACCCCAGGTCCAGGGCATGGCGCTTCAGGATGCGCGAGCACATGCCGTGAATGGTGCTGATCCAGGCGGAGTCCACTTGAAGGGCGTACTTGCGCAGGTCAGGGCCAGAGGAGCGCAGCGCGGCGCGCACGCGCTCCTTTATCTCGCGGGCGGCGGCGTTCGTGAAGGTGATCACGAGCACCTGCGACAGGTCGTCCAGGTAGGCAGCCCCATCCGTGCCCGACCCCTTCGAGAGCGCCCACACCACGCGCTTCGTCAGGGTGAATGTCTTTCCCGAGCCGGCGCCCGCCTCGACGAACAGGGGCACGTCTAGCTTCTTGACGATCTGCTTTTGTTCATCGCTGAGTTTCGAGAAGTCCATGGATCTACCCCTGAATCCTTAGCTTGCAGTTCATGACCGGGCAGTACTTGCAGGACTGCTTGTCCAGCGGGTTCGCGGCAATCTGCCCGTCCATCATCTGCTGGATCTTTTGCGCGACGGCCTGCTCGGTGGCGTCCATCAGCGCGTAGAGCCCCTTCGAGTCCCCCTGGCCAAAGTCGGCGCTCGAGGGGACGCCCATGGCCGCGACGGTCCCCTTGCTGGGCTTGAGGTCTCCCCACACGTTGTCCAAAGAGTTCGCGTCGACGGCACCGGCTATGGTCTGCGGAGTCCGCGTGGCCATGTAGACCGAGCCTACAACCGTGAGCTCGGGATGGCTCCTGCGCAGCACCTGCCCATACATCAGGGCCTGCACGTGGCGAGGAATCTTGAACCCCTGCTCCTGGTCTGCCGCCGCATCGTAGCCGTCGCGCGAAAATACGTCGTATTCCTTCGTGAAGGACGCGTTGCCCTTCTTGTGCTTGTAGTCGATCACGATGGCATGCCCGTGGGAGTCCACGTCCACGCGGTCGATGGTTCCCTTGATGTAGGCACCGGCATACTCCACCAGGCCGACCGAGGGCCTGCCGAAGGACAGCTCGAACGCACGCGGCTCGTAGCCCGACAGCAGCTGCGACTCGAAGTCCACCACGTTCATGAGGTCCTTGTGCATCTGCAGGATGGACCCCACGTCCTCGGGGGTGTGGGGAATCAGAGGCGCGTCGGGCCGCTTCCTGCGCGAGGTCTCGTACTGCTGGCGCAGGTTGTCCCAGAACGTCTGGTCCAGGATGCCCTTCTCGCACTTGACCGAGTTGGGGTCGTTCGAGCTGGCCCTGCAACCCTCCACTTGCATGCTGAGGTTTTGCTGCAGCTGCTCTGCGGCGGTGTCCCCCATCTGCGCCAGCGCGTTCTCCAGCATCGTGCGGTGAGTGATCTCCATCACGCTGTGGACGAACGTGCCCATGGCGGTGGCGGAGAAGCCCGCGTCGATGGGGCCCAGGTTCAGCCGACGCAGGCTGAACCACTTGTAGGGGCACTCCAGGTAGGTCTCCAGCTGGGTGGCGGACAGCAGCGGCTTGCCTTGCAGCAGCTGCGCCTCCCTTGGGTTGTTGGGGACCACCACCAGGGGCAGCAGGCTGGGGTCCAGCACGTCGACCTGGCGCTGGGGCACGCTCTGCCGCACCGGCGGCACCTGGCCCAGAGGCAGCAGGTTCGCGAAGGCGTTCTCCTCGCTGAGCGTGCCCTCCAGGAGGCTCTGGCTTGCGTCCTGTCCGTCGGCCTCTGACCCGCCAGCTTCTGGCACGCCGGCGTCTCGCACCACCTTCCGCCCACGCAAGGTTTCCACTATCTCGTCGGCCCCGAGGCCTTCCGTTACGCCGTAGCAGGCCAGGACCTCGGTCAGGACGACCGAGTTGAAGCACTCCTTTGACTGGGCGTCGTAGATCGTGCGCTCCATGACCAGCCTGCGGCGGGCCACCTCCAGCTGCGAGCCAAACGTGGCACGCGCACGGGCCATGGGGTCGTCCTGCGGCTCCACCCCCAAGGCGCATACCAGGGCGCTGACCACGTCGTCGCCCGTGGGAATGCCAGACTCGACGGAGGTCTGCCCGCACAGGACCACCGCGTCCGCGCTCCGGGGAGCTCGTGCGGCGACGGCATGAGGCGGCAGAATCTCTACCAGAGGTGCGTCCGCCACGCCTGCGGGAACGTACGGGCGCACCACGATGGAGCAGTGGTCGAACGCCTGCTGGAACTCCTGCGCCAGCTGGACCAGGGACGGCCCCTCCTCCACGGTAGGGTCCTTGGGATCGCCCAGGCTGCGCATGGTCTGCGCAATGCGCACCACGGCACCCAGTACACCCTTGGCCTCGTTGCGCGCCAGCTCGCCGGAGTGGCTGGCAAAGACATCGTCATGGCCCTCGTTGGAAACGCCAGACATGCCAGGGTTCTTATCCGCCGAGGGCTGGTGGTCCGCGGGCCCCTGCTCCTGGAACCGCTGCAGTAGCCTGTTTGCCGCGCTTCCCAGACGCCCGCGCAACAGCTCCTGCGTGGCGCGCGCCACGTAGGTCGAGGTCGTCTTTTGATTCGTCAGGTCGTTCAGGACGTCTTGCGGGGACAAGAAGTTCTTCTTGCGCCAGCTGGCGTCCAGCCTGGTGGCGGCGGCAACGCTCATGCCCGAGAGGTCACTCATCAGGAAGTCCACCAGCGTGGTGGGCGGCCACCACGACCAGTCGGACATCTGATGACCGTTGGCACCCAAGCTGTCGGCCGCGTTGGCCTCGATGCCGCCCATGGACCCGCCGCGCGACTCCACCAGCTCCCTTACGTCGTCGAACGGGTCGTGCCAGCGGCCGGCCAGGTCGGTCAGCTGGCCCACTGAGTCGACGAACTCGAGGAAGGCCCGGCCGGACACGGTCTGGGTGGCCTGCTGGGTCAGCTGCGCGCGCACGCCGATGCCGCGGGCGGACAGCTTTGGTGCCAGCTCGCGCCAGGCGCGCAGGGCGTCCGGGGCGCTGGCCACCACATGGCGCACCGAAGGGTCCTGGGTCATGCGAGCGATGGATTGGGCCAACGCCTCCGCCTCGGCCGCGGGACCGCTGGGCAACAGAACGCCAAAGGCGCCGGCCGGCTGCATGACCTGGTCGTCAGCGCCCCGGAATACGCGCTCCGTCAGCTGCGACAGCTCGGGCGCGCAGTCAGAGCCCTGGCTGGGTTGGCCGCCCGCGACGTCTGCCTCAGCGCAGGCCTCGCCGGAAGCGTCAGCCTCGGGCAGGACCTCCGCGCCAAGGTCGAGCGCCTCCCGGCGCACCAGCTCCACGGCTTCGCTGGCCATGGTGCCCACATCCGGGTTCTGCCTGCGTAGGACCAACGTGACGTCGGTCAGGGTGGAAAGCCCCGCCAGAAGGTCACGCACGGGGCGCTCCATCTGCAAGAAGCCCGCTGCCACCACAGCCGGAAGGCGCACGCCCTGCTGCCGCAGCAGGCTGGGCAGGCGAACCGCCGCCTCGCACTCCTCGACCAGGTTCCTGGAGTGGATGGACGCCGCGTATTGCGCCACCAGGTTCAGGGCCTGTAGCTCGGCGGGGGTCAGCTGATCCAGCCCGGGATTGTCATCGGCGATCCTGCCGGAATCATCCAGGCGCAGGTGGCCCAGCGTACGACGGGCCAGGTCTTCCAACACGCGCACGGCACCGGGGCTGCGCACCAGGGAGGGCGCGTCTACCGCCTCGGCCTGAGACAGCAGCCTATGCATCAGGATGGTGCGGGCATCGCCGTCTACCAGGTGCGATCCGTCTCCCCAGATCTCCCACAGCTCGCTGAGCCACGTACGTGGGGTCGTGGTCTTCACGCCCAGAGCAAGCCCGTGTGCACCGGACAGGAGCCTGAACGCATCCAGCTGCATCTGGAACGAGGGGACCAGCAGCACCGCCTCGCCGCGCGACGCCAGCGCCTCCGAAAGGGCGTGCTGCGTCGTGGGACCCGCGGGCTGCAGTTGGACCGTGTGCAATATCTGAAGCGCCATTGCGACCACCTAGTTGTCGTCAACCGGTTCTTCCGAAGTGCGAACCGTCCAACCATAGTAGCCAAACGCCGGGACATCAACGAATGCGGGCGACCACAGCCGCGCGCTTGCCCGATGGGCAGCGAGGCCTAATGCTCTTCTTGCCCCAGGCGGTCAAGGACCAGACGATAGCCGCCCTCAGGCCCATTCAGACACTTCGAGACGCGGCTCACCGTGGTCGAGCTGGCCCCCGTCAACTTGGACACCTGGACATACGAGGTCCCGCCATCCAGCAGGCTGGCAACCTCCAGGCGCTGAGCCAGGTCCTCGATCTCGCGCGTGGTGCACAGGTCCACCAGAAATGCGGCAGACTCCTCGGGAGTGCGCAGCGTGCAAAGGGCATCCAGCAGCTTTTGAGCACTCTGCCGTGCCAGAAGTTCCTGCCCGTTCATAGCACTCCTTGCCTTCGAACCCAAAAGACGCGTCCCTACACTTTAGCGCATTAAAGTGCCCATGGGAGCAAGTCCGCACGAAGATGAGCAGAAGGGGCCATCGTGTCGCCGCCATACCTGGCACGCCCGCAGCGCCCAGGTGCTGCCGCGCGGCTCAGAATCATTCGACTCGAAGCCCCAGCAGCGGTGGCAACCCGTTTCAGTGGCCAAAACCCGACACCTGTATGCAAATTGATGGGTATCGTGTGGTCTCCCCTCGTGCGGGCTGGCACGGAAATGGCAGGGTCCGCATGGGGTATATGGTAGAAGCTGAGTCGGATACGACAGAAAGGACTCACCATGAGGTTCATCGGAAGGTGGTTCGTGACCGCGTTCGCAGCCGCCGTGGCAATAGCGCTCATCCCAGGCATCAGGGCCGTGGGAGGCTGGGTCGGCATCATCAGCGTGGCCTTCATCCTGGCGCTGGTCAACGCAACGGTGAAGCCCATCATGCAGGCGCTGGCCCTGCCCCTGACGTTGCTGACGCTGGGCATCTTCTACCTGGTCGTCAATGCCCTGGTACTCGAGCTGGCCAGCTGGCTGTCCATGGGCATCTTTGGCTCGGGCATATACATATCCAGCTTTAGCGCTGCGTTTTTCGGTGCCATTATCATTTCGATCGTATCCATGATCACCGAGGGCGCCACCGGCCTGGGAGCGTAGCCTGCAACCGTAGCTTGCAACCGTAGCCCGCTACCAGCCCCAACGTCTGCGTCCAATCGAAGTTCCATATATCGCCGCAGTTCAAATTCTTTCGAAAGCAGTCGAGCGCATCTTTGCTACTCGGCTGCTTTCGTTTGCCGCCGATTTTGCCGGTGAGTGGTTCGTCACTGGACAGCACGTCGCCAAGTAGCTTGTCGCCAAGTAGCTCGTCTCCGAAAATGACCCCTGGGTGACCTTCTCGCCGACAGTTTCTTTCCGACGACATGCTTCCAATGGCGGTCGTTCTTCGGCTTCCCGCTCGCGACAATAGGCTCGCTCTGCCAATCGCACCGCGAACGCGCGCCACCTTTCCACATCAGCTGCATCCTCCGCAGCCTTCATCCGCTAGATCACCAGTGCGGTTACTACACGCATGGGCGTTTGAGCCCACATCGCCATGCACCAGCGGATCCAATGCGTCAGCGTGTGCAGACCAACCAGGAGTGGGCACCCAGACCTGGGGACTCTGCACCAGGCGGTGCAGACTAACCAGAAATGGGCACCCAGACCCGCCTACTCTGCATCACACGAGCTTAACCTCGAGAACTCGCAAGCTCTCTACCTGGCCTTTTGCAAGAAGGGAAATTTCACTTGATGCAAGCTACGCAGTTATGGGTACCCAGACCCGTCGACTCTGCACCAGGCGGTGCAGACCAACCAGAAGTGGGTACCCACAGGTCCGACTTCTGCATTCAGAAATCTCCACCCTCAAAACACTGAGGCCTTGACCTGGGCTTTTGCAATAGGAGCAAATCCACTCCCTGCAAAGGTGGGAGGTGTGGGCGCCCGCAGGTCCGACCCTTGCAGAAATCCCTGCGGAACTCCGAGGTGTGGGCGCCCGCAGGTCCGACCTTTGCAGCATCGCCTGCGCAAAAGCCAGGTCTGGGCGTCCTCGACGGGGAATGCGGTTCAATCCAGGCAAAGGCCCCATGGCTCGCAGCCCCCGACCTGTGCTTTTGCTAGAAGGGAAATCACCGCCAGAAGGGGAATCACCCGAGTGAAATCCTCAACAGAGGGGAAATCCCCGCCAAAAGGGAAATCCCCGCCAGAAGGGAAATCCCCGCCAGAAGGGAAATCACCCGAGTGAAATCCTCGACAGAGGGGAAATCCCCGCCAAAAGGGAAATCCCCAGCGAGGGCAGTGCCGTGCT
>JBJEKW010000011.1:55849-71169 GCA_051878835.1 Atopobiaceae bacterium
AAGGGAAATCCCCAGCGAGGGCAGTGCCGTGCTGGGCCCCTCGACGCCCACGCGACATAGAAAAGGCGACCCAGGTCGCATGGACCCGGGCCGCCCCACCGATACCTGGTTAGGCTACAACTTGCAGGCCTTCCTCCTGCAGGCCACGGCAGATCGCACAAGCAAGCCACGGCTTCCCGCAGCAACCTGCCACCGCCGCAACCGTCCGCGACACGCTATGGCATGCCGCGAACACCGGAGGCAAGCTACGCCATAATCTTGCGGAACAGGTCCTTGACCTGCTCGGGTGTGGCCTCGCGCGGGTTGCCGGGATAGCAGGCATCCGCCAGGGCGTCCTTGGCCAGCTGGTCCAGGTCCTCCTCGACCAGGCCCTTGCAGGTCTTCGGGATGTCCACGTCCTCGGACAGCTGCTTCACGGCGGCGATGGCGGCGTCGGCTGCCTGGTCGTCGGTCATACCCGTGGTGTCAACGCCCATGGCGCGAGCCACGTCGCCCAGACGCTTGGTCACGACGGGCTTGTTGAACTCCATGACGATGGGCAGCAGCATTGCGCAGGCGACGCCGTGGGGCGTGTCGTAGTGCGCGGACAGGGTGTGGGCCATCGAGTGGTCGATACCCAGGCCCACGTTCGAGAAGCCCATGCCGGCGATGTACTGGCCCAGGGCCATGGCCTCGCGGCCGCTGCCTGCCTTGCCGCTCTTCGCCTCGGCGTAGGCGTCACGCAGGTGATGCGAGATCAGCTTGATGGCCTCGAGGTGGAACATGTCGGTGAGCTCCCAGGCGGCCTTCGTGGTGTAGCCCTCGATGGCGTGCGTCAGGGCGTCCATGCCGGTGGAGGCGGTCAGGCCGGCGGGCATGGAGGCCATCATGTCGGGGTCGATGACGGCGACCTCGGGGGCGTCGTTGGTGTCGACGCACACGAACTTGCGGACCTTCTCGGGGTCGGTGATCACGTAGTTGATCGTGACCTCAGCGGCGGTGCCGGCGGTCGTGGGGACGGCGATGGTGAACACGGCGTGCTTCTTGGTCGGGGCAACGCCCTCCAGGCTCCTGACATCAGCGAACTCGGGGTTGTTCACGATGACGCCGATGGCCTTGGCGGTATCCATGGCCGAGCCGCCGCCGATGGCCACGATGGCCTTGGCGCCGGACTCCTTGAAGGCCTTCACGCCGTCCTGCACGTTCTGGATGGTGGGGTTGGGCTTGACCTCGTCGTACAGGCTCCACTTGATGCCGGCAGCATCCAGAAGGTCCGTCACCTTGTTGGTGACGCCGAACTTCACCAGGCTGGGATCGGAGCTCACGAACACGTGGTCATAGCCACGGCGGGACAGCTCGCCCGGAATCTCCTTGATGGCGCCGGAACCATGGTACGAGATGGTGTTCAAAACGATGCGGTTAGCCATATTGACCCTCCTTGGTCGTATGTGACAAACGTCGCCTTCGCGCTCGGGCAGGTGCCCCAGGCGAAGCGGGTCCGGCTCCCACAAAAAAGGGAGGAGCCAAAGCCCCTCCCTACTATTCCTATATGTGACCGCCGACACATCGCACTTTCCGTCAACGGTTTCGCTTTGCCTCTGTCAGCGGTATGTCCATACGTAAAATTACCGACTTAACGCCGCATGCTGCCCGAGCGCTCGCGCTCGGCACGGCGGACGGCGTCGGGACGGCGACCGGGCTTCTTGCCCTGGCGTCCCCTGGGCTCGTCCTCCCACCTCAGGTCAAAGAAGGACGACCACGGGTCGCCACGGCGCACCTCCACTCCGTAGCGCACGTCGGAGTGAGCCTGCTCGCGGCGCATGATGCGTGCGCCAAAGTCAAAGAACAGGCCCGACAGCACGGCGGGCACCAGCCAGACTCCCACGTACAGGAAGTCGGACGCCGACACCAGCGCGTCAAAGACCGACACGATGAACACCGCGTAGATCACGAGGGCGTGCAGCAGGGCCAGCCTGGTGAGGGCGCGAGCGGTGCCGCGCGTACGGCGCTGCACGACCTCGCCCATGATGAAGCTGAACGGAGCCGCCGCGATGGCAAAGGGCAGAAGAAAGAGGAACGCCCAGTGTCCGTGCGCCAGGCCGCTGGTGCTCGACAGCACGGGTCCCATGAGGGCCAGCACAAACAGAACTATGTAGGAGACCCACAACGGCATGAGCTTCTGGAATGTTTTGCCCATTTCGTCCTCACATTGCGACACGGATACGCCTATGAGCATAGGCCAAATGCCGTGCGCTCCCTTCCAAATTCTGCCCCCTGTCGACGAATTACACGCAAAAGCTGCAGGATGCTCGCTCCTGGCGGGGCACCTACAGCGTGCGCAGCGCGTCTACCAGCGCGGTCTTCGATGCGGTCTTCTGGTCCTTCTGCTTTATGACCTTGGCGGGGCAGCCTGCCACCACGGCGCCGGCGGGCACGTCGGAGATCACCACGGCACCGGCAGCCACAACGGCGCCCTTGCCCACGCGGCAGCCCTCCAGAACCACGGCGTTCGCGCCGATCATGACGTCGTCCTCGATGACCACGGGCGTGGCCGAGGCGGGCTCCACGACGCCGGCCAGCACGGTGCCCGCGCCGATGTGGCAGTGCTTGCCCACGGTGGCGCGGCCGCCCAGGACGCAGCCCATGTCGATCATGGTGCCCTCGCCCACGATGGCGCCTATGTTGATGACGGCACCCATCATGATGACCGCGTTGTCGCCAATCTCCACGCGGTCGCGGATGATGGCGCCGGGCTCGATGCGCGCGTTCACGCCCTTGATGTCCAGCAGCGGCACGCCGGAGTTGCGGCGGTCGCACTCGATGACGACGTCCTCCAGTTGGTCGGCGCTGGCCTCCAGCACGGGGCGCAGCTCGGAGTAGTCGGCAAAGACCACCTTGCTGTCGCCGTCGCCAAACACGTGCGCGTCCGCGGGGTAGGCCACCTGGGCGCCCGGCTTCTGGCACACGTACGCCTTCACGGGCGTCTTCTTTGGGGCGCTCGCGATGAAGTCAATGATCTCCTGTGCATCCATGCGTGTTCTTCTTTCTATGAAAACATGAGGTCGTCGAAGGTGTAGAAGCCGGGGTCGCGCTGCAGCAGACGCTGGGCCGCGGCGACCGCGCCCTTCACGAAGATCTGCCTGCTGGCAGCGCGGTGCGTCAGGCACACCTCCTCGTCCGGGCCAAAGAAGTGCACCTCGTGCGTGCCGGCCACGGTGCCGCCGCGCAGCGAGTGCATGCCTATCTCGCCCGCGGGACGCGCGCCCACCATGCCTTCGCGGCCATAGACCACGGGGCGCTCGCCCGAGGGGTCCACCTCGGCCAGCAGCATGTTCGCCGTGCCGGACGGGGCGTCGGCCTTCTGGTTGTGGTGGGTCTCCACGATCTCGACGTCCCAGCCGGGAAGGGACTGCGCTGCCAGCCTGGTGGCGTGGCGCAGCACGGCCACGCCCAGCGAGTAGTTGCCCGACCAGATGACGCGAGAGGTCTGGCCCAGTGCGCGAATCTGTTGCAGCTCTTCGTCGGTGTAGCCCGTGGTGCCGCTCAGGAGGGCGCACCCGGTACGGCGGACGTAGGCCAGCACGTGCGGCAGCGACGCCTTGTTGCTGAAGTCGATGGCCAGGTCGGCGGCAGGCGCGTCCTGGTCCAGTTCCTGGCAGTTCGTGACGTCGTAGACGCCCAACAGCACGAAGCCGCCCTGGTCCTTCAGCTCCTGCGCTATGAGCTGGCCCATGCGGCCACCACCCACCAGCACGACCTTCGTGAGCTCGCTACTCAATGACACCAGCCCCCTTCAGGGCGGCGGCGACCTGCGCGCGACCCTCGGCCGAGATGGTGGTCAGGGGCAGGCGGTAGGATTCCGTGATCATGCCCATCATGGCCAGCGCCGCCTTCACGGGGATGGGGTTCACCTCACAGAACAGGGCATGCACCAAATCCAGGCCGTCCAGCTGCGTGCGCAGCGCGGCCTGGTAGTCGCCCTGCAGGTAGCTCATGACCATGTCGTGCACCAGCTGGGGCTGGACGTTGGCCCACACGCTGATGACGCCCGAGCCGCCCAGGCTCAGGATGGGCACCACCATGTCGTCGTTGCCGCTGAACATCTTGAAGTCGGGACCCACGTACTTTGCCACCTGCGTCGCGTAGCTGATGGAGCCCGAGGCCTCCTTGATGCCCAGCACGTTGGGGTGCTGGGCCAGGCGCGCCACGTTGCGCTCGCTGATGGAGCAGCCCGTGCGGCTGGGCACGTTGTACAGGATGGTGGGCAGGTCCACCTGGTCCAGGACCGTGGTGAAGTGGCGGTAGACGCCCTCCTCGTTGGACTTGTTGTAGTACGGGGTAATCAGCAAAAGGCCGTCGCAGCCAATCATCTGCAGGCTCTTTGCCTTGTTCAGCGACTCGCGCGTGGAGTTGGAGCCGGCGCCGCCAATGACGGGGATGCGGCCGTTCACGCGGTTCACCACGTGCTGCGCCACGGCAACGTCCTCTGCGTCGGTCATCGTGGCCGACTCGCCGGAGGTGCCCAGCACCAGGATGCCGTCCGTGCCGTTCTCCAGGTGGAAGTCCACCAGGCGGTCCAGGGCGTCAAAGTCTATGTCGCCGTTGTCCTTGAACGGGGTCACCAGGGCCACGATCGAGCCCTTCAGGTCGTGCATGTCCATCGTGCGTTCCTTTCGCCGTATGGCGCGGACTTGCCGCGCCCCTTTGCTTGCACTTCTTGCCTTGTGCTTATGAGTACAGAAGACTGCCAAGAAGAACTTTGCGCTAGCCGCGCAGCCTCTGCAGCAGGCTGGCGCCCTCGGGCGTCACGTCCAGCGTCGCGAAGTAGTCCGCGGGCGTCTCGGCGCGGCGGATCAGCTGCGACGTGCCGTCCTGGCGCAGCAGCACCTCGGCCGAGCGCAGGCGGCCGTTGTAGTTGTAGCCCATGGAGTAGCCGTGCGCACCGGTGTCGTGGATGTACAGCAGGTCGCCCACGCGCACCTGGGGCAGCTGGCGGTCCCACGCGAACTGGTCGTTGTTCTCGCACAGGCCGCCCACCACGTTGTACGTGTGCGTTGCGGGCTCATCCTCGTGCCCCACCACCGTGATGTGGTGGTACGCGCCGTACATGGCGGGTCTCATCAGGTTGGCCGCGCAGGCGTCCACGCCCAGGTAGTCCTTGTAGGTGACCTTCTCGTGGATCACGCGCGTCACCAGGGCGCCGGCGGGGCCCGTCATCCAGCGGCCCAGCTCGGTCTTTATCTGCAGGTCTCCCATGCCGGCGGGCACCAGCACCTCCTCATAGGCCTGGCGCACGCCCTCGCCTATGGCGGCTATGTCGTTCTGGGGCTGGCCGGGCTCGTAGGCTACGCCGATGCCGCCCGAGAGGTCCACGAACCCGATGTGTATGCCCAGCTCGCCGGACAGCTGCGCCGCCAGGCCAAACAGCTGGCGCGCCAGGCGCGGGTAGTAGTCGTTGCCCAGGGTGTTGCTGGCCAGGAAGGCGTGGATGCCGAACTCCTGCACGCCCTCGTCGCGCAGCTCGGTGAACGCCTGGCGCAGCTGCGCCACGGTCATGCCGAACTTAGCGTCCTGGGGGTTTCCGATGATGCCGTTGGCCGCCTCGAACGTGCCGCCGGGATTCACGCGGCAGCACACCGTCTGGGGGAACTCCCCCAGGTTCTGCCGCCAGAAGTCCAGCTGGTCGTACGAGTCGAAGTTGATGATGGCACCCAGCTGGCGCGCCAGCCGGTAGTCGGCCACGGGCGTGTCGTTCGAGGTGAACATGGCGTCATGCCCGCGCAAGCCGCAGGCGGCGGACAGCATGAGCTCGGTGCCCGTGGCGCAGTCGGTGCCGCAGCCGTACTCCTTCAGTATCTGCAGGATGGCGGGGTTGGGCGTGGCCTTCACGGCAAAGTACTCGCGGAAGCCCTCGTTCCACGCGAAGGCGTCCAGAAGGGCCTGCGCGCGACGGCGTATCTCGGCCTCGCTGTACAGGTGGAACGGCGTGGGGTACTGGCTGGCCAGCTGCTGCAGCTGCTGAGCCGAGGCAAAGGGGCGCTTCGTGCTAGCGGTGCTCACGACATCATCTCCAAAGAAGAACGCACGTGCAGGCACGTCTCCCAGACCGTGAGCTTTTGGCCGGCCCCGAAGGATAGCGCCCCTGCACCTGTGTGCAGACAGTCGCACGGGTGTTTCCCGTACGCCCACCTGGTCGCGGTGCCCCCCGGCCAAGTTCGGCGGGCCTCGCCTCGTCCCAGATCGTGGCCTGCCGGCTCCCTGGAACCCATCGTGTCCGCTCCTCTATCGTGGTGAACACCCTAACACGCGCGCAAGCGTCCGCACACCCGATTTCGGGTGGCGTAACACAATGGGCATACAGCCGGAAGCAATTTATGCCATCATGACCAGGCGCTCGTAGGTGCGCACGCCCTCCATCAGCACTTCCTCGTCGAAGTCGAAGGTGTCGGAGTGCAGCGCGATGCCCGTCCCCGTGCCCAAAAGCAAGAACACGCCGGGCAGGTACTGCTGGTACCAGGCGAAGTCCTCGGCTATCAGCAGCGGCTCGTCCAGCGTCCGCAGCTGCGGCAGCACGGCGGCCACCTGCGCATACAGCGCCTCGTCGTTCACCACGGGCGGGTATCCTTCCGAGAAGTGCACGCTGGCCTGGCACCCCACCGCCTGGGCGTCCAGGTGCGCCAGGCGCTCGATGTCGGCGCGGCAGCGCTTGCCCATCTGCAGCGAGAAGGTCCTGAGGCTGCCCTCCAGCCGCGCGCTGGCGGCAATCTGGTTTCTGACCTGGCCTCCCTCGATGCGGCCGAACTTCAGCAGGCACGGCTCCTCGGTCTTTCGCTGGTCCATCATGCCGTAGGCGTCCAGCAGGAACAGCGCCGCCGCCTCGATGGCGTCGCGCCCCTCGCGCGGCTTCGCGATGTGGCTGGCCTTGCCCGTGAAGTCCACCGTGGTCTCGTTGCTGGCTGCCAGAAGTCCTCCCGGCCTGCTGGCCACCTGGCCCGCGGGCAGGTCCGGCCACAGGTGAAAGCCGAATATGCGGTCGACGCCCAGACGGTCGAACACGCCCGTCTGGCACACCACCTTGGCACCGCCCGTGGTCTCCTCGGCGGGCTGGAACACCAGCAGCACCGAGCGCGGCAGCTCGTCCACGTGCAGCGCCAGGTGCTGCGCCAGCCCCAGCACCATGGCCATGTGGCCGTCGTGGCCGCAGGCATGCATGCGCCCGGGGTGCTGGCTGGCAAACGGGACCCCGGTGCGCTCCGTCACGGGCAGAGCGTCCATGTCGGAGCGGATGGCGGTTGCCGCGGGCGTGCCACGGTCCACCAGCAGGCACACCGTGGAGCGGCAGGGCTCGAACACGCTGATACGCTCGTCCGTCTGCGCCAGGGGGTCCAGCACCGAGTGCACGTAGGCCAGCGTCTGCGGCAGGTCGAAGTCCACCTCGGGAATGCGGTGCAGGTCGCGGCGGTACTTCCTCAGAAGGTCCGTGGTAGGCTCGGGCATTTCTTCTCTCCTTTGGTTTGGCGACGGCAAAACGGAACGGGATGTCGCTCGGCGGGACACGACGCAGCGGGCCACAACGGCACGGCAAGACCTACGGGCGCTCGCCCAGCCCCTCGACGAAGGCCCCCAGGCGCTCCAGCCCCGCGGTCAGCGTGCCCTCGTCGCAGGCGTAGCTCAGGCGCACGTAGCCCTCGGCACCAAAGAAGACGCCGGGCACCAGCGCCACGCCGGCCTCGCGGATGGCGCGCTCGCAGAACTCCTCGCTGCCCATGCCCAGCTGGCTCACGCGCGGGAAGGCGTAGAACGCCCCCTGCGGCTCCTGCAGCGGAAGGCCCATGCGGCGGATGCGCTCCACCGTGAGGTCGAGACGACGCAGGTAGCTCTGGCGCATGGACTCGGTCGGCGTCGACAGCGCCTTCAGCGCGGCATGCTGCAGAAACGCGGGGACCGAGCTGACCATATACTGGTGCACCTTCGAGGCCTGCTCCATCACGCGCTGCGGCCCCAGCAGCCAGCCCAGCCTCCAGCCGGTCATGGCCCAGGGCTTGCTGAAGCTGTTCACGACCAGCGTGCGGTCGCGCAGCTCGGGATGGCGCTGGCAGAAGGCCTGGTAGTCGCTGGAGTACACCAGCCTGTGGTACACGTCGTCGCAGATCACGTACACGTCGCGCTCCAGCGCCACGCGGGCGATGGCGTCCAGGCTGGCGGCGTTCAGCACGCACCCCGTAGGGTTGTTGGGCGAGCACAGCACGATGGCCTTCGTGCGCGGACCCACGACGGCGTCCAGCGCCTGGGGGTCCACCTGGAACCCCGCGGGCTCGGTGTCCAGCTGCACGAACGTGCCGCGCTGCAGCGTGACGATGGACTCGTACAGGCTGAAGGCCGGCGTGGGCACCACCACCTCGTCGCCGGGGTTCAGCACCACGGTCAGAGCCACCATGAGCGCCTCGGTGGCCCCGTCGGTCACGATGACGTTGGAGCCCTGTGCCACCTCGACATCCACGCCCCTTTGACGCTCGACGTCGGCAATGGCGTCGCGCAGCCACGGGTAGCCGTTGTTCGGCGGGTAGTGCGTCATGCCCTGCTGCAGGTCCTCCCCCACAGCCTGCCGAATCTGTTGGGGCGTGTCCTCACCAGGCTCGCCCAGGGTCAGCGAGACGCAGCCAGGCGTCTGCCGTGCCATGGCCGAGAAGCGCCGGATGCCCGACAGCTGCAGCTTGTCCAACCGGTCGTTCAGCGAAAGTGTCATGGTTCCCCTTTGCACGCCTTGCCCACACGGCGCCCGGCGGTCACGGCGCGGCTCGCGCGTCGCCCGCCCCCGCGCGAAGGCAGTCAACTTGTGCCCATCATACGTGGACTGCCGAAGCGCTCCCAAAATCCGGTCACAAACTTCCGGCTTTGGAAATAAAACCCATCACATGACAAATTGCTTCTGACAAGGCACTTAAAGTATCATCCAGAAAATATAAATTCAGAATCTGACGCCCCTCGTTATGTCCCCGAATGGCGCTCAGAACGTTACGCACATCCCACGAATCAGGCTGATGCGTTCGATCCATCTGCAGAGGATGGCCCTTCTTCCCCTACCATCGGTAATGCATGGCGGCATCATCTGCGCAAATGCATAGCAGAACGCGTACCATACACGCGTCAACGCTTTTCGTGCCAAATGCAGCGCTGGGGAGCCCCAGGGTACCGTCTGGCCAAACCGGACAAAGTCATCCAAAAGCAGAGTACATTTGTCATATGCGTGAAGCGGCATTTGTCCTATCCGCATAAAATGCCTGCCGATTATGGGAGCGCACCACCCATTCCAAAATATGTGGGTTTCAAGAACAAAATCCACAATTCTGCAGGTACAAGCGGATATTGAGTGGGGTATATTCCACATGAGTGTAAATGCTGCTACACTCTACGAGTTATTGGAGGCATGGGCACATTTGTCATAACCTACTAAGTATTTTTGGTTACATTAAGTTTCTTTAGGGCGTCTAGGACAAGGAGCGATGAGCGACATGGAGAAGAAAGTAGTTGCGGTTCTCCCGCTCGAAGACTACAAGCTAGTGGTCTGGTTCGCTGCAGGCGTCTCGAAGGTGTATGACGCAAGGCGGCTTGTGAGCCAGAGCGAGACCTTTGCGCCTCTGTCGAGGCCCGCGGTCTTCAAGCGCGTCAGGCCCATGCCCGAAGGTGCGGGCATCACGTGGGGTAGCGGCATGAACGTCTTGGTGAATGACCTCTATGCCCACGGCAAGACCATCGACCTGGTGGAGAGCGAGAAGCACCGTCTGCTGGACGACCTCGCCCAGACCAGGCGAGAGTCCGACTTCTCCCAGATGCGTCTGGGTGAGGCGGCAGGCATCCGCCAGCCCGTGATCTCGCGCATAGAGGGCGGCGACATTGCACCTCAGATAAACACCCTGTTCAAGCTGCTGACCCCTATGGGCAAGACTTTGGCCATAGTGGACTTGGACGAGGTCGAGTAGCAGCATCCACTCTGCGAGGTAGCGCTTGACGCCAGACGCCCTACGCCAGTCTTCCTCCGGCAGCAAAGCGGCGGCCATGGATTCGCTCCATGGCCGCCGCTGTTTTCATGCTCGCATGTGCCTCGTGGCTACTGCAGCTTTGCCGTCAGCATCTGGTTGAACAGCTTCGGGTTTCCGGCGACGCCCTGCTTCTTTGCGGACTTCATGCACTGGCCCACGAGGAAGCCTACGACCTTGCGGTTGCCGTCGCGGTACTGCTGCACCTGGTCCGTGCAGCGTCCCAGCACCTCGTCCACGATGGGTTCCAGTGCGCCGGTGTCGTTGGACTGGCGCATGCCCTTCTGGTCCACGATGGCGGCGGGGTCCTTACCCGTCTGGGCGCACAGCTCCAGCACCTCGCGGCCCTGCTTTGCCGTGATGGCATCGCTCACCAGAAGGTCGGCCAGGCCGGCAATCTGCTGTGGGGTCACGCCGCACGACTCGATGTCCTTCGAGCTGGCGCTGACGTAGCCGGCCAGATCGTTGCACACCAGGTTGGCGATGCGCTCGGCGTGCTTCTGGTCTGCGCCCTCCACCGCCGCCTCGAAGAACCTGGCCGTGGCGGGGTCGCCCGCTATCTGGGCGGCATCGGCCTTCTTTATGCCGTAGTCGTCCATGTAGCGCTGGCGCTTGTGGTCGGGCAGCTCGGGAATGCGCTGGCGGCAGTCCTCGATGAACTGGTCCGAGAGGTTGAACGGCGCCAGGTCAGGGTCGGGGAACAGGCGGTAGTCGTCGGCGGTCTCCTTCACGCGCATGACCACCGTGCGGTGGCGGCTGGGCTCCCAGTGGCGGGTCTCCTGGTAGATGATGCCGCCCTCCTCCAGCACCTCGGCTTGGCGGCAGATCTCGTACTCCAGGCCGTCGTGCAGGCTCTTGAAGGAGTTGATGTTCTTCAGCTCGGTCTTGGTCCCCAGCTTGGTGGTGCCGCGACGGCGCAGGCTAACGTTGCCGTCGCAGCGCATGGATCCGCTCTCCAGCGAGCAGTCGCTGATGCCCAGCGTGCGGAAGGTCTGCTGCAGCTTCTCCATAAAGAGGCGGGCCTCCTCGGGGGTGCGCAGGTCGGGCTCGGTCACGAGCTCGATCAGCGGCGTACCGCAGCGGTTATAGTCGATCAGCGACTCGGTCGCGCTGGCGATGCGCCCTTCTTCACCGCCGACGTGCACCATCTTTGCCGCGTCCTCCTCCATGTGGATGCGCAGGATGCGGATGGGCACGGTGTAGGAGCCGTCGTCGGCCTTGTGCACCGTGACGGGATGGGCCTCGTCGTGCGCGGCCACGGTGTCGGTGCCGGTGGTCACGTCGTCGGGGCGCTCTGCGGCTCCCTCGCCGCTGACCTCCAGGTTCAGGTGGCCGTACATGCAGAACGCCACGGGACCCTGCGTGGTCTGGAAGTTCTTGGCCATGTCGGGATAGAAGTAGTGCTTGCGGTAGAACATCGAGCGCTTCTGGATCTGGCAGTTCGTGGCCAGGCCCGCCATCACGATGTACTGGACGGCCTTCTTGTTGGGCACGGGAAGGGCGCCGGGCATGCCCAGGCACACCGGGCACACGTTGGTGTTGGGCGCGTCGTCGTGCGACAGCTTGCAGTTGCAGAACATCTTTGTCTGGAGCGTGGTCAGCTCGGTATGGACCTCCAGGCCGATGACGGCCTCCCAGTCCTTCAGCACCTCCTGCAGCTTCTTCATTACAGCTGGCCTCCCTTCGAGGCAAAGTCAGGCGCAACGGCGCCCTGCGCCTGGTAGCCACGCTCGATGGCGCGGGCGAACTGCAGCAGGCTGCGGTCCTTGAACGCGGGGCCCTGCAGCTGCGCCGAGAGGGGCATGCCGCTTTGGGGGCCCAGGCCCAACGGCACGCTGATGCCGCCGTTGCCCACGATGTTGTTCGAGATGGTGAACATGTCGGACGCGTACATCTGCGTGGGGTCGGACAGCTCGCCGAACTTGAACGCCGTGCGCGGAGCTGCGGGCAGCAGGATGACGTCGCACTTCTGGTAGGCGCGCTGGTAGTCCTGCGTGATCAGGGTGCGCACCTGCTGCGCGGGGTAGTAGTACTGGTCGTACACGCCGCTGGACAGGAGGTAGGCGCCCAGCATCTGGCGACGCTTGGCCTCCTCGCCGAAGCCGTGGGCGCGGCTCTTTGAGGTCTGCTCGGCCAGCGTGGAGCAGCCGGGCTCCTGGTAGCCGTAGCGCACGCCGTCAAAGCGTGCCAGGTTGCTGAAGGCCTCGCACGGGGCGATGACGTAGTACGCCGAGATGGCGCTGGCGATGTTGGGCAGGTCGACCTCGACCACGTTGGCGCCCTGGGAGCGCAGCACGTCGGCCGCGCCCAGAACGGCGGTCTTGACCTCGTCCGAGAGGCCCTTCACGTCCATGAGCTGCGGCACGATGCCCACGGTCTTGCCCTCGATGGGGTCCTCCAGGTGCTCGAGGAAGTCCACGGGGCAGTCCTGACTCGTGGAGTCGTAGGGGTCGCGGCCTGCCGCGGTCAGCGCGTTCATGGCCAGGGCCACGTCGGACACGCAGCGCCCGAAGGGTCCCACCTGGTCAAGCGAGCTGCCGAAGGCCACGACGCCGTAGCGGCTGACGGCGCCGTACGTGGGCTTCATACCCACGACGCCGCAGAAGCTGGCGGGCTGGCGGATGGATCCACCCGTGTCGGAGCCCAGGGACAGCGTGACCTCGCCCGCGGCGACCGCCGCAGCCGAGCCGCCCGAGGAGCCGCCGGGCACGCGCGTGATGTCCCACGGGTTGTTCGTGCGGTGGAAGGCTGAGGACTCGGTCGACGAGCCGAACGCGAACTCGTCCATGTTTGCCTTGCCCATGGGGGTGGCACCAGCGTCCAGCATGCGCTGCACGCAGGTGGCGGTGAACTTGGAGTCGTAGTTCTCCAGCATCTTTGACGCGCAGGTGGTGCGGGTGCCCACCAGGTGCATGTTGTCCTTGAACGCCACAGGCACGCCCGCCAGGGGTCCCAGCTGCTGGCCGGCGGCGCGGGCCTTGTCGGTGGCCTCCGCGGCCTTCAGGGCCAGGTCGGCCGACACCTGCAGGAACGCCTGCACCTGGGGCTCGCGCTGCTGGATGGCGTCAAGCGACGCCTTTGCCACCTCGGTGGCGCTGAACTGACCGTCCGCGACGCCCTTTGCTATCTGGGCGGCACTGAGGGAGTCAAAGCTGGCCATTAGCGGTCCCCTTCCTCGTCGCCCAGGATGGAGGGCACCCTGAAATAGCGGTCGCGCTTCGAGCCGGCGTTGTCCAGGGCGGTGTCTATGTCGAGCGCTCGCCCGGACGTGTCCACCACGTCCTCGCCCATGACGTTCGAGAGGTCTCCGATGGGATGGAAGGTGGGCTCGACCCCCTCCAGGTCGTACTCGCGAATGGGCTGCAGGATGTCCACGGCGTCGTTCATGTAGGTGGTCATCTGGTCCAGCTCTTCGTCCGTCAGGGCAATGCGGGCGTAGTCTGCGATGCCAGCTATGTCTTCCTTTGTGAGGGCCATGTATCTCCCCTCTCTGCGACCGCCGCAGGCAGGGCGTGCGGTCTGGCTCATACCGGTGTTGACCGCATCATTCTACGACATGTCCCGCCAGCCCACTCCACCTGCGCCGCGTAGGGCCGGGATTGTTCATCGCCGCGAAAACTACTGCTGCTGGGCGGGCTGGCTTTCCGCGTGCAGCTCCTGGGCCTGGCGCTGCGCGTGGCTGCGCTCGGACGTGCGGGCAAAGTCGAACTTCCCCGCCAGGGCCTTCCCCACCACGGCAGCCAGGAACTGGTTGAACAGCGTGCCCGTCATCACCGGGAACATGGTGGCTGCCGGGAAGTACGCCGCGGCGATGATGGCGCCCGACGCGATGTTCCTCAAGGCTGAGCAGAACGTCAGCGAGATGGCATCCGGCTCGCGCAGCCTCAGCAGGTATGCCGCCACATAGCCAAACAGGTAGCCCGAGGCGGCGAAGCACGCGATGAACGCTATGACGCCTATGAGCTCGGGCGTCAGGTGGCGCATGAAGTCCGACAGGCTGGTGGAGTTCGTGGTGATGATCAAGACGACCAAGATCCTGGAGGCGGGCATCAGCTTGGGCGACAGCTCGCGCTTTGCCCATCCGTGCGAGCGGTCGTTCAGCAGCGTGCCCAGCGCCGCAGGCACGGCCACCATGTACAGCATGTCCATCATCATGCCCGTCACATCCACCTGCACCACGGCTCCCAGCAGGACCTTCAGGGTCAGCGGGATGCTAAAGGGCGAGATGAGCGACGAGATCAGCAGCGTTCCCAGCGCCAGAGCCATGTTTCCGCCGTAGATGCTGACCCACATGGCCGACGTCACGGCGATGGGCACGCTGTACTCCAGCACGATGCCCGAGACGATGTCCTGGTCGTACCCAAAGAGCAGGTTCCCCAGAAGGAATGCCAGCACGGGTATCAGCACCTGGGCTATGCCGATGACGCAAAACATCGGCAGTGGATGGCGCACGGTGTGGCGGATGTTCTTGAAGTCGTTCCCAAGCGACCCCTGGAAGGTCACAAAGGCGAACATCGTGGACACGAAGGGCTTGAAGGGAATGAACAGCTGCGGCATGGCGATACCGGCCACCAGGCACAGGGGCACGATGAAGACCATGTTTCGCGAGATAGTTTTTCCGAGCTTGTACCAAGCCTCCACGCCAGCATCTCCTTCAGAGTCACGTTCGCCCAGCGTCAAGTACAAAAATTCTAAAGCAAGGCGCTGGATCTCAACGCAGCCCAGGTTATCAAAGGGCAGAAAAGATACATTTCAGGAGTGAAAACGGCACGTTAGCCAAAACGAACGTTTACCGACGAAAAAAGAGGGACCCACGGAAGTCCGTGAGTCCCTCGATGTCGAACGATTCGCAGCCCAGAAGCACGTGGTCCAACCCGTCGCTCCTACGACTCCGCGCTCTCCTCGGTCGTGTTGCGACCATGCACGATGTCGTAGTCCTTCAGAATCTTCTCGACGTTCTTCTTGCCGTGATCTATGCCCGTGTGCAGGATGGCTGCCGCGGGAACGCCCAGGATGACGCAGACGATGCCCGCGATGCCGTACCCGAAGTCCGAGCTTCCGACAAAACCCCACAGCATCAGCAGCACACCGATGGCCACGACGGAGTAGGCCGCACGCTGGTAGGTCTCCAACCGCATGATCGCCCGAGTCTGCGCGTCTGCCTCCTTGAGCATTGCGTCGTTGCTGTCATGCGAGAGCTTCTGCCTGCGCACTTTCTTTTTTGCCTTGGCCACAGATGCAACACCTCACTAGTAGGACAGGCCCGGGTCGAAGAAGCCGATGAGGACGCCCACGAAGGCGACG
>JBJEKW010000012.1:0-3523 GCA_051878835.1 Atopobiaceae bacterium
TACATCTCCGCGTTGCCACCGGCAGCGGCGCTGACGGAGTGGTTCATGTACACGTTGTAGATGGCCTCGGCCAGCTCGTCGGCCACGCTAATCTGCTTGATCTTGGAGCCGGGGGTGTTGGCGATGGGGCACGGGATGGCATCGGTGACCACGCACTCCACGATGGGTGCGTTCTCCAGGCGCTCGATGGCCTTGCCGCTGAAGATGCCGTGGGTGGCGCTGACGTAGATGTCGCCGGCACCCATCTCCTTCAGCTTGTTGATGGAGCCCACCAGGGTGCCACCGGTGTCGATCATGTCGTCGTTGATGATGCAGGTCTTGCCCACGATGTTGCCGATGACGCCCATGACCTCGGCGGCGTTGTGCTTCGGGCGGCTCTTGTGGGCGATGGCGACCTCGCAGCCCAGGTAGTCGGCCAGCTTCTTGGCCACCTTGGCGCGGCCCATGTCGGGGGACACGACCACGGTGTTGTCCCAGTTGAAGCCCTTGGTCTTGAAGTAGTCGCCAAACTGGTACAGGGCGGTCAGGTGCGTGACGGGGATGTCAAAGAAGCCCTGAATCTGGCCGGAGTGCAGGTCCAGCGTGATGACACGGTCCACGCCGGCGGCCTCCAGCAGGTTGGCAACCAGACGGGCGGTGATGGGCTCGCGGCTGGCAGCCTTGCGGTCCTGGCGGGCGTAGCCGTAGTGCGGGATGACAGCGGTGAAGCTCTCCGCGGAGGCGCGGCTGGCCGCGTCGGCCACGATGAGGGTCTCCATCAGCAGGTCGTTGACGTTCTGGCCGGCGATGCTCTGCACAAAGAAGACCTCGTCGCCGCGAACGGACTCCTCGAAGCGGGCGTAAATCTCGCCGTTGGCGAACTTCTCGAGCTTCAGGCCCTGCAGCTGCAGATGCAAGACGTTGGCGATCTTCTGAGCCAGCTCGGGGTTGCCGGAGCCGGTGTACAGCTTGATCTCCTTCTTGTAGGTGGCAGGGGTGCTTAGATCCTCGTACATTAGTCCTCTTCCTCCAGAGCCTTGCGATGCCTTGCGGCCCAACCTTCTATGATCGTCTGCTTCGAGCGCTCGATTGCCAGCGCGTCGGCAGGAACGTCCTTCGTGATGCAGGAGCTGGCGCCCACCAGCGCGCCGTCGCCTATGGTCACCGGCGCCACCATCATGGTGTCGGAGCCGATGAACACGTGGTCGCCGATGGTGGTGTGGTTCTTGTGCTTGCCATCGTAGTTGCACGTGATGGAGCCGCCGCCGATGTTGACGCCGGCGCCCATCTGCGTGTCGCCGATGTAGCTGAGATGCGGCACCTTGGAGCCCTCGCCGATGGTGGAGTTCTTTATCTCCACATGGGTGCCGGCCTTGGAGCCCTTCAGGAAGTGCGCGTGCCCGCGGATGTAGGCGCGAGGGCCGCAGTTGACGTCGTCGTCGATGGCGGAGTCCACGATGATGGTCTCGTCCACGGTGCAGCCGTTGCCCACGGTGGCGTTGACCAGGCGGCTGTTGGGCCCCACCACGCAGTCGGAGCCCACTGTGGTGTTGCCCAGAAGGAAGGTCTGGGGCAGCAGCGTGGTGTCGTTGCCCACCGTGACGTCGGGGCCAACCCACACCTGGTCGGGGTCCATCATGGTGACGCCCGACATCATGAGGTCGTGGTTGATGCGGCGCTGCATGGCCTTCGTGGCCTGGGCCAGCTGCACGCGGTTGTTGATGCCCAGAAGCTCGGTGTAGTCGTCCACGTGCATGATGCTGACGTGCTGGTTTGCCTGGCGCAGGATGGAGATCATGTCGGTCAGGTAGTACTCGTGCTGCACGTTCTGGTTCGTGATCTCGCCGATGTGGGCTGCCAGCTGAGCGCCGTCGAACGCGTAGATGCTGGAGTTGCACTCCAGGAGCTCCTTGCGCTGCTGGGGCGTGCAGTCCTTGTCCTCGATGATGGCCAGCACGTGACCGTCGGCATCCAGCTGGATGCGACCGTAGCCGCTGACGTCGGGCGGGGTCATGGTAAGGGCGCAGCCTGCCTCGCCCTGGCTGGTGATGCGCTCGGACGCCGCGCGCAGCGTCTCCGGACGCAGCAGCGGCGTGTCGCCCGCCAGCACCCAGACGGTGCCATCGGTGATGTGCGCGGCCTCGATGGCCGTCCGACAGGCATGACCCGTACCCAGGCGCTCGGTCTGCTCCACCGTCTCGACACCGTCGAAGCCATGGAGATACGAGCGGACCTCGTCAGCACCGTTGCCCACGACCACGACGACGCGATCGGCGCCGGCAGCCTGTGCCGTGCGCACGACCCAGCCCACCAGGGGCCGGTCCAGGAGCTTGTGCATGACTTTGGGATGACGGGACTTCATGCGCGTACCCTCGCCTGCAGCGAGGACGATCGCGGTGATGGGCATATGCGAGGCCTCCAAAAGCATCGGTTATGCTTGTCCCAAAACGGCCAACGCCGAGCGAGGGGACATGCGCCTTCGCGACCTCGGAGAACCCAGGCAGGAACACGCAGCCCCGCCACATCGACGGGCCAAACCGCACTACATTCTACCTGTTCAGTTCCTTTACGCGCAGCTTGCAGGCGGTGCGCCCCGCAAGCGTCACAAGTTGTTCAAAAGGCCGGGTATACCAGGGCCTATGTCATGCTTCAGGCCTTATGATGGCAAGAAGGGCTGTGCTTCTTGCGCGGCCTGTCGCGACGGCGGTTCGGCACGACGGCACTTCTTGACAGCACTTCTCTTCTTAGCGGCGGCAAAGGCGGGAGCGGACGATGTTTCTTTCCATAGACGTGGGGAACACCCAGACCACGCTGGGGCTTTACGACCAGGACGGCGTCGGGCGCGCAGGCTGGCGCATGGCCACGGTGCGCACCGACACGGCCGACATGCTGCGCGAGCATCTGCACTCGTTCTTCCAGATGGACGAAGAGGACCTGGACGCGGTCGAGGCCGCGGGCATCGCTTGCGTGGTGCCGGTGCTGACCCGCGCGTGGACTCGTTGCCTGCAGCGCGAGCTGGGCATAACGCCGCTGGTAGTGGGCCCGGACGTCACCGGTGACCTGGACCTGGCGCTGCCCAACCGCGCCACCGTGGGAGCCGACCGCGTGGCGAATGCCGTGGCGGCGCTGGCCAGCTACGGGGCGCCGGTCATCGTGGTCGACTTTGGTACCGCGACGAACATCGACGTGGTCGACCGAGAAGGAACGTATCGCGGCGGGGCCATCTCACCGGGGCTCATGCTGTCCGCGGCGGCGATGTTCTCGCACGCGGCCAAGCTTTCGAGCGTGCCCATCGAGGCGCCCGACTCGGCCTTGGGCGACACCACCGAGAAGGCCGTGCAGTCGGGCCTGGTCATCGGTGCGGCGGCGCAGGCGGAGGGGCTGGTCAGGCGCATAGCTGACGAGCTGGACATCGACGACGCGCAGGTCATCGCCACGGGCGGCCTGGCGCGCACGGTCAGCGAGGCCACCGACCTGTTCGACGTGGTCGACGACGACCTGACGCTGCGCGGCGTGTTCCTGATCTGGCAGAACCACCGGGAGC
>JBJEKW010000013.1:0-19455 GCA_051878835.1 Atopobiaceae bacterium
GGTGCAGAGCGCACGGTTCTGGGTACCCACTCCCGGGTAGTCTGCACCGGCCCAAATTGCCCTCTCCGCAAAAGCCCAGGTAGGCGGGCCGCCCCTTTTCTATACCCGCCTTGCCGTGTGCAGAGTCGACGGGTCTGGGTACCCAGACCCGGTTGGTTTGCACCGGTTGGTGCAGAGTCGACGGGTCTGGGTACCCAGAAGCGGTTGGTCTGCACCTGAGCGGTGCAAAGCTGTCGGGTGCGGGTGTCGCGACCACTCCGTGGGGGTCGCGGCCGGCGCAAAGTGGCCAGGTGTGGGCGCCTGGCTCGCCCAGAGGAGTGCGGTGGGGGGCGTCGGCCAGCGCGGCGGTGGCGCTGACTGGCGAATAAAGGCGCTGGCTGGCGGGTCGGAGGGCGCTGACTGGCGAGTAAAGGTGTTGGCTGGCGGGGCGGAGGGCGCCGACTGGTAGCCCAGGGCGTTAACCAGCAGGTCAGGGGCACAGTTTGACTCGAATTCGGCAAGAAAATCGAGGAAAACTGTGCCCCTCAAAGGATGGTGTGGCGCCGCAGCGGCGAATCGCGACGGCGGGCAAGAAGAACGTGCCGCCACCGACCCGGTCTATTCCTGGTCCAGCATCACCCAGGCGGCGCAGTCCTGGGGCAGACGTCCGTCCTTGTCCAGCGCAGCCGAACTCAGCAGCAGCTGGCCCTTCGGCAGCTCCACCGGCTGGCGGCCGAAGTTCGCGACGCAGGCCCAGCCGTTGGCGCGCCTGTATGCGATGACGCCGCCTTCGTAGCCCTGTGCTCCGTCGGGCTGGCCCGACCCGGCGTCCATGGGCAGCCACTCGAAGTCGTTCATCTGGTCCAGGTCATCGCACGGGCGACGCAGCTGGCGACGGATGGCCAGCGCGCGCCGGTAGTAGTTCAGCGTGGAGCCGGGGTCCTTCTCCTCCGCGTCGACACAGTACTGCTGGAACCACAGGGGCTGCGGCAGGTGCGGTGCCTCGGCGGGCGTGCCGTCCGCCTTCGTGCGGGGAGAGAAGCCAAACGACGCCCCGGCACCAAACTGGCCATCGGGGTCGTCTGCCTGTGGGGCGGCCGTCGGGACATCCGTGGAGTCCCAGGGCAGGGGCACGCGGCAGCCGTCGCGCCCCTTCGTCGTGGCAGAGCCCTCGGTGTGGAAGGCGGTCGGGTCCTCCAGACGGTCCCACGGCAGGGTGGCCACCTCGGGAAGTCCCAGCTCCTCTCCCTGGTAGACGTAGGCGGAGCCGGGCAGCGCCAGCTCCAGCAGCAGTGCGGCCTTTGCGCGACGCAGGCCCAGCTGGCGGTCTTCGACGTAGCTTTGCCCGTCTCGGGTGACCCAGTCCACGCTGAACTGGTGGTAGCGCGGTCCGTTCACCTGCGGCAGACCGTAGCGCGTGGCCACGCGCACGACGTCGTGGTTCGACAGCACCCACGTGGACGTGGAGTGGGCCCTCCGGGCGCTGGCCAGACCCTCGCTGATGGCGGTGTGCATGCCGTCACGCGTCCACAGGCTCTTGGCGAACTCGAAGTTGAACACCTGGCCCAGCTCCTGCGTGCTGGCGTACAGGTACTGGCGGTCGGGGTGCACCCAGGCCTCGGCCACGGCAAAGCGCGGCGGGTCGTACTCGTTCAGCACCTGGCGCCACTCGCGGTATATCTGATGCACGTCGTCACGGTCGTACAGGGGGTTCGACCCGTCGGCGGGCAGGTTGACCTCGATGGCGCTGAAGTCATCCAGATCGTTGCGGTCCAGGTCCTTTGCCAAGCCGTGGGCCACGTCCACGCGGAAGCCGTCCGCGCCGTGGTCGCTCCAGAAGCGCAGCGTGCGCAGGAAGTCCTGGCGCACCTCGGGATTCTGCCAGTTCAGGTCGGGCTGCTGCCAGGTAAAGAGGTGCAGGTACCACTGGCCGTCCTCGACGCGCGTCCATGCGGGGCCGCCAAAGTGGCTGGTCCATCGCGTGGGAGGCAGGTCGCCGTTGGGTCCGCGACCGTCGCGGAATATGTAGCGTGCACGCGCAGCGGACCCCGGCTTCGACGCCAGCGCCTCCTGGAACCAGGGATGCAGGCGGGAGGTGTGGTTGGGCACGATGTCTACCAGCACCTTTATGCCGGCCTGATGGGCCACGTCCACCAGGTGGTCAAAGTCGTCCATGGTGCCCAGCCTGGGGTCCACGTTGCGGTAGTCGGCCACGTCGTAGCCGCCGTCCGCCAGCTCGCTGGGGTAGAAGGGGCTCAGCCACAGCGCATCCACCCCCAGCCGCTTCAAGTAGTCGATCTTTGACGCCACGCCGGCCAGGTCGCCCAGGCCGCTGCCCGTGGAGTCCTTGAACGAGCGCGGGTACACCTGGTACACGACGGCCTGCGCCCACCACAGAGCGTCAGCAGAGTCTGACATCCATCCTCCCCTCGTAGGGCCATCCTGAAGTCAAGCGGGACGACCGCTGGAAAAATTCCGTTTCATCCTAAAGTGTTTAAACAAGCTGGACCAGACTCAGCAACAGATTTGGTTGGAAAGTGTTCGGGAAATCCCCCGGAAACACCGCCGTCAGAGAAAAATCATCTAGCACACATAACGCTCACAAGCGAAAAGCTACCGTTCACCCCCTACTTGTTCAAACAAAGACTTGTTTGAACTACATTCGGGGCAGCAAGCGAGTTGTTCATACAACAAGCCGAGCCATGCGCGCCCATCCGGAGGGCAAGGCGGACTTGCGTGGGCAGCATACATGGTGGTACCTGCGCGGTATTCACCATGGGTTATAGGCATGTTGGGCGGCAAACACGACCGTCTGACTGGTCAAATGAGGGGGAGAACTTATGAACACCAACATCACTCGTCGTAACTTCCTCGCGGGCAGCGCCGTCGCGCTGGCCGGCCTGGGCCTCGCCGGCTGCGGCTCCAGCTCTGACAGCAGCTCCAGCGACTCCAGCAGCTCTGACGACTCCGCCACCACCACGGGCTCCGTCTACTACCTGAACTTCAAGCCCGAGGTTGACCAGGCCTGGCAGGACCTCGCCAAGAAGTACACCGACGAGAAGGGCGTTGAGGTCAAGGTCGTCACCGCTGCCTCCGGCACCTACGAGGAGAAGCTCAAGAGCGAGATGGCCAAGGACTCCGCTCCCACCCTGTTCCAGATCAGCGGCTACGTGGGCCTGGAGAACTGGAAGGACTACTGCGAGGACCTGAGCGACTCTGACCTGTACAAGGAGCTCACCAACACCGACCTGGTCCTGAAGGACGGCGACAAGATCGACGCCATCGGCTTCGTCGAGGAGGACTACGGCATCGTCTACAACAAGTCCCTGCTGTCGAAGGCCGGCTACTCCGCTGACGACATCACCGACTTCGCTTCCCTGAAGAAGGTCGCTGACGACATCCAGGCCCGTAAGGACTCCCTGGGCATCAAGGGCGCCTTCGTTTCCTCCGGCCTTGACTCCAGCTCCAGCTGGCGCTTCACGAACCACCTGGCCAACATGCCTCTGTGGTTCGAGTTCCAGGACGACAACGAGACGAACCCCAGCTCCATCAAGGGCACGTACCTGCCGAACTACAAGGACATCTTCGACCTGTACATCACCGACTCCACCTGCGACAAGTCGCAGCTGTCCGCCAAGACCGCTGACGACGCCGTGAACGAGTTCGTCAACGGCGAGGCCGTCTTCTATCAGAACGGCTCTTGGGGCTACAAGGACATCAAGTCCGTGGGCGACGACAACATCGGCCTGCTGCCCCTGTACATCGGCGCTGGCGACCAGGCCAACCAGGGCGTGTGCGCAGGCACCGAGAACTACTGGGCCGTCAACACCGACGCCTCCGACGACGACAAGAAGGCCACGCTCGAGTTCCTGAAGTGGGTCGTCACTTCCGACGAGGGCACGACTGCTCTGTCCGACACCATGGGCTTCAACTGCCCGTTCAAGAGCGCCAAGGAGCCCTCGAACCCCATCTACGCCGAGGCCAAGGAGATCAACAGCAGCAAGACGCCTGTGGGCTGGGCATTCTCCGTGCAGCCTAACCAGCAGTACCGCGACGACCTGGCCAGCGCACTGAACCAGTACGCAGCCGGCGGCTCGTGGGACGGCGTCAAGACGGCGTTCGTCGACAACTGGGCTACTGAGAAGGCCTCTTCGGCTGAGTAGTAACTCCAGAGTTTGGTTCCACGGGGCGAAGCGTGTTTTCAGCGCTTCGCCCCTCTAGTGAGGGGGGGTACCTCATGGTAAAGGCGCTCAAGAAATGGTGGCCTCTCTTCGTGCTACCGACGGCGCTTTCCTTCGTGTTTGGATTCATCATTCCGTTCATTGAGGGTTTGTTCCTCTCGTTCTGCAAGTTCAAGACGATCAACAAGGCCACGTTCGTCGGCGTTTCGAACTACGTGGCAGCACTGCAGGACGCTCAGTTTGCTCACTCTTTCTGGTTCACCGTACTGTTTACCGTCTGCGTGACCGTTCTCGTTAACGTGATTGCCCTGGCCATCGCCCTGGCGCTTACGCGCAGCCACCTGAAGGGCGAGAACACCTTCCGTACCGTATTCTTCATGCCGAACCTGATCGGCGGCATCGTTCTGGGCTACATCTGGCAGATTCTGATTAACGCCGTGCTTTCCGTGGCTGGCCAGCAGCTTCTGTCGCTGAACACCACCGCAGGCTTCTGGGGCCTCATCATCCTGACCCTGTGGCAGCAGGTCGGCTACATGATGATCATCTACATCGCAGGTCTGCAGTCCATTCCTTCCGACTACCTGGAGGCCGCAAAGGTCGACGGCGCAAACGCATGGCAGACGCTGTGGAAGGTAAAGATTCCCAACCTCATGCCCACCATCACGATTTGCCTGTTCCTGACCATCACCAACGGCTTCAAGCTCTTCGACCAGAACCTCGCCCTGACCGGCGGCGACCCGAACCACGAGACCGAGATGCTGGCACTGAACATCTACAACACCTTCTACTCTCGCGTTGGCGGCAAGTGGATGGGCATTGGCCAAGCCAAGGCTGTCATCTTCTGCATCCTGGTCATCTGCATCTCGCTGATACAGCTTAAGTTCACCCAGTCGAAGGAGGTGCAGCAGTAATGAAGCGCGAAAAGACCACCAACCGCATCCTCAGCATCGTCTTTACCATCCTGAGCCTGGCGTGGATCTACCCGATGTTCATGATTGCCGTGAACTCCTTCAAGCAGGAGCAGGCAATCACCACCACCAGCGTTTTCGAGCTGCTTAACGCCGACAACTTCAATGGTCTCGCGAACTACTGGAACGCTCTGACGCGCCAGGGATTCGCCTCCGCCTTCATGTACTCGCTCATCATCACCGTGACGTCCGTGGCCCTGATTCTGATTTGCTGCTCCATGTGCGCCTGGTACATCGTGCGTGTGCGTGACCGCTTCAGCAATGCCCTGTACTACCTGTTCGTGTTCTCCATGGTCGTACCGTTCCAGATGCTGATGTTCACGCTGTCCAGCCTGGCCGACAAGATGGGCTTGAACACCCCGTACAACATCTGCTTCATCTATCTGGGATTCGGCGCAGGCATCGCAGTCTTCATGTTCTCCGGCTTCGTCAAGACCATCCCGCTGGAGATCGAGGAGGCGGCCATGATCGACGGCTGCAACCCCGTGCAGACCTTCTTCCACGTGGTGCTGCCCATCATGAAGCCCACCTACATCAGCGTTGGCATCCTGGAGACCATGTGGGTCTGGAACGACTACCTTCTGCCGTACCTGGTCCTGGACTCCACGAAGTACAAGACGATTCCTATTTTGATTCAGTACTTCCGCGGCGGCTTCGGACACGTCGAGCTGGGCCCCATGATGGCATGCATCATGATGGTCATCATCCCGGTCGTGGTCATGTACCTGATCTGCCAGAAGTACATCATCAACGGCGTCGTTGCCGGTGCCGTGAAGGGCTAAGGACCACGTCCTGCCCACTGGAAATAGCTTGATGCGCCGGGCCGTCCGGCCCGGCGCACTACGAGGAGGGAATTACTACCATGGCCGAGGTGCAGCTCAAGAACCTGCGCAAGGTGTACCCGCACGAGCGCGGCGCAAAGCACGTCTTTGGCAAGAAAAAGAAGGAGCAGAAGAAGACCAACCTCGAGGTGACCGACGAGGGCGTCGTCGCGGTCCAGGACTTCAACCTGACAATTCACGACAAGGAGTTCGTCGTGCTGGTAGGCCCTTCCGGCTGCGGCAAGTCCACCACCCTGCGCATGATTGCAGGCCTGGAGGAGATTACGTCCGGCGACCTGCTGATTGACGGCAAGCGCGTGAACGACGTCGCCCCCAAGGACCGCGACATCGCAATGGTGTTCCAGAGCTATGCCCTGTACCCCAACATGACGGTGTACGAGAACATGGCCTTCACGCTGCGTCTGAAGAAGGTGCCTGACGACGAGGTCGACCGCAAGGTCCGCGACGCCGCAAAGATCCTGGGCATCACCCAGTACCTGGACCGCAAGCCCAAGGCCCTGTCCGGCGGCCAGCGCCAGCGCGTCGCCATCGGCCGCGCCATCGTGCGTAACCCCAAGGTGTTCCTGATGGACGAGCCCCTGTCCAACCTGGACGCCAAGCTGCGCAACCAGATGCGCGCCGAGATCATCAAGCTGCGCCACAAGGTCAACGGCACGTTCGTGTACGTGACGCACGACCAGACCGAGGCCATGACTCTGGGCGACCGCATCGTCGTCATGAAGGACGGCTACATCCAGCAGATCGGCACGCCGCAGGAGGTCTTCGATCACCCCTCCAACCTGTTTGTCGCAGGCTTCATCGGCATGCCCCAGATGAACTTCTTCCCCGCGAAGCTGCACAAGACCGGCTCGGGCTACGAGGTCCAGTCCAACTTTGGCACCGTGCCTCTGGCGGACAAGACCTGCGACGCCCTGCAGAAGGCGGGCATCACCGACGCCGACGTTACCGCCGGTGTGCGTCCCGAGCAGATTCAGCTGCATGACTCGCAGGTGGCAGGTGCCCTGCGCGGCGTCATCGACGTGTCCGAGCTCATGGGCTCCACCGTGCACGTGCACGCAAAGGTCGGCAACAACGACTTCGTGTTCGTCGTGCCCACCGTGGACTACAACCGTGACAACGGCCAGTCCTACGCGGACGGCGACGAGATCTGGTTCACCTTCGAGCCTAACGCGGTTCACCTGTTCGATCAGAAGACCGAGAAGAACCTGATCTAGGCCCTCGCGTGAAGCCGAGCTTCAAACTTGACCCCCCTCGTACCTGGGCCCCGCAGACCTTAGCCTGCGGGGCCTTTTTACCGAGAGCCATTGAAGCTTTCGGAAAGAAACCCAAAGAATTGGCCAAACTTGTTCATACAAGTTAGCTCTTCTTGCGATATACTGCAGATGGGTCGTCGGGGGTGCACTTCCCCTGCCCGAATGGGCGACGACGATACTTCTGCAAGGACGTAAGCTTGGCGGAAGGGCGCCTGCGGGCGCAGCCAAAACCCTGTAATGGCCGTGAGGAACGTATCGTTCGAAACACAGAAGGAGTGATCGTTGTGCGTGCAAGTGGAGTGCTGATGCCCATTTCGGCCCTGCCCGGAAACTACGGCATCGGTTCGTTCGGGCGCAAGGCCTACGACTTCGTCGACTTCCTGGCGCGCTGCGCGCAGCGCTACTGGCAGATTCTGCCCCTGACCACCACCAGCTATGGTGACTCGCCGTACCAGTCGTTCTCGGCCTACGCCGGAAACCCCTACTTCATCGACCTGGACGACGTGAAGAAGATGGGCTACCTGACCGACGACGACTTCGAGGGCATCCCGTTTGGTGACGACCCCTCGAAGGTGGACTACGCGACGCTGTTCATCACGCGCCGCAGGGTCCTGGAGCGCGCCGTCAGCCGCTTCGTCGCAAACCCTCCGCGCGACCTGGGCGAGTTCGTGTCAGAGAACGCGGGCTGGCTTGAGCCGTACTGCGAGTTCATGACCGTGAAGGAGGAGTTCGACCTCAAGCCCTACTACGAGTGGCCGAAGGAATATCGCCGCCGCGGCGAGGAGTCGCGCAAGCTGTGCGCCCATCGCCAGGAGCACTACCTGTACCACCAGATGACGCAGTACTTCTTCTATCGCCAGTGGCAGAGGCTGAAGGAGTACGCCAACCGCAAGGGCGTGCTCATCATTGGCGACATCCCCATCTATGTGGCGCGTGACTCCGTCGAGATGTGGGCGTCGCCCGAGCTGTTCCTGGTGGACGACGAGGGCAACCCCACCAGCGTGGCGGGCACCCCTCCCGACCAGTTCTCCTCGACCGGCCAGTACTGGGGCAACCCCATATATAACTGGGAGGCCATGGCCCAGAACCGCTACGCCTGGTGGGTCAGCCGCATGCGCATGAACCTGGACCTGTACGACGTGGTGCGCATCGACCACTTCCGTGGCTTCGAGTCGTACTGGGACGTGCCGTTTGGCTCCCCGTCAGCCGCGTACGGCAAGTGGTCCAAGGGCCCCGGCATCGCGCTGTTCAAGGAGCTCAAGCGTCGCCTGGGCAAGCTGCCCATCATCGCAGAGGACCTGGGCTTCCTGACGCCCGAGGTCATCCAGATGCGCGAGGACACGGGCTTCCCCGGCATGAAGATCCTGCAGTTCGCCTTCGACGGCTACAACGACTCCTACTACCTGCCTCACCGCTACCTGCCCAACACGGTGGCCTACGTGGGCACGCACGACAACCAGACCGCCCGTGGCTGGTACGAGAACACGGCCACTCCGCGTCAGCGCGAGCAGGTGGACCGCTACCTGCGTCGCCAGCCCGGCGAGCCCGTCTCGGCCGCGTTCAACCGCGGTATCGCCGCCAGCGTCAGCGACACCTGCATCTACACTATGCAGGACCTTCTGGACCTGGGCGACGAGGCGCGCATGAACACCCCGGCCGTCCTGGGCGGCAACTGGCAGTGGCGCATGCGCGACGGCGTCATCACCCGCGCCCTGGAGGAGAACCTCCTGGACCTGACGAAGACCTACTTCAGGATGCCTGGCGTGGTAGGCCCGGAGCTGCCGCAATAGCGACGAGCGCATAGCTTTTATTGGCAAACGAACCACGCGCCGGCAGGCGCAGACGGCTGACGGCGCGGGGAGCACTCATAGGACGATGGCTGGGGCAAAGGCTCCGCGCCACGGCCAAGGGATTGTTTTATAAAAATCTGCACTATCCCCGCATCACACGTGAACAAGGAGAAAGTCATGATCAATCTGGACGAGCGCGCTCAGGACGTGTACGGCTCGAAGCTGTCCGAGCTGTCCGACCAGCAGGTCTGCAAGATGCTGCAGGACCTGGTAAAGGAGAAGGCCGCCGAGCTGCCCGCAAACGATGGCAAGAAGCGCCTGTACTACATCTCGGCCGAGTTCCTCATCGGCAAGCTGCTGAGCAACAACCTCATCAACCTGGGCGTGTACGACGAGGTAAAGAAGCAGCTGGCTGACGCCGGCCACGACCTGAACAAGGTCGAGGAGTTCGAGGTCGAGCCCTCCCTGGGCAACGGTGGCCTGGGCCGCCTGGCGGCGTGCTTCCTGGACTCCATCGCCACGCTGGGCCTTCCCGGTGACGGCGTGGGCCTGAACTACCACTACGGCCTGTTCCACCAGAAGTTCGTGTACAAGCAGCAGACGGCCCTGCCCGACGAGTGGCTGCGCGAGCAGGACGTGCTGGTGGACGAGGGCCAGAGCTTCACCGTGGAGTTCGGCGACTTCAGCGTGAAGTCCCACCTGTACTCCATCGACGTCCTGGGCTACGGCCGCCAGACCAAGAACCGCCTGCGCCTGTTTGACCTGGAAAGCGTGGACGACTCGCTGGTGCCCGCAGACTCCATCGACTTCGACAAGACGAAGGTCGCAAAGAACCTGACGCTGTTCCTGTACCCCGACGACTCCGACGAGAACGGCCGCCTGCTGCGCGTGTACCAGCAGTACTTCATGGTCAGCAACGCCGCACAGCTCATCCTGAAGGAGGCCGTGGAGCGTGGCAGCAACCTGCACGACCTGGCCGACTATGCCGTGGTGCAGATCAACGACACGCACCCCACCATGGTGATTCCCGAGCTGATTCGTCTGCTGACCGAGCAGCACGGTTTTGAGTTCAGCGAGGCCGTCAGCATCGTGAGGAAGATGGTAGCCTACACCAACCACACCATCCTGGCCGAGGCCCTCGAGAAGTGGCCCCTGGAGTTCCTGCAGAAGGTGGCCCCGAAGATCGCCCAGATCATCCAGAAGCTGGACGCCCTGCAGAAGCAGGAGAACGACGACCCGCGCGTGGCCATCATCAAGGACGGCGTCGTGCACATGGCACACCTGGCCATCCACTACGGCTTCAGCGTGAACGGCGTGGCCGCGCTGCACACGAAGATCCTGGAGGAGACCGAGCTCAAGCCGTTCTACGACCTGTACCCGCAGAAGTTCTCGAACAAGACCAACGGCATCACGTTCCGCCGCTGGATCATGGGCTGCAACCCCGAGCTCACCACGCTGCTGGACAACACCATCGGCACCGACTGGCACAAGACCGGCGACCTGACGCCGCTCATGAAGTACACCGCCGACCAGGCGGTCCTGGACGGCCTGGTGGAGGCCAAGGGCGCGGCAAAGAAGCGCATGCGCGACTTCCTGTGCCAGAACCAGGGCGTCGTCGTGCCTGAGAACGCCATCATCGACGTGCAGGTGAAGCGCATCCACGAGTACAAGCGTCAGCAGATGCTGGCCCTCTATATCATCTGGAAGTACCTGGACATCAAGAACGGCAACAAGCCCGCCCGCCCCATCACCATCGTGTTCGGCGGCAAGGCTGCCCCTGCCTACACCATCGCCCAGGACATCATCCACCTGATCATCACGCTGGGCGCCTGGATTGCCAACGACCCCGCCGTGGCCCCGTACCTGCAGGTCATCATGGTGGAGAACTACAACGTGACCGCCGCCGAGCACCTGATCCCCGCAGCAGACATCTCGGAGCAGATCTCGCTGGCCTCGAAGGAGGCCTCGGGCACCTCGAACATGAAGTTCATGCTGAACGGTGCCGTGACGCTGTGCACCCTGGACGGCGCCAACGTCGAGATTGCCGACCTGGTGGGCAAGGACAACATCTACACCTTTGGCACCTCCAGCAAGGAGGTCGAGCGCCTGTACGCCCAGAGCGCCTATGACGCCCACAGCTACTACCTGCGCCCGGGCATCAAGCTGCTGGTGGACTTCATCACGAACCCGCAGTTCATGGCCACCGGCTGCCCCGAGCGCCTGCGCCGCCTGCACGACGACATGGCCTGGAAGGACTGGTTCATGGCGCTTCTGGACGTCGAGGAGTACATCCAGGTGAAGGAGCGCGTCTATGCCGACTACGAGGACCGCGCGTCCTGGGTCCGCAAGGCCCTGGTGAACGTGGCTCAGGCCGGCCAGTTCAGCTCCGACCGCACCATTCGCCAGTACAACGAGGACATCTGGCACCTGACCGCCACGAAGTAGGCAAGCGCCTCCCGGTACAGATTTCCGCAGCTAAAAGAACCCGCCCCCGCGCAGATGCGCGAGGGCGGGTTTTCTGTGCGTGCGTTCTTCTTGAAATATATGGTGGGCGCGGAGTAAGCGAGCCCAAGGGGGCGGGCAAGAAGGGCAGCTAGCGCCTGGAGACGGTGCAGTAGCGGAACGTGTCGGGGTGGCTTCGCACCTGCGTGAACTCGAACATGACGCCGTCGGAGTTGAACGACTGGCTCTCGACCACGGCCACGCAGTTGTACGGGCCCAGGCGCAGGTAGGCGTTGTCGTCGTCGTTGGCCAGCTCCACGGTCATCTGGCGCTTGCTGGTCAGGATGCGCATGCCCAGCTTTTGCTCCAGGTAGCGGTAGATGGAGTCCTCGGCGATGGTGGGGGTCAGGCCGGGGACGGCCTTTGCCAGCAGGTAGTCGCGGTCAATCTGGCAGGGGAAGTCGTCCAGGCGCCTGACGCGCACGATGCGGATGAGCTCCTCGCCCTCGGCGAAGCCGGTGTACTCCGCCATGCCCTTGCCGCACGTCAGGTGCTCGAACTCGCGCACCGTGGTGCTGGGGGTCATGTGGTTGCGCGCGGCGTACTCGCCAAACGACTGCAGGCCGTCCAGGGAGCCTATGATGTCACGTGCGGTCTCGCGCCAGATGACGCGCACGCCCTTGCCGTGCAGCGGCTGTACGTAGCCCTCGTCGGCCAGCATCTGCAGGGCGCGACGGACGGTGTTCCTGGAGCAGGAGTAGATGCCCACCAGCTCGTTCTCGGACGGCAGATACGTCTGGTACTTGTAGGTGCCGTTCTTTATCTTCTCCTTCAGGTCGAGGTAGATGCCCTCGAACATCGCCTTTGGCATATGGTGCCTCTTATCGTCGTGCAGTCGCCGTTGGTAGGTGGTCCAGTAATGTGTTGATACAAACACATATTCTATCTGAGTGCGAGTGTGCGGATGCTTAAACATGCGGAGTCTCAGATTGGATGTATTTCTAGAATATTCCGTGTTGTCCCAGCTTGTACCCACAAGTTGGCGAAATAACCGGCCTGAAATTTGAAGAAAAAAGTTCCACTTGTTCAAACAACATTACGTACGGTCTGGTATACTTGTTTACACAAGTTGGCCATAGGGTTGGCCGCAGGCACCGCATCGGCAAAGGTACGCTAGGGGAAGGAAAATCCGCCATGATGCAAAAGATCCAGAAGTTTGGTGGTGCCATGTTCACGCCCGTGTTGCTGTTTGCATTCGCGGGTGTGGTCGTGGGCATCGGAACCCTGTTCACCACAGAGGTGATCATGGGGCCCATCGCCGCCGAGGGTACGGTCTGGTATAACGTGTGGAACGTCATCCTGACGGGTGGTTGGACCGTGTTCAACCAGCTGCCGCTGCTGTTTGCAGTCGCGCTGCCCATTGGCCTGGCGCGCAAGCAGAGCGGCCGATGCTGCATGGAGGTGCTGGTGTCCTACCTCACCTTCAACTACTTCGTGAACGCCATCCTGACCGCATGGGGCCCGCAGCTGGGTGTCGACTTCACGGCTGAGGTCGGCAACGCGTCGGGCCTGGCCATGATCGGTGGCATCAAGACGCTGGACATGGGCATGGTGGGCGCGCTGCTGATCTCGGGCGTCGTCATTGCCCTGCACAACAAGTTCTTTGACACCGAGCTGCCCGAGTGGCTGGGCGTGTTCTCCGGCTCCACCTTCGTGTACATGATCGCGTTCTTCGTCATGATCCCCTGCGCCGTCGTGTCGGTGCTGGTGTGGCCCAAGGTCCAGATTGGCATGCACGCCTTCCAGGGCCTCATCATGAGCGCGGGCACGCTGGGCGTCACGATCTTCGTGTTCCTGGAGCGCGCGCTGATCCCGTTTGGCCTGCACCACCTGCTGTACGCACCTTTCTACTATGACAACGTGGCCGTGAACGGCGGCATCTACGCCGCATGGGCCAAGGACCTGCCCCAGCTGGCCGCCTCGACCGAGCCTCTGAAGGCGCTGGCCCCCTGGGCCGGCATCACCGCCACTGGCTGGTCCAAGCTGTTCGGCATCCCCGGCATCGCCGCCGCGTTCTACGTGACCGCAAAGCCCGAGCGTCGCAAGAAGCTCCTGGCGCTGCTGCTCCCGATCACCATCACCTCCGTTCTGTGCGGCGTCACCGAGCCCATCGAGTTCACGTTCCTCTTTGTCGCTCCTCCTCTGTTCATCGTGCACGCCGCCCTGGCCGCACTGCTGTCCACCTGCATGAACCTGGCCGGCGTCGTGGGCGTGTTCTCCGGCGGCCTCATCGAGATGTCCTCGTTGAACTTCATCCCGCTGGCTGCCACGCACGGCCTCGAGTACCTGCGCATCATCCCCATCGGCCTGGCCTTCACCGCCATCTACTTCTTTGTCTTCCGCTTCCTGATCCTGAAGTTCGACTTCAAGACCCCTGGCCGCGAGGAGGACACCGAGGAGATCAAGTTCGGGTCCAAGAAGGAGTTCCGCGCTGCCCACGGCATGGCGCAGTCCGTCGGCTCGGCTGACCCCGACGACGCTCCCCAGATCGACGAGAGCGACCCGAAGATGGTCCTGGCCGCGAACATCCTGGACATGCTGGGCGGCAAGGACAACATCGTCGACGTGACCAACTGCGTCACCCGCCTGCGCGTGAACGTGAAGGATCCCAGCAAGGTGGCCGACGACAAGGACTTCAAGGCCATCGGCACCATGGGCATCTCGAAGAACGGCAAGGCCATGCAGGTCATCATCGGCCTGACCGTGACCCAGGTGCGCGAGCGCTTCGACCAGCTGCTGGGCAACCAGTAGGCCAGCTGACGCTGGGCTCGCGCCTGATTTGACAACGCACGGCCGGCGCCCCATACGAGGGGGCTCGGGGGCACCGGCCGTCGTTTGCGCCCCGCTTGCAAAGCCGGGCGGGGCTCTGTGGAGATTTTCTCGGCCGGCGGGTTCCGGCCGCGCACTACGAAAGAGGATGAAATGTCAGCAAGCACCCACAAGGCCACGGTGTTCTTTGACATAGACGGAACGCTGGGCTGGAACGACCCCACAAAGCAGGATGCCATCCCCGAGTGGGAGAGGGGCTTCTCGCCCGCGCCCAGCCCCCGCGTGGCCGAAGCCATCCGAAGGCTGGTCAGCAGGGGCAACCGCGCCTTCCTGTGCTCCGGAAGGTCGCCCCACGACATCCATCCCGACCTGGCGGCCCTGCCCTTCAGCGGCATGGTGGCCCTGGCCGGCGCCTACGTGCGCATGGGTGACGAGGTGCTGCGCGACTGCCCCCTGCCCGAGGACACGCTGCGCCGCATGGACCAGCTGCTGCAGCAGAACGGCTACGGCATCATGATCGAGTCTGCCGCCGACAAGGTGAACGTGCGCGGCGGCACCATGGGCAACCTGGCCGACACGCCGCAGACCATCGACGAGGCCCTGGAGGCGCTGGCCGACCACAAGGCGTACAAGCTGGTCATCCGCACCACGGCCGCCGACATGCTGATGGCCGACCCCCAGCTGAGCCGGGTGCTGGTGGCCAGCCGCCTGGAGTGCGACAACTCCGAGATCGGCCTGGCGTGCAACACAAAGAAGGCCGGCATCGAGTGCGTCCTTGCCCGCCTGGGCGACGACGCGGGCACGACGTATGGCTTTGGTGACTCCGAGAACGACCTCACCCTGTTTGGCGAGGTGGACGTCAGCGTGGCCATGGGCAACGCTATTCCAGCGGTGAAGCAGCAGGCCGACTACGTCACCGACAGCGTGCTGCAGGACGGCGTGGCAACCGGCTTGGAGCATTTGGCACTGGCCTAGTCGTTTGTGCTACCATGCAACGCAGGCAATGACGAAGAGGGCACGCCGTCGCGTCGCCACGGCACAGAGAGGGAGCTCACCGGCTGAGAGGCTCCCGCCAGGTGGATGGTGTGCGTTCACTTTACCAGCCGCGAACTCAAAGCCGCAGCCGTGCGGCCGGTAGGGGAGCCGTCCGTCCCACGGCACGGGACAAACGAGTGGACGCTCGCACAACATAGCTTGCGTCAATCAAGGTGGTACCGCGGATTCATCCGTCCTTGGGCTTTCCAGGGGCGGATTTTTTCTTGGCTCGAAAGGGGTTTTACCATGGCAATGTCCGACGACCTCAAGCAGATTGAGGCGCAGGTACAGCAGGGGCTGGCCCAGGTGGCCGACCCGAAGGCGCTCGACGCGCTGCGCGTGTCGGTTCTGGGACGCAAGGGCAGCCTGACCGCTCTCATGCACATGATGGGGAAGGTGCCCCCCGAGGAGCGCCCCGCCATGGGCAAGCTGGCCAACACCGTCCGCGCGAACGTGGACATGGCCATTACGAAGCGCGCCGAGGAGCTGAAGCGCGAGGCCATGAACAAGCGCATGAGCGCCGAGGCCGTCGATGTGACGCTGCCGGGCCGTCGCCTGTCCCCGGGCACGCAGCACCTCATCAACCAGATCCGCGAGGAGATGGAGGACATCTTCTGCGGGCTGGGCTACACGGTGGAGGACGGTCCCTACGTGGAGACCACCTGGTACAACTTCACGGCTCTGAACGCCCCTGAGGACCACCCCAGCCGCTCGTCCAAGGACACGTTCTACGTGGTGGACAACGCCCCCGAGGGCAAAGAGCATCACGTGCTGGGCGAGTCCGACGTGCTTCTGCGCACACAGACCTCCGGCGTGCAGGTGCACGTCATGGAGCGCCAGAAGCCGCCCATCTACATGATCTGCCCGGGCACGGTGTTTCGTCCGGACACGGCCGACGCCAACCACCTGCCCCAGTTCACGCAGGTGGAGGGCCTGGTGGTCGACAAGGGCATCACGTTCGGCGACCTCAAGGGTACCCTGGACTACTTCACGCGCGAGATCTTCGGCAAGGACCGCGCCACGCGCTACCGCCCGCACTTCTTCCCCTTCACCGAGCCCTCGTGCGAGGTGGACGTGTCGTGCGGCGTGTGCGGAGGCAAGGGCTGCCGCTTCTGCAAGAACACCGGCTGGCTGGAGATCCTGGGCTGCGGCATGGTGGACCCCAACGTGCTGCGCAACTGCGGCATCGACCCCGAGGAGTACTCGGGATTCGCGTTCGGCATCGGCGTGGAGCGCGTGGCGGCGCTGCGCTACGACCTGCCCGACCTGCGCATGCTGATGACCGGCGACATGAGGTTCCTGCACCAGTTCTAGGCCGACAGGCGACGTTCGCCGCAACCGCTATCAGGGGCCGCCGCACAGGCGGACCCGCAGACACTCTCCGCGTAGTCAGAAAGGCAAGAAGATGCGCGTTTCATACGAATGGCTGAAGTCCATGGTCGACGTTCCCGACGACCCCCAGAAGCTCGTGCAGGAGTACGTGCGCACGGGCACCGAGGTCGAGGCCGTCGAGAAGGTCGGCGCGAACCTGGATCACGTAGTGACCGGCCAGGTGCTGTCAAAGAAGCCCCACCCCGACTCGGACCACATGTGGCTGTGCCAGGTCTCCGTGGGCAATAAGAACGTGAACCAGAAGGGCGAGCCAGAGCCGCTGCAGATCGTGTGCGGCGCCCAGAACTTCAACGAGGGCGACCACATCGTGGTGGCCATGATCGGTGCCGTGCTGCCCGGTGACGTAAAGATAAAGAAGTCCAAGCTGCGTGGCGTTGAGTCCTACGGCATGAACTGCTCCGAGCGCGAGCTGGGCCTGGGCAACGACCACAGCGGCATCATGATCCTGTCGCCCGACGCGCCCGTGGGCGTGGACTTCAGCGACTACTACGGCATCAGCGACACGGTGATCGACTGCGAGATCACGCCGAACCGCCCCGACTGCCTCAGCATGGTGGGCATGGCCGTCGAGACCGCCGCCGACCTGGACGAGGACACCCACATCGAGCTGCCCCAGATCCAGGGCGAGCAGGGCGTGCCCTCGGCCGACTCCGTGGACGTGACCATAGCCGACCCTGCGCTGTGCAGCCGCTACACGGCCCGCGTGGTGCGCAACGTAAAGATTGGCCCCAGCCCGGAGTGGCTGGCACGCCGCGTCATGGCCGCCGGCAGCCGACCCATCAACAACGTGGTCGACGTCACGAACTACGTCATGTACCTGACCGGCCAGCCCCTGCACGCCTTCGACCTGAACAAGCTGTCCGAGCGCGACGGCAAGCGCCACATCGTGGTGCGCGCGGCGAAGGACGGCGAGAAGATCACCACGCTGGACGGCAAGGAGCGCGAGCTCACGAGCGACATGGTGGTCATCACCGACGACGGCAACGAGCCCGTGTGCCTGGCCGGCGTCATGGGCGGCCTGAACTCCGAGATCGACGACAACACGACGGACGTGCTGCTGGAGGCCGCGGCATTCGACAGCGGCCACATCAGCCGCACCAGCCGAAACCTGGACCTCATGAGCGAGGCCTCCATCCGCTACGAGCGCCAGGTGGACCCCGCCGGCTGCGCCCAGGTGTCCGACATCGCGGCCGCCCTGTTCCAGCAGTGCTGCGGCGCCGAGGTGGCCCCCGGCATGGTGGACCGCTATCCCGTGCCCGCCGAGCCCGTGCACATCCAGATGCGCCCCGACCGCGTGCGCGCGCTGTGCGGAGCCGACATCCCCACCAACTTCATGGTGGAGCGCCTGCGTCGCCTGGGCTGCCAGGTGGCCGACCCCACCGACGAGCACGAGCCCGTCGAGGTCGTGGCACCCACGAACCGTCCCGACCTCACCCGCGAGGTCGACCTGGTGGAGGAGGTGTGCCGCCTGTGGGGCGAGGGCGACATCACGCCCACGCTGCCCGCGGCGCGCAACCACGCCGGCGGCCTGACCGTGGAGCAGCAGCGCATTCGCAAGATTGGCCGTGTGCTGCGCTCCTGCCACCTCAGCGAGACCAGCACGTACTGCTTTGCCGACGCGCGCGACCTGGAGCGTCTGAACATGCCCGACGAGGGCAAGGGCATCCCGGTGCAGATCATCAACCCGCTGGTGGCCGACCAGAGCCAGATGCGCCGCGACATGCTGCCGGGCCTGCTGCGCTCCGTGGCCTACAACCTGGACCACGGCGTGCCCGACGTGGCACTGTACGAGATCGGCCGCGTGTTCTACGGCCACCCCGCAAAGAGCCAGCCCGACGAGCCCACCATGGTGGCGGGCGTCATGGCGGGCCGCTGGAACGAGGACCAGTGGAGCGCCAAGTACCGCGAGCTGGACTTCTTTGACGCAAAGGGCGTCGTGGAGGAGCTTCTGGACCAGCTGCGCATCACGAAGGTGCGCTTCAAGGCGTGCGACGCCCAGGCCTACCCCTGGCTGCAGCCGGGCAGCGCGGCCGAGGTCCTGTCGCACGGCGAGATCCTGGGCTGGGTGGGCAACGTCCACCCCAACTCGCTGGCGAACTTCGGCATCGAAGAGCCCGTCGTTGCCTTCGAGCTGTCCGTCGCGGGCCTGCTGCGCCTGGCCAGCCGCGAGCTGCCGTACCAGGAGGTGCCCACGCTGCCGGGCGTGGACGTGGACCTGGCGTTGGTCGTGGACGAGAGCGTCACGTACGAGCAGCTGGTGCAGCGCATCACCTCTGCCGGCGGCAAGCTGCTGAGCGACGTGCGCCTGTTCGACGTGTACCGCGACCCCGTCCGCGTGGGCAAGGGCAAGAAGAGCATGGCCTTCTCGCTGACGTACCGTGCGGCGGACCACACCCTGACCTCCGAGGAGGTCGAGAAGGCGCACTCTCGCCTGGTGAAGAAGGTGCTGCGCAGCACCGGCGCCGAGGTGCGCTCGTAGGAGCGAGGCTTGGGCCGCGGCTTGCGGGCTGGTAGTGGCTTGCGAGCCGGAGGTGTGCTTCTTGCGTGAGACTTCGCGAAGCGGCGCGTGCCTCTTGCTCTGGACTGCGGCCTGCGACGTGTTCTTCCGTTGTACGGCTCGCAAGTTCGCATGTGCTTCTTGCTCGGGACTAAAGGTGGCACAGATTTTGAGAAGCCCCGGTCGGAATCGTTCCGGCCGGGGACTTTTTTGCGTGAAGTCTTTCGCGTGGGGCCTTTTTCGCAAC
>JBJEKW010000014.1:0-19142 GCA_051878835.1 Atopobiaceae bacterium
TGGCCGTACTTCGAGCAGGAGATCAAGCCGCAGCTTGAGGCCGGCAAGCGCGTCCTCATTGCCGCCCACGGCAACAGCCTGCGCGCCCTCGTGATGCAGCTGGAGCACCTGACCCCCGACGAGATCCTGAAGGTCAACATCCCCACCGGCGTTCCCTGCTCCTACACCTTCGACAAGGACTGGAACATCGTCGACAAGCACTACATCGGCGACCCCGAGACGATCGAGAAGAAGATTAAGGCTGTCGCAAACCAGGGCAAGGCCAAGAAGTAACTTCGCCCCTGGCAGTCTGACAGGCCAAGGCCACAGCACGAATTAGCCCCCGGTCCCACGTGGCAAGCTAGCTGCCACATAGCGGAACCGGGGGCTCTTTTATGCCTGGACCCACCATGTCTGGATCCTCTGGGCAACGCGCTTCTGGACCCAGAGCACTTCTTGACACAAGAAAGCCCCGGACCTGCGGGGATCCGGGGCCATGAGGTTCAGGGGCGGTAAGTCTAGTCGCTGACGTCGGAGTCCAGCGTGACGAACACCTGGTAGTCGGGATACGCGGAACGCACCTCGTCGGCGATGTGCTGGCACAGGGCCTTGCGGTCCGGCACGTCGAACGTGATGACCACGTCGAAGGTCATGACCTTCTGGTCCAGGTCCACATGGAAGCCGTGCAGCTGCTTCACGCCGTCGTGCGCCATGACCCTGCGGGCCACGTCGTTTCTGATCTGCGTCACCTGCGGCGTGCTGTTGCGTGCATAGATCCCCACGGCCGCCATCAGCACGTAGCCCTTCGTCTGCTTGGCGACCTCGTACTCTATCCTGCGCGTCATGCGGTCGATGTCCGCCGCGCCCAGCGTGTCCTTGACCTCCACGTGCAGCGACCCCACCAGCCTCTCGGGGCCGTAGCTGTGGAGCACGAGGTCATACACGCCCAGCACGTCGGGGTCCTGCAGCGCTATGTCCTTCACCTGCTGGGCCACCTCGGGCGTCACGCGCTCGCCCAGTATCTCGCCCAGGGTCTGCGCCAGCATCTGAGCGCCGGCCCTCACGATGAAGACCGAGATGATGGCGCCGACCCAGGCCTCCAGCGACACGCCGGTGGTCAGGTACACGACGGCGGCACCCAGCGTGGCAACCGAAAGGATGGCGTCCGAAAGGGCGTCCGTACCCGATGCCACCAGCGAGTCTGAGTTCACCTCGCGGCCCACCGAGCGCACGCGCAGGCCCAGCAGCACCTTTGCCACGATGCCCGCGACCACCACCAGCAGCACCACGGGCGTGTAGTCGGGCGTCTCGGGCGCCAGGATCTTCTGGACGCTGTCGATGATGGAGGTGACGCCGGCGTACAGCACGATGACGGCGATGATGGTGGCGCTGATGTACTCCACGCGACCGTAGCCCATGGGGTGCTTGCGGTCGGCGGGCTTGGCCGCCAGCTTGGTGCCCACGATGGTGATGACCGAGGACAGGGCGTCCGAGAGGTTGTTCACGGCGTCCATGGTGATGGCGACGGAGTGCGACAGCATGCCCACCGCCGCCTTGAACGCGGCCAGTAGCACGTTGGCAATGATGCCCAGCACGCTGGTGCGCACTATCTTCGACTCGCGGGGCGTCTGCGTCAGGGTCAGCACGTCTGCCTTGGGCTGCCCTTCTCCAACATGCCCCTGAGCACCGGTGGTGCCTATGAGGTCGGGCTCGTCAGCGGACTCGTTGTTGCTCATTCCGAAAGGACTTCTTTCCTAGCTCTATAGCTCTTAGTTCTTGCGTTCGTTCTTCAGGACCTTCAGGAGCAGGCGCTTCAGCTGCCTGGCGTCCTCGGGACTCAGGTCGAAGCAGCCGGCTATCTGCAGTGGCACCTTGGCGGCGCGTTGCTTCAGCTGCTGGCCCTCGGGGGTCAGGCTCACCAGAACCTGCCGGGCGTCCTCGCTGCTGCGCTCGCGGCGCACATAGCCCTTCTGCTCCAGCTTGCGAAGCAGGGGCGTCAGCGTGCCGGAGTCCAGGTACACGCGCTCGCCCAGGTGGCTCACGCTGACCTGCCCCTCCTCCCACAGGACCATCATGCAGATGTACTGCGTGTATGTCAGGCCCAGAGGATCCAGGAAGGGCGCGTAGCGGCGCACGACCTCCTTCGAGCAGGCGTACAGGGGGAAGCACAGCTGGTTGTCCAGCCGCAGCAGCTCGTCAGCCTGGAGGCCGCCGGCGGCATCCGCGTCTGCCCCCGCCATTACAGCTGCTCCTCGATGGCCTTCTGGACCTCGTCCATGCTGGTCGTGGGCTCAAAGCGGGCCACCAGCTGGCCGTCGCGATTGATCAGGAACTTCGTGAAGTTCCACATGATGTAGGCCTTGTCGCCGAACTTGTTGTTGTTCGCCTTTGCGAACTTGTCCAGCGCGGCTGCCTTCAGGCCCTTGCCGAAGCCCTGGAAGGGCTTCTCGGTCGCCAGAGCCACGAACAGCGGGTCGGCGTTGTCGCCGTTGACGTCCAGCTTCTTGAAGCGCGGGAACTCGGTGTTGAACTTCAGCGAGCAGAAGCTGTTGATCTCGTCGTCGGTGCCGGGGGTCTGGCCGGCAAACTGGTTGCACGGGAAGTCCAGGATCTCGAAGCCGCGGTCACGGTACTGGGCATAGATGCGCTCCAGGTCCTCGTACTGGGGGGTAAAGCCGCAGCCCGTGGCGGTGTTCACCACCAGCAGCACCTTGCCCTGGTAGTCCTTCAGGGACTTGGTCGTGCCATCCTGCTGCGTGACGCTGTAGTCGAAGTAGCTCATGGTTCCTCCTTTGGACCGACGCCGGCACCCGCCGTCGTCGGGATATTGATTGTGTACAACTTGATTGTACACTATGGTTTGCCAAAGCAGGTCAAGAAGAACGGAGCCGAGCCCCACACGGCAACGAAACTTCACACTACGAAAACGGGTGGCCGGCCATGTGCCAGCCACCCTCGTATTCCATCAGGCGGTCAGAGGTCCGCCCGCCAGGATGCCCAGAAACCCACTCCCCTAGCGTCTGGCTATTGCGCCAGCACGACATCGCCTTCGATGCCGAGGGGCCGCACTCGATTGCACCGTTCTGCCCCATGGTGCGCGAGCAGACAGACCTGACATGGCCACCCACTCGCCCAGACGACATGCCCAAGGACGCTCTAGAGCCCAGTGCGCTGCGCACGACGACGGAGGGGACGGCAACTCCCAGCGCCAGAATCACAGCTTCCAATGATTCCATGACTGCCTCCTATCGTTAGTCGACGTCGCACCCGCCAGCATCCAGCTCAGCCAGCGAGCAATCGACCAAGTGACCTCAAAAACAAGGCACGCACCGCCAGCGCAAGAAGGGGGATACCGGCGGTGCGCTTGAGCCCAAACTTCGCGGGGAGAGGATCCGCAGCCGCTCGGGCAGAAGTAATCCTTGTCTAACTAACCTAAATTGTACACCATGGCTAACTTCATACAAGCATCCATACGGACGGATTTCGGGAAAACGTCGGGCTCCCCCACACAACCGTAGTTTCTGAACATCACACTGCCGGGCAAACGCTTTTCTCAAAGTTCATCCAATTTCTACTGGACATAAGTTAGCCATGGTGTATTCTATGAATCAGAGAGTTTGCTAAGGATTACTTCCTAAGCACAAAAGCGCTTACCCCTACCTGACCAGCCGGATCCTCTCCCCGGACTGTGAGCAGGTCTTCGCGCCGCCGACGCCTCCCCAACCAAATTGCGTCGGTGGCGCATTTTTGTGGCTGACTGGCCCTTACCCACAACCAAACAGATGGTGCCCCAGACGACACATAGTCCGCATCCGCCCGCTGCGCAAACCTGTCGGGTGCAGGTACCCGCGGCTACGTTTGCGCACGCCTCCCCTATTGACCGTAGCAGACACCCATGCCCGGGTGCTCTGCACGCATGGGAGAACAGGTTGGGCTCACGGCCATACTCTTACTCAAGATAGCTGCCCAAAGTCTCATCAAACTGCCAGCACACAGCCCCGCCGGCCACGGATAGGTTCGCGTCGTCCACGATGCTCTGGGTCTCGGAGCCCACGGTGTCCACGACCCGCATGGCACCGGAGGTTACGGCCACGGCACCCTTGTGCAGGATTCCGCTGGTTGCGAGTCCCGCCACGGCACCCGCTGCAGCAGCGCCGCCCGCGAACAGCCAGAAGTGATGAACAGCTATGATTGCTCCTCTCGCATGCGCAGGGACACAGCGTCCCAGCGCGCACAACAAATCAGGACCGACCAGGTGGCCAGCCCTCATTCGTACCATTGTGGGTGATGGACCGGAGTGAACAACGCCGTTTGGACCGCGCAAGCCCGTTCGGCCGTCCCATGCATGCCCCGTCACTTTTCCAATGCCAAGAAGGTCATGGCCGCTCGTAAATTCGCCATGGACCCTGGCGCGCGCGGCAAAGACGCATCCGTACGCAACCGTATGATGTAGGCATGAGCAAATTGATGCGTGCGCTGCGGGCCCGCACGGAAGTGACCCCCGAGCAAAAATTCGACGAGATGGTCAACCGGCCGGTGGGTCCGCTGATCAGGTCGCTGTCCGGCCCCGCCATCCTGGCGAACCTGGTGTCGGGCATCTACAACCTGGCAGACACGTTCTTCGTGGGCATGCTGGGGACCTCGGCCTCGGGCGCCATCGGCATCGCCTTCGTTGCCATGACCGCCATACAGGCCGTGGGCTTCTGCATGGGCCAGGGCACGGGCAACGCCATCGCACGCTACCTGGGGGCAAAGAATCGCCACATGGCCTGCGTCATGGCCTCGACCGGCCTGGCCATCTCGTTCGTGGCGGGCATCCTCATAGCCATCCTGGGCAACGCCTTCCTGGAGCCGCTGTGCCTTGTGGCGGGCGCCACGCCCACCGTGCTGCCGTACGCGAAGCAGTTCATAGGCATCGTGCTGGTGGGTGCGCCCTGGATGGCCAGCTCGCTCATGCTGAACATGCAGCTGCGCTGCGAGGGAGAGTCGCTCCTCTCGATGATCTGCATCATGACGGGAGCGCTTCTGAACATCGGCCTGACGCCGCTATTCGTGTTTGGCGTGGGTATGGGCATAGCGGGCAGCGCGCTAGCCACCGTGGTCTCGGAGCTGTTGGGCTTCGTCTTGCTGCTGGTGCTGATGCAGCGCGTGGCCATCACCCCACTGAGCGCCAAGGACGTCCACCTGAGCGGCCGCCTGCTGCGCGAGATAGCCAACGGAGGACTGCCCTCCTTCGTGCGCCAGATCATGCTGGGCGTGGCGTCCACCATCATGAACGTGGCGGCAGGCTCGTACGGCGACGCCGCCCTGGCGGCCATGTCCATAGTCCAGAGGGTCACAAGCTTCGGCAACTACGTGCAGATTGGCGTGGGCCAGGGGTTCCAGCCGCTTCTGGGCTACAACCTGGGCGCGCATCGCTACGGTCGGGTGCGTCAGGGCTACTTCTACTCCATGAAGGTGGCATTCGTGGCCGTGTGCGCGCTGGGCGTCGTGACCTGCGCCCTGGCGCCGCAGCTCATCTGGGCGTTTCGCAACGACCCGCAGGTGGTGGAAATCGGCGTGCTGCCGCTGCGCCTGGCGGGCTTCTCGATGGCCCTGGCCGGAAGCGCCATGATCACGAACTTCATGCTGCAGGGGTCGGGCCACGTGTGGGGCGCCACCATCCTGGGCGCCTGCAGGCTAGGCCTGGTGCTGGGCCCCGTGGTCATCGTGCTGTCGGCGCACCTCGGTCTTCTGGGCGTGCAGATAGCGCAGCCCGTGACCGACGTGATCACCGCCCTGGTCAGCATCCCGATGGCACACTCGTGCCTGGCGGACTTCGCCCGCGACGCCGCGCGCTACTCCACGGGCGCCCGGAAGGACCACTAGGGCCATAGGGAGACCATCGGGCGCAGGCCTACGCGCGCCTGTGACCAGCACGCCAGACGCTGGGCGTGTCCCCCATGTAGCTGGCGAACACCTCCGAGAACTTCGACGGGTTGCAGTACCCGACCTCGGACGAGATGCGCGCGACCGAGTAGCTGGTGGTCGACAGCATCTCCGCGGCCCTCCTCATGCGGCACCCCCGGTACCAGTCGTGCACCGAAAGCCCCAGCACCTCGCGAAACGCCTGCTTCAGGACCGTGGGAGAAGTGCCGCACAGCTTTGCGGTGGTGGGTATGGTCAGGGGCTCCGAGAGGTCCCGGGTCATGACCTCCTGCGCACGGAGCACGAGCGAGTGGCTGTCACCGTCATGGAGGCGTTGCGCCTGCAGCTCGCTGTCCTGTCGCCTCGAGGCCGAAGCCGCCTGGGCTGACTTCTGTGGCTTGCCGGCCTTCCCAGGCTGTCCCCACAGGGCCACCCTGATACCCGCCATGGGCTCGAGGACACACATATGCGCATCGAAGGAGTTCGATCTTCCCATCAAAACAACCTCGCTTTACGTCTGGTTCGTATTGCACGAAAGAAGAGGGCGCGCCCCCGGCCAGTTGGCCGACGGCGCGCCCAGGTCGCCCCTTGCGGAGGGATTGCTGAGGCGGCGAGCCGAGTCCGAGGGCGCGCTTACGCTGCCTCCTCGGCGAGGTTGTCCAGGATCTTCGTGTCCTTGCGGTCCCACTTGGGCATGGGACGGAGCAGCTGGAACAGGATGCCGGCTGCCGCCGCGAAGGCCACGACCGTCCAGAACCCAAAGTTGCCGAACGCAATCAGCTCGTAGAACTGGTTGATCAGCAGGCCCACGACCCAGCCGAAGCCGCACTCGTAGCCGATGGCGAACCAGAACCACTTTGGGTCGTCCATCTGCTTGCGGATGGTGCCCATTGCGGCGAAGCACGGTGCGCACAGCATGTTGAAGGCCACGAAGGCGCACATGGCACCGACGTGCAACGTGCCGGCGATGGTGAACATGTTCGCGAAGCCCTGCCACATGCTGACGGAGTTCTCGGTCGCGTCGCCAAGGCCGTACATGACGCCGAAGGTCGAGACCAGGTTCTCCTTTGCGATGAGGGCCGAGATGGTGGAGGCGGTTGCCTGCCAGGTGCCGAAGCCCAGAGGAGCAAAGATGAAGCTCAGGGCGCCGCCGATGCCAGCGAGAATGGAGTAGTCCATGTAGGTGTCGGGCGCGCCGTCCATGCCCTGCAGGAATCCGAAGGCGCCAGAGCCGCCGTCCCAGCCGGCGATGCCGAAGTTCGAGAGCACCCAGATGCCCACGGCGGCGGCAAAGATGATCGTGCCGGCCTTCTTCACGTAGGCGCTCACGCGCTCCCACACGTGCAGGAACCAGGAGCGGATGCTGGGGAAGTGGTAGTCGGGCAGCTCCATGACGAACGGGACGGGATCGCCCTGGAAGGGCTTGGTCTTCTTCAGCATGACGGCCGAGACGATGATGGCCACGATGCCCAGGAAGTAGAACATGGGGGCAACCCACCAGGCGCCGTTGTCGGCACCCACGAGCACGCCCATGACCAGGGCGATGATGGGCAGCTTGGCCGAGCACGGAATCATGGTCGTCAGCATGGCGGTCATGCGGCGGTCACGCTCGTTCTCGATGGTCTTGGTGGACAGGACGCCGGGAACGCCGCAGCCGGACGAGACGATCATGGGGATGAAGGACTTGCCGGAAAGGCCGAAGCGACGAAACACGCGGTCCATCACGAAGGCCACGCGGCTCATGTAGCCGCAATCCTCCAGGAAGCACAGGAGCACGAACAGGACGAAGATCTGCGGGATGAAGCCCAGGACCGAGCCCACGCCGCCGATGATGCCGTCGACCACGAGCGACGTCACGACGTCGGAGGCGCCGGCCGCCTGGAGGGCATTCGTGGCCGCGGTCGGGATGGAGTCGACGAAGTTGCCGTAGTCGTGCTGGTCGGGCTCGGGGTTGTCCAGTGCGGTCTCGAAGTCGTCCAAGGTGACCTCGGGCAGCACCTCCAGCTCCTGGCCGTCCTGCAGCACGGGGTTGCCGCCCTCGCCCAGCTTCGTGATGATGTTGCCGTCCGTGTCGACGTAGTTGCCGTCGGAGTCGGTCACGGGCACGTCGTAGGCCACGACGCCCGCCTCCTGGGCCGCGTTCTCGAAGTCGGTGATGGTGGCAACGTCGTCGTCGGTCTGCGGGTCGGCGTCGATGGCGTCCTGGACACCGTCGGTGTCAACGCCCGCGTCCTCGGCGGCAGCGATGAAGCCGGTAATCTGGTCGTCGTAGTTGGCGTCCTGCCACTGGGCATCGGCGTCCTCGTAGGCCTGCTGCGACTGCGCATTCGTAAAGAAGCCGTCGCTGAACAGGTTGTCGTTCACCCAGTCGGTGGCGCCGGTGCCCACGGTGCCGATGGCGATCCAGTATACGAAGATCATGATCGCTATAAAGATGGGCAGTCCGAGCACGCGGTTCGTGACCACGCGGTCAATCTTCTCGGACACGGTCAGCTTCTTCGGAGCCTTCTTTACGCAGGCGTCCATGACGTCGGCGATCCAGTCGTAGCGGTCGCTCGTGATGATGGACTCGGCGTCGTCGTCGCGGTCCTTCTCGACGGCCTCGATCACGGGCTCCAGCGCCTTCAGCTCGTCGGCGGAGAGGTTCAGGGGCTTGATGGCCTCGGCGTCGCGCTCGAACACCTTGATGGAGTACCAGCGCAGCAGATCGGAAGCGCACTGCCCGCTGATGGCAGAGGAGATCTTTGCCAGCGCGTCCTCGACCTCAGACGAGAAGCACTTCACGCCGCCGTTGGGCTTGCCCTTGCGGCCCGCCTCGACGGCCTTCTCGACCAGCTTGTCCAGGTTCTTGTTGTGCAGGGCCGAGACCTCGACGACCTCGGCGCCCAGCATCTGGCTGAGGCGCTTGGCGTCGATGACGTCGCCACGCTCCTTCAGCAGGTCGCACATGTTCAGGCCTATCACGGTGGGACGGCCCGCCTCGAGCACCTGCGTCGTCAGGTACAGGTTGCGCTCGAGGTTCGTGACGTCAATCAGGTCGATGATGGCGTCGGGCTGGTCGTTGATGAGGTAGTCTCGCGAGACGACCTCCTCGGGCGAGTACGGCGAGAGCGAGTAGATGCCGGGAAGGTCGACGAACGTGACGTCGTGGTTTGCCTTCCATTCGGCCTGCTTCTTCTCGACCGTGACGCCGGGCCAGTTGCCGACGTAGCCGTTCGACCCCGTCAGCTCATTGAAGAGCGTGGTCTTGCCGCAGTTGGGGTTTCCCGCAAGACCGATGTACGTCTTTTCTGCCATGCCTTGCCTTTCTTGCACGCGGCGAGTCTTTGGCCTTGACGGGCGTCCTGCGCCCGTAAGTTAGTTGCGCCTAACCACCCGGCCAAAAACCAAGGCTCCTGCTGCAGAATCCGCGGAGCCGTCCACGTGCTTCGATGTTGCTTCTGTTGCCACTTCCCTAGCACGCCTGCTGGCAGGCGTGATTGCTACGCAACGAGCTCGACCTCGACGTTCTGGGCCTCGTCCTTGCGCAGCGACAGCTCGTAGCCGCGCACCGTGACCTCGATGGGGTCTCCCAGGGGAGCCACCTTGCGCACGTAAACCTGGGCCTTCTTTGTGATGCCCATGTCCATGATGCGGCGCTTGATGGCGCCGCCGCCCGTCAGGCCGACGACCGTACAGGTCTGGCCTACCTTCACGTCCTTCAGTGTCATGTTTCCCTCCAACTAGAACCAACACTATCCAAGCCCGGGGCATCGCCCCTGGGCTGTGGGACCTTGATATGAGCCGCGGCACCGCGAGGACACCGCGCAGGCTGCTAGGCGGTGGTGATGTGCTTTGCCATGTCGCGGCCGATGCCAAACGTGGCACCCTTCACCGACACGATGACGTCGCCGTTCACGCGCGAGACGACCTTGACCTTCGCGCCCTCGACGAATCCCAGCTCGCGCAGGTGCTGGCGCAGCTCCTGGGTTCCGCGCACGCGCAGGACCTCGACGGTCTGGCCCTCGGGGGTCAGCGAAAGGGGCAGCTGGGCACCGCTGGCATGGCTCTGGGGACGCGAGCCCGCCGCAAACGACGTAGACATGTTCGTTGTGGCCTCCATGAGACTCCTCCTCCCCCGTAGCACAAGCGCGAGCCCCAACGGGCGTCCGCCCAATCCGATGGGCTTCAACTAATCGAGAAAAGCGGAGCCCAATCGGTTATAACCGCAGGTACACGCGTTGCCACGGAAGTTTCTCGTAGCTAACTCTAAAGTAGTATAGGACTAACTTTTGCCGTTGGGAGGCCAAAAGTACGAATTGGTTTACATTCCCGCAAATTGAGCAGCCCATTCGGACTGGGCCGTCCCAAAGGGGCCGATACATGCCGGAGCGCGAAGACCCCAAACCGACGCATCGCGACCAAAAGCCAGTGAACGTGCGCGTAGCACTCCCACCGCACAGAAAAGCCCCCTTGCCGGAACTTCGACAAGGGGGCAAGAAGAGCATTCGGAATGTGGCGCCACACGCGACGCGATGGGTCCGTCCAAGGACGGCGCGACATCACCCCGTGTTCTGCAGGCCTGCGGCAACGCCGGATACGGTGCACAGGATGAGGAAGATGAACCTCTCGCGCTCCTCGGGCGTCAGCTTGTCGGAGCGGGTGCGCACGGCCTTCAGGGCGCTGGCCTGCATGATGGACAGGGCGTTGACGAACGGCAGGCGCACGCGGACCACGGGTCCCAGCACGCGGCGGTGCTGCAGCGGCCAGTCCTCGTCGATGATGGCGAGCACCCACTTCATGGTGAGGGCCATCTCGTCCAGGACCTTCTGGGTCAGATCGGGGCGGCCGCCCAGGCCCAGGTACATGCGGGCGATGCGCTCGTCGGTCTTTGCCAGCGACATCTCGATGTTGTCGATGAACGTCGTGAACAGAGGCCACTCGGCGTAGGCCTTGCGCAGGCGGTCCAGGTCGCCGAACTCCTGGCAGGCTGTGCCCAGGCCGTACCAGGCGGCCAAGTTGATGCGGGCCTGCGACCACGAGAAGATCCAGGGGATGGTGCGCAGGTCGTCCAGGGACTTTGCGCCCAGGCCGCGCTTTGCGGGACGCGAGCCGATGGGCAGAAGGCCGATCTCGGTCAGGGGCGTCACCGTGGAGAACCACTCGGCGAACCCGTCGGAATGCAGCAGGTCCAGGTAGTGCTCGCGCGAGCTCTTCTCGAGCTTCTGGGCCACGTCGGAGTACAGCTGCGTGGTCTCGGTGTTCAGCCACTCGATGGAGGGGGCGGAGTTCAGCAGCGTGGCAGCCGAGACCTCCTCCACGTGGCGGCGAGCCAGCACGGGGTTGCCGTAACGGGCAAAGATGACCTCGCCCTGCTCGGTCAGCTTAAAGAAGCAGTTGACGGAGCCTGCGGGCTGAGCCAGGACGGCGTGGTTGGCCGGGCCGCCACCGCGGCCCACGGCGCCGCCGCGGCCGTGCATCAGCACCAGGTTGATGCCGTTGCGCTTTGCCCACTCAGCGATGCGGCGCTGCGCGTCATGCAGCACCAGCGTGGCGGAGGTGGGGCCGGCATCCTTCGACGAGTCGGAGTAGCCCAGCATGACCTCCAGGCGGCGGTTCGTCTGCGCCAGGCGACGACGCACGTCGGGCAGCTGGATCATCTGGTCCAGGGTGTCCACGGCGTTCTCCAGGTCCTCCACCTGCTCGAACAGGGGGATGACGTCCAGCGTGGGCACGTCCTCCTCGTGGGCGAAGGCCAGGCGTGCCAGCTCGTACACGTCGGCGATGTTCTGCGCGCTCTTGGTGAACGAGATGATGTAGCGACGCGCGGCCTCGACGCCGTTGCGGCGCTGGATGCTGCCGATGGCACGGAAGGTGTCCAGCACCTCGCGCGTCATGGGTGCCAGCTCGCCGCGCTCGCCCCAGCGGCCGTGCTCCCTTATGTCGGCAAGGGCGCGGGAGTGCACCAGCGAGTGCTGACGGAACTCCATCTGCACCATGTTGAAGCCGAAGGTCTCGGCCTGCCAGATCAGGGTCTGCAGCGGACCGTATGCCTCGCGGACGGCGCCGCACTGGGCCAGCGAGCGCTGGACCACGCGCAGGTCGTCCAGGTACTCCTCGCACGAGTCGTACATGAGGTCGGCCGTGCGCGAGATGGTGGCCTCCAGGCGGTTGGCGATGACCAGCATGACCGCGCGGTGCGGCTCGCTCGTGGACAGGGCCTCCGCGCGGGCCGTGATGACCTCGTTCATCTCGACCTGGTGGCTCCACAGGTTCATGAGCTCGCTGGAGGGGGCGGTGGTGACCGTCTCCTCGGTCAGGTTGCGGCCGACCGAGCGCGTGGCGTCAGCCAGCGTGCGCAGCATGTGCGAGCGGAACTTCTCGGCCACCTTTCGGCTGACCTTGGCGGTGACGTTGGGGTTGCCGTCGCGGTCGGAGCCGATCCAGCTGCCGGGGTGGAAGAACGCGGGGCACACGGGCGGCACGGTGCCGGCCTTGTCGCCCAGCTCCCAGTCGTCGAAGCGGCGATACACCGCGGGGATCATCTGGAACAGGGTGTTGTCAAAGATGTCGATGATGGTGTCGGCTTCTTCGACGGGCGTGGGCTTCTTGTGCGCGATGGGAGACGTGCGGAACAGCGCGTCGATCTCCTGCAGCATGCGGCGCTCGTTCTCGGCCAGCTCGGCGCCGCCCAGAAGCGGGCGCACGTCCAGAAGCTGCGAGATGCGACGGATCTTTCCGGTGACGGCCTTGCGGCGCGCCTCGGTGGGGTGCGCGGTGAACACGGGGTGGAACTCCAGCTTGTGCAGGAGGTCGTCCGCGTGCTCGCGGCCCGTCTCCTCGACCAGACGGTTGTAGGCCACCGTGACCTCGTTGACGGGGTCCTCGTCCTCGCTGGTGGGGACCGCACGCTCCCTGCGGCGCAGGGACGTCACGCGGTAGTTCTCCTCGGCGATGTTGGCCAGGTGGAAGTACGTGGTGAATGCGCGCGTGACCAGCTGGCACTCCTCCAGAGACATGCCGTCGATGACGCCCACGGCGTGCTCGAAGTGCGCGGGGTTGTTGCGCTCGCCAGGTGCCTCGGCCTTGATCATGTCCACCAGCAGAACGTCGAAGTTCTCCAGCAGCTGGGGGTCATAGTCGGCCAGAACCTTGCGCACCAGACGCAGGAACAGCACCAGGTTGTCCCGCAGCTCCGTGGGCACGCTGATCTTCTGCAGCGTGGCCTCGACCACCGGGACCTTCTGGGGCGTGGCGTCTAGCGCGGCGTCGTTTTGTGCCATGCATAACTCCAATCGAAGCTCAATGGCTACATTCGCGGGTCTACCGTACTTCAATTTGGTAAACGCAAAGAAAAAATCGGTAAGCGAGAAATAAAACGTTCATGGAACGTGGGCGCACTACGTGGCTCCCCCACTTCCCGGCTTACAATTTCGAGAATAGCAAGCTTGTTGGAACTCGTCGGCAGGAATGACCTTGTCTCTTTTTAATCGCAGGAAAAAACCGTCCACCAACAGCTATGGAGCATACTCCTCCCCCGCCGCGGACCCCTCTGCCGTGCGCGGCGGCCTGATTTCGAAGCGCACTGAGAAGCGCAACGCGAAGGCGAAGCAGCCCTCCCGCCTGCAGAAGCTGGTGAACCAGTGGTGGAACAGGCTGCTGGAGGCCGTCTACGACAGGTCCTTCTCGGAGCAGACCGAGCTCTACGCCGCAAACCAGGGCATGCTGGACTACGTACTGAACACCGTGGGCCAGGGCGCCTGGGGCGTTCTGTTCCCGCTTCTGACCATCGTGGCCACGCAGCTGTCGGGCGCCGACAACGCCGGCATGTTCTCGATGGCGTTCGTCACGGGCACCCTGCTGATGTATCTGGGCAACTACGGCGTTCGCACCTTCCAGGTGTCCGACCTCGAGGAGACCGAGTCCTTTGCCGCCTACCAGATTCACCGCGCCATCACCTGCGTTGCCATGCTGGTGGCGGGCTGGCTCTACATAAAGGTACGCGGCTACACCGGCGAGATGGCGCTCATGTGCGACGGAGTGTTCGTTTACCGCATGGTGGACGCCCTGGCCGACGTGTACGAGGGCAGGCTCCAGCAGATGGAGAAGCTCTACCTGGCAGGCGTCTCGACGGGCCTTCGCTCCGTGGCCGGCCTCGTCGTCTTCACCGTCATGCTGTTCCTGACGCGCAGCCTGGTCATAGCGTCGGTCGCCATGGCCATCGTGGCGGTGGCTTCCCTGGTGCTGGTGACCATACCCCTGGCGCTGTTCGAGACCCCGAAGTCCAGGAAGCCCCAGCTCATCGAGGTGCAGGAGCTGTTCCAGGAGTGCTTCCCGGCATTCGCCGGCCTGATCCTGTACGCCCTCATAGACAACGCGCCCAAGTACGCCATGGAGGGTGCGCTCAGCTACGACAACCAGACCTACTTCAACGCCATCTACTTTGGCGCCAACGGCGTGCTCATGGCGGGCGGCCTGATCTACAAGCCCCAGCTGGTGCGCCTGGCCAACATCTGGTCCGACCCGTCGAAGCGCCCGCGCTTCGACCTGGTGGTCATCGGCCTCATAGGCACCTTCGTCGTGGTGGCGGGCGTCGTGCTGCTGTTCACCGCAACCATCGGCATCCCGCTGAACGGCCTTCTGTACGCCACGGACTTCGAAAGGTTCCGCACGCAGTCCTACCTCATGGTGGGAGCAGGAGCGCTGGCGGCGTCCATAGACTTCCTGTTCCAGACGCTGACGGTGCTGCGCCAGCAGGACCTGGCCACCCGCCTGTACCTGGTGGGCCTGGTGGTGGCCTTCGTGCTCAGCTACTCGCTCGTGCACATGCTGGGCTTCGACGGCGCCGTGTACGCCTACCTCATCTCGCACGTCGTGCTGTTTGGCCTGTTCGTGGCCCAGTACGTCGTGCTGCGCGTGAAGTCGCGCTGACCGCGTCCGACGCCGTGACCCCCCAAGGCACCTTGCGCTGCGCAAGGTGCCTTTTTCGTGCCGCGACCTAGCGAGCTGCCGCCCGCCGCGGCCCCGCCAGGAAGCGGGCGCACACGAGCGCGGTTATGGGCACGCACAGCACGACGGCCATGCCGCCGACGAAGCTGTGCAGGAGCTCGACAGCCAGGTAGTCCGAGGACAGCAGCTGCGCCAGGTCGATGCCGTACGCCATCAGCACCAGAAGCGACGGCAGGCTTGACCCCACGAAGGCCAGAACCAGCGTCTGGCACATGGTGCCAATCATGTCGCCGCCCATCGAGAAGCCCGACCTCACGACGTCGCCGAAGCTCAGCCCGGGATGCTGGTCAGCCAGCTCGAACAGTGCGGACGCGATGGACATGCACAGGTCCATGACCGCTCCCAGCGAGGCCACCATCACGCCCGCGAACAGCGTCTGCCCCACGTCCAGGCCCGTGGACTGCTGCACCAAGATGAGCTCCTCCGCGCCGTCCTGGTTGAAGCCGCTGACCTGCAGCACGGCAGAGAGCACCAGGTAGGCCACCATGGCCGCCAGCACGCCCAGCAGCGTCGACGCGATGGCTGCGTAGGTCTTCGTGCTCCACCCGTTCAGGAGCATCATCGAGAAGAACGTGATGACCGCGGCCGTCACCAGGCAGGCCGGCAGCGCGGGCACGCCCGAGTAGACGGCGGGCAGAAGGAAGCACGCCACCATGAGCACGCCGAAGGCCAGGCCCAGAAGGCTGCGCAGGCCCTTCGTGCCGCCGACCGCGCACATCAGCACGGCAAACGCCACCAGCGTTCCCAGGATGGCAGGTCCGCGGTCGTAGTTGAACACCGAGTAGTACGGCTGTAGCCCCTCCTGCTGCTCGGCCTTTATGACCAGGCGGCCTCCCACCTTTGCCAGCACGTTGTGGGTGGCCGACAGGCTGTTCGTGAGCTCCACCTCCTGCCCGGCCGAGTTGCCGGTGTCTATGCGCACCCGAATCTCCTGCGTGCCCAGGTAGCGCCCCGTGCCCTCCTCGGGCTCCAGCTGCTCTCCCAGGACCTGCTCCACCGTGGCGGTGGGATACGTTGTGGCGTCTGCCGTCAGCATGCGAAACGACAGGTCGGCGCTGCTGCTGTACATAAGCACCGCCACGGACACCAGCACCATCGCCGCCAGCGTGGCGACGTCGCGCCAGTCCCAGTGGATGCGGGGCAGCCCGTGCCACCGGTCCCACTTCGGGCGAGGTCGTTCTTCTTGCCCTGGTTCGTCGTTGTGCTGGATGCCGTTGTCTGGTGATTTCACTGAGAGCTCCCGCTTCGTTTGTCCTATGTCTGTTTGCTTTGCGACGGGCGACCCGATGGGTCGCCGCTCAGCTGCCCTCCTCCCCCATGGCCATGCGCGGGGCAAGAAGGGCAAAAGCCAGACCGGCCGTCGGTGTTGTGCCCGGCGACCGGTCGTTGGGTCATTCGTTGACTATGGTGCTAGCAGCTGTGGTCGCGACCCTTGCGACGCAGGTAGATGGCCAGGCCCACCAGGGCCACGCCCGCTGCGGCAAAGGCTGCGAGGAGGCCGATGGAGAAGGGGTCGCCCATCTTTGGGCTGGATCCCGAGCCGGAATTCCCGGTGGAGGCGGTCCTGTCGCTGGCCTTGCGGGCCGAGGAGCTGCCGTTACCGGAAGTGCTGGGGCTGATGGTGTCCGAGCTGCTCTTGTCGGTGGTGTTGGCGGCGGTGCCGTTACCGTCGTCGGAGCCACTCGCAGCGGAGTCGTCCTTCACGACGCTGACCTTCACCGTGGCGGTGCCGGTGTTGCCGTTGGCGTCGTTCACGGTGTACGTCACCGTGTAGGTGCCCTCCTTGGAGGTGTCGATGACGTCCACCGCGTTGCCGTCGGCGTCCTGGAAGGTGCACTTTACGGAGGAGGTCAGGTCGGTGCCGTCAGCCGCGGCGGCAGTGACGCCGGCCATGGGGTCGAACGTCTGGCCCACCTTCACCTGCACGTCCGTCGAGGGAACCTTGATGGTGGGGGCCTCCGACGTGTCGACGGTGCGCTTGATGGTGAAGCTGTCCATCTGCTCCATCTGGTCGCTGTCGGTGTAGTAGGTGTCAAACTTCAGGGAGTCGCTGGTCACGGCGACGTTGGTGATGGACGGACGGTTGAACTGGTCCTGCACCGCCACGTAGTCGGGCAGGCCATTGGCCAGCTCGCTGTTCAGCTTGTAGTACTTGGAGCCAGAGGCGGAGTTGGCGGTCAGGTACAGCACCTGGCCCTTGGCGGGGTTCACGACCTCGTTCGGGGCCTTCTCGCCCTTCTTGACGTCGTTGCCATCAGGCACGACGGGCTGGTTGCCGTTCGAGCCATCGATCATGTAGGTGCGCGTGTAGTAGTGGTCGTGGCCCATCAGCACTGCGTCGATGCCCAGCTCGCTAAAGACAGCAGGCAGCTCGGCGCGACGCTGGATGATGTCGGTGTCGGTGTAGTGGTTTGCCACGCTGAACACGGAGTGGTGGAACACGACGATCTTCCACGTGGCGTTGGGGTTCAGGCGGATGGCCTCCTGCATGAACGCCTTGTGCTCGGAGGTCGTCGTGTTGTTGGAGTTCAGGTCCATGAACAGTACGCCGTTGTAGGTGTACCAGTAGTCACCGGACTCGTAGCCCGTGGCTTTCGTGGTCTTGCCGTAGTCCGAGACGTTGGGCATGTTGTTGTAGTCGGTGTAGGTCCAGGCGCTGGCATCATGGTTGCCCACGGTGGTGGCCTGCGGCACGGACTTCAGCGCGCTGGGAGCGTAGTAGCCGTCGAACTGGGAGATGTTGGTGCTGTTGTTCACCTGGTCGCCGGCGGAAACCACGAAGTTGACGCCGCCCAGCTGGTTGATGGCGCGGTTCAGCGTGTTCGTCCAGCCCAGGGTCTCGTCCTCAACGTTTCCGCCTGCGCCGATCTGCGGGTCGCCGGCAAACAGGAAGTTGAACGAGGCGCCGTTGCCCTGCGCGCGAGTGGTGAACTCGTAGGTGTCGGACCACTTGTCGTCGTTGCCCACGCGGTACAGGTAGGTCGTGGAGCCCTTGATGCCGTCGATGGTGGCCTTGTAGGACTTGTAGCCGTCGCGGTCGGACTCGTCCTGCGTGGCCTGGACCTTGGTGGCGCTCTCCTCGGGGAAGGCGTCGCCGGACTGGTAGGCAGCAGGCTTCTGGACGTACTCCACATAGGAGTCGTTAGCGGAGGTGGCCAGCCAGTTGAAGTTGCGGGAGGTCTCGTCGGAGCCCACGGCGAACTCGACGTCCTTGATGTCGTCTGCGGGCTGGGCGTCCTGCGTGGTCAGCGTCAGCTTGGTCAGGTCGAAGTAGATATCGCTGCTGGACGCGCGACCGTTATGAAGCTCGACGGCAACGACGTTGCCCGTCTGCTTCAGGTTCAGGGAGGCGATGTCCTGGAACGAGATCTTTGCGGTCTGCGGGGCGCTGGCGTTGGAGCCGCCGTAGCCGTTGGCGTCAAAGCTGGAGTCGTCGGCTCCGCCCACGCGCACGCCGTTGATGTAGATGGTGGCCGCGTCATCGTAGGCGAACTGGCCGGTGACGCCCGTGATGGCGGACGGGTCGGTCACGTCAAAGGTGGTGCGGAAGTAGTACACGGGGATGTCGACGCCGTCCTGGCCGTCGACGTACTGGGTCAGCAGCACCTTGGGGGTGTAGCCGTCGCCCAAGTCGGCAATCTTGCCGTTCTTTGCGCCGAAGCTGCCGGTGCCCTGCTTCCACGCGGTGTCGGTCGTGGCGGCAGAGGTCTTCCAGCCGTCGGCCGGTGCCTGGTTGTCGTCGCGGTACTGCCACACGGTGGTGCCCGAGACCACGATGTCCTGGTCGGTGCCCGAAGCAGTCGCCTGCGTGGGCTTGTACAGGCCAACGACCGTCAACGCCACGGCCACCAGGGCCACGGCCACCAGCGTCACGACACGACGCAGGCCGCCGTGCACGCGATGGCTGCCGTCACCGGTGGCGTCGGCCGGACGGTCCTTCTTGCCAGCGGTCCACGGGAGTACGGCCTTCTGGTCGCCCCGTTGGTTGCCTGGCAAGTCGGTCAACTTGCGAAGTTGCATAGACTTTGCCCCTCTCCTCGAGTTGTGGGGCTCACATGCAGCCCCATTTCAGCCCAAGGCTAAGGGCTGCCACTCGAGTTTGGGCAAGCCGTCAGTAATCAAAACGTCAGCCAAGGTTCGCCAAAAGGCAAGAAGCGCGCACGCATCTGTCACGCCCTTACAAAGTCCAGGCACGGCATGCGCGCGTGGAGGGAGAGGCGCTTGCGCCGCCGTCCCAACGTCCGGCCATCCTTCCATCCGGCCATCCG
>JBJEKW010000015.1:0-54827 GCA_051878835.1 Atopobiaceae bacterium
CACAATCGGCGGGGCATAGGGGAGGGGGCCCTCCCGCGACGCGGGAGGGCCCCCTATGTGAAATGCCAGCGAGGAGAGTTGGCAGTTGCGACTCGCCCCACACTCTTAGACTTCCTTGCCTACCTACGCCTCTATATAGTACGGGCCGCAACAGACCAGCATCCCAGCTGCGCTTTGGCGGCCTCGGCGATACCTCTCGCGCCCTCGTCATCGCGGCAGATACCAAATACGCAGCTTCCCGAGCCCGTCACCTGGCACGCACGCACTTCTTGCCTGGATTGAAGCCATGACTTCACGTGGGCGCAGCCTTGGTTTAGTCGACAGGCCACCGGGTCCAGGTTGTTCCCCAGCGCAGAGCAAACGGCATCCAGGTCGCGTGCCCTCAGGGCTTGAACCATAGGTTCCACGTCGGGGACCTGCGGATGCATCTGGTCGAAGGCCTCGTATGCCTGCTTTGTGCCAACTCCGGACCCGTTTGGGCGCACGACGACTACGGGAACGCCCGCCATCGGAGCGAACTTCTCGCTCGGTTGATCGCCACCGCCCACCAAAAGGGTTGGCCTCGGGTCAAGGAAGAAGGGCACGTCCGCCCCGACCTGCTTTGCGACCTGCAAAACCGCGGAATCGCCGGGGTCTATGCCCCAGCTTTGGCACAGCGCCAAGATCACGCTGGCGGCATCCGACGACGAGCCGCCCATGCCGCTCTGCTCGGGAATGCGCTTGTACAGCGTGATTCCAGCGGGAACCGGCCGGCCAAAGGCGCGGCCCATCAGCACGGCCGCCTTGTACGCGGTGTTCTTTTGTTGCGGGAAGTCGACCTCGGGCACGCAGCGCACTTCCAGGCGCGCGCCCTCCTGAATCCGCACCGTATCGGCAAGGTCCAGGGCAACCATGATGGAGTCCACGCGGTGGTATCCGCGCTGGTCCAGTTGGGCGTGGACGCCCAAATACAGGTTCACCTTCGCAGGGGCACTCAACGCCAGGCTCATGGGGCCCATCTCCTCGCAATTCTAGACATAGAGGCGGCTAGCTCAATGATGGCAACTAGCTCGATAGTGGCGGCTAGCTCGATAGTGGCAGCCAGCTTGCCGACGAGGTCCGGCAGATACGCGAGTGGCCGCCCATCGCAGGCGGCCACTCGCATAAAAGATAAAAGCTATTCCTCGGTCGTGAAGTCCAGCAGGCGCTCGCCGGTGTCAATGTCGTACAGCTCGACGGTGCCCGTGAGCACGTCCACGTACTGGTAGGACTGACGCGCCTTGCGGCCGCGGCGCTCCTCGACCTCGATCACGAACAGCGAGGGGTGCGCCTGCACCAGCGTGCCCGTGCGTTCGACGATGCGCGAGCGGCCCATGTTTGCACGCACTCTGATGCGCTGGCCCTGCAGCCGACTAAGCTCGGACCGAATCTCGTCTACCCTGTTGACGGGCGGAATCTCGTTCTCCATCACGCACCACTGCCTTCTGCTAGCAACGCCACACGCATGCGAGCCCAACTGGCTCAATGGCACAAGAAGTGCACCTCGCCCTCGTAGCTAGACCAGGCGTTGGCCCTGCCACGATAGCGACAGCATGCACGAGCATATAAATTGACGTACTCTCTAAGTTTACCCAGCTGAACGCGGAAATGCTACCGCTTGCTGGCACATCTTCATTTTTACATCGCCGCACCTCCGCGGCATCGCGCCGCGGCACTGTCGCGGGTTCGTGCCACCGCCTCGCGCAGCGCCAACACACGGCTCCCAAACCGTCGGCTCGCACGCCCACCGCTCCGCAAGGCGCTACACTCGCAGAGTCACACACCTTCGTTCGAGAGGAGCCCCCGTGAACGTCAAACGCGTCAGCAAAGTGCTGAATAACCTGCAGAAGCGCGACCTTTCCCAGGCGCTGATTACCGATCCCATGTCCATCTGGTACCTGACTGGCTACTACACCCAGCCCTACGAGCGCTTCTTTGCCCTGTATCTGACCCAGGAGGATGGCGGGATCGCCTCCACGCTGTTCTGCAACCGCCTGTTCCCCGATGCCACGGGCGCCGCGGACGCCGTCGTGACCTTCGACGACACGGATGACCCCATTCCCCTGGTGGCGCAGGCGACCAACCACGCCGCCGCCCTGGGCGTCGACAAGAACCTGGCCGCTCGCTGGCTGGTGCCCCTGATGCGCTCGGGCGCCTGCACGGGCGTCGAGCTGTGCTCGTTCGCCGTGGACGAGGCCCGCTCGGTCAAGGACGCCCGCGAGCAGGAGCTCATGCGCCAGGCGTCCCTGACGAACGACCAGGCCATGGCGTGGCTGGCCAGCCAGGTGCACGTCGGCGCAAGCGAGCGCAGCATCGCCGAGGGTCTCCTGGGCGAGTATCGCTCCCTGGGCGCCCAGGACCACAGCTTTACCCCCATCGTCAGCTTTGGCGACCACGCCGCCGACCCGCACCACGAGCCCGACGACACCGTCCTGGCAAAGGGCGACATGGTGCTGTTCGACGTGGGCTGCCGTCGCGACTGGTACTGCTCGGACATGACGCGCACGTTCTTCACCGCACGGCCGACCGCGCACCAGCTGGAGGTCTACGACACGGTGCGCCGCGCAAACGAGGCCGCCGAGAAGCTGGTCCGCCCCGGCGTCGAGTTTGCGCAGCTAGACCTGACCGCGCGAAAGATCATCGAGGACGCCGGCTATGGCCAGTACTTCACGCATCGCCTGGGTCACCAGATTGGCCTGGAGGACCACGAGCCCGGCGACGTCAGCTCGACGCACCACGAGCCCGTGCAGCCCGGCCAGTGCTTCTCGATCGAGCCTGGCATCTATATCCCCGGCGACATCGGCGTGCGCATCGAGGACCTGGTCATCGTGACCGACGACGGCTGCGAGGTCCTGAACCACTACTCCAAGGAGCCGCAGGTCCTGGACGCGTAGGCCAGGCCACACCCGCGGATGGCCTAGCTCGCACCTAGGTTGCACGCGGCCGTTCGTACCCGGGGCAAGAAGAACAGCCAGCTCGAAGCCCAAACGAAAGGCGCCGCCGGACACGAAGTCCGACGGCGCCTTCTGTTGCAGCAAGTTAGCCCCATAGAGCGCCAATGGAGACTGAGCGGACGGCACCAGGCTGTGCGATCTTCCGCACATGCCTTCGCCCCACGCCTCCAGCACCTCCGGCTAGCTGCGCCCCTACTCCTTCGGGCACAGGGAGAGGGCGTCCTCGTCGGCGATGACGATGCAGTGGTGGTGCAGCTGCAGGATGGACGCGGGGCAACGCGGCGTCACGGGGCCGTAGATCAGGTCGCGGACGGCCTCGGCCTTGTCCTTGCCGCTGGCAATCAGCAGAATCATGCGAGCGTACATGATGGTCTGGACGCCCATGGTGTATGCCTGGCGCGGGACGTCCTCCTCGCGCTCGAACAAGCGGCTGTTCGCCTGGATGGTGCTCTGCGTCAGGTTCACGCAGTGCGTCCCCTTGCTAAAGACGTCGTCAGGCTCGTTGAAGCCGATGTGGCCGTTGCGCCCGACGCCCAGAAGCTGCAGGTCGGGGTAGCCGGCCGCCGCCACCTCGCGGTCGTACTGCGCGCACGCCGCAGCCGCGTCAGGGTTCGACCCGTCCGGCACGTGGGTGTTTGCCAGGTCGATGTTGATGTGGTCAAAGAAGTTCTTGCGCATGAAGTAGTGGTAGCTCTGCGGGTCGTCGTGCGTCAGGCCGCGGTACTCGTCCAGGTTGTACGTGGTGACGGCGCTGAAGTCGCAGTCGCCCTTCTGGTTCCACTTTGCCAGCTGCTCGTAGGTGCCAATGGGCGAGCTGCCGGTGGCCAGGCCCAGCACGCTGTCGGGCTTCAGGATGACCTGCGCGGAAATGACGTTGGCTGCCTTGCGACTCATGTCGTGGTAGTCGGTGGTACGAACGACCCTCATGGCTTCCCCTTTCGTTCGGACGGCCTTGCTTATGGCGCTGGCACAAAGTATAAGGCAGGCCGTCTACCTGTGTTTCTGATATCAAGCTATATGCTAGCACGATTTGTTATAACAATACGCCACACAAAAGAAGAACCTTCGTGATCGAAGGTTCTTCTTCGGCAGACGCGCAAAGCGGCGACGTTCGGTGAACCGGCGCAGCGGCACCACGAGCCGCAGCCCGTTAGTCCGTCCGCCGGCCTACTCGCCCAGCTTTGCGGCCAGGTCCATCAGGGCGCGATAGCGGTGCGAGATCTCGTTTTTCTGCTGCGGCTCCAGCTGGGCCATGGTCTTTCCGGGCACGTCGTCCAGCAAGAACAGCGGGTCGTAGCCAAAGCCGTTGTTGCCGCACGGTTGGAACCCAATGCGGCCGGGGCAGTCCCCGTTGCCCACCAGGACCTCCTCACCGTCCTCGTCGCGCACCACCAGCACGACCGACGAGTGGAAGTGCGCGCCGCGCTGGCCCTCGGGCACGTCGGCCATCTGCTGCATCAGCTTCTGGTTGTTCGCGTCGTCGTTGCCATGCTGGCCGGCCCAGCGCGCCGAATAGATGCCCGGCGCGCCGTCCAGGGCATCCACGCACAGGCCCGAGTCGTCCGCCACCGCCACGGAAAGCCCCGTCTGGTCCAAGGCGGAACGCGCCTTTATCAGGGCGTTTGCCGTAAAGGTGTCACCGTCCTCCACGGGGTCGGGATAGTCGCCCAGCTGGCCCAGCGCCACAAAGCGGCAGTCGGACATGATGGGGCCCAGGATGGCCTCGATCTCGGTGACCTTGTGTGGGTTCCCGGTGGCCACCACCACGGTGTGGGCGGGGTCCAGGGATTTGAGGTCCAGTTCGCTCATGTGCTTCTCCTTATATGTGCCAAAAGGGCTAGGTGTGCAAGAAGGGCTGGTTCTGTCGAGAATGTCCGCCCTGTCGGAGGGGTCGCAGCCCGCCTGAGGCTACGACCGGAAGTTCGTGACCTTCTGCTGCAGGGCCACCAGCTTCTGGATGCCCGTCTGGCCCATGTCCAGCAACTGGTCCAGCTGCTGGCGGGTGAACGGAGCCTGCTCGCCGGTGCCCTGCACCTCGACGATGCCGCCGTCGGCCGTGCCCACCAGGTTCAGATCCACCTGGGCATGCGAGTCCTCCTGGTAGTCCAGGTCCAGAAGCGCCTGGCCGCGCACGATGCCCATGGACACCGCAGCCACCTGGCCGCGCAGGGGCAGGCGTGGCAGCTGGTCCTTCTGGACCAGCGCCATCAGCGCATCGTGCAGCGCCACCCATGCGCCTGTGATGGACGCCGTCCTGGTGCCGCCGTCGGCCTGGATGACGTCGCAGTCCACGGTCACGGTGAGCTCGCCCAGCGCTCCGAGGTCGCACACCGAGCGCAGCGAACGGCCTACCAGGCGCTCGATCTCCATGGAGCGGCCCTTGCGACCCTTGTACTCGCGCGGGGTGCGCCGGTTCGTGCTGGCCGGCAGCATGGCGTACTCGGCCGTGACCCAGCCGGCACCGCAGCCCTTTCGCCAGCGGGGGACGCCCTCCTCCACCGTGGCCGCGCACAGCACGCGCGTGTCGCCAAACTCGGCCAGGCACGACCCGTCTGCGTTCTTCATGACCTGGCGCGTCAGCTTGACGTGCCTCATCTGGTCCGCCGCCCGCCCCTCCGAGCGACGCGGCTCTGCGTCACCTGCCATTCGGCACCTCCAAACGTGCCTCACCATCAAAGCGGGCACATCGCCATGGAAACTCATCCGTACAAATGCGGGCCCCATTCCGATGGAACGGGGCCCGCGCGCTGTCATGGTGGGCGATAACAGATTCGAACTGCTGACCTTGTGCTTGTAAGGCACCTGCGCTAGCCACTGCGCCAATCGCCCGGTTGGTAGTTGTCACACGGCGTGTGCCAACGGAGTAGTAATTATACGCCATCGTCGTCGACGGGCGCTCGCAAAGCCCTCGGCAAGCGCATTTTGTGTACGACACTTCATGAAAACGTAAGCGTCACCTGGAGTTTGCACAGACGGGATATACTGTGCCGCATGAATACTACAAGGGTTTCCTCACTGGCCGATCTTTTGGCCGCACATGATCTACTGGATCACACCGTGGACCTGGTGCCGGACTCCCCGGCTCACGACCCCCAGGTCACAGGCGCCGACTCCGACTCCCGCTTCGTGCGGGCAGGGCACATCTTTGTGTGCAAGGGCGCGGCGTTCAAGCCCGCCTACCTGGAGTCCGCGCTGCAGAAGGGCGCCGTCGCCTACCTGTGCGACGCCCAGCACGCCCAGCAGCTGTCCCAGGTGGCGCACGGTGTGCCTGCCCTGGTGGCCTCTGACCTCAGGCCCGCCATGGCCCTGGTGGCGCTGGAGTCCTGGGGCCATCCGGACCGCCAGCTGCAGGTGGTGGGCATCACCGGCACCAAGGGCAAGTCCACTACCAGCTACATCCTGCGCTCCGTCCTGGACGCGGGCCAGCCGGGCCATCCGCGCACAGGCATCATCGGCTCCATCCAGACCTTCGATGGCGTCGAGAGCGCCGAGTCCATCAACACCACCCCCGAGCCGTGCGACCTGTGGCGCCACGTGTCCAACACCGCCGCGTCAGGTCTGCCCTACCTCGTGATGGAGGTGTCCAGCCAGGCGCTGAAGTACAACCGCGTCGACGGGCTGGGCCTGGACGTTGCGGTGTTCCTGAACATCGGCCGCGACCACATCTCGCCCCTGGAGCACCCCACCTGGGAGGACTACTTTGCCTCCAAGCTGCGGATCTTCCGGCAGGCCAAGGTGGCCGTCGTAAACCTGGGGACCGACCACCTGGACGAGGTTCTGGAAGCCGCAAAGGCCTGCCAGCACACGCTGACGTTCTCCAGCCAGGGCCACAGGCGCCACGGTCACGACGCCGACGTGTGGTGCGACCACGTGGACTCGGGCTTCGGCCAGAACCAGTTCCTGGTGCACACCCCCTCCTGGGAGGCCAACGTCACCCTGAGCATGCCCGGCCTATTCAACGTGGACAACGCCCTGGCGGCCATCGCCGTGTGCGAGGTCCTGGGCATCGGCGCCGACCAGGTGGTGCGCGGCCTCTCGCAGGTCAGCGTGCCCGGCCGCATGGAGCTGGTCCCCTCCTCCGACGGCCACGTCGTGGGCATCGTGGACTTCGCGCACAACGCCATGTCCTTCTCGAAGTTCGGGCCCAGCGTGCGCAAGGAGTTCCCCGGTTGGCGCATCATCTCGGTCTTTGGCGCCACGGGCGACAAGGCCGTCGAACGTCGAGAAGAGCTTCCCGTCGAGGCCGCCAAGTGGTCAGACCACATGGTGTTCACGAAGGACGACCCCGGGCACGAGCGCGTGGAGGACATCTGCGCGGCCATGGCCAAGGCCGCTCCGCAGGGTGCCAGCTACGAGATAGTTCCCAACCGCGCCCAGGCGGTTCAGCGCGCCGTCGACCTGGCATACCAAAGCCAGCAGAAGACCGTCGTCTGCGTGCTGGCTCGCGGCACCGAGTCGTTCGAGCACCAGAACGGCCAGCTGGTGCCGGACGCCCTGGACGCCGACATGCTGCGGGCCGCGCTGGCCAAGCACCAGGGGTAGGCGCAGCGCCGCCCGCGTCAGGGCAAAGCATAGGCAAGAAGGACGTTCTTCTTGCGGGGCCAAATGGCCTCGAAAGCCGGCTAGTCCAGGCGGATCTTTACGCCCAACAGCATGGCCACGTCGGGCGCCTGGTCGATGCCGATGACGGCATTGCGGATCTCCGCGCGGTCGGGCCCCAGCGCTATGCCCGCGATGTCGCAGGTGCTGAGGTCCATCCCGGCCAGCTTCGTGCGAAACAGGTCGGCCTTCTGCAGGTTGCAGTTCTGGAACTTCGTGCGTTGCTGGAACTTTGCCCCGTCAAAGAAGGACTCGCGCAAATCGCAGCCATCCAGCACGCAGCCCTCCCACTTGCTCTCGGCGCAGGCGACGTACCTGCAGGCGCAGTCCTTCAGCCTGGTCTGACGCAGGATGGCCTTGCCCAGGTTCGCGCCCTCCAGCTTGCAGCCTTCCAGCTTGCAGCTCTTGAAGAACGCGCTCGTGAGGTCGACGCCCGAAAGGTCGCACGCCGTGAAGGTGCAGCCGTAGAAGCTGGCCTTTGCCAGCTTGGTGCCACACAGGCGGCAGTTGCGAAACTCGCATCCGCGAAACTCCCAAAAGCCCAGGTCCAGGCCCTCGAGCGACTCGCCCGTGGCCTGCTCGTCCTCGACGTAGCGCTCCTCGGCCACGGTCTCGCTCTGCAGCACGTCCAGCAGCACGCAATCTCCCCTCGTCATGCCCCACGCTACCTTGGGCGCGCGCCAACTCGAGCGTCCGCGCCGCGCCAATGGAGTCCCATTGTAGCCGGCATAAAAAAGGAAGGGGGCCAAACGGTCCCCTTCCCCATGAAGCAATGTCTGGCAGTAAGCAAGCACGGATGCGCCGCGCCACTTGCGCCCGCGCAGAGCCTTCGAGTTAGAACGTGACGGGCTCGTCGTAGTAGCAGCAGGTCAGGATCTTCTCGAAGTCCTCCTGCTTGGTCTCGCGCGGGTTCTCAGGCGTGCAGGCGTCCAGAACGGCGTTCGCGGCGATCTTGGGCAGCTTCTCCTTGAACTCGGCCTCGGAGACCATGACGGGCTGGTCGTTGGCGTCGGCCTTGATGCCGCCCACGGCGTAGTTGTTGATGCCCTGCGGGATGTTCAGCTGATCGTTCATGCTGCGGATCTTCTGCACCAGGCTGTCGACCAGCTGGTCGTCGGTCGTGCCGGGCAGATGCAGGATCTCCTTGGCCACGTAGGCGTAGCGCTCCTTTGCACGGGAGTCCTTGGCGTTCCACTGGATGGCCTTGCCCAGGTACATGGCGTTTGCGCAGCCGTGGATGATGTGGCCGCCCTCGAAGGCAGCGCCGGTCTTGTGAGCCATGGAGTGGACGATGCCCAGCAGGCCCGAGGAGAATGCGATGCCGGCGATGCACTGAGCCTCGTGCATGTGCGCGCGAGCCTCATGGTCGCCCGTGTAGGACTTGGGCAGCCACTCGGTGATCTCGCGGATGCCGTGCAGGGCGTTGGCGTCGGTGAACATGGAGGCAGCGGTCGAGACGTAGGCCTCGAGGCAGTGCGTCAGAGCGTCCATGCCGGTGTGCGCGCACAGCTTTGCGGGCATGCTGTAGGTGAGCTCGGGGTCCACGATGGCGACATCAGGGGTGATGTTAAAGTCGGCCAGTGGGTACTTGATGCCCTGCTGATAGTTCGTGATGACCGAAAACGCGGTGACCTCGGTGCCGGTGCCGGACGTCGAGGAGATGGCGCAGAAGTGAGCCTTGTGACGCAGCTCGGGGAAGTTGAAGGGCTTGATGATCTCGTCCCAGGACTCGTCGGGATACTCGTAGAAGACCCACATGGCCTTTGCGGCGTCGATGGGCGAGCCACCGCCGATGGCAACGATCCAGTCAGGCTGGAACTCGCGCATCGCCGCAGCGCCCTTCTCGACGGTCTCGACGGAAGGATCGGACTCGACGCCCTCGAATAGCTTTACCTCGAAGCCAGCGTCCTCCAGGTCCTTCTGGACATCCTGCAGGAAGCCGCCACGACGCATGCTGTGGCCGCCGGAGACGATGATGGCCTTGTGACCCTTGAGGTTCTTGACCTCGTGGCGAGCGCCCTCACCAAAGTAGACATCACGCGGGTTGGTAAAACGTCCCATATTTCTCTCCTCCAAACGGTTGGCGCAGGCACACCTGCGCACCAACAGAGAACAAAGCCCTGTGGGCAGTGCCGCGAGCCCCCTGACCCGCATGCACCATAGGAGATAATTACACATTATGAACTTGTTTATTCATGAGAACCGAACAACCGTTTTATCGTCGCGGTCGCAGAAATTACGCTGAAGTCGCATTGACTTTCTTAGTTGTACACAGGTAACTGGTCATTCATGCCACCTTGGTGCAAGAAGGGCAGCCCCGTTCGGGACGACCACGCATCCGAACTGCCGCAGGCGGCCAGCCAGCTGCGACTTCACGTGGCCTGCACCTTTGCAGGTTGCTCGCAGGGCGCACGCCGGCACTCGGCTAACATGTCCCTAGAAAGCAACCTATCGCGGGAACGCCGCCCTGGCAGGTGCCGGCGTCCCCTTTCTTGGAGCGTGGATGGCCTACAACCCACAACACGAAGACTACCAGCGGCTTTGGCTGCGCTATGCGCGCACGCTGGAGCAAAGCGGCGCCACGGATGTGGCGCGCGAGTTCGCATCGTTCGGGCGCAGGTTTGCGCAGGACCGCGACTCTTTGCCCCAGACCGACGCGGACCGGTCGTTTCACCTGGTCAGCGAGGCCGCCATGCTGGTGGACTACAAGGCGCCCTTCGCCGACGAGCCCACGTACCGCAAGCTGCGCCACCGCGCGCAGCAGTACCTGGACGAGGCCCTGTCGCTGGACCCCGACGACTTTGACGCGCGCCGCATGAGCGAGGCACTGCGCCTGCGCTCGTTCGAGGCCTACTATCGGTACCTGCGCGACAACGCCGACCAGGCAAAGGCCTCCTACCAGAAGGCCCTCGACGAGGCCACGCAGCTGAGCGCGCAGGAGGACAACCCCGACCGCGCCCACCTGAGCAGGGACCTGGCACTGAGGCCGTATCTGCGCTGGTTGGCGTCCTGGAGCGAGCAGGCGCTCATCTGCGGCCGCAACCGCGAGGCGCTGCGCATAGCCCACCAGGCGTTCCAGCTGGACCCGACCGACGCTGCGGACATCCGCTTCACCGCCACCTATGCGGCGGCCAAGCTGGAGGACATGCAGGAGCTGCAGGGCCTGGAGGCGCACACGTTCGTCCCCGGCTGCCAGCGCGCGGCCGACGACCCGTGGACGCTTCTGGCGCGCGCGGCCATGGGCTTCAAGACCGACGACCCCCAGATGGCCAGCTCGGCGCTGGAGCAGCTGCTGCACCTGCAGCCCAACGCCGCCGAGGTGCTCATCCGCCAGAGCGAGTTCTCCGACGGGTACTTTTCGCGCCTCTGCGTGCCGCCGTACAGCGAGGACGAGGTCATCCTGGCCGTGTCCGAGGGCTCCGTCCTGTTCCAAGAAGGACGTGACGACCAGGGACGCGGTGCCCTCAGCGACTGGTTGGCCGTAGCCAGCGCCCACCGCGATCCCAGCGCCGCCATGGCCATCATGCGCGAGCGCATGCAGGGACGCGGAGACTCCGGCACGCCGGGTACTCCCGGCTCCGGCCAGGGCGACGCCGGCCTGCCCGGCCAGGGAGGAGCCCGCCCGGGCGAGGGAGGCATGCCGCGATGAATGCCAACGAGGAGCTGATACAGCGCCTGACGCTGAAGCGCCGCAGGAAGCTGGGCGGCCTTTCCGACCAGGCATCCAAGGAGCTGGAGCTGGCCGTGCGCAAGGACCCCGCCTCCTTCGTGGACGACGACGCCGAGCGAGCGTTCTACATCGTGACCCAGGCGCTGGCCCGCCACCGTGCCTCGGTGGCCGACGACGACGTGCGCGACGACGACTCGTACGCCCAGGAGCGCGAGCGCAGGAACCAGCAGCTGATGGACGCCTGCAACCAGGCGCTGACGCTGGACGTCGGGTGCGTCGACGCGCTGCTGCTGCGGGCGCTTCTGCCCGACTACTCGGCCAGCCACGTGTTCGACGCCGTGAACGACCTGGACAAGACCCTGCAGGAAGACGATGGCCCCCTGACCGCCGGCGTGTCCGGCGACGCCTGGACCAACGTGTTTGCCCGCCCGCGCCTGCGCGTGGCCGCCGCGCTGGCCCGCTCGTGCATAGACACCGCGCGCTTCGGCATGGCCGAGCGACGCTGCCGCACGCTGCTGGAGATATCGCCCCTGGACCAGATGGGCGCACGCTACACCCTGGCGCTGACGCTGGCCCGCCTGGAGGACGAGGACGGGTTCAACAGGCTGGACGCGCTCTTCTCGCACCATGGGAACGCGTGGTTCCACCTGTCACGCGTCATCCTGATGTACAAGCTGGGCCGCATGAGCGCGGCGCGCAGGGCCCTGCGCGGCTTTGACCAGCTGTGCCTGGGCGGCACGTACACGCTGCTGCAGCCGTTCTACGTCGAGCGCTACCTGCCCGACCGGCCCGACTTTGCGCCCGGCTCGTTCGACGAGTCGGTCTACGCCGTGTACGAGGCCGACCCCATCATCGCCGACATGCCCGAGTTCGTGCACTGGGCGGTGGACCAGCCCGGCATCCTGGCGTCCGCGCACGACTTCGCCGACCGCAACGGCTTCGACTGGCACGACGAGTACTAGGACTAGGTGGCAGCGCCGGCCGTGCCGAGACGGCGGCCCTCGCTCGTGTGCCTGCTGCGAAACCGTCCGCCCTACCCCGGTCGGCCGCGCGGATTTGCTATACTCTATCGGCACGTCCCCATCGTCTAACGGTTAGGACATCGCCCTTTCAAGGCGGCGACACGGGTTCGAATCCCGTTGGGGGCACCACGAATTCAAAAGCGACCCTGCTCAGGGCCGCTTTTTTGTTAGGTGCGCACCGTACATGCCGCCCGAACCTTGCGCGCACATGCTCCCCGAACCTTGCGCGCAAAGGCAATCATCTTTGCGCACAAATCGCCTCAAAAAGTGCACCTTTGTTCGCAGCTGCGCGCAAAGGTGCAATTTCCAGCACGTCTTGCGCGCAAAGGTAGCAATCCTTGCGCGCAGCGCAAGGGCTGTCAAGAAGAGCGCGCCTCAACGAAGCCCTCGCGCAAGTCCCCTCCGGCATGGCATCCTTCGCTTTGCAGTTGGTCGAAGCGCCAACCATTTCCCAACCATGCCTGCACACAAGAGTTCAACTCGCGTGCGCAAGCAGGCTCGAAAAATGCATTCTTGTGCGCAGGTGCGCACAAGAATGCGAATTTCAGGTCATTCTGCGCACATGATTTCAATTCACGTGCGCAACATCTCTCGCAACCGAGAAACGCACGCAGGGAAGCGCACGCAAGCGGGGATTTCACGGTGGCGCATTCCAGAGCAACCACTCCAGAGCGGCGCGCTGCATAGCAACGTACTCAGAATCGGTGCAATCCACAGCGGCGCAAATCAGCGATCAGAGACCATGACATCGCAGCGACCAGTAATCGAGGCGCCCGGCTAAAAAGCGCTGGTAGGGGCGGTGGGGCTCGAACCCACAAACCTTTCGGTGGAGGATTTTAAGTCCCCTGCGTCTGCCAATTCCGCCACGCCCCCGTGACTTGTCGCGCAGCAGCTGTTGGCGAATGCAGCAGCTGCCAGCGAATATTCCTATCTTACCGCCAGCCCCTCCCACGGAGTCGGCTCATGCCAAATTCTGGCCATGGTCGGCTTCGAAGGAGGAGCTGCGTGTTGGCCGGCAGGGTTCGCACCGGTTACTGCAACAGTTGCGCTCGCAAGGGCGACGCTTGCTACAACCGCGTCCGCAAACTGCGCCGCTCGCTACAGCAGCGCCAGCTCGGGGCGCCAGCCCAGGGGCGATGCGACATCCTTGTACGTTGCCGCGGCAACCAGGCTCATGCCAAACAGCAAATCGCTCTCGCTGCACGTCAGCTGGTCAAAGCCCGTCTGGCGCAGCAGCTCGTCCACGGCCACGGTGCCACCCACGATGACGGGCGCGCGCTTGGCCTGCAGACCTGCGACGTTCTGTCGTTCCGCCAGCTTGATACCGGCCAGCTTGGTCTCCAGCGCCTCGACGTCGGAACGCGAAAGCGTTGCCAGATGCACCTGCCTGGGATCGTACGGGTCCAGGTGCTTGTGGATGGCCACCAGCGTCGTGGCAGTTCCGCCCGTGACGACGATGCGGCTGGGCTGCTCCTTCGACGCGTTCGGCAGGGCGTCCCCGCCCTTCCAGGGAACCCACGGAGCAAAGCCCGCCGCAGCAAACTGGTGCGCCGCGGCCAGGTCGTCCGCCGTGGGAGGGTCGTTGCGACTGAGGAACTTCTCGGTGATGCGACGGCAGCCCACGTTGATCGAGTGCACCCACTCCAGGTGCAGCTGCCCGTCAGCGGCCAGCGAGCCAACGGCCATCTCGGTTGATCCGCCGCCGTTGTCCGCCACCAAAATGCGCTGGCCCACGAAGTCCTGCGCCACGCCGAGGAACGTCAGCGAGCCCTCGACCTCTCCGGGAATAACCTGCGCGCGCAGCCCACGAGCGTCCAGCTGCGACAGCAAGGCGTCAGAGTTGCTGGCGTCGCGCGCAGCGCTGGTCAGCGTGCAGCAGACCACGGGCGCATTCGACTCACGCGCCGCCGCCAGGTAGCCGTCGATGCACTGCAGCAGACGGTCCATGGCGTCCTGGCGCAGCTTGCCCGTGCGGTCGACGTCCTGGCCCAGGTTCACGATGTTCGACTGCTTTGCCAGACGCACCACATGCCCGGCGTCCACGTCGACGTCGGCCACCGCCAGTCGCGCCGTTACCGTACCGATGTCAATAACCGCAACGCGTACCATGTTTTACCTCGCCTTTCTTCGATATGGCAGCCCAGCGCGGCCTCTGGCACGAAACTTGCCAGCCGCTATCCTGCCGAGTCGGGCGTGTAGCCAAACACGATGTCACCCAGTCGAATGTACCAAGGCTGGTCGGTCTCCTGCGCCTGCACCTCGCCGTCAATGGGGTTCGAGCCCTGGTTTGCGCTGTCGTCCGGCAGCCCCTCGACATCAATCGTGCTTTCGCCCGAGTAGCCATAGCCATGCCGGCGGGCTTCGTCTTCGATTCCCTCGCGAGACTGCAGGCGATCAACGTCGCCCTGCAGAGCCTCGTTGTCGGACGAGACCGCGTCGTACGTGGCCTGCAGAGCGCTCTGCCTGCGCCATGCCACGTAGTAGTCGCGAGCCGGGCCGTACACCATGACCAGGGCCACGACCACCGCCACCACGGCGACCATGCCCTTGGGGTGGCGCCGCCAGAACTCGACGAAGCGCTCTCCCTGATAGCGCAGCCACTCCCCCAGGTTCGTGATGCTTGCCTTCGGCGAGAAGGACTTGCTCCCCGCAATAGTACTCTTAGCTGCGGTTTCTTCGTCACTATTGCGACGATGGCCCCTCTCTCGCCGGTGGGCAATCCGCTCGCGGTGCTGGGCAGCCTCGTCGGAGGCGACAGCGTCGGATGACGCGGCGTCGAAGCCCGCGGAGGCACCAGACCCGACCGCGCCAGCTTCGGTCACGCCAGCAGCAAATCCGGCACCAGCCGAAACGGTTGCCGACGACGTATCAGATGTTGAAGCACCCGCGCCAGTTGCACCGAATCCAGCCGAGGCTCCAGCCTTGTCAGCCGCAGCGTGCGCGGTGCCTTCGGTAACAACCGCCACAGGCTCGGAATGGTTGGGGACCTCGGTAGCCGTATCGGCAGCGTTCGCATCGTCCGGCGTGGCGCCAGGCGCCTCGTATGCGCCGTCTTCCTGGTCGTTTCCGTGATAGCGACGCCAGCCACCCACAATCTGCGCATGCGGCGTGCCCGCCAGCCCGGAAATCGAGACGATGTTCCCGCTGTCAGCAGCGCCAGAATCCTGCGCCTGGCCGTCCGTGGCCACCTGGCCGTTCGGGTCAGCAGTCTGCGCACCAGCCCCCTGGTAGCCAGCCGTCGCGCCTCCCACGAAGCCGTCCGCTACACCGGCAGGGCCAGCTGTAACGTCCGCGCGCCCACGTCCATTGGCAGAGACCCCATACCCGCCAGAAGCTCCGTCCTGCGCGGCGCTCCCCTGTTCGGCAGCGCCCTGCCCTGCAGCGCCCCGCGTCGCCGAGCCGTTCCGTGCCGACGCCCCCGCCTGCTCCGCCACGTTCTTCTTGGCCATAAAAGCGCTGGCAGCTGAGCGATTTGCGGCAGAGTGGTCTCCGCCCGCGCCGGCCAGCCTCTCGGCAGCGGCCTTCTTTGCGGCGCGCCGGTTGCGGCGCACGTCGCGAGTCGTCGTGCGTATGAAATTGACGCCGGAGTCGTCGGAGAGGTTGCCCTCGCGCTTCTGCGGCTTGCGGGCGGCCTGCTGCGCGCCGGCGTCGTTGATATGTGGATCAGTGGTGCTCATGTTTGCTTCGTTTCACCGTGTGTTTGGCCCGGCCGACGGGTTCCCCGCCGCCGAGCATGAGTGCCATGGGGGTCCATTATGACAGACGCCACGCGCCAGCCCGAACATCTCACGACAGCTACGCAGCGCAGGGCGATAGACGCCACGACGGACTTCGTGTCGTACGAGGAGCTTTGTGTCGTACGAGGAGCTTTACCCCATACGAGAGGCAACGCGCCGCACGAGGAGGCTTCGAGCCGTACAAGGGGCTTCGCACCGCACACGCGCGAAGCGAAAGTGACGGACGGAACCACGGGCAAGAAGGGCTTACGCCTCGCCGCCCTCGTCGCCCTCCCGCTGGCTCTTCGCCTGCTGGCGCTCCTGCTGCTTCACGCGGTTCCACAGCTGGTCGTACTCCTGGTCGGAGCACTGATCCAGCGACGTGCCCTCCGCCTTGGCCAGCTGCTCCATGGCCGCCCAGCGGCGACGGAACTTGCGGTTGGCGAAGGCCAGGGCACCCTCGGCGTCGATTTGCTCCTTTCGCGCCACGTTCACCAGCGAGAACAGCACGTCTCCGAACTCCTCGTACGCGCGCTGCGATCCGGACGGCTCGGCCTGGAACTCGGCCACCTCCTCGTGGACCTTGTTCCACACGTCGTCGGTGGTCTGCCAGTCGAAGCCGGCCTTTGCCGCACGCTTCGAGATCTTCTGCGCCTGCATCAGCGCCGGCAGCGAGATGGGCACCGAGTCCAAAAGCCCCGGCTCCCCCCCCCCCCCCGTGGCCTCGCCCTTTGCGCTGCGCTCGGCGCGCTTGACCTGGTCCCAGATGTCCAGGACCTGCGCCGCGTTCGACGCCGTCGGCGCGTCGCCGGCACCGGGCTGCGAGCCGTCAGATTGGGCGTCATCGGTCTGCGCGTCGGCAGGTTGCGGCTCTCCGAACACGTGCGGATGGCGCCTGACCAGCTTCTGGTTCAGCTCGCGGCAGACGTCGTGGATGTCGAAGGAGCCCTCGTCATCTGCAATCTGCGCATGCAGCAGCACCTGCATCAAGACGTCGCCCAGCTCCTCGCGCAAGTGAACGTCATCGTGCGCCTGGATGGCGTCTACCGCCTCGTATGCCTCTTCGATCATGTTTTTGGCAATGCTGTCGTGCGTCTGGACCTTGTCCCAGGGGCAGCCGTCGGGCTGACGCAGACGCCAGATGGTGCGCGCCAGCTCCTCGAACTCGCGCTGGTCAGCGGGCGAGCCCGCGCGCTCCTGCGTCTGCTGGTCCACCTGCGCACACAGCTGGTCCAGGGGATTCGTGTTTTCATCGCTCATGGGAGTTACCTCCTGCCTCGAAGTTGTCAGCACAATCATACGACCGACGCCAACGGCTGGCTCCTCCTTCCGACAGCGCCCGAGCGCGACCACTCGTCACGGCGCGTCCAATCGAGCACCCAAATACCCGCCCCGACCGGGCCCGAGATGCAAAATGGTGCTCAAACACCCGCTAAGAAGCTCCTTACAGGGTGTTTGAGCACCTTTATGCGTTGTCGGCGTGACCCGCGCTCTCATTTGGGTGCTCGAATGGACGCATCGCCGTCGCAAGTGACGCATGCGAGAAGCGCCGCCGCACGCCCCCGGCTACCCCTCGTCGCTGTCGTCGTCGCCGCCAACCTCTTCCAGCACGGCGAGCGCGCACGGCAGCAGGTCCTCCTGCCCGCGGCGATACGGGTACGCCAGCTTGCGCGTCTTCGGGTAGTAGAACGCGTGGCGCGCCTTGAACTTCAGCGCCAACCTGCGCTCCACCTCGATCCCCACGAACACGATGCGCCCGTTCGTCAGCATGACGCTGGTGACGCCCAGACGCTGCGCGCGTATGCGGATGCGCGCGCGGTCGAACAGGTTGCGCGCCGCCTGCGGCATGGTGCCCCAGCGCTCCTCCAGCTCGCGCTGCAGGTCGTCCACGTCGGACAGCTCGGTGGCGCCGGCCAGCTTGCGGTATGCCAGCACGCGCTTGTCGACCTCGGGCAGGTACTCGTCGGCCAGGTAGAAGTCGGCAGGCAGGTTGATGTTCACCTCGCCGGCCGCCACCTCGGGCGCCTCGCCGCGAGCCTCGCTGACCGCCTGCCCCAGCATCTGGGTAAACAGGTCGAAGCCCACGCTGCTCAGGTTGCCGTGCTGCTCGGCCCCCACCAGGGAGCCCGCGCCGCGGATCTCCAGGTCGCGCATGGCTATACGCATGCCGCTGCCCAGGTCCTGGTACTCGTTTATGGCCGTCAGGCGGTCGGTGGCCTCCGGCGTCAGCGGGAACTCACCCGGGAACATGAAGTACGCGTACGCCTGCGTGCGACCGCGGCCCACGCGCCCCTTCAGCTGGTACAGCTGCGCCAGGCCCATGCGCTGAGAGTCCTCGATGATCAGCGTGTTCGTGTGGGGGTTGTCGATGCCGCTCTCGATGATGGTCGTGGCCACGAGCACATCGATCTCGTGATCCTCGAACGACATCATGACCTCCTCCACCTGGGCGGGGCTCATCTGTCCGTGCGCCACGCCCACGCGCGCCTCGGGAGCCGCCTCCATCACGCGGCCCACGGCGTCGTCGATGGTGTTCACGCGGTTGCTGACGTAGTACACCTGCCCCTTGCGGGCCAGCTCGCGCCTGATGGCCTCGCTGACCACGTCGGGGTTGTACTCGCCCACGAACACCTTCACGGGCAGGCGTCCCGGCGGCGGAGTCAGAATCAGGCTCATGTCGCGCACGCCGCTCATGGCCATCTGCAGGGTGCGCGGAATGGGCGTGGCAGACAGTGTCAGCACGTCCACCTGCTCGCGCATGTTCTTCAGCTGCTCCTTGTGCTGCACGCCGAAGCGCTGCTCCTCGTCGATGATGACCAGCCCCAGGTCGTGCGGGTTCACGTCGGCGGACAGCAGGCGGTGCGTGCCTATGAGCACCTGCACCGAGCCGTCGGCAAAGCCCTCCAGGGCCTTTCGCTGCTGCGCCGGCGTCACGAAGCGCGACAGCACCTCCACGCGCACGTCGTAGGGATCAAAGCGCTTGCTGAACGTCTCGAAGTGCTGCTGCGCCAGAATGGTCGTGGGGCACAGCACCATGACCTGCTTGCCGTCCTGGCAGCACTTGAACGCCGCGCGCAGGGCCACCTCGGTCTTTCCGAAGCCAACGTCGCCGCACAGCAGCCGATCCATGGGCTTGGGACTCTCCATGTCGGCCTTGATGTCCGCGATGGCGCCCTTCTGGTCGGGCGTCAGCTCGTAGGGGAACGACGCCTCCATGTCCAGCTGCTCGGGCGTGTCCGGAGCGAACGCGTGGCCCGCCACGGCGCTGCGGCGCGTGTACAGGTCCACCAGGTCGAAGGCCAGCTTCTTTGCGCTCTTGCGCGCCTTTCCGGTGGCGCGCGACCAGTCGGCCGTGTTCAGCCTGGTCAGCCTGGGCGAGCTGCCGTCTGGTCCCACGTAGCGCGTTATGCGGTCCACCTGCTCCAGCGGCACGAACAGCTTGTCCCCGTCCGCGTACTCCAGCAAGAAGTAATCCCGCTCTCGTCCGCCCACCTCCTGGCGCACGATGTCCGAGAAGAGCGCGATGCCGTGCGTGGCGTGCACCACGTAGTCGCCCGGCTTGAAGGGGAAGGTCACGCTGGTGGGGTCCACGCGACGCGCGCGCCGATGGTGCTTCGCCATGCGCACCGTGAGGTCCGACACGGACAGCACGCCGATGCCCGCCGTGGGCACCACGACGCCCGCCGGCACGGGAGCGTCGAAGAACGTGACCATGCCGCGCTCCAGGTCGGGCGCGTCCGCCTGAGCGGCCTCGGTCGTGACGTCGCCCGAGTTCTCCGGCGCCGTGGCCAGGCTCTCGCAGAACGGCACGCCCTCGTCGTTGAACGACAGCTCCAGCGACTCGCGCGCGCTGCGGTCCGGCACGGCGAACACCACGGCCATGCGGTCGTTTATCATGCCGCGCACGCGACCCAACAGCTTCGTGTCCGAGCCTGCTATGTTGGGCTGGCGCACGTCCAGCTTTGCCGTCACGTTGGTCCCCGCGCGCAGGATGGAGCTGAAGCTCAGGCGCTGCTGCTTGCCAAAGTCCAGCGCCTGCGGGGACGTGTAAAGCCCGTCCGGCTTCACGCGCGCCGCGTTGCAGGCGGCTGTGATCTCGTCGTAGGCGTGCATGCAGTCGTCGAACAGCGCCCTGGGCTCGCTCATGACCACCAGCGTGTCCTTGCTGATGAAGTCCACGGGGCTGCCGGTCTTTCCGTACAGCTGCGGCAGGTAGCGGTCGATGATGGCAGCCTGCGAGCGCTGCTGGATCAGCTCCAGGTCGGCGGCCACCTTCGAGGAGTCCTGCGCGGCCTTGTACAGCGCGCGAGAGGCATTCGCCACGGTCTTGTCGGTCAGCGCCAACTCACGGCAGGGCACCACCGTGACGGACTCCAGCTCGCCGATGGTCTGACCCGTGGAGGGCACCATGCGGCGCACGCGGTCTATCTCGTCGCCAAAGAACTCTATGCGCACCGGCGCCGTTGCCTGGGCGGGGCACACGTCCACGGTGTCGCCGTGTACGTGGAACGTGCCCGGCTGCTCGGCCGCGCCCGGGTCGGCGTAGCCCATGCCCACCAACAGGCGCGGCATGTCCTCGAAGTCCACCTGGTCGCCCACCGCAAAGGTCGAGCTGGCATAGTAGGCCGAGCCCTTGGGCGGCACGCGGCGCAGCAGGGCGCGAGCGCTGGCCACCACCAGGCACTTCTGCCCCTCGGCCAGGCGCTCCACCGCGCGGCAGCGCGCGCCTATGACGGCGTCGTCCGCGGGCTTCTCGCTCCAGGGCCAGTCCTTGCGCTCGGGATAGCGGCACACCACGACCATTCCCAGCCAAGCAGCCAGCGAGCGTGCCATGCGGTCGGCCGCCTCCTCGCCCGGCACCACCATCAGGCAGGGCCTGGGGTCGGCCGCCCACAAAGACGCCATCATCAGCGCGCGACCGCTTTGGGCCACGGCCAGGTTCACGTCCTTGCCCTCCGCCAGGTCATGGCGGAACTCCATCAGCTCAGGAGCGCTCAGCAGCATCTTCGAAACGCGATTTATGAACACAAGAACCTCTTTACTATGCGAACGGTCGCCGCGTAACGCAGCAAAGCCCACGTCGCATGACGCGGGCACTCAACATTCGAACATTCTTTCCATTCATTGTATCTGAGCGACACCCAAACCCCGCACGCACAACAAAAAAGCTTCCGCCGCCCTTACCCAGGCGACGGAAGCTTGTCAATCCGGTCAAGAAGAACAGCCGTTACTTCGACTCGCCCTTCTTTGAGCGCAGGCGCCAACCACAGAAGATCAGGATGGCTGCCACCACGGCGACGCCAATCCACGCATACGTGAAGGTGTCGCCGGTCTTGGGCATGCCCGCGACCGACTTCTGCGTGGTCTGAGCCGCAGGAGTCGTAGGTGTGGTCGAGTTGTTCTGTGCCGGCTCCGCCGCAGGCGCGGTGTAGGTGTTCGTGAAGGCGCAGGGATAGCCGAGTCCACCGGTGACCTTCTTGCCCTCAGAGGTGACCTCATAGACATAGACCTTCGGGGTCAGTTTGCCATCGGGCTTGTCGGGGTTGGAGTTCTCGAAGTACACACCGACCTGGTAGATGCGGGTGTCGTACGCCCAGTTGGCAGCGTCGCCTGCAGTCTGCGTCACGACGTAGTGATACTCAGAGGGCTCGTCTGCAGTGACCGTGAAACCAGTATTGCCAGCGCCAGTCAGCGTCACCGTACCATCTGCAAGGGCCGCTGTGCTAGCTGCATCCTGGCCCACCGCGGTAAAGGTGAACTCGGGAGAGGTCTCGGCGGTGTCGCCAGCCAACGTTACCTGCACGGGAATGGTGGCCTCGGTCTTTTCATAGGCCAGTGCAGGGGCAGCAGTCCCCAGCAGCACGACGGAACACAGGCTCAGGGCCGCCACCAGCATGCCAAGCCCGCGAACGCACCGCCCGCGAAGTCCCTTTTGAAGTCTCTGCTTGATCATGTTTTACGTCCTTCTTCTTTCTGGCCGAAAGCTAGCCACGTTCTGGTGTCGTCCACGTGCCTGTATCTCGTCCAACTTCGTGCTTAGTTCGCGCTCTGCCAGCTAGACGTTCTGGCTGGCGTATCGGTTCGTCACCTTGCACAGGACGATAGTCCTGGCGTCGGTGGAGTCCGACGAGCAGGTGGAGAGCGCTATCACCTGGTCCGTCGGGGAAATCGAGCCATCTCGGTAGTGAATCGCCGAGGTCTGGACCTTCTGAATCAGCTGCGGCAATCTGCTGGCGTCCGCCGGGGTCGAGAAGAGCACCCCGTCGTAGGCGTCTGCGGTCAGTACCGCGTCGACTTCCAGGTCCAGCGTCTCGTTCGGCAGGTACAGCTTGGCAGAGCTGTTAGCGTCAAAGAAGTCCTGGTCCAGGAACTTGTCCAGGTCCCCGAACATCTTTCCGGCGTCCATGTGGTGGCCCATGATGACTTCATAGGGCTCTGTGAAGTCCCGGCTGCATGCCGAGTCCAGGAACAGGCTGCCAGAGGGGCTGTTCGCTCCCGTAGCGTCCTTGTCCAGGTACTCGAAGTCGTCGGAACCCTGCACCACGGGGTAGTCGATGTTGGTGTTGTCCACGGTCAGCCAGGCGCACACGTCCGGATTCATGGCCAGTAGCTCCGCGAATCCGGGACCACCCGGCTTGTACTGCGAGAGGTCCGTGCCTTCCAACACGTTGTACGAATCCCACAGGGAGTAGCCTGCTAGACCCGCCATCATCACCAGCACGATGGCGATTACCCACGTGACCACATGGTCGACCGCGCGGGCCGCCCGCTGAGAAGGTGCGAGCGACCCGTGCCGACCATAGCTGCCGAAGCTGTCAGCAACTGAAGTCATCGATCTTAGAAGTCCTCACCGGCGTGACGACGACGGGAGATCACCAGAGCGGTGCCACCAGCAACGGCCACGACGCCCACAGCCACGAACGGCAGGGTGTTCATCGTTATGCCGGTCTGAGAAGCGAAGCCCTTGTTGTTCACGAAGGCGACGGTGTCATTCTCGCCATCAGCGCTAATTGCGCCAGAGCCTACCGTAGTCTTCGGAGTCGTCGTGCCCTCGGCGGTGACATCGGTGGAGTCATAGCCCTTAGCGTCGGTCTCAGTCACGGTATAGCCAGCACCCTGAGGCAGGTTCTCGATCTTGAAGGTCTCGCCGCTCTTCAGAGTAAAGGCGGCATCGCTGGTGTAGGTACCAGTCGTGGTGGTGCCATTAGCAGCAGTCTTCGTGTACTTATAAGAGCCAGTCAGAGCAGCACCGTTCTTGTCCGTAAGCGCAGCCTTGAAGGTGAACTCGTCGTTGGTGTTGGCAGCGGTGCCCTTGACGGTCTTGCTAACGGTCAGATTGCCGTTAGGATCGGTGTTGTTGAAGGTAGCGCCGTCGTCCACCTTCTTGCCGGCCGCGTTATAAGCCTTCACAGAAGCAATCTGGGTAGTGTTGGTGGGGGCACCATTGGCGTCAGTGGCCCAGGTGACCTCAACCTTCACAGTGTAAGAGGTGTTGGTGTCGTAGACGATGTTCTGATTGGTTCCAGCCTGCTCGGTCAGCGTGAAGGAATAGGTACCGGGCTTGCTGAATTCGATGCCATTGAAGAGCTCTGCAAAGGTCTTCGTGGCAGTCTTGGTGGTGCCATCACCAGAGAAGTCGTTACTAGTATCGGTCTTGGAGAAAGAGACGGTCTTGTTGGTGAACGCAGCACCGTTCAAGGTCGGGGTAGCGGTGTCGTTAGAGCCGACCTTCTGCGCGCCGGTGTAGGCCAGCGTAAAGTTGAAAGTCTCGTTGGTGAACTGTGCATCAGAAGGCACAACCCAGTTCTTGGTCAGACCAGTATCCGTGGAAGACACGGTGGTTGCCAGTGCGGTGGCAGGCACGAATGCCATGGTCCCCGCGAGGACCGCAGCAGCGGCGATACCGGTGATCTTGCTCGTAAACTTCATGGCTAAATCCCTTCCTTTTAGAACGTCCCACTTAGCCTTGCTTGCTATATCTCACGAATCCTCAGCAAGGCGATTACCTTGCCCTGGATGTCGGTGAGCCCAACTGCGCCGTACTCGCGCGAGTCCGATGTGCTGTCTCGGTCGTCGTTGAGCACAAAGTACTGGCCCTCCCCCAGCGTGATTGGATAGGCAATCGTGCTGGAGCCCTTTGAGGTGCTGCCTTGAGTGACCGACGCTTGCGCGTTCCCGTTCACCTTCAGCTGGCCGTCGTCTGTGATCTCGACCGTGTCTCCCGGCTGAGCCACCACGCGACCGAGGGCCTGCTTGCCGTCTTCCTGGTACACCACCAGGTCGTCCGACTTCAAGGAGTCGATGACCCTGCTGGTCAGCGCCAGGTCGCCGTCGCCCGCCGTGGGCCTCATGGAGTTGCCCTGGACCCTAAAGAGTCCGAACACCCACGAGAAGAGCGCCCAGATGACGAGCACCGCTACCAGGAGCTTTATGCCCGCCCTTGTGAGGGTGGTGCCGGCGTCGTAGCGGGAACGCCGGGCTTCTATTGCCCTTGCCGTAGGGGCCTCGAGCAGCTGATTCGAGAACTCAGTCAGCCATTCATCGGATCCTGCAAGGTCGGCAACACGTTGGTTGCCTGCGACTCCGGGGAGCTCCCGTCCCCCTTTGCCGCTTCCTGCCGTGCTTGCTGCAGCAGAGCCTCGTAGCGGACCTGCTGCTCGCGGTACAGCTGGCGGTACATCTGGTCGAGCCTTTGGACCACGTGCCACACCTCCCGCTCGTCCACTCCCCACAGCTGATGGCGCCATGTGAGCCGGTCGAGCTTTTGGGCGATGAGCTCCAGGGTCACTTCTTCCGGGGCCTTCGGCTCCTTCGTCTCCCCGTGCCCAGTGCCGTGCCGTTTAGCGCTCCTTTCGCTCGCCATTGCGCTTCCTCATGCTCGCGGCCGCAAGAGCCACGCCGCCAACAGCGGCAGCGCCTGCAAGGGCGACCATCGGGGTGATGTTGGTGGAGATGCCGTTATCAGGAACTGCGTTGGCAGTATTGGTGAATGCGGCCGTCGTGGTGTGGCCCTTAGCAATAGTCACAGTTTCGGGATCGGTCGACTTCGCATCGCTACTCTCGTCCTTGACCGTATCTGCATTGTGACCGTCGACAGAGACCGTAGTCGATGTCTTCGCGTTTCCGCTAAGACCAGTCTCCCGGATATCAATATGGGCACCGACGGGAAGGCCATTGATGGTCTTGCTCTCGCCATCCTTCAGCTGGAACGTCGCAACACCGTTGCTATCGAACGCCACGCCGCCATAGGTATTACCAGCAAGCGCGGAGCAAGTCAGCTGGAAGGTGAACTCTTCATTCTTGTTTGCTGCGCTGCCGGCCACATGCTTTGAAACAGTAAGGTTGCCGGTCTGAGCTACATAGTGGCCATAGAACGTCATGTTTCCGGTAACCGTGCCAGTCGAGAAGTCAGCCTTCTGGGTGCAGGCAGAGTCGGTGTACCAGCCATCGAACTCGTAGGTCACGCCGTTGACGGTCTTCGTCTGAGTGAAGTCCGTGGGCGTATCGTAGGACGGTTGGGTGATGCTGCTGAGGGCCGAGTTCTTCTTCACACGCTTAGACCAGCCCTCCTCGGTCACGAATCCCTGATTGTCATCGGGATAATCGACTGCAAAGGTAACTGTGGCATAGTTGTCTGACGAATTGAGAACGAGCGTATGGTCAAAGTGGTACGTATGGCCAGAAGCTGTTGGGTTGTAGTTATTGTTTCCGGCATTTGCACCATCGGCTACAACGTAGCGCATATCAACCAGCGTGTAGTAACCCTCAGTATTCTCGTTGCCAGAGCCAGGAGCAGCATACTGATACGTCACTCCATTGTAGGTGATGGAAGGCGGCGTCACAGCACTGATGGTCGCACCGGAAAGATCGACCCTCCCTGTAGACAGGTAGCGTGGATTCCGCACATTGGAGCCAGAAACTGTTCCGACGCCAAGTCCATACCAGCTGGCATTTGCATCGCCACTGCCATCGGCATCATGGCCCGGGATCAGTGCGTACCAGTAAATGTCGTACGAGGTGCCATTAGCAGCCGCCAAAGTAGCAGAAAGGTTGCTAGTGGCAGCAACAGCCGCAGCCTGGGGCTGCGAGCTGTCATTGCTTGACTGGTCAGTGCTAGCTACGGATGCCGTAGCCTCATTCGACTGCTCGTCACTCTGCTGAGTGCCCTGCACACCGACCGCCTCGCTGGCAGTCGAAGCACTATCAGTAGAGCTAACGGACTCAGTCGTAGCAGCGGCGTCAGAACCAGTGGTATCCTCATCGGCCTTCGCATACGTGAAGGATGCAACAAGCCCAAAGACCAGCACGGCCGCAAGCAGTACGCCCTGCAATGCCCTTCTTGTCCTACTTGTGTTTCTCATCGCGCTTGTCCCCTAACCTTCCAATGCGCTGTAACGTCAGTCCGGATTGCTCGGTTCGCTTGATACGTGCTAGTGCGGGCATTCTCGTATTTGTATTTCTAGCAGGAAAGTGTTGCTATTGTCCGTTCTCGGTCCAAATAGCATCGTTCCATGACTAAAGGGAACGGGGGGGGCGGCGCTATCGTGCGTTTTAAGCCGATTTTATGAACGTTTGGCTAGTTGCTTTCAGCTTTTCTTCTCAACAGCGCAGTGGGGCACGAGCGGAAAATCGCCCACAAGTCAATGGTCGGCCGACGGTCCCCACCACACTGGTTAGCCTAGGTGTGCAGCGGGTGACCGAATTTCTTCCCGCGTTAACGCGCGTCGGGCTATCCTCTTAATGGTGTTAGCCATGGTTGCTTAAATATGGCTAAACACAATACAGGTTCATGATCGCGGGGAAGGCGTAGTCATGGGCATGGATGTATTCGGTATGTCGCGCGACTTTATCGAGCGACTATGGCAGGGGGACGTCGAGTGCTGCGTTCGCCTGCTGGACGACGAATTCTCGTTCGTCGGTCCGTTCTCGGGGCCCCTGGGCACAGACCCCCAGCAAATCGTGGACTTCTGCGCCAGGGCAAAGCCCATCGCGAAGATGCTGCGCTTCCAGGTGCAGGGGGTGCGAGACGTGTACAGCGACGCTCGTACCTCCGTCATCCTTTTGGTGGGGCAGGCGTTTTCGGACGGAAGCTCAGCAGCCCATTCCAGCTTTCGATGCACATTCGTTTGGCATCTGTTGGGCGACGAGCCCAGGCTGGCGCACCTGCACATCTCGGTCCCCATGCTGGTGGCCGCAACGGACGGTGTGCACGAGCTGGCGCAGGCGGATCCTTCACACGGCCCTGCCAACAATTCCGGCCCACAAGACGGCTGCGCCCCGGTGGTGCTGCGCGACACGAGCGGACAGACTCACATCCTGGGAATGCGGCAGACTACGTATCTGGAGAGCCTGCACCAGTACACGCTTGTGCACGTAATTGGCGGCTCGTTCAAGGTGCGTGCCTCCCTGTCCAGCGTGCTGACGCGCTTCCCTGCCTACTTTGTGCGCGTCCATCGCAGCTACGCGGTGAACTCCCTGCTGGTCAAGGGCATCAGCGGCAGCGAGATTCGCCTGTCCGACGGCTCGCGCGTCCCCATACCGACGAAGCGAGCCGGGCAGGTGAAGTCCGAGGTGCTGCAGGCCATGACCGACGCGTTCTCGAACCAGAGCACCCACGAGCTGCAGTCGGGGAAGATCCGCTAGCGGGCGGGCGCGGGCGGGCGGGGCGTGGATGGGGCGCGGACGGGGCAGCGGAGGCTCCACCGGAGGCTCCCCTCGCCGGCCTCTCTCCAGGGGCATCGTTCGGTCACGCTACCCGTATGGCCACGCTACCCGTATGGCCACGCCGCCCGCGTGACTGCACCCGTGCCGTCTATGCGGTCATTTGCCTATACGAAAAAGTGGTGCCATACGAGAGCCCCCGAAAGATGGCATTTTGTCACAGGGATATGACCGCCCAAGGCGTCTTAGGAGGTCGTTTCCCTGTGACAAAATGTCGGTCCGACAACGTCCGCTACCGAGACGTTATTTGGGACCCCTGTTAGAGGTCATTTGCCTGTGACAAAATGACGATTCCGCCACGGGCATACATTTTGGTATAGGCATGTGACCGCCAGGACGCCTCCACACAGAAGGGGCCCACCCCCTACTGCTGAAGTCTGCGCCTTCAATCGCCGACGCATGGCCGCCGGGCGCTTGCGCACGTGAGTGCTCACGTGAGCGCGCACGTCACCATCTACTTGCGTGCTCACACCTCGGAGTTCCGCAGAGCGCTTTGAAGAACTTGGACCTCTGGCAGTACCCACAACTGTGTGGTCGCCATTGGCAGACCCTCAGCCACGTGGCCAGCACCTCTGCTTCCATCCCCCGGTGCAGAGTCCACAGATATGGGCGCCCACACCTGGCTTTTCCGCAGACGCTTCTGCAAAAGTCGGACCTTCGGGCGCCCACACCTCCGAGTTTTGCAGAGGCGCGATTTACCCCTCTCGCAAAAGCCCAGGTAGCAGGCTCGTCGATTCTGAAGCGCTGATTTCTGAATGCAGAAGTCGGACCTGTGGGCGCTCACACCTGCCACCTTTGCAGAAGGTGCTGCATAAGTCGGAGCTGTGGGCGCTCATACCTCGGACTTCTGCAGAAATCTCTGCAGAAGTCGGACCCGTGGGTGCCACACCCCGGGCGTGGGCGCCCACGACTGGGTATTTCGCAGCCTGCTGGATTCCGGTGGACCGCGCGACAGCGGGTTCCACTTGGGATATGACCCCCCGCCAGCCAAGACACGACACTTTGACTCGGCCGCAGCTGAGTGAGCGCGTCAACTCTAGGGCCCCAGAAGCAACCAGAGAGCTCCGTCGGCCCAGCGCTGCCCTTCTTGCTAAAAAAAGACGCCCCGCCGGAGTCGAGGCTCCAGCGGGGCGCATGTTGTGACTGTTGCGCGCGCGATTGTGGCGTAGGCGCAGCTGTGGTGCGAGGGTGGCGGTCCCATGCGGCGTAGGCGCGGGCGCGACGCGGGCACGCCTACGCCTGCGCCGGGCAAGAAGAACTCCCTACTCGCTGCTCTTCTTGCTCGCAGCGTCCTGCGTATCCGCGGCAGCGTCCGAACCCGCAGCGGCCTTCGGCAGCTTCAGCGCGCGGTCGGAGTCGCGCGCCAGCTCGGCCAGGAAGGTGCGGCTGGCCTCGACGCTGCCCAGGTCAGCCTGCCAGGTCCAGTTGCCCTCGGCCACGCCCGGCATGTTCATGCGGGCCGAATCATCCAGCGACAGCACGTCCTGCAGCGGCACCATCACCACGTCGGCCAACGAGTTCAGGCACTTCTTCATCAGGTCGTAGAACAGCAGGTCGGGGTTGTCGCCCTGGAAGCGCGACTTCACCCAGCCCATCAGGGTCTGCGTGTCGTGCGTGCCCGTGTAGCAGATCTTTCCGCGGGCCGGCTTGTACTCCTGGCGCACGTCTCCATTGTAGAACTGCACCACGTCCATGCCCGGGAAGCCGGTGCTGGCCACCAGCATGCGCACGGCCGGCGTGACCACGCCCAGGTCCTCTCCGATGAACGGCAGGTCGCCAAAGTGGCGATGCACCGCCTGGAACAGGTCCAGGCCCGGGCCAAAGTGCCAGGCGCCTTCCTTCGCGGTCTTCCCCTCGGGAATGACGTAGTAGGACGAGAAGCCCAGGAAGTGGTCCAGGCGCACGTAGTCGTACAAGTGAATCATGCGGTCCAGCCTGCGGATCCACCACTCGTAGCCCGTGGACTTGAGGTAGTCCCAGCGATACGTGGGGTTGCCCCACATCTGGCCGTCCTCCGAGAACGAGTCGGGCGGCGCGCCGGCCATGCCGCAGGGCTGGCCCTCGGGATCCAGGTCGAACACGTCGCGATCGCACCACACGTCCGAGCTGTCCAGCGACACGTACATCGGGATGTCGCCGATGATCTTTATGCCGCGCTCGTTGGCGTAGGCGCGCAGCTCGTCCCACTGCTGCTCGAATATGTATTGCACCTGGCGATGCAGCTCGAAGGAGTCGCGCAGCTCGGGCCTGCGGCTGAGCGCGGGAGCGTAGTCGCGGTACTCGTCGGGCCACATCTGCCACGGCACGGCATCGCCCACCTGCTCCTTTATGGCGCGGAAGGTGGCGTACGGGCGCAGCCACTCGTCGTTGTCGGCGCAGAACTTGGCGTAGGCCTTGCGGTCGATGCCGTCCAGCAGCTGGTCCAGCTGGGTGTCCAGGCCCTCGATCAGGAACGGGTTGCCCGCGAAGGCCGACAGGCCCGCGTACGGGGAGCCCAGGTTGTCCGTCGGGTTCACCGGCAGCACCTGCCAGTAGCTCTGGCCGCAGTCTGCCAGGTAGTCCACGAAGGCCTTGGCCGGGGTGCCCAGCGTGCCGGGGCGACCGGCGTTGGGCATGGAGGTTATGTGGCACAGCACGCCCATGCCGCGCTCCATCGGACGCTGCAGGCGCTGGCGCTTGTGGAAGTACAGCACCGAGGTGCCCAGCGGCCACAGGAACACGCTGCACTTGCCGTCGGCCACTTCGGGCGTGGTGCCCTGGACGATGTCGTCCACCTGCTCGTCCGCCATGGGCACCTGCACCGTGGCCGACTGGGTCAGGCTGGCGTTGGCCAGCACGCACACGGTGTTCTGCCCGTCGCTGCGGGTGAATCCAAACACGTGCTCACCCAGCGAGAAGGGCTTGAAGTCGCCGTCGGTAAAGACGGGCAGACTCTTGCGCACGGCGATGGCGTTGCGGTAGATGTCACGGCAGTTCTTGTCCTCGTGACCCCAGGGATAAGCCGAGCGGTTGTACGGGTCGGTGTAGCCCTCGACGCCCGCCTCGTCTCCGTAGTACACGCAGGGCACGCCGGGCATGGTCATCTGCAGCAGCGCGGCCACCCACAGGCGACTGACGGCCAGGCCACGCTGGTCCTTGCTCATGCGGTAGTGGTACATCTGGTCGTCGGACAGCGTCTCCTTCGCGGGGCAGTTGCCCAGCATGGTCAGCAGGCGCTCGCGGTCATGGCTGCCCAGCAGGTTGAGCTCGCTGTAGAAGGCGTCGGTGGGATAGTTCTCGCGCAGGGTCTCCAGCTGGTCGGCAAACTGCTGAGCGGTGATGCGCAGGTTCAGGAAGTCCAGCATGGCGGTGCGGAACGGGTAGTTCATGGTCCCGTCCAGCTCCTTGCCCTGCAGGTACTTGCGCAGCACGCCGTAGCTGCGCTTGTTTGACGCGTCCTCCCAGACCTCGCCTATGAGCACGGCATCGGGCTTCTCGGCCAGGGCCGCCTCCTTGATGGCGACGATGAAGTCGTCGGGAAGCTCGTCCGCCACGTCCAGGCGCCAGCCGCTGGCACCCAGGCGCAGCCACTTGCGCACGACGCCGTTCTTGCCGCAGATGAACTCGCGATAGCCGGGGTCCTCTTCCTCGACGTCGGGTAGGTCGTCCACGCCCCACCAGCTCTGGTAGTTGTGACGGTCCTCGTCCGAGAACTTGTACCAGCTGGCGTAGGGGGACTTGTCGCTTTGGTAGGCGCCCAGCGTGGGGTAGTTGCCGTACTTGTTGAAGTAGCGCGAGTCGCAGCCGGTGTGGTTGAACACGCCGTCCAGGATGATCTTTATGCCCATGGCGTTGGCGTCGGCGCACAGGCGCTTGAACGACTCCTCGTCGCCCAGCATGGGATCGATCTTCTGGTAGTCGGCCGTATCGTAGCGGTGGTTGCTCGCCGCCTCAAAAATGGGGTTCAGGTAGATGACGGTGATGCCCAGGGCCGCCAGGTAGTCCAGCTTTTCTCGGATGCCCTCCAGGGTGCCGCCGTAGAAGTCCCAGACCGAGATGCGGCCGTAGTTGTCCTTGCGGTAGTGTGGCACGGTGTCCCAGTCGGCCACCAGGTCGCGCTCGGGACCCTTGCGCTCGCCCTCCAGGGCGTCACGCACGCGGCGCTCCCAGTCCTTGCCGCGGTTGAAGCGGTCGGGGAAGATCTGGTACACGACGCCGTTGCGGTACCACTCGGGCTTGACCTCGCGGGGCTCGTACACCGTGATCTGGAACGAGTCGGGGTCGCCGTAGGCAAAGGCGCCCTCGCCCACACGGCACTCGGGGCGAGCGCCATAGCGCCACACCGCGCCGTCGTCGGCCGTTATCTGGAAGCTGTACCAGATGATCTCGGTCTGCTTCGGGGTAAACGAAGCCGAGAAGTGCACGTGGTCGCCCTCGCGCTGGCCCTCCATGTCCAGGAGGGTCTCTCCGTCGTCGTCGACCCAAAGGCGCACCTTCGCGCTGGGATGCTGAACGTCCCAGACGTCGATGCCCAGCGTGATCTCACCGCCCAGGGGCGCTGCGCCAAAAGGCTGCCTGTAGAGTGGATCGGACGTACAATGCTTTGCTCTCACCGCAACTACCTGCCTCGTTCTGTAGCACTCAAGGTTCAGACTCACTCAAAGCCCGAACTCACACAGCTCGGACTTTGGCAAGCCCAGGTTGCAGACCTCCCCCGACCTGCAGCCGGCCCCATGGCAGCACCGGGTGACGCCGTCGCGACGACGCGGTCGCGCCGTTCGACCTCACCGTTTCCGACGTGGCCGTGTCGCTCGGCCTCGCCGAGTTCGCGACTCAATCGATCTTCTCGACCTCGCCGCGCACCCGATTCGGTCGCACCTCAGGGCCTACCAATAATCGCTAGTATTTTACGTGCTGTCGACCCGCAAAACAGAAAAAATAGCAGGTATCATGTCCGATATGCCATACCAATTTCGCCAGACGTCCTGAATGAGCTTCTCAGGCGGTCGTTCGTTCCTCAAAAACCCCGTAGCGGGTACTGCTGGCACTCGCCGGCTCATGCCCATCCGGTTCTTTCGTCCGTTCGCTAACCCTTATGCAGTCACAGGCAAGGTCGAGCCGAGCTACGATTACATAGCCGTACTCTTCCGGACGCGCGCACCACCTATCCACTGCCGACCCTGGTGATTGCATACCGCCACGCCAACTCGAAAGCCAACTAGAAAAGCGCTTAGAACTGGGAATATCCGCGCGCGCCCACCGCCCAGGTCCGGCGATGTCTGCGCACATGCCACCTATACCTGGCAATCTCGGCGCCCCCCTACGCCCCGACATGGCGATGCCGGCGCCCCAACCAGGAGTTAGCCTAGGCTACAAAGGTGTGTTTTCCCGATTGGGGCGCCCCAATCCGTGTGATTTGAATCTTTATGCCAAGCATCTTTTATAAAGGCCCAGGTCAGAGGCTTGCTCTTCTTTCTGAGACCCTCTGGACCGTCAGATTTTCCTGATTGGGGCGCCCCAATCTGGCAAATAGACCTCGATTTTCGCCCCCTTTTCCAGATTGGGGCGTCTAGGAAGCAGATTCCGACGGATTGGGGCGTACTTCCCCGAAGTTAACGTGCAGCGGACGCCCCAATCGGTGCATTTTCGTATGTTATCCATAGCTAACTGCTCGATTGGGGCGTCTGACTTTGTATATCAACCTGCCCAGAGCCGTCATCGGCTACCGCGGGGTGGCGCCTCCGATAGGAGGCATTCTGCAAGACAGTGCCAGCGGGTGGCGCAAGCAAAGCAGACAGGCGATGCCGACGGGAGCAGGCACGAAGGGGATGCCGAATGCGCGATTGGTCGACAGCGGACGACGTTGGCGTGCACAAGCGACGGCGACTGGCGACATCCGTGTCTTTAAAGAGAAGAGCGGCGCCGCCTGAAGTGGACGACGCCGCTGATGCTGCCTGGAGCCTAGCCTCCGAGATTGTGGGACCTGGTTTCGGAATCGAAGGGTGGATCCGGTTTCGGGACCGATGGTCGGTCCCGCGCCTGGGCCGATAGATGAACCCGGTTTCGGGACCAACGTGCGTTCCGGCCGGAGCCCCGACCCTAGATGTCCCTCCGCTTGTTGTAGCGGATGACCTCCGGGTGCAGGCTGTGGTAGATGTCCATGTACTCGTTCGCAGCACGACGCCAGGAGAAGTCCTCGTTCATGGCCTGCATCTGCAGCTGGTGCCACGCTTCCTGGTTGGTCCAGAAGACCTCGCAGGCGTTCAGCAGGCAGGATGCCATCTCGTCGGCGTTCATGTTTGCAAAGCGGAAGCCCGTACCCTCGCCAGTGAACTGGTTGTAGGCCTGGACCGAGTCCTGCAGGCCGCCCGTCTCGCGCACCACGGGCAGGGTGCCGTAGCGCATGGAGATCATTTGAGACAGGCCGCACGGCTCGAACTCAGACGGCATCAGGAACAGGTCGGCGCCTGCGTACATGCGGTGTGCCAGCTTGCCGTCGAACGCGATCTTCGCGCTCATCTGGTTGCCGTACTTCCAGTCGAAGTACTTGAACGAATCCTCGTAGTCCTTGTCGCCAGTGCCCAGCACCATGACCTGCACGCCACGAGCCATGATGGCGTTCATGGAGTAGCGCACCAGGTCCAGACCCTTCTGCTTGGTCAGGCGGCCAACCATGGCCACCAGAGGCCGCGTCGGGTCCTGGGCCAGGCCCATCTCCTCCTGGATGGCACGCTTGTCCTCGGCCTTGCCCTCCAGATCGTCGGCAGAGTAGTTCTGCGCGATCAGCGGGTCGGTCTTCGGGTTCCACTCGGTGGTGTCGATGCCGTTCAGGATGCCACGCAGCTGCCCGGCGCGACGCCGGAAGATGCCGTCCAGGCCCTCGCCGTAGAAGGGCATCTGCAGCTCGTTGGCATAACTGGGGCTGACCGTGGTAATCATGTCAGAGTACAGAAGCGCGCCCTTCATGTAGTTGATGGCCTGAGGAGCGCAGTACAGCTGATCACGCGCGGCCGGCACGTCGGCCAGTCCCAGCACGTCGTTCAGTACGTTGTCGGAGAACTGTCCCTGGAACTTCACGTTGTGCACGGTAAAGATGGTCTTTACGTTCTGGCACACGGGAATCTGGTTGTAGAACTCGCGGATGAACACAGGTGCCATGGCGGTCTGCCAGTCGTTGCAATGCAGAACGTCGCACTGCAGCTCGGGCACCTTCACGATGGCCTCGCAGATAGCCTTTGAGAAGAAGGCAAAGCGCTCTCCGTCGTCGAAGTAGCCATACAGCCCGTCACGCTTGAAGTAGGCCTCGTTGTCCACGAAGTAGAAGTCCAGGCCGCGGTACGTCAGCTTCTCGATGCCGCAGTACACGCTGCGCCAGCTCAGGGGCACGTAGAAGTCCGCCACGTGCTTCATCTGGTCCTGGAACTCCGCGGGTATGGTGCTGTACTTCGGCATGATGACGGCCACCTTGGCGCCCGCATGCTTCAGTGCGCGCGGCAGAGAGCCCGCGACGTCACCCAGGCCACCGGTCTTGGCGAACGGCACGGCCTCGGAGGCCGCAAAGAGGATCTTGAGCTTTCTTCTTACGCTATCTGCCATGGTTGCATCCCTACTCGCTGGCCTTGGCCATGATCAGAGCCTCTTCCGGGGTGCCACGATACTCGGCGCCCTCGGCTATGACGTTGCCGCGGTCAACAATCGCGTTCTCTACGTGAGCGCCTTCCTTCACGACGACGCCCTGCATGATGATGGAGTTGGACACCGTGGCGCCCTTCTCGATAATGACGTCGCGGCTGAGCACGGAGTCCTTCACCGCGCCGTACAGGCGGCTGCCGGCGGAGACCAGGGAGTTCTGCACGTGCGAGCCGGGCTCGAACTTTGCGGGCGGGTTGTCGTGAGCCTTGGTCTTGATGAAGCGGTCGGCAGGCGACAGCTGCTGCAGCGTGCCGGCGCTCAGCAGGTCCATGTTGGCCTTGTAGTAGGACTGCGCGTCAAAGATGGGAGCCACGTAGCCCTCGAAGTCATGCGTGCGCACGCTGACGCGCGCGATGTCGCCCGACTCCACCAGGGCGCAGAACAGGTCCTTGTGGTCGATGGCGCTGTACCAGTCCAGCATGTCCAGCAGAAGCTCGCGCTTCATGACGGCCATGTCCAGGAAGGCGGTGTCGCCAAACTCGACGCCGAACTTCTTGCCCTTGACGCCCACACTGTCGGTCTCGAAGCCCAGGACCTGGGGGTTGGCCTCGGTGGCCTTCTTGGTCAGCACGGTGATGTCGGCGCCGGAGGCCTCGTGGTCGGCGATGAGCTTCTTCACGTCGACGTTCATCACGAAGTTGCAGGTGCTCAGAACGACGTACTCCTGGCTGTTGCGCGTCAGGAACGCCTTGTTCTCTTCGAGGTCGCGCAGCAGGAAGCGGCCGCCGTTGCGGGCGGTGCCGAAGTTGCTGCCGGGCATCACGAACAGGCCGCCGTCCTTGCGGTCCAGGTCCCAGTCCTTGCCGGAGCCCACGTGGTCGATCAGCGAACGATAGTTGTTCGGCATGATGAAGCCCACGGTGCGCAGACCGGCGTTCACCATGTTGGAAAGGGCAAAGTCGACCAGGCGATAGCGGCCCATGAACGGCATGGAAGCGACGGGGCGGCCACTCGTCAGTGCGGTGGGGTCAGATACCGCGTAGTTGGCGGTAATGAGTCCAATAGCCTTCTCCATCGTTACTCATCCCCCTTCTCGATAACGTCATCGTCGCCGATGGCGATCGTCTCCTCGTTGGGGTCGCCCAGGGTGGCGCCCGCCTTCACAACCGAATTCTCGCCCATGACCGCGTTCACCACGGTGGCGCCTTCCTCGACGCGCGCACCCGGGAACAGGATGGAGTCAACGACGTTGGCGTTCTGGCCCACGTACACGTCGGTCGAGACGACCGAGTGCTTCACGTTGCCCAGAATGGTGGAGCCGTTGGAGATAAGGGCATCGTCCACGGAGCCGCTGGGTGCGATGAACGCAGGCGGACGGGTGGAGGCGTTGCTCATGATGGGCTTGGACTCGTCGTACAGGTCGAACGCGGGCTCGGTGCCCAGGAGCTCCATGTTGGCCTCGTGGAAGGAGGCAACGGTGCCGACGTCGCGCCAATAGCCCTTGAACTGGTAGGTAAAGAGGCGCTTTCCGGCAGCGAGCAGCCCAGGGATGATGTTCTTGCCGAAGTCGTGCTCGGAGTCGGGGTCCTTCGCATCGGCCTTCAGGGTCTCGATCAGCAGGTCGGTGTTAAAGATGTAGATGCCCATGGAGGCCAGGTTGCTCTTGGGCTCTGCGGGCTTCTCCTCGAACTCCTCGATGCTGCCGTCGGCGTTGCAGTTCATGATGCCAAAGCGGGAGGCCTCGGACCAGTCTACGGGCATGACGGCCACGGTGAGGTCAGCGTTGTTGTCCTTGTGGACCTGCAGCATCTCGGCATAGTCCATGCGGTACAGCTGGTCGCCCGAAAGAATCAGGGTGTACTTCGGGTCCTGGCTCTCCAGGTAGCCAATGTTCTGCGTAATGGCGTCGGCCGTGCCGGCATACCATGCACCACCGGTCTGGGTGGCGTAGGGCGGCAGGATGGCAACGCCGCCGTCGCGCTCGTCCAGGTTCCAGGCTTCGCCGGTTCCCAGATAGGAGTGCAGCAGGTACGGACGATACTGCGTCAGCACGCCAACCGTGTTGATGCCCGAGTTCGCGCAGTTGGACAGCACGAAGTCGATGATCCTGTACTTGCCGCCGAACGAAACGGCAGGCTTTGCCACCTTGCGCGTCAGGGCCTTCAACCTGCTACCCTGCCCGCCGGCAAGAAGCATGGCCACACATTCCTTCTTGCTCATTGCACCTTCCCCTTTCTTTGGTCTTGCCTTTTACGCGTTGTCCTCAATATGCCAAATATCCGCCGCGTACTCGCGGATGGTTCGGTCACTAGAGAAGTATCCGGACTTGGCGGTGTTGTGCAGCGACATGCGGTTCCACGCGCGCTTGTCCTTGTAGCCGGAGGTCAGCTCCTCCCACGCCTGGACGTAGGCGTGGAAGTCCTTCAGCACCAGATACTGGTCGTTGTTCACCATGAGCTCGTCGTGCACGCTGTCGAAGTTGCCCGACAGGTGCGCCAGGGTGCCGTCGGTCAGCATGTCGACCACGCGGCCCAGGCGGGCACGGTCTGCGTTGTACTCGTTCCAGGCGAAGTAGCGGCCGCTGCGCTGCAGCTCCTCGACCTCGGGCGTGCGCAGGCCGAAGATCTTGATGTTCTCCTCGCCCACCAGCTTCGTGATCTCGACGTTCGCGCCGTCGTAGGTGCCCAGCGTGATGGCGCCGTTCATCATGAACTTCATGTTCGACGTGCCGGAGGCCTCGGTGCCTGCCGTGGAGATCTGCTCGGAGATCTCGGTGGCGGGGTAGATGATCTGGGCGTTGGACACGGCGAAGTTCGGGACGAAGCACACCTTGATGCGGTCGTTCACGCGCTCGTCGTTGTTGATGACGTCGGCGACCGAGTTAATCAGGCGAATGACCTCCTTGGCGAACGTGTAGCTGGAGGCAGCCTTGCCGGCAAAGATGAACGTCGTGGGCTGCGGCTCGTAGCCCTCGTTCAGCATGCGGTTGTAGACGTCCAGCACCTTGAACACGTTCAGCAGCTGGCGCTTGTAGGCGTGGAAGCGCTTCACCTGCGTATCGAACACGGTGTTGGTGTCCAGCACCAGGCCGGTGGTCTGCTTCACGTACTTGGCCAGGCGCTCCTTCTGGGCCTGCTTGGCCTTGCCGATCTCCTCCAGGAAGCTGGGATCGTTCTCGAACTTCTGCAGCTTCTCGAGCTCCATGGCGTCGTCGTACCACTTGTCGCCGATGGCGCTGGTGATCAGCTTGCTCAGTGCCTGGTTGGCGTTGCCCAGGAAGCGGCGGTGGGAGACGCCGTTGGTCTTGTTGTTGAACTTCTCGGGCGTCAGCTTGTAGAAGTCATGCAGCACCGAGTCCTCGATGATCTGCGTGTGCAGCGCCGACACGCCGTTGACGGAGTGCGAGAAGATCACCGAGAGGTTGGCCATGCGAACCTGGCCGTCCCACAGGATGGCGGTGTTCTTCAGCATCTCGGACCAGTTGGAGCCGGTGCGCGGGAAGTTCTCGCGGTAGCGGCGGTCGATTTCCTCGATGAACATGTACAGGCGCGGCAGCAGGGCGCGGAACGTGTTGATGGGCCACTTCTCCAGCGCCTCGGGCATGACCGTGTGGTTGGTGTACGAGATGGTCTGCTGGGCAATCTTGAACGCCAGGTCAAAGTCGACGCGCTTCTCGTCCACCAGGATGCGCATGAGCTCGGGGCCGCACATGGCGGGGTGCGTGTCGTTGGTGTGCACGCACACGTGCTTGCCCAGGTCCTCCCAGGCGTCCGGGCCGTACTCCTTCTCGTAGGCGCGCAGGATGGTCTGCAGGCCAGCCGAGACGAACAGGTACTCCTGCTTCAGGCGCAGGATGCGGCCGTGCTCGCCGGCGTCATTGGGGTACAGGATGGTCGAGATGGCCTGCGCGTTGGCGCGGAAGCGGAAGGCCTTCGCGTAGTCGCCGTTGTTGAAAGCGTCCAGGTCGAAGGCGTCCTCGTAGGGCTCGGCCCTCCACAGGCGCAGGTTGTTGATCTTCTTGACGCCGTAACCCACGATGGGCACGTCGTACGGGACGGCGGTTACCTTGTCGCCGCCCTCCTGGGTGAACCAGTAGTAGCCGTCCTTCTCGTGACGCTCGACGTGGCCGCCGAACTGCACGACGACTGCGGACTCGTTCTTGCGCATCTCCCAGGGATAGCCGTGGGCCAGCCAGTTGTCCGTGGCCTCGACCTGGCGGCCGTCCTTGATGACCTGTCGGAACAGGCCGTAGCGGTAGCGCATGCCGTTGCCGTAGCCGGCAATGTTCTCGTGGGCCATGGAGTCCAGGAAGCAGGCGGCCAGACGACCCAGGCCACCGTTGCCCAGGCCGGGGTCGGCCTCCTTCGAGCACAGCTCGTCCAGGTCGGAGCCCATGTCCTTCAGCGCGGAGGCCACGAGGTCACGCACGCCGTAGTTCAGCAGGTAGTTGTCCAGCAGGGGACCCAGCAGGAACTCCAGCGAGAAGTAGTACACGCGCTTCTCGCCCTTGTGGTGCGTGGCACCGGAGTCGTTACGAGCCTTGTCGGCTATGAGGGAAGCCAGGCAGTTGTAGCGCTCCTGATCGCCCAGCTCCTCGAAGCTCTTGCCCGTGAGGTTCTGGCACTCGTCGCGGTACTGGGCGATGAAGTCCTGCTTGTCCTTGAAGATGTTGCGCTGCATACGGTTCCTTAGTCTTGACGTACCTTACCCGAGGAACGAAGTTCCCCCTCGCGTCGCATGGTACCTTACTTCGCGTCGGAAGACTTGCGAGCGCGGGTACGCTTTTGGGCCGTTGACGTGGTCTTCGTTGGGGTCTTGGACGTGCTGGACGCCCTCTTTGTGCTGGGCTTTTCCGCTGTCTTTGGTGCCTCGGGGGCAGCAGTAGACTTTTTCGAAGAAGTACGGCGAGCGGTAGTCTTTTGGGCGGGCTTGGCGGCTGCCTTGGTGGCCGCCTTTGCGGCAGTCTTTGCCGCGGGCTTCGGATCGGCCTTCGCGGCCGGCTTTGCGGCTGCCTTCGTCGCCTTGGGCTCGGCCTTGGCGGCCTTCGTCGTGGCCTTTGCCTTTGCCGAGGACTTGCGCGGCACCGACACCTTCACGCTCCCGGCCTTCGTACCGGTGGTGTGGGTGTGGTGCGCATGCTTCTGCGGCTTCGGGGGCAGCGGGGCCACGCGCTTGAACACGACGCCACCCAGGGGCGGGATGCGCACGTCGATGGAGTTCTCGCGCAGGTTCCAGGGCTTGTCCTGGGACTCGATCTTCGTGTCGCCGTTCGTGACGCCGGAGCCACCGAACTCCTCGGCGTCGGAGTTGAAGACCTCCTGGTAGATGCCGGGCGTGGGCACGCCGATGCGGAAGTCCTCGTGGGCGTTCACGTCGAAGTTGATCAGCACGACCAGGTCGTCCTCAGGATTGTCGCCGTGGCGCACGAACGAGATGATGGACTGCTCGGCGTTGTTGGCGTCGATCCACTCGAAGCCGTCACCGGAGTAGGCGCGCTGCCACAGGGCGGGGTTGTCGTTGTAGAACTTGTTCAGCGCGGCAATGAAGTGCTGGTGCTTGCGGTGCGTGTCGTACTCCTTGGTCAAGAAGTACTGGATGCCCTCGTAATAGCGCCACTCGATGTACTGGCCGATCTCGTTGCCCATGAAGTTCAGCTTTGCGCCGGGGTGCGTCATCTGGTAGAAGGCCAGCGAGCGCAGACCAGCGAACTGACGCCACGTGTCACCGGGCTGGCGCGTGATGAGCGAGCACTTGCCGTGCACGACCTCGTCGTGCGACAGCGGCAGCACGAAGTTCTCGTTGAACGCGTACATGATCGAGAAGGTCAGCAGCTTGTGGTTGCCCGGACGCCACGGGAAGTCGGTCTGGCAGTAGTGCAGGGTGTCGTTCATCCAGCCCATGTCCCACTTGTAGTTGAAGCCAAGGCCTCCGACGCTGGGCGGATAGGTGACCAGCGGCCACGCGGTGGACTCCTCGGCAATCATCATGACGTCGGGGTCGAAGGACTCGACCACCTTGTTGCACTGGCGGATGAAGTTGATCGAGACGAAGTCCTCCTCGGTGCCCTTCTCGTTGAACTTCTTTTGGCGCGGGTCGTCGATGCCGAAGTTCAGGTACAGCATGGAGGTGACGCCATCCATGCGGATACCGTCGGCGTGGTACAGCTCGACCCAGTACAGCAGGTTCGACACCAGGAACGTGCGGACCTCGCCGCGCGAGAAGTCAAACTTGAACGTGCCCCAGTTGGGGTGCTCTTCCTTCTCGTACAGCTTGTCGCCGTTGAAGTGAACCAGGCCGTGCTCGTCGCGGCAGAAGCCGCCGGGGACCCAGTCCAGGATGACGCCGATGCCGGCCTCGTGGCAGGCGTCGACGAAGTGCATGAACTGCTTCGGCGCGCCAAAGCGCGACGTGGGGGCGTAGTAGCCCGTCACCTGGTAGCCCCAGGAGCCGTCAAAGGGGTGCTCCATCACGGGCAGCAGCTCGACGTGCGAGTAGCCCATCTGCTTTACGTAGTCCACCAGCTCGACGGACAGCTCGTCGTAGGTCAGGTAGGAGCCGGACGTCTCGTCGGTGCCGGCCTCGCCGATGCCCGACAGGCCGTCCTCGTGGCGCTTCCAGGAGCCCAGGTGCACCTCAAAGATGTTCAGCGGGCGCTTCATGTGCGGGTTGGCCTTGCGCTGGGCCAGCCAGTCCTTGTCGTGCCACTGGTAGCCCGTGATGTCGGTGGTGCGCGAGGCGGTGCCGGGGATCAGCTCGGCGGTGAACGCGTAGGGGTCGGCCTTGTACAGCAGGTCGCCCTTCGAGGTCTCGATCATGTACTTGTACAGCTGGCCGGGCTCGACGCCGGGGACGAAGGTGTACCAGACGCCGCCCACGGGCGTGCGGGTAAGGGCGTCGGCCCAGGGGTCCCAGTCGTTGAAGTCGCCCACCACGTGGACGCTCTTTACGTCGGGAGCCCACACCGCAAAGTAGTAGCCGTCCTCGCCCTCATGCGTGCAAGGGTGGGCGCCCAGCTTTTCGTAGCTGCGATACCAGCTGCCCTCTGCCAGCATGTAGAGGTCGTCATTGGTCAGAAGGTAGTTCTCGATTGGCGCGCTCATGTAACCTCCACCGATTGAGACTCGTATCACCCGTGCCCCCAACAAGTCGCACGCAGGAGGCGCTAAATGCTGTTTAAGTTTATGTCGAAAATCAATAGGTACCTAGAAGCGGTACGCAGGCGGACGTTTGACGCCACTCTGCGGCACATAACGTAAAAGTGTCACGCCGAGCGCCATGCCCTGGAAATAATACCGCATTCCACCTGCGGCGCATTTGAGTTAGGACATATGCCCCAGAGAGGCTTTCGTTCTGTCGCACGGGCTTCGCGGAACGAAGGCGATTCGCCAGACGGGGCCTAGCGCGCACCCGCACGGTGTACCATTTCGACAAAGAAGCGTTCACTTGAGCAAACAAGTGGATGGTGGGGACACGGCCGGACGCGGGCGCCCCAGCCATCCATCAACGTAGGAGGTCGTCATGCCACGCGAGTCGTTGGCAACCAAGCGCCAGCGCGGCGTCGAGCTGTGTGCCCGCATGGAGGAGCGCTATGGCCAGTACGGTGCGCAGTTGGACTTCAGCACGCCGTTCACCACGGTCATCGCCGTCATGCTGTCCGCGCAGACCACGGACGCCTCGGTCAACCGCGTGACGCCCGAGCTGTTTCGCCGCTGGCCCACGCCCGAGGCCATGGCGCAGGCCGAGCCCGGCCAGGTGGCGGAGGTCATCCGCTCGCTGGGCTTCTACCGCAGCAAGTCGCAGCACTGCGTGGACATAGCGCGCATGATCATGGCCGACTTTGGCGGAGAGGTACCGCACACCATGGAGGAGCTGGTGCGACTGCCCGGCGTGGGCCGCAAGACCGCCAACATCGTGCTCAACAAGTGCTTCGACATCGTGGACGGCATCGCGGTCGACACGCACGTCTACCGCATCGCCACGCGCATGAAGCTGACGAAGGCCCCCACTCCGCTGGAGGCCGAGCGGGACCTCCTGCGCGTGCTGCCCCGCGACCTGTGGAAGAACGTCAACTCCGAGTGGATCATGTTCGGGCGAGAGTACTGCACTTCTCGCGCGCCGAAGTGCGACGTGTGCCCCATGGCCGACATCTGCCCCAGCGCCGGCCTGGACGTGCACGTGAACGGCAAGGGCAACGGCCGCCCTTCTGGCCGCAAGCCTGCAGGCAAGAAGAGCAGCACGAGCGGAAAAGCCAGCTCCGGCCAGAAGGGCTCGAGCAAGAGTGCCACCGCCCAGAAAGCCAACGCTGGCAAGAAGAGCGGCAAGACCAGCGGCAGCGGAGCGGGACGAGCCAGGACCGGCCGCAAGACGGCCGACGGCGGGGCCAGTAGCAACGGGGCCGGCAGCAGCGACAAACCACGAAAGCCCAGGTCAGCCAGCAATACAACCAACGGCAACGGCTAGGTCCTGCCGCAACACCCACAAGGAGCAAGCCGACAGCCCACCCTCTCTTTCGCGAATGCACCGACCCGATGCCCGGCGCGCAACGACGATTCGCGCGCAAATGCACCTGAGACGGGCACTCACAGGCATGTGGTCTGCACCTGACGGTGCAGAGTCACCAGGTTTGGGTACCCACAGCTGTGTTGTCTGCACCAGCAGGTGCAGAGTCGACGGGTCTGTGTACCCACATCCGTACAGTCTGCACCCGTAGGTGCAGAGTCGCCAGGTCTGGGTACCCACAGCCGTGTCGTCTGCACTCGGCGGTGCAGAGTCACCAGGTTCGGGTACCCACTTCCGGTTGGTCTGCACTTCTGGGTGCAAAGCCGACTGAGTCGGGTACCCAGAACCGTGCAGTCTGCACTGGCTCAGATTGCCCCTCTCGCAAAAGAGCTAGTAGCTGGACTACTACTTTCCAAACGGCAGCGAGTGGGGCGCAAAATCAACAGGTCTGGGCACTCGCAGCCGTACAGCATGCACCTAGAGACGCAGAGTCGCCAGGTTTGCGCGCCCATAGGCATCGAGTCTGCACTCGCAGCGCCAACACTCGCGAACCGTCAGCTGCAGCAGTTCGCTCACATGCGGCCGCGCGCCAAGTCGGCACAAATCCAAGTCGGTGCAAACACCAAGCAATTGCACCAGGCAAATTGCAAAGCCGCCACGAAAAACGGGCGCCACGATGTCGTGACGCCCGCTTCCGAGTCATGCGTGATGGAGCCGCACCGTGCGGTGCCGGCGGCGCTGATGGGTCGCGCCGGCAGTCGCCCGCATGTTGATGCTAGTGGGTACTTGGCTAGTGCTAGTGGGTGCTTGGCTAGTGCTAGCAAGTGCTTGGTTGGAGCTAGATCTGTGCCAGGGCCTGGTCCAGGTCGTCGATGATGTCGTCCACGTTCTCGATGCCCACGGACAGACGCACGAGGTCCTCGGAAAGGTGCGCGGCCTTCAGCTGCTCGGGGGACAGCTGGGAGTGCGTGGTCGAAGCGGGGTGAATGATGAGAGACTTGGCATCGCCCACGTTGGCCAGATGCGTGAACAGCTTCACGTTGTCGACGACCTTCAGGCCAGCCTCGCGGCCGCCCTTGACGCCGAACACGACCACGCCGCCGAAGCCGTGCTTCAGGATACGGCTGGCAACCTCGTGGCTAGGATCGCCCTCGAGGCCGGAGTAGCGGACCCAGCTGACCTTCGGGTGGTTCTGCAGGAACTTGGCCACTGCCAGGGCGTTGTCGGAGTGGCGCTGGACGCGCAGCGACAGGTCCTCGATGCCCAGGCCAATGAGCTGCGCCGCGTACGGGGACAGCGTTGGGCCAAAGTCACGCAGCTTGTTGGCCAGGACGCGCGTGGCGAAAGGCGCCGTGGGAGCCGCGTCGGCAAAGACGAGGCCATGGTAGGAAGGATCGGGCTTGGCCAGCGTGTGCCACTTCTCGGGATCCTGCTTCCAGTTGAACTTGCCGGTGTCGACGACGGCGCCGCCCAGCGTGGCACCGTGGCCGCCGATCCACTTCGTGAGGGACTCGATGACGACGGCCGCGCCGTCCTCGGCGGGACGATACAGGTACGGAGTGGCAAACGTGTTGTCTACGAACACGGGCACGGGGCTGGGCAGCGAGTTGGCGGCCTCGACGATGGCGGGAACGTCAGCCACGTCCACCAGCGGGTTGCCGATGGTCTCGACGTACCAAAGCTTGGTCTTGGGCGTGGTGTTGGCCACGAAGGCGTCGATGTCGTTGTTCTCGACGAAGGTGGTCTTTACGCCCAGGTCGCCCAGCGTGTGCAGGAAGATGTTCCACGTGCCGCCGTATAGCGAGTCGGAGGCCACGATCTCGTCGCCCGCGCCCACCAGGTTGGTCAGGGCCAGGATCTCGGCGGCGTGGCCGGAGGCAACGGCGACTGCGCCGGTGCCGCTCTCGATGGCGGCAATGCGCGCGGCGACGGCGTCGGTGGTGGTGTTGGTCAGACGGCCATAGACGTTGCCGGGACGGGTCAGCGCGAACTTGGCGGCGCCGTCCTCGGCGTCCTTGAACTCGAACGCGGCGCTGGCATAGATGGGCAGCGCGGCGGAGCCGGTGGTGGGATCGGGCGACCAGCCCGCGTGGACCTGCAGGGTGTCAAAGTGCTTCTCGGTGTCCTTGGCGAAGTCGGGGTTCAGCTGGAAAGGCATGATGTGTCTCCTTGTGGTAGGCGCCGTGCGGCGCGCGATGAATACGTGCTAGATGCTGGAAACTGCTAAGAAGTGCGTGCGAGTTGCGATGCCAGGCATCGCTTTTACGCCCGAACCCGGATGGAACCTTGCGAATGTCGCTGAAGGGGGTCCGGGCTACCTCATCGTTTTTCTCGAATGCATTGTGGTTTCCAATCGCTTGTATATCGCTCGTTCGGATAATCACATCATAGATTTCGTTGAGAATCTGTCTATAGGATTTGGCAAGAAAACACTGCAGAACAGCGTTTGCGCAGCTTGATGCCATATATGCGAATGGGTCAGGCTGTTATCGCTTCGATTGATAACAGAAAAGGCCGAGGTAGCTTGGCTATCGCCCAAACAGAAAGCCCCGCCTTCGGGGTTACCGAAGACGGGGCTTAGTTCAGGCCTTGCTACCGCAGATTCCGCGCCTGACGGCCGGGCAGCGAAACGGGCTCTAGCCGCCAGCCAGTCGAGCTGGCTAGCCAAGGGCTAGTAGTTGACCGCCTGCTCCTCGAAGTAGCTCTGAGGATGGCCGCACACGGGGCAGACCTTCGGAGCGACGGGGCCCACATGCAGGTGGCCGCAGTTGGTGCACTTCCACACCTTGACGCCCGGGCGATCGAAGACCTCGCCCTTGCTGACGCGCTCGACCAGCTTGTTGTAGCGCTCCTCGTGGTGCTTCTCGACCTCGCCAACCAGGCGGAACTTGGCAGCGATCTCCTTGAAGCCCTCGGCGTCGGCCGTCTCGGCGAAGCCCTTGTACATGTCGGTCCACTCGTAGTTCTCGCCAGCGGCGGCATCCTTCAGGTTGGTCAGGGTGTCAGGCACGTCGCCGTCGTGCAGATACTTGAACCACATCTTGGCGTGCTCGCGCTCGTTGCCAGAGGTCTCGGTGAAGATGTTGGAGATCTGGACGTAGCCCTCCTTCTTTGCCTTGCTGGCATAGTAGGAGTACTTGTTCGTGGCCTGGGACTCACCAGCGAAGGCGGCCTCGAGGTTCTTCTTTGTCTGCGAATTCTGGAAGTCGACGGACATGCAAACCACTCCTCTCGCGCTCTATTTGAACGCATTACGATACGGCGGGAACCCCAACTCCCCGCCGCGCTTCGAGGTAATCATACCCACTAAACCGACCAATATCCAGCCTTATTAGTAATGAATCCTTCTTTTTTGAGCTCAGCAAGAAGGGCTTCGACTTCAGGCACGGGCACCGCCGGCCTTCCGGCCGACAGCTCGTGGCGGTTCAGGGCATCGGCCACCTCGCCGGTGGGGAGGCTGGCGTGCGCGCCCAGCACTATGCGCAGCACCTCGGCGCGCTTCTGCCGATGGGACCCCTCGAAGCGGGACTGCACCGTGTGCACACGGGAGCGCCTGGAGGGGTTGGGCAGCGTGCGCTTCAGGTGGGCACCGTAGTCCAGCAGCGCATAGTACCAGGTACGGGGGTCGTCCTCGGGGTCGGATGCATCCTTGGGGCAGGCAGCCGCCACCAGGGGCACCAGTTCGCGGTCGGGCACGTCCACCCTCTGGCGATACAGCGCGTGCAAGAAGACCGTGCGCACGTTGGTCTCCAGGTACGTGCCGGGAAGGTCGTACGCAAAGGCGCGGATGCCCGCCGCCGTGGCGGGCCCTATGCCGGGCAGGGCCACCAGGTCGGCCTGCTCGCACGGAAACGCACCCAGCTGGCTGATGGCCTGGGCTGCGCGCAGCAGCGCAAGCGCACGGCGGTTGTAGCCCATGCCCTGCCATTCCTGCAGCACGTCTGCCGAGTCGGCCTGCGCCAGTGCGTCGTAGGTTGGGAAGCGGTCCAGCCAGCGCTCCCAGCGCCCCTCCACACGCGACACCTGGGTCTGCTGCAGCATGACCTCGGATATCCAGATGGCATAGGGGTCGCGCGTGCGCCGCCACGGGAGGTCGCGATACAGAAGGACCCCCTGGTGCATCACCGCGGCATGAAAGTCTGCCAGCTGCGCCGCGCTGGGCTGCTGGCCAGGCTCCAGCGTCAGGCCGCGCTCCAGATCGAAGCTCACGCCTGGGGGCTTCTGGGGTCGTCGGAGTCGTCGGAGACGGCGAAGCCTGAGGGGCCTGCGGAGCCGGCACCATTGGCATGCTGGTCAGCGGCCGTGTCAGACCCCTGGCCATCGCCGAAGCCGGTGGCCAGCTCTGCCGACAGCTGCGCCACGCCGGAGGAGCACAGCGGCGACTGCCCCTTCATGGCTGCCACGTCCACGCCCTGCACCGCGTCGGCCAGCGAGATCTTGCTGAAGTAGTCGCTCAGAAGCTCGCGCGCACCGCGCCAGATGGGGTTCAGGTGGCACTTAGGCTTGTTCGGGCACAGGGTCGAGCAGGCGGGGTTGTCGCATTGGGCCAGGCTGATGGGGCCCTGGACCGCCTCGATCACATCCAGAAGGGAGACCTCGTTGGGGTCCACGGCCAGGCGCATGCCGCCGCGCGACCCGCGCAGGCTGGTGATGATGCCGGCGCGCACGAGCTCGTGCTGAATCGAGCGCGCAAAGGAGTACGGGACGCCGTTGTCCTCTGCGGCGCTCCTGACCGACACGATGGCATCGGGCTCCTGCACCAGCTCCGATATCATGCGCAGCGCGTAATCTGTCTTCCTGGATATATCCAACGCAAACCCTCCATGCCGCAGGCACGCGGCCGAACTCCCCTATGCAAAAATGCGAACGCCCGTTATGCAAGCTCATGCCCAGTTTGGCACAACAGCGGTACGAACGCCGAGACAGGCTGCCGACAAGATAGGTTCTTCTTGTCCAAACAGCCAAACAGCGAGGCGGGGCGCATCAGTGCACGTCGATGGACCAGTCCTGAATCTGCCAGCCGCGCTGCTTTGCCACCTTGGCCAGAGTCTTGCCCGGCGACACCGCCACGGGGTGGCGGGCCAGCGACAGCATGGCCTCGTCGCTGTGATGGTCACCGTAGGCATACTCTATCATCCAGCCGTCGGAGCCATAGCGCTCATCTGCCCACCTGCGGACCGAACGGGGCTTCTCGTCCCCCTCGGTCACGGGACCCGAGACGTGGCCGGTGAAGTTGCCACGCGCGTCCTTCTCCATGGTGGTGGCAATGAAGCCGTCGACGCCCAGCCTGTCGGCGGCCGCCTCGGCAATGCTCCAGAACGTGGCGGAGACCAGCAGCGTGACGCAGCCCTCGGCCTTGCGCTGGCGGATGGTCTCGACCGCCTTCGGACGATAGCGCGGGACCAACACCTGGTCGTGGAACTCGCGCATAATCTGGCGCACCTCGTCGGGGGTGTGGTGCGCCAGGCACTCAAAGATGATCTCGCGCGGGGCGGCCTGGCGATGTGGCAGGTGAAGCACGTAGCGGATTCCCCACCAGATCAGCTTTAGCGCGCTCGACACGGGCACGTAGCCGCGCCTGCGCAAATACGTCGAGAAGAGATACCCCGACTGCCCCTCGATGCAGGTGCCGTCGAAGTCAAACACGGCGAGGCGAACCTTCTGTGCCGAGTCTTCGTCCATGCAGTCCCTCCGAGTGGCTTGGGTCTCAATCGTTTGTATTGCGCTCACACTTTATATTGTGCCACGGGCGGGCACATTCAAACGGATGGGTGGGCAAGCCACGTGCAACGTTCACGTGAAGAGACCGACACGGGGCGGACGCGACGACGCTGGCAGCCCCGGTGGGGTACGGCGGTCTCGACAGTCACCCGGCGGCACGCACCGGCGCCGGGTGGGCACACGAACCACGGTGGCGCGCACCCGCGCTGGCTAGCCACACAAACCCCGACCGCGCATGCCATCTCCTGTGGGGTGCGCAAACCCCGACGGGATATGCAAGTCCCAGCGGGGCATACAAACCCCAACGACTTCAGCGGAAGCGAGCGATTCCGACGGCCACACCCCGAGCTAAAGAAAAAGGGCCTCGGAAACCGAGACCCTTGCAGTGACAATGGCGGGATATGCGGGACTTGAACCCGCGACCTCCGACGTGACAGGCCGGCGCTCTAACCAGCTGAGCTAATACCCCGTGCGTTGGTGCGAGGAACATTATACGCAGAGTTCTTTCGGCGTGTCCAGAACTTTTTTGGGCAATTTTACGAGTCATGCGCAAGGAGCCTGCGAGGTCGACGATTCGCCGCCCAGCCCAAGCTCGGCAGGCACCCAGTCCCGGAGTTTCGAACGTCCCGACCTGGCTATAGCAGCCCGTTGCCGCCCCGCCCCGTCGATGTCGGCGCCCCGACCTGGCATTTGGCACCCGCCTGGCACCCCGACCTGGTATTTACGCAGGTCAAATACCCCAACCCGGAGTTTACCTTGGTTGTTGGCCACCCCGATCTGGCAATAACCACCCCCTCGACGCCCCGACCTGGCGATACCGCCGCCCCGACCTGGAGTTAGCCGGGCCAACCGGGCGGTTTCTCCTGATCGGGGCGCCCCGACCTGGCCAATTGAAATCTTTATGTCTTTCAGCCGCACAAAGCCGCAGGTAGGAGACCCAGTCATTTTTACAGGGGCCTACGGGGCGCCGGAAAGTCCGGGTCGGGGCGCCCCGAACTGGGGATTGGCACGCGGGAGGTGTCCGGAAACTCCGGGTCGGGGCGTCTGGGTGGGGGTTATTTCCCGGTCGGGGTGGCGAACGCCCCGACCTGTGGATGTTAACGTGCAAAATCCGCCCCGACTTGGAATTTCCAGCTGGCAAACACCCCAACCCGGAGTTTGTCATGATTACCAATCGCCCCTACCTGGTAATTCCCGCTGGCCATCCGAAGCAAATACCGGGTTGGGGCGCAGGGAATCTCATCTGAGTGCCAGGGGCCGATGGACGTGGGCTCGCATGTCTAGTGAGCGAGTTCCGGCAATAAGATCTGCCGCTCACGGTCGAACAAGCCGAGACGACTAGACCAGAGCCGGCCACGTTGGATTGCTGGCCGGGACAATCAAACCGGAGCCATGAGCCCGCCGGCTATCGACCTACAGCCGCCGGCTAGCGGCCCACAGAAAAGGGGCGCCCCGATGTTGTCGAGGTGCCCCCCATCCATGTTCGCGCACGTCTTTCGTTTACGCGCGTCTTTCGTTCTCGCGCGTTTCTCGTTCACGCGGCGTCCGCCGTTCGCGTCGGGGTTACCACTCCAGCGGCACGACCACCTGGTTGCCGTCCACGGTCAGGTTCAGGTTCGAGCCGTCCAGCTGGGCGTCCGAGATGGTACCCTGGCCCGAGTACGCCGTGCCCGACTGGTCGCAGATCTGGCCCCAGCCCGAGCCGATGGTGTAGGCCATGACGTCCCACGTACCGTCGGACTTCGTCTCAGGCACGATCAGCGTGGCGTTGTACAGCACCAGCTTTGCGGGAGTGCCGTCCACCTCGCCCAGGTCGACGGTCTGCGTGCCGTCGCTTTGGTTCTGCTGCATGAGCGAGTACTTGCCCTGGTCGTTCTGGGTCAGGTAGTACGTGGTCCCGCGGTACTCGATGCTGGAGTCCGTGCTGGCCTGCGTCTGCTCAGTCTGCTGCTGGGTCTGGTCCTGCTGCTGGGGCTCCTGCGAGGAGCACGAGCTGGCAAAGAGGTAGAACATGCCGCCCACCACCGCTGCGATCGCTATGGCCAGGATGATCATGAAGCCGTGACCAGGGGCGTTGTCGTCCTCCGGTTCCTCGTCTGTCTGCACGGCATCCTCGCCCATGATGGCGCCCTCGTCGGCATCGATGGTGCCGAACGAGTCGGTGGCGTTCGGGTCGATGGGCTGCGGAGCGCCCTCGTACAGGGGGTCGGAGCGCAGGTTGTCCGAGGTCGCGTCCATGGCCGAGAAGCTGGTGGTGTCCGCGGGGCCCGCTGCCCTTCTCATCCTGGTGGCACGAGTGGCGCGCGTGCCGGCATGGTCTGCGCGCGCAACGTGCTGGCGAGCCTCCGCAGAGCTGGCGTGCTCCGCGGGCTCGTCCGCCGGACGGCGGCGCTTGCGCTGCTGCGGCTCGTTTGCGGCATGGGCGCCCGAGAAGTGCTTGCCGCTCGAAGACTGGTTGTTAGAAGCAAAGGCCATGGATGGCCTCCCCACTTTCTGTTTGAGTTAGAACCTGGTGCCTGGCTGAGTTGGGAGTTCGGCTGGGCTCGCCGCCCGACCGTGCCCGAAATCGGCTAGACCTGCTGCCTGGCCTCGATGGCGCGGCCAAGCGTCACCTCATCAGCATACTCGAGGTCGCCGCCCACTGGCAGGCCGCTTGCCAAACGAGAGACCTTCACGCCCAGGGGCTTGATGATGCGGCTGAGGTACGTTGCCGTGGTCTCGCCCTCGACGTCGGGGTTCGTGGCCAGGATGACCTCCTTCACCTCGCCGTCCGCCAGGCGCTGCAGCAGCTCCTTCACGTGCAGCTGGTCGGGGCCTATCTTGTCCATGGGGCTGATGACGCCGCCCAGCACGTGGTAGAGCCCGTGGTACGAGCCGGTCTTCTCGATGGCGCCCACGTCGCGGGGCTCGCTGACCACGCAGATGGTGGAGCGGTCGCGCGACATGTCGGCGCACACGTCGCAGGTGTCCCTGGTGGCGTACGAGAAGCAGATCGGGCAGAAGTGCACCTGCTGTTTTACGTCCAAGATGGCCGTGGCCAGGCGGCGCGCCTCTTCCGCGTCACTTTCCAGCAGGTAGTAGGCAATGCGCTGCGCAGACTTGGGGCCGATGCCCGGAAGCCTGCCCAGCTCGTCCAGCAGCCGCTGCAGGGCGGTGCCGTCGTGTGCTATCAGAGCCATGCTGCTCCTAGAAGAGGCCCGGGATGTTCAGGCCGCCCGTGATCTGGCTCATGGACTGGTTCGCCGCGTCGTTCACGCTGCCCAGGCACTCGTTCACGGCCGCCACGATCATGTCCTGCAGCAGGTCGACGTCGTTGGGATCCAGCGCCGCGGGGTCAATGGTGACGTCCGTCAGCTTCATGTCGCCGGACATGGTGACCTTGACCATGCCACCGCCCGCGGAGGCGCTGTACGTGCGGTCCTTCAGGTCGTCCTGTGCGGCCACCAGCTGCTCCTGCACCTTGCGTGCCTGCTGCATCATCTGCTGCATGTCGAATGCCATATGTTCTGCTCCTTGGAGTTCGTCGGATTCTAATTTTTCGAATGTGTCTGCGAGTAACTAACCTTACTAGTCGTCGTCCTCGTCTGCACCCGCCTCGGCGTCGTCGACAAAACCCTCACCCGCGGCGTCGTCCTCGGGGTTCGCCTGGTCGCCCGCCTCCTGCTGGGCCGCCAGCTCCGCGGAGGCCTCCTCGTCGGAGGTCGCCGGGGTGACCGAACTGATTTGTACCCCATCGCCAAAGACCTCAAAGGCGTCCTCGATGATGGCGCGCAAGTCGTCGGGTATGTCGTCCGGGACGGACTTGGCGTCGAAGGTCTCAACCTTCGCGCCGGGCTCGACGGCGCCGGGTGCCGTGGCACCACTTGCACCTGCGGGCGCAGATGCCCCTGCAGACGACGCGGGGGCCGCCTGAGCGGGCTGGCCAAACGTGCGCTGACCAGAGCCCTGCGAGGCGGGGGCGTTGCCGTGGTTCGCGCCCGCGGACTTGCCGGGGGCCGCCTGTTTGCCGAACGACCCGCTGGGCGCCGGAGGCGCCTGCATGGGAGCGGCGTCCGCGTACATCTGCGCGTCGTCGCCGTAGTTGACGGCGTCGGCGTCGTCGTAGGGGACCTCCTCGTAGGGGGCGGGCTCCATGGGCGCGCCCTGGGCGGGCGTCGCGCTCACGGGCCGAGCGGGAGCCGACGGCGCAGCAGGCCGTGCCCCGCCAGGAGCGGCGGCGTTGTTCGCCGGAGCTCCACCGTTTGCCCCCTGCTGGGGAACGGGGTCCCAGGGCATGTCGTACGCAGGCGTCTGCGAGGCGGGTTTCGGTGCGGCAGAATTCTGCGCGACCGAGGCCTGCGCGGCAGGTCTCTGACCTGCGCTTGATTGCGAGAAGGACATAGCGCCGGTAGCTCCCTCGGCCGTTGGTGCGGCGGGACGCGCTGCGGACGATCGAGGCACAGACGCCGTAGGCGCCGTTGCGGGAGCAGCAGTCGGAGCAGCAGCCTGCGGGCGACGGGCCGGAGCGGCGTGATGTGCAGCGGGAGCCTGCGCCCTGGAGCGGGAGCGACCACCGCGGCCGCCGTCCAGCGCAGCTTCGGTCACGTTGAGCTGGCGAGGCCCGCCGAACACCTGGCTGATGACCGGCTCGATGGCGGTGCGCACGTCCGCGCGCTCCAGCATCTTCAGCGCGAAGGTGGAGTGTTGCGGCAGCACGACCGAGAGGCTGGAGCCGTCGTCGCTCACCACGTGCGAGCTCATCAGCAGCGAGCCCCTGGACGGAATGGTGCGCACCAGTGTGTCGACCGCCTGCTTCCATAGGCGCTGCAGCTGGCCGGGGTCCTCGATGGCCACAGCTGATGCAGCGCGCGAAGGCGCGGCGGGGGCCTGCTGAGCCGCAGGGGCATTTGCCGCCGCAGAACGCGTCGGTGCCGTCAGCATCGCCGTGCGAGGCGCGGAAGAAGGACGAGTCGCGCTCGGTGCAGCCGCCATGCTGGGTGCCGCGGGCGCCTGGGCGACCGTTCGAGCCGGAGCCGGCGCAGCAGCCGTCCCCGGCGTAGGCGCCGTCGGCTGGGCCGGCATGGGTGCCGGAGCCGCATGCGCTTCTTGCCCGGCAGACGGGGCGACAGGACGCGCCGGGGCGGCAGGACGAGCTGTGCCAGCGGGGTACGCCGCAGCAGCTCGAGTCGGGGCGACGGCCTGCGCGGGAGCAGCCTGAACAGGTGCGGCAGCCTGGGCCGGCGCCTGTGCAGCCGGCGCTGTCTGCGCGGGCGCCTGGGCCGGCGCGGCGACCTGCGTCGCAGCACTCCCCTGCCCC
>JBJEKW010000015.1:54927-61550 GCA_051878835.1 Atopobiaceae bacterium
CGCTGGCGGATGTCGTCGTTTCCGATGGAGTGGAAGTCGAAGCGCTGCACGCGCGACAGGATGGTGGCGGGGATCTTCTGCGGGTCGGTGGTGCACAGCACGAACACCACGTGCTCGGGCGGCTCCTCCAGCGTCTTCAACAGCGCGTTGAACGCCGCCGTGGTCAGCATGTGGACCTCGTCGATGATGTAGACCTTGTGCTTGCCGCGCACGGGGGCGTAGCCCACGCGGTTGATAATCTCCTCGCGCACGTTGTCCACGCCGGTGCGGCTGGCGGCATCCAGCTCGTACACGTCGGGGTGCTCGCCCGCGGCGATCAGCTTGCAGTCCTCGCAGGTGCCGTCCGGCAGCTGGCCCTCGCCCTGCTGGCACAGCAGCGCCTTCGCCAGCAGGCGCGCCATGGTGGTCTTTCCCGTGCCACGCGGCCCGCAGAACAGGTACGCGTGGCCTATGCGATGCTCCAGCACGGCGTTTTCCAGGGTCGAGACGACGACCTGCTGGCCGACCACGTCCTGGAACGTCTGGGGGCGATACTTTGTGTACAGCGATTCCATGCTGCCTCCGTCTGGAGGGTTGTTTGTCTGGGGAACCAGTATACCCGCGCCCCCACCCCCACAGGCAGACCCACACGCCTTGGCAAGAAAGCGGCCCGGGACGACGTCGCTAGTCGTCTCGGGCCGCAAGTCTGGCACCTCTCTATAAACCGCTGCTACATGTGGTCGTGGCAGGTGCGGGCGATGACGTCCAGCTGCTGCTCGCGCGTCAGGTCGATGAACTTCACGGCGTAGCCGCTGACGCGGATGGTGAAGTTGGCGTACTCCGGCTTCTCGGGGTGCTCCATGGCGTCCTTCAGCTTGTCGACGCCGAACACGTTCACGTTCAGGTGGTGGGCACCGTTGGCGAAGTAGCCGTCCAGCACGTTAACCAAGTTCGCCTTGCGCTGGTCAAGGTCGTTGCCCAGTGCGCTGGGGTTAATGGTCTGCGTATTCGAGATGCCGTCCAGGGCGTACTCGTAGGGCAGCTTCGCCACCGAGTTAAGGCTCGCGAGCAGGCCGTTCTTCTCGGCACCATAGCTGGGGTTAGCGCCGGGCGAGAAGGGCGTGTAGGCAGGACGGCCGTCGGGCAGGGCGCCCGTGGCCTTGCCGTACACCACGTTGGACGTGATGGTCAGGATGGAGGTCGTGGGCTCGGAGTTGCGGTAGGTGTGGTGCTTGCGAATCTTGGTCATGAAGGTCTTCAGCAGCCACACGGCGATGTCGTCGGCACGGTCGTCGTCGTTGCCGTAGCGCGGGAAGTCGCCCTCGGGCACGTAGTCCACGACCAGGCCGTTCTCGTCACGCACAGTGCGCACACGGGCGTACTTCACGGCGCTGAGGGAGTCGACCACGTGGCTGAAGCCGGCGATGCCGGTGGCGAAGGTGCGGCGCACGTTCGTGTCGATGAGCGCCATCTCGGCGGACTCGTAGTAGTACTTGTCGTGCATGTACTGGATCAGGTTCAGGATGTTCACGTACAGGTCGGCCAGCCAGTCCATCATCAGGTCGAACTTGTGCATGAGCTCGTCGTAGTCCAGGTACTCGCTGGTGATGGGCGCATACTCGGGGCCCACCTGCATGGGGTTGCCCTTCTTGTCCTTGAACTTCGTGTCCTTGCCGCCGTTGACCGCGTAGTTCAGGCACTTGGCCAGGTTCGCGCGGGCACCGAAGAACTGCATCTCCTTGCCGGTCTGGGTGGCGCTGACGCAGCAGCAGATGCTGTAGTCGTCGCCCCAGACGGGACGCATGACGTCATCGTTCTCGTACTGGATCGAGCTGGTGGTGATGGAGATCTTCGCGGCGTAGCGGCGGAAGTTCTCGGGCAGGCGCTTGGAGTACAGCACCGTCAGGTTGGGCTCGGGCGCGGGGCCCATGTTCTCCAGGGTGTGCAGGAAGCGGAAGTCGTTCTTGGTCACCATGTGGCGGCCGTCCTGGCCCAGGCCTGCCATCTCCAGCGTTGCCCACACGGGGTCACCCGAGAAGAGCTCGTTGTAGCTGGGGATGCGTGCGAACTTGACCATGCGGAACTTCAGCACCAGGTGGTCGATGAGCTCCTGGGCCTCCTGCTCGGTCAGGGTGCCGGCGGCCAGGTCGCGCTGGATGTAGATGTCCAGGAAGGTCGAGATGCGGCCCACGGACATGGCAGCGCCGTTCTGGGTCTTGATTGCGGCCAGGTAGCCGAAGTACAGCCACTGCACGGCCTCGTGCGCGTCGCGCGCGGGGTTCGAGATGTCGTAGCCGTAGATCTGGGCCATGTCCTTGATGCCCTTGAGGGCGCGGATCTGCTCGGCGATCTCCTCGCGCAGGCGGATGACGTCGTCGGTCATGGTGCCGTCGCCGCAGTTCAGCAGGTCGGCCTGCTTCTGGCGGATCAGGAAGTCGATGCCGTACAGGGCCACGCGGCGGTAGTCGCCCACGATGCGGCCGCGGCCGTAGGTGTCGGGCAGGCCGGTGATCACGTGGCTGTGGCGGGCGGCGCGCATCTCGGGGGTATACGCGTCAAAGACGGCCTGGTTGTGGGTCTTGTGGTACTCGTTGAAGATCTTGTGGTACTTCGGGTTGACCTTGTAGCCGTAGCTCTCGGCGGCCTGCTCGGCCATCTTTATGCCGCCGTAGGGCATGAAGGCGCGCTTCAGGGGCTTGTCGGTCTGCAGGCCCACGACTTTCTCGAGGTCCTTGAGCTCGGGGTCGATGTAGCCCGGACCGTAGGCGGTCAGGCCGCTGACGACCTCGGTCTCGCAGTCCAGGACGCCGCCGTTGGCGCGCTCCTGGGCCTGCAGCTCCTGTACCTTGCCCCACAGCTTGTTCGTGGCGTCGGTGGGGCCGGCCAGGAACGACTCGTCGCCGTCGTACTGGGTGTAGTTGCGCTGGATGAAGTCGCGGACGTTCACGTCGTCCACCCAGTGTCCTCCGGCAAAGTCGTGCCACTCTTCGCGCAGTTTCATGTGTCCTCCTATGTGCTTGGTTGCTAAAGACAAAGATTGGTTGCGGGCGTGGCGGCCATTGCGTCGGCTATTCTTGCCCGCGCAAGACGCGCTCCGCGTGGGCCACGCGCTCGGGCGTGGGCGGCTGGGTGTCGCGCAGGGCGTAGGGCAGGCCCAGCTGGTCCCACTTGTAGACGCCCAGCGTGTGGTAGGGCAGCACCTCCACGCGCTGCACGTTGTGCAGGGTCTGAATGAAGTCGCGCGTGCGCCGCAGATAGGCGTCGTCGTCCGTGATGCCGGGCACCAGCACGTGACGAATCCACACCGGCACGCCGGCGTCGGACAGCCAGCGCAACGCGTCCAGGATGTTCGCGTTGTCGTGGCCGGTCAGCTGGCGGTGACGCTCGGGGTCGATGTGCTTGATGTCGGCCAGCACGAGGTCGCACGACTGCATCAGCTGCTGGAACTTGCTGAACCAGGGCTGGGTGCGCCGGAACGGCTGCAGGGCCGTGTCCAGGCAGGTGTTGATACCGCGCTCGTGGGCCTTCTGGAAAAGCTCCACCAGGAAGTCCAGCTGCAGCAGGGCCTCTCCGCCCGAGACGGTGATGCCGCCGTCGGGACCCCAGTAGCTGCGGTAGCGCTCGGCCGTGTCCAGGATCTGGTCGGGCTCCATCAGCGTGCCGCCGTCCATGGACCACGTGTCGGGGTTGTGGCAGTACTGGCAGCGCATGGCGCAACCCTGCAGAAACACCAGGTAGCGCACGCCAGGCCCGTCTGCCGAGCCGAACGACTCCACCGAATGAACACTGCCCTGCATGTGCGACCCCCTCATTGAATGCGGTGCGACCGGATGGTGCTGGCGGAACGGCCGTGTCTGGCGGGACGGCCGTGGCTGGCTGGCCAACCGTGTCTGGCGGGACGGCCGCGTCTGGATGGCCAGGCACTGTCAGCCGGAACATGCGGCCGGACGCTCCTTGCGTGAGTGAATCTACGAGAGCCGCGGGGGTGGTTCCATGACTGAAATCAAGCAAGCGAAATCGGGCGGAAATGTGGCCGCCGAGCGGCATGAATTCGGCCGCAGGCGGTAATTGGTGACACGTAGCGCGCAGTCAGCGACATTCAGTTGGCGACGGCGCCCATCGCTCGGCGTTCCAAACTTTGCCTGCGCACAAGGAATCAGTTCTGCCCGTACAGCTCCTCCGGGTCAAGCTGGTTCCAAGTTCCACTTGCGCACAAGGCTCAAATCTTTGTGCGCAAATCCGTTCGTTTTTCTCATCCTTGTGCGCAGGTGCGCACAAAGGTGCGTTTTCGGGGCTCGTTTGCGCACAGGGATCAAACCCCTGTGCGCAAACCTGCGTAGCACACCGATACCGACGCCGACGCCGAATCAAACCCCTGTGCGCAAACCTGCGTAGGCAAGAAGCGCCCGGCGCGCGCCCGGCAAATTTGTCAACAGAAATGCGCATTCTGTATTAATTTGCACACATTACTTGATTACAATCAAGCTCGTTGGCTCTCCTGAACGAAATATTGAAGAAGAGCCAAAGACGGCGAGACATAGGCGCGGCGCACAGGCGTGAGCCACACGCAAGCGCACCGGATGCGGGGCCGCAGCACGCCGCGCCACCACCACGCCGCACACCAGCAGGAACCTGGGAAGAACGGGGAGAGCATGAGCACAACCAACAACGACGCCGCCCAGAAGTCGAAGCGCATCTGCATCGTGGGAGGCGGCCCCGCCGGCCTCTCCTGCGCCATGTACCTGCAAAAGAACGGCTACACGAACTACACCATCTTTGAGCGCGGCGACCATGTGGGTGGCAAGGCCTTCTCGCCCCTGATGAAGGTAAAGAACGCCGACGGCCAGTGGGAGGACCGCACCATCGAGATGGGCGCGGTCATGGGCTGCGACACGTACTTCGCCGTGCACGAGTGCGAGGAGTTCGGCGGCACCACCCACGCCGACGGACCGCAGATGGGCCGTCGCTTCATGAACACCGACGGCACCCCGCTGAAGACCAGCAAGCTTGCCCTTCTGAAGAAGGTCATAAAGATGAACAAGCTCTCGCGCCTGCTGGCCAAGAAGTACGTGGGCTATGACGTGAACGGCCACCGCGGCGTCGCGCAGGGACGCTACGAGGGCCCCTGCCCTTCTCCCGAAAAGAAGCTGGCACACATCGAGGGCACGAACGATAACCTGAAGGACCTCAGCATGCCCTTCAGCGAGTTTTTGAAGAAGAACCACTGCGAGGACGCCGAGCTGGTCTGGAAGGGCCCCTTCACCTCGTTTGGCTATGGCTACTTCGACGAGATTCCCGCCGCGTACGTCCTGAAGTACCTGGACGCCTTCACCGTGAGGCAGTTCCTCAGCACCGGAAAGCTGTGGACCTGGAAGAACGGAACCCAGTCCATCTGGACGGGCGTGAATGACCACCTGCTGCACCCCGCGCAGCTGAACAGCGAGATCACCAGCATCCGCCGCACGGACGACGCGATCTACGTCAGCGTGAACGGCGGCCATGAGCAGCAGTTCGATCGCCTGGTCATCTGCACGCCGCTGGAGCTGTTCCTGAACTACGGCGACCCGACCCCGCAGGAGAAGGACCTCTTTGGCCGCATCCAGCACAAGGAGTACTTCACCATGGCCGTGCTGCCCGACGAGAAGGACGCGCCGGACATCTCGTACTACTACTTCGACAACATGACGCCCCAGACCCGCGGCCACCTGATGGTGTTCTACCACCGCTGGCCCGACGCCGGCCTGCAGCCGCTGGTCACCTTTACCCTGCGCGACCACGAGGGCATGGAGGACGTGCCGTTCGAGGAGGCGCGCGACACCACGCTGGCCGACATGGCCAAGTCCGGCCTGCCCGTGCAGAAGACCGAGCGCATCGACGACTGGTACTACTTCCCGCACGTGAACTCGGCCGACTACGCCGCCGGTTGGTACGACAAGGTCGAGGGCATGCAGGGCCAGAAGCGCACGTTCTACGCTGGCGAGGTCATGGCCTTCGGCGACATGGAGGAGACCGTGGAGTACTCGCGCGACCTGGTGCGCCGCTTCTTTGCCTAGCCGCCCAAGCAGCGGGCAAGAAGGACCTCGCGCTAGAACAACGCAGCGCGGAAAACACCTCGTCAAAAGATTGGGGCCGCGGCCAGCCTTTGGCTCGCGGCCCCTTTGCTATATCTTTGCCAGCTACTTTGCGCCGTTCGCCACCTGCATCATGCCTGCGTGATCCAGCAGCTTCAGCCTGCCGCGGCCCAGTCGCCGCACGAGCCCCTGGCGCTCGAACGCGCTGATGGTGCGCGAGACGGTCTCGGGACGCAGGCTGACGGAGCTGGCGATGTCGCCCAGCTTCAGGCTGATCTCGCCGTGCATGCAGCGGCGCTCGCGATGCAGCAGGTACTCGGCCAGCCTGCGGCGAGGGTCGCGGATGCTCAAGATCATGACCTTCTCCTCCGCGTCGTCCAGCTCGGTGCACACCATGCGGATCAGGCCAAAGGCCATCTGCGGGTCTTGCGAGAGGAGCGCCTCGAAGTCGGTGCGGCGAATGCGGCACAGCTCAACGGGGGTAAGGCACCCGACCGAGTAGTGGTAGACATTGTCCTCCAGGAACATGCCGTGCCAGATGGCCTGCCCGTCGTGGAGCACGTCGAGCACGTA
>JBJEKW010000015.1:61650-63343 GCA_051878835.1 Atopobiaceae bacterium
TGCACCCGCGCCATAGTCGCTTGCCTGCATGCCGTCCTCCTTCGCCTGCACCTGGCCGAACGCATCGGGATTTATGTCACTTTATAGCCCACATATATGGTAGCCAATGGCGACGCATCCAAACGTGCCGTGGCGCACTCTCGATATAAAACCTTCTAGCATAAAAAGGGGCGGTGCCGAAGCACCGCCCCTGGTCGAGCAATCAGACCCCAGTCCGCAAATCTGGCTACAGCCGAACTACTCGATAGTGACCTTAGTCGCGCTGGACTTCTTGTCGTCCAACTTCGGGATGTTCACCGTCAGAACGCCATTGTCGAACTTCGCGGTGAGACCTTCCTTAGCAGCATCCTTCAGATAGACGCCACGGGTAGCATGCCACTCGCTGGTCTCCTTCTGCAGGTAGTTCTTGTTCTTCTGCTCGTCGGACTCCTTCTTGTCCACGGTGACCGTGAGGTTGCCCTCGTTGAGCTCGACGTCAATCTGATCCTTCTTTACGCCGGGGAGCTCAGCGGAAACCACGTACTTGTCGCCTGCGTCCTCAACATCCATCTTGAACGCGTCTTCCGAGCCGATCGTAGCGAGCGGTGCGAAGAAGTCATCAAACGCGTTGAACGGCCATGCCCTGCGAAGTGCCTTCTCGTAGTCACTGTAAGGAACCATGCCTGCCATCGTAATCACTCCTTCAACTTGCCAGGCACCCTTTTGGGCGCCTCCGGGTTTCACTGTTATATGTTTCCACCCCGGGGTCGTTTATACACACTTTCTCAGATTTTCTTAGTTAATTTGACGCAGCATTTCTAAGCGTATCTATATCATGTTCGGTGTCATGAGTGTAAGTGTTACGCTGCGTCGTCGCCGCAGGCAGTTGCTGCAAGCCGCTCGCCACCTGTTGGCCGCTGCGAGCTGCTTGCCAGCTGTTGGCCGCACGTATTCCACAAGCGTGTTTGGATATCGTTCGGTTGACCGCTTGGACCCCCAAAGCTGCCCCGCCTAGCACCAGACACGCTATCCCCTGTCCTGGCCTGGTGTTTCCAGCGTCACAATCAGGAACCGCTTACGCAAAGGGGCCACTTACGCCACGATCGGGAGTCGCCGATGCCAGGGGGTCGCCCAGGTCGGAATCTGGAGCTGCCTAGACTGCAATCGGAGGTGGCTCATGTCAGAGTCGGGAGCTGTCCATGCCGCAATCGGAAGCTACTTACGCCCCGGCCTGGAATTACCCCAATCCCACCAGCGAGAATTTCCAGGACGGGGCGGATTCTGCACGTTAATATCTCCAGGTCGGGGCATCAGTCGCCCCAATCGGAAAATAACCCCCATCCAAACGCCCCGACCCGGAGTTACCAGGCACCTCCCGCATGGCAATTCCCGGGTCGGGGCACCCCGACCCGGGAATTGCAACGCTCCAGAGCGCCCTGCGAAAACAGGTAAATCTCCCACCTGCGGCTTTGTGTGACTGAAAGACATAAAGATTTCAATTTGCCAGGTCGGGGCGCCCCGAACTGGAGAAACCGCCCGATTGGCCCGACTAATTCCAGGTCGGGGCGCCGGTATCGCCAGGTCGGGGCGCTACAGGGGTAGCTATCTCCGGGTCGGGGCGACAGGCAACCATGGTTAACTCTAGATTGGGGCGTTTGGCCTGCGCAATTTCCAGATCGGGGCGGCTTGCCTATGCAATTTCCAGATCGGGGCG
>JBJEKW010000015.1:63443-68622 GCA_051878835.1 Atopobiaceae bacterium
GCAATTTCCAGATCGGGGCGGCTTGCCTATGCAATTTCCAGATCGGGGCGCCATGGAACCATCGACCAGCACGGCTCTCACTCCGGGGGCTCCGGCCAAGATCAGGTCACGTTCACGGACACCCCAATATTCGTGGACATCCAATCAACGTATTGGCTTCAACATGCTTACGGAAGCACCCGACCGGGCCTACATGCCCAGATCCCAACCGACCAGAGCATCTGCCCGCAGCCCCCGCTGACCCGCGCGGCTTTCGTCTGACCTGGATCCGCACGCGGAGCCTCGATTTGCGCACGTACCTCAGATCAACAAAGAAGGGCGCCGCCGCACGAATGCGACGACGCCTTTTTTGATTCTGTGGCTGGCCCATGGTAGGTAGCCTGCGGTCGAGCTGCGGTTTGGCCCGTGGCCAGTGGACTGTGGCCGATCCCGTGATTCAGCTCCATGGTCCCAGGTAAAGAAGGACTAGCCCTTGAAGCCCGAGCGGCACCTTGTGGCAACAGTTGCGGCTGCATCTGCGCCAGCCCTCGCAGCATCACCTACTTCTTGCTCTTCTTGCCACCCTTCGTGATGCCTTCCTGGGCACGCCAACGGTTCATCTTCATGTGACGACGGACGAAGTAGGTCACCAGCAGTGCGATGATGCCGACCTGTGCCACCTCGGCGATGGTCAGGATGGCCGCCTGGTGGTAGATGCCCACGGACAGCGAGTTGGACGCGTTGGCCTCGGTGTACAGGATGTCGTGGCAGGCACGGCGCAGGGCCTGTCGACCAGCCACGGTGCCCAGCGTCTGGTCGGTAAGCTTCGTGTTCTGCAGGAAGCTCAGGTACAGGTCGTTGCCGGCACGCAGACCGCGGTTGATGTCCGCGGTGTCAGCGGACATGACGCAGTCGGTGACGACGGAGCCGTGGAAGCCCCACTCGTTGCGCAGGACATCGGTCAGAAGAGCGTGGCTCTCGGCGCAGGGCGTGGTGCCCAGCCTGTTGTACGCGCTCATCATGCCCGTGGCGCCAGCCTGCTTCACCGCAATCTCGAAAGGCTTCAGGTAAATCTCGCGGATGGCCTGCTCGTTTGCCCAGGTCACGAGTCCGCCAGCGTCACCACGGTGCGTCTCCTGGTCGTTCAGGGCGAAGTGCTTCAGATAGCAGTACACGCCGTTGCCCTGGATGCCCTCAATCTCGGAGGCCACGACCTTGCCGGTCAGCAGGCCGTCCTCGGACACGTACTCGTAGTTGCGGCCGCCGAAGGGGCTGCGGTGCGTGTCGGCGCCGGGGGCGTACAGGCCGGCCACCTTCAGCGCAGTGGCCTCCTTCGCAAACAGCTCTCCCATACGCTGTGCCAGCTCGGTGTTCCAGGTGTAGCCCAGCACGCTCTGGCCGGTCAGCTGGGTGCCGGTGTAGCTGGCCATGATGTTGTTCACGCCGTTGGGGCCATCGCACTCCACCATGGCAGGCTTGCCGATGCTCTTTGCGCTGAAGGTCATCCAGCCGCCGTTGCCCACCAGCAGCTCCTGCTCCTTCTGGCTCATCTGGTCCAGCAGGCTGTCCCACTTCGGGTCGTCGTACGACAGGCCCGCCATGTCGGCCAGCTTCAGGCCGTTGTGGGCGCCATAGGTAACGTCGGTACCTTCGTTGTCATCCGAGCCGCTCAGCCCCTCGGAGGAGTTGGGGTCGTCCAGGGCGGCCTTGATGTCCTCGGAGGCCTCCTTCGTGGAGGGAGCCATCGTGGGGAAGGTGCCCGCCCAGTTGGCGCGGCTGAGGTAGGTCACGTCGTCGCCGTTGGAGACGTCGGAGAACTCGTCGGTCGCGGCGATCTGGTCGGTCGAGCGAGCGCCGTCGTGGGCGTCATCGTAGATGTAGTCGCGGTCCACGTGCACGGTGCGCGAATCGATGGCGTCGTGCGAGTTGTTGCGCAGGCTGATCTGGTAGTCGCCGGCCTCCAGCACGTAGGCGCCGTCGGATGCCTTCACGTGCGTGTAGTCGTAGCTGGCCATGTCCTCGTGGGTCCAGCTCAGCGTTACGGTCTGGGTCTCACCCGGCTGCAAAAGGTCGGTCTTCGCGAAGTCACCCAGGACGCAGGAGCTCTTCTCGATGCCGCCCTTGGTGTAGGGGGCGCTGTAGTAGCCCTGCACCACGTCCTTGCCCGCGACCGAGCCGGTGTTCGTGACGTCGACCTTCATCGTGATGGTGGTGCCGTCGTCCTGGAAGTCAGAGATCTTCTGGTCGAATGTCGTGTACGACAGGCCGTAGCCGAACGGGTACTGCACCGTGGACTTGTAGTCGATGTAGCCGTCCTGGGCGGCCGTCTCGTAGTAGCGGTAGCCCACGTAGATGCCCTCGGCGTAGTCCACCCAGTGCACGTTCTCGGTGCCGGAGGTGGCGTCGCCCGAGCCTGCGAACAGGGCACCGTTGGTGTGCTGCACGTTCGTGTAGTCATGCGCGCCGAAGTTGTAGTAGCTGGGGGCGGACGCCAGCGAGTAGGCGAAGGTGTCCACCGTACGGCCGCTGGGGTTCACGGCACCCGTCAGCACCTGGCCCACGGCGTCGCAGCCGGTGGAGCCCGGCGTGCCGATCCACAGGGCGGCGTCGATCTGCTGGTCGTCCAGGAAGCCCAGCTCCATGGCGTTGGGGCTGTTCAGCACCACGACCACGTTGCTGAAGTTCTGCTTCACCATCGTGAGGAGGTCCTCCTCGTTGGGCGTTATCTGCAGGTAGCTGCGCCCGGCCTCGGAGCCCTCGTAGTCGGCCATGTCGGTGGGCAGGTCGTAGCCCTCGCCGCCCTTGCGGGTCAGGACCACGATGGCCGTGTCGGAATAGGCCTTCGCGTTGTCGATGACGTCGGAGGTGTAGCTGGACTGGGGCAGCTCGTACAGGTTCCAGTCGGTGCCCACCAGGCCCATGCTCTTGGACGACTCGGCGTTCTGGTCGTAGAACTGCTCGAGGTCGGGGTTCACCTGCAGGCCGGCGTCCTTCAGGCCCTGGTAGAACGTGACGTTGCTGGACGTGTTGCCCGAGCCGGAGCCCGTGCCGCCATAGGTGAAGTTGTTGCCCACGGTGGAGCCGAACACGTTCACCTTCTGGTCGCCCGAGAGCGGCAGGGCGTTGTTGTCGTCCTTCAGCAGGGTGATACCCTCGGACTCGACCTCCTCGGTGATGTCGCGCGTGTCCTGGCTGGCCTGTTGCACGTCGGCCGAGCTCATGTCGGGCTTCGTGACGAACGTGGTCACGACGTCGAAGTAGGGGCTCACGAAGAGTCCCACCACCAGCGTGACGGCCACCACGATGGTGGTCACCACGCACATCAGGCCAAACAGGAACTTCTTTGGCCTCTTTACGGGCTTTGGCTGGCCGTGCTCGGGCTTGACCGGCCGCTGGTCGGCGCCCTTCTCCAGCTCCTTGGAATCGTGCTTCGCTAGCATGTGCTCCCCTCTCTGCCGCCTGCGCGGTCTTTCGGGCGAATAGCCCGCCTTCGGGCGAATCGCCCACTTGAACCCATCCGACGCAAATCGTAAAGACGGACATGCCGCGCGAGGGATACCTGGCATAATCGGGCGGGGTCTGCGACATAATTGGAATCGCAGCGGTGACGTCGCATCTTGCGAGGGGAAAGAAGGGCAGATGTATCGCATCCAGATAATCGAGGACACGCCCGAAGAGGCGCAGCGGCTGAGGTCGCACCTGGACCGCTACGCGCACGAGAGGGGACTCGACCTGGACGTGGAGGTGCTGCCCAGCGCGCTGGAGTTCGTGAACTCGAAGCACACCGCAGACCTCATATTCATGGACATAGACCTGCCGGGCATCAACGGCATGGAGGCCGCGCAGATCCTGCGCACGTACGACCCCGAAACGCCGCTGGTGTTCGTGACGAACCTGGCACAGTACGCGGTGCGTGGCTACCAGGTGGACGCCATCGACTTCGTCGTGAAGCCCGTGGAGTACTACGACTTTGCCCTGCGCATGGACCGCGCCATGCGCGTGGTCAAGCGCCGCAGCGCCGAGACCGTGGCGCTGCCCACGGCGGACGGCATCCGCGTGGTGCGCCTGTCGGACGTCGTCTACATAGACATCGTGAAGCACGACCTGCACTATCACCTGGCAAGCGAGGAGGAGCCTCTACGCCGACGCGGCAGCATAGGCCAGGTGGCCCAGGAGCTGGAGCCCAAGGGATTCCTCAAGATCTCGGCCTCCTGCGTCATCAACATGGCCCAGGTGGCGCGCATCCGCCCCACCTCCGTCGTGATGTCCGACCAGACCGAGCTCTTCTACAGCCGCTCGCAAAAGAAGGCGGCGCTAGAGCGCCTGGCCAGCTATGTGGGGAGGAGCATCTAGTGCCCGCCTGGCTGTACTCGCTCCTCAGCTGCCTGGGCATCGTGGCCAGCATCGGGCTGGGCGTGGCGGTCTTTGCGACGGCGCTGTCGCCGCGCCAGAACCTGGCGGGCAGGATGGCCGTGGTCGTAGGCGTCGTCGTGGTGGCGACCGCCCTGCTGTCTCTGTGGTGGACGTCGACAGGCTGGCAGGGCACCCAGATCGCCGCGAGCCCATATACCGGCGTGGACGTGCCCCTGCAGCTGCTGATCTTCTCGGCACTCTTGGTGGCGTCGGTGTTCGTGGTGCGGTTCCTGTGCGACGCGTCGCTGTGGACGGCGCTGTTCTGCTGCTCGGCGGGATACGCCCTGCAGAACCTGGCCTCGGGCGCCTCCGAGCTGGTGTGGGTGCTGGTCATGGGCACCGGCCCCATCTGGTCGCTGCGCCAGCCGGGCGCCTACGGGCTGTACTCGATTCTGACCTGGAGCATCAGCGGCCTGGTGTACGTGGTGGCTTACCTGGGCGTAACCCGCCGGCTGGACCGTCAGGGCCTCGAGAGCGTCAGCGACCACGCCATGCTGATGATGATGGCCGTGGTCATACTGATGGTCATAGGCTTTGACCTGGTCATAAAGAGCCTCAGCGCCGTCGGGACGGCCCTGCCTTACATTGTGGCGCTGCGCCTGGTGCACGGGTTCATCTGCGTGTTCACGGTGTGGATGGAGTACGAGCTCCTGGTGAACCGCCGCTTGCAGACCCAGCGAGACGTGGCCAAGCACGTGCTGGCCGAGCGCGAGCGCCAGTACCAGCAAAGCCGGCAGAGCATGGACGCCATCAACGCGCGCATGCACGACCTGCGCCACCAGGTGTT
>JBJEKW010000016.1:0-18294 GCA_051878835.1 Atopobiaceae bacterium
CCGCGGGGAGGCACCACGCCCGCGGGGAGGCACTGCCCCCCCTACGCAACACCCTTCCTGGTCTGGACGACGCCGTACAAGTACAGCGCCGGCAGGATCATGCCGACCACCGCGCTGGCAATGCTGCCCGAGTCGCCCGCACCGATGGCGGTCACCAGGCTGTAGGCGCCAAATATCACGCTGACGATGCCCAGCGCAAATGCCAATGTGTTCTTCTGGCTCCGCTTGGACGCCCTCAGGCCGACGAGCCCCACAAAGAGGTTCAGCAGCCCGCCGACGAACTCCACGATGCCCACGACCGCAGCGACGCCCGCCGCCAGGCCAATCACGTCGTCGGCAGCGGCAAAGTAGACGCCCATCATGATGAACAGCGCGGATATCAAGGCGACGGCCGCGTACACGACCAAGATGATCGACGTCACGCGCAGCACGCTGCTGCCTTCGGGCTTTGGGCTCGACTGGGAGTTCGGCATGGTCGGGGTTGCCTGATTTGTTTTCTCCATGGGAGTCTCCTTTCGTTGGATGTCAGTTGGGAGTTCCGCTCAGCTGGGAACTCCAATGCGTACCTTGAGGCGCCGCGCGTCTATATGGGTGCCGGCGCATCTATATGGGGGTGCCGGGGGATGCCGGCGCGCCTACTCGACGTCGTTCTCGTCGAAGCGGTCTCCGCACTCGGGGCAGAACTTGGGCGGATGGGTCTGGTCCTGAGGCACCCAGCCGCACTTGTTGCAGCGATAGCGAGGCTGGGCCTTTGGCCTGGGCGTCCCGCACTCCTGGCAGAACTTCCCTCGGTTCTTTGTCCCGCAAGAAGGGCAGGTCCACTCGTCGCCGGCTGCTATAGATGTCTGCATCGGCTGCAGGGATTCCTCTGGCTGGGCGGTCTGCACCGGCTGAGCTGGATATGCCGGCTTGCCCGGTTGGCCAGGCTGGCCGTCCTGCGCTGGCACGCCGGGTTGCGCCGGGTTTTCGCCGCCCGGGATACCGTCCGGATTGCCGCCAGTACCCCCGCTCGGGGTGCCGCCTGGATATCCTCCCTGGTAGCCACCCGCGCCGCCCGGCCCCATGCCCATCTGGAACAGGCTCTGGGCGTTCATGCCGCCCATGCCTCCCGCCATCTGGGCCATGTTCATGCCGGCGAATCCCACGAAGGCGCCCGCGCCGTTGCCGGCGGCCGTGCGCATGGCGTCGCCCTGCGCCGAGGTCAGGCTGGCGGCTGCCATGCGAGGATCGCGCATGACAGCAGTGCGCTGCAGCTCCTTTATGGTCTTCTCGTCCTCGGCATCGGCGGCGATGGCGTTGACGCCGAACGAGACGATCTGGATGCCGCGGGTCTCGCGCCACTTCTTTGACAGGATGTCAGACAGCGCCGCCGCGACCTCCTCGGTATGGGCGGGCACGGCCGAGTAGCGCACGCCCTGCTCCGAGATGCGCGCGAACGCCGGCTGCAGCGCGGTCAGCAGCTCGCTTCGCAGCTGAGAGGCTATCCGGTCGCGCGTGAACTCGTCCTCGACGTTGCCGCAGACGTTCTGGTAGAACAGCAGCGGGTCCGCCAGCCTGAACGAGAACTCGCCGTTGCAGCGCACCGCGATGTCCATGTCGAGCCCGATGTTGCGGTCGACCACACGGAAGGGCACGGGCGTGGGCGTGCCGTAGCGGTTGCCCATGACCTCCTTCGTGTTGAAGTAATATACGCGCTGGTCAAGGCCGGTGTCACCGCCAAAGGTGAATCGCTTGCCGATGTTCTTGAACGTGTCCAGCAGGCCCGACCCCGGGCCTCCCGTAAAGACCGAGGGCGCCGCCTTCGAGTCGTACGTGTACTCGCCCGCCTCGGCGCAGAAGTCCACGACCTTGCCCTGCTCCACGATGACCATGCACTGGCCGTCGTTCACCACCACGATGGAGCCGTTGGAGATGACGTTGTCGTCGCCCTTGGTGTTGGAGCTGCGGGCGCCCACGCGCTTCTGCCCCTTCACGCACAAGACATCGGCGCCCAGCGACTCGCAGTAGATCATCTCTTTCCACTGGTCTGCCAGGTTGCCCGTGAGGGCACCCAGCGCGGCCTTGATCAAAGCCATGTTGGTTCCTTTCGTGCCCGACGGACGGGCTTTGCTCGATGTACAGAAGCGGCCAAGAAGAACAGGCCGGCTCGAAGGGCGAGCGCCGCCCGGGAGGGGCGGGCCCAGCGGGCCGACGTCTACTCGTCCCGCAGGTCACGCATGAGCCTGGTCACGACGCGCGCCTCGCTGCTAGACATGATGAAGGGGTGCCCGCCGATGGTCATGCGGCCGCCGTCTCGCTCGATGTCACAGTCGGCGTAGTCGTCCCAGTCCAGGAAGCCCGAGTCGCCGTCCTCGTCCACCAGGTAGATGCCCGACACGGTCACGGCCAGGCCCACCTTGCAGCTGCCCAGGATTGTGGTGTCCAGCACGAAGTAGACCTCGTCCGCGTCATCGTCGTCGATGCCGAAGCGCTTTACGGCCTGATCCACCTTCTGGTGGTTGTCGTCCAGGCGGTCGCCGTAGAAGGCGTCGGACAGGACGTCCGCGTCATCCAGGTCGTCGTAGGCGTCCTGGAAGAACTCCTCAAAGTCGAAGGCCTCCTCGTCGTCGTCGTCCTCGTCCTCGTCGTCCTCCGCCTCGTCCGCCTGGGCTCCGGAGGCCGCGACGTCCTTCTCGTCCTTCAGCTTGAACACGCTGTCGCAGCTGTTGCAGCGTCCGTACGCTCCGTTGCCAAAGGGCACGACGTCTCCCATACAGTTGGGACACTTCATCGATACGGCTTCCATGGCGCATGTCCTTCCTCGCGATTTTTATTTGTCTGCCCTTGCCGAGGCCCGGCCGCACCGGGGCTCGGCCGAGTCAAGGCCCGTTCATGTGAGGTCCCAGCCGCGTCGGCTCAGGTCCTTGTCCCGTGTTGGGCAGAGTTTATGAAACGCCATGCCCCAGGTCCTCATCCCAAAGTATGAGATGCCCTCTACCTGCGCATATATGGTCCAGAAGGCCGCCCGGCTCCCTTCTCATACTTTGGTATGAAGTCCGTTGTGCGTCCATGCCCGATACTGCGCTGCATCGGGACGGCAGCCCGCCGTCGTCAGCACCAACAGAGGGAGGCCCACCTTGGCATTCGGATTCAAGCTGAAGACCGTGAAGACCCGCCAGAGCTTCGACAGCCAGGCAGACCTGTACGAGCGGATCAAGGACCAGAAGTTCACCGCCGGAAAGCCCGAGCTCGTAAAGAACGGCTTTGCCGACGTGATCGTGTTTCCGCCGCTGGACCGCCAGAACCAGGTCTGGGTCATGCTGCAGGGCAAAAACAAGATCATCATTCAAAAGAACCAGGTCGCAGGCGTGACCGACCAGGTCATCAACGCCGCGCTGGACGCCGTGACCGGCGACCTGTTCTCCATCGGCTCCATCTTTGGCAGCAACGCAAAGAAGATCGAAAGGCTGGTCGAGGCCACTGCCTCCGAGCTGGAGGCCCTCGACCTGTAACGATTAGTTACCAGAAGCCAACAAATGCGCCAAAACCTATAGTCACGCTCAGGCGTCCTTCCGTCCTGGTTTACCATTGGTGGCACCAGACGGCTGGGCGCTTTCCGGCCTTAGGGGCATTTGGAGGTTTCAGGTGGCAATGTCGACGTCGAGACAATGGGCGCACAACCGGTCCTTGGACGGTGCGTACCCATGCTGAGCAAGATAACCCTAGAGCTGGACGAGTACCTGTGGGCGCAGTGGAAGTGCACGCGCGTGGCATTCGTCTCGGCGCCCCTGGGCTTCGGGAAGTCCGAGTTCGCGCACCGCATGCTGCAGGGCACGGACGTGCTGGAGGTAGACGCCGACGCCACGGACGCGACCCAGGCGGTGACTACCCAAACGGCGCAGGCCCACGACGCCGTGCTGGTGGACAACATCCACGACGCGGTCTCCACTGCGCAGGGCGTGGAGCTGGCATCGGTGGTCGACCGCTGCCGCGACACGCGCTTCGTGTTCCTCTCGCGCGCGCCCATGCCGGGATGGCTGACCCCGCTGTTCGCCAAAGGCGAGCTGCTGGTGGTCACCTCCGAAGACCCGCAGCTGACCGACGCGGACATCAGCCGCCTGATGGTGGCCAACGACCTGACGCCCGACCCCGAGCGGGTGGCACACCTGGCACAGGTCACCATGCGCTACCCGCTGGCCCTGGCGCTGGCCATGACGCACCTGCAGAGGCACGACGACGCCTGGGAGGAGAACCTCCACGACGAGGTCATGATGTACTTCGAGACGGAGTTCCAGAAGCGCTTTGATCCCCAGACTCAGGACCTCCTGCTGCTGATACCGCTGTTCGACAAGATAGACGACGACCTCATCATGCACACCCTGTCCACCGACGACGGGCGCGCGTTCCTGGAGGCCATCTACCACGCCACATGCTTTGCCACGCGCACGGCGCATGGCTGGTTCGTGAACCCCGGCATGCGAAACTTCTGCGAGTGGGAGCGCGCCAGACGCGGGCTGGAGGGCTCGGCGGCAAAGATCGCCCGGCGCGCCATCGACTACTACGTGGAGAAGGGCGACTACACGAGCGCGCTGAACCTGTGCTCGCGCATCCACGACAGCGCCCGCATGCTGCAGATCCTGGAGGAGCACGCCCGCCTGCACCCCGGCAACGGCAGCTACTACGAGCTGGAGCGCTACTACCTGGATCTGCCCGACGACGTGGTGCGCTCCTCCCCGCGGCTCATGCGCATCAGGAGCCTCCTGGCTTCCATGACCATGGACACCATGGGCTCGGAGCGCTGGTACAGCGAGCTCGAGGACTACTCGAAGTCGTCCGAGCACACCGCCAAGGAGCGCCGACTGGCCCGCTCCTACCTGGCCTACCTGGACCTGGGCCTGCCCCATAGGCGCCTGCCCAGCCTGCTGGACGCCGTGGCCGCCATGGCAAAGCTGCGCGCCAGCGACGACCCAGACCTGACGCTGTCCATGACCAGCGGCATGCCCAGCATCATCAACGGCGGGCGCGACCTCAGCCAGTGGGTGCCCAACGACGACGCCGTCTGCCTGGGCATGAGCAAGCTGGCACCGAAGGCGTTGGGCCGCATGGGCGTGGGCAGCGTCGAGGTGGCCCTGTGCGAGAGCAAGTTCGAGAAGGGCGAGGACGTGACGTCCTACCTGGCGCGCGTGAGCGCCGTCTTGCCAAGGATCCGTCGCGAGGGCGACCCCTCCATCGAGTTCGCCGCACTGGGCCTGCAGGCGCGCATCCTCATAGACCAGGGCAATGCCCGCCAGGCCCTGACGGTCCTGGACCCCCTGCGCAGGCGCATGACGGCTAGCGACGACGCCGAGTCGCGGCGCATCCTCGCCAACCTGGAGGCCCTGCGCTGCCACGCGTGGATGCGCCTGGGCCAGGCGAGCCGTGTGCACTCCTGGCTGGTGGACAACGCCCCCGACCTCAGCCACCACCTGCTGTTCCTGGACCGATACATCTACCTGACCGTGTGCCAGGCGTACTTCTGCGAGTCGCGCTACGGCGAGGCGCTCAGGCTGATGTCGACCCTGAGCGAGTTCGTGAAGTCGCGCGACCTGGTGCTCTACCCCGTCCACTACCTGGTGCTCTCGGCCATCGCGGCATGGCGAGAAGAGCGCGACGACTGGCGGGGCCTGATCGTGCGCGCGATGGCGATGGCGGGCCGCTATGGCTACGTACGCACCATCACGCAGTACGGTGCGGCGGTGCTGCCTCTGCTGCTGGAGCTGCAGCGCAGCGGCACCACGGTGCCCGGCGACCCCGAGGGCCAGCAGCTGGCACGCCTGGTCAGGGGCGCCCGCACGCAGGCCTCGTACTACCCGGACTTCATGGCGCCGCCCACCGGGCCCACGGAGACCCTGACCGAGACCGAGATGCAGGTGCTGCGCCTGATCTGCCAGGACAAGAGCAACGCCGAGATTGGCGAGCTTCTGGGCATCAAGCTGCCCACGGTAAAGACGCACGTCAGCCACATACTGACGAAGCTCAGCGTGCGCAGGCGCTCCCAGGCAGCCAGCGAGGCCAGACGCCTGCACCTGGTGTAGGGGTTCGTCGAGCATCCGCACCTGGTACAGGACCAGCCGGGCATCGCCCTTCCGCCCTTCTCATACCCTTGGGCGGATGGGGCCTCATACTTTGGAACGATGTGGGGGCCAACGACCTCCTCTAGGATTCCTTTCAGCGGCGCGGGACCTGCCCGCGCATCACATACGCGCAGAAAGGAAACCTCATGCTGAACGCGCAGCGCATCGTCACCTTTGGCCTGGTACTGACCCTGATGGCATCGCCCGTCGTCCTGGCGGGCTGTGGCAGCTCCTCCTCGGACACCAACAGCTCTACGACCAGCGCGTCGACCGCGTCGACCGCGTCCGACGAGTCCGCCGAGGCCACCGCCGCCGAGAGCTCGACCGACCAGGAGGCCACCGCCAGCGACTCCAGCAGCTCCGACGGTGCGCAGAGCTACTCCATCCAGACCTCCGAGATCACCGAGGCATACATGGGCGTGGCCGAAAGCGGCGAGACCGTGTACTACGTCGGCAACTCCGACGGCTCGAAGACCGGCATCTTCTTCCTCGACGCCGACAAGATGGCGCACGTCAGCTTCATGGGCCCCGCCAGCGTGACCCAGCAGGATGGCGAGAGCCTCATCACCATCACCGACGAGCTGTCGGGCAACACCCTGACCTTCGGCGTCACCGGAAACGACGACGGCACCGTGACTATCGACATGGGCAGCGAGCTTGGGAAGGCCGTTCTCGCACCATGCGAGGTATCCGAGGCCGTGACCGCCATCCAGACCATCCAGGGCAACACCACTCAGGTGGGCTAGGCGGACGCGGCGGGACACATCGCCGCCCCTTTCTCTTGGGCCCCTCGACCAGCGACTCGGCCGAGGGGTCTTCCCATGAAAAATGCCCTTCTCCCCTGCAAAAACATGGCAAGAAGGGCATTGTTGTTGAAGGGCAATTGTTGCCAAGGAAGGCTGGGCGTGCGGCCCCGCGTTGTCGAGGACCATCCCAGCCGAAATAAAACCTTGGCCACGGCTGGACCCTTGGTCGCGTACGGCCTAGTACAGCTTGGCGCCGGCGGGGATGGCGTCGTCCAGCATGACCAGGTGCAGGTGCTCCTGGCCGTCCTGCTGGTAGACGGCGGACAGCAGCATGCCGCACGAGTCGATGCCCATCATCTTGCGCGGCGGGATGTTCACGATGGCCAGCACGGTCTTGCCTACCAGCTCCTCGGGCTCGTAGTACTTGTGGATGCCCGACAGGATGGTGCGATGGGTGCCCGAGCCGTCGTCCAGCGTGAACTGCAGCAGCTTCTTGCTCTTCTTGACGGCTGTGCACTCCAGGACCTTGCACACGCGCATGTCGGACTTCGAGAAGGTGTCGAAGTCTATGGCCTCGGCCACCGGCTCGATCTGGGGACCGGCGGGCTCGGCCGCCTCCTGCCGGTCTGCAGCCTGCACGCCGGCGGCCTGTGTGGCCTCCTTGGGCGCCTCTACCTGCGCCTCATTGGACTGTTGGGCCTCGCCGACCTGCTGAGCCTGCGTGGCCTCGTTGTTGGGCTCCTGCGCCATGAATGGTCTCCTTCACGTTGCGATACGTCTGGATACGAAGACCATTCTAGAGCGCCAGACGCCCGGCCGGGCACTCGCCCGAAAGGCTACGCGTGCGGTCCGGCCTCGATGGCGCAGTCGGCGGGACCCCCGCGCAGGATGCGCAGGCCGTGCGCTATGGGGCCAATGACCGCGCTGATGTTCTCGACCGCGGCCTTTGGGCTGCCCGGCAGGTTCACCACCAGCGTGCGGCCCAGGATGCCGCAGGCCTCGCGCGACAGGCAGCCGTGCGGCGTTATGGCCATGGAGGCGGCACGCATGGCCTCGGGGATGCCGGGCGCCATGCGCTCGCAGATGGCCTTGGTGGCCTCGGGCGTCACGTCGCGGGGCGAGAAGCCCGTGCCGCCCGTGGTCAGCACCAGCGCCACGTCGGCCTCGGCCGCTTGGGCGATAGCGTACTGAATGCGCTGCAGGTCATCGGGCACGACGGTCGTGTGGACCACCTGGTAGCCCTCCCGCTCCAGAAGCTCCACCAGCGCGGGGCCCGACGCGTCCTGGCGCTCTCCCCTGGAGCAGCGGTCGCTCACGGTGATGACCACCGCCGAGAAGCGCTCGCGCTCCTTGGACTCCCCCTCGTGCGCCTCGTGCTCGTGCTGCGCGGCTTCTGCCGCCGAGGATGCCTGCGGCTCTGCCTGCCGAAGATGCCTGGGTGCCGACTTGGTTCCATTCTGCTGTGTCATGGCGACTCCAACCTATGTGCAAAGACGGTATGTCCCCAGTCTACTTCCCGAAAGGGCACAGGGGATACGTGCAGGGCTTGCACCCCAGGCACAGTCCGCCCTCACCCAGCTGGACGAAGTCGTCGTGGCGCAGCTGCACGCGGGCCGCCAGGCGAGGCAGCACCAGGTCGAACACCGTGGCGGCGTTGTACATGACGCAGCCCGGCAGGCCCACCACCGGCGTGGCCGACGTCAGGCTGTGCCCGGCGCAGGGCCTGCCCTCGATGGAGGCATCCGCACCAGCCGCATCCTGGTCGTAGTAGCCCACCAGCAGCATGGCGCCCGGCAGCACCGGAGCGCCGTAGGTCACGATGCGCGCCCCGGAGCGCTTGATGGCGCCCGGCGTGTTGTCGTCGGGGTCCACGCTCATGCCGCCCGTGCACACCACGAAGTCCACGCCAGCGGCGCGCGCCTGATTGATGGCCGACACCAGGGCGTCCATGTCGTCGCCGGGCGTGGCCTTCCACGTGACCTCGATGCCGAACTGCGCCAGCTTGCGCTGGACTTGTGGCGTGAACTTGTCGACGATGAGACCCTTCGCCACCTCTGAGCCCGTGGCTATGATGGCGGCCGTGCGCAGACGGTAGGGCTGCACGCTCAGCAGCTGCCCGTGGTGGCTCACGTCGGCGGCGGCCTCCGCCTGGCGCACCGTGTCCTCGCTGACCACCAGCGGGATCACGCGCGTGCCGGCCAACGCATCGCCCTGGCGCACGCCGAAGTTGCCCTTGCGCGTGGCCACCATGACCTGGTCCACGGAGTTCACGGCGTTCAGACGCGCGGTGTCCACCAGCAGCACGCCGTCGCGCGCCGCGTTGATGCCTATCTTTCCCTCGCGCGGGTCGCCGGAGGCCTGGCAGCCCTCGCCCAGGCACAACGCCGCCATGCGGCGAGCCGCGTCGTCCTCATGCAGCATGCCCTCCTGGAGCTCCCACACGTACAGGTGCTCCTTGCCCATGCTCAGGAGCACGGGCACGTCCTCGGGCTGGACCACGTGGCCCTTGCGGAAGCGCGGCCCCTTGTAGCGCTCCTGTGGCCTGCCGTCGGCGTCGGTGCCTCCCGGCAGTATCTGGGTCATGTCGTGGCACAGCACCTGCCCGATGGCGTCCTGCGTTCTGACGAGCTTCATGAGTTCCTCCCATCCGTCCAGGCGACCAGGCCGTCTCCGGCCTTCACGATGCCGCCGCGCACGACGACGCAGAAGATGCCGTCCGTGGGCATGACGCACATGCCCGTGAGGCGCCTGATCTCGCAGTCGTTGTGGCACTTCTTGCCTATCTGCGTGACCACCAGGGTGGCCGTTCCCACGTCGATGACCGTGCCCACGGGAAGCGAGCGCAGGTCCACGCCCTGGGTCAGCACGTTCTCGGCAAAGTCGCCGGCGGACAGCTGGATGCCCTTCTGGCGCATGCGGTCCACGGCCTCGTTGCCCAGAAGGCTGACCTGGCGGTGCCAGTTGCCGGCGTGCGCGTCGTCCTGGATGCCCTGGCCAACCACCAGCCTCAGCTGGTCCACCGGGTGCTTCCTCGTGCCCTTCGCGGTCGAGATGCACGTGGCCAGCACGGTGCCGCGCGCCACGGGCTCCAGCCCGTCGGCAAAGTGACGGTCCACCTGTTCTTCTCGCACGAAGTGGCCGGACTTGCCGCCGTCCTTCTGCAGCAGGCGCACGCGGTCCACCACCATGTCGCGCTGCACGGCCTTGCACATGTCGTAGATGGTGAGGCCGGCCACGCTGACGGCCGTGAGCGCCTCCATCTCGACGCCGGTCTTTCCCGTGCAGCGGGTCGTGGCCTGGATGGCGATGCCGTCGGGCTCGTAGCTAAAGCTGACGTCCACGCCGGTCAGCTGGATGGGATGGCACATGGGCACCAGCTCCCAGCAGCGCTTTGCCGCCATGATGCCGGCCACCTGGGCCACCGCCAGCACGTCCCCCTTGCGCACGCCACCGGTGCGCACCAGCTCCAGCGTCTGGGGCGCCATCAGCACCTTGCCGGCTGCCACCGCCACGCGCTCCGTGTCGTCCTTCGCGCTGACGTCCACCATACGCGCACGGCCCTGCTGGTTTATGTGAGTAAGCTCCATGCCTACCCTCCGATCTCGTTCATGTTTCGTCCGGCGTCGCTGGCGCGGCCGCCCTGCATGCGATGGCCCCTGGGCTTGGCCAGGATGCCCCTGCGTATGGCGTCAACCAGCTGCTGGCCCGACAGCCCACGCAGGTCCACCGACGCCGCGGAGTGCAGGCACGGGCGCAGGTGCCCGTCGGCGCTGACGCGGATGCGGTCGCACTGCCCGCAGAACTGGTGCGTCATGGGCCGGATGAGCCCCACGCTGCCGCGCCAGCCCGGAGCGCGGTACACCTCCGACACGCCCTCGCCGCCCGCGGGCTCCAGCTCGGGCACCGCCGCCAGCACCTCATCGGCGCTCACGAAGCGCGACGCAGGCCAAGAGGCGCATTCGCCCATGCGCATGAGCTCGATGAAGCGCACGGTGAGGTCGTGGTCGCGCGCCAGCTGTGCCAGCGGGCGCAGCTGGTCGTCGTTCAGACCTCCCACCAGCACGCAGTTGATCTTTGTGTGCGTGAAGCCCGCGCGTTGGGCCGCATCCAGCCCGGCCAGGGCGTCCTCCAGCCTGCCGCAGCGCGTGATGCGCTCGTAGCGCTGGGGGTCCAGTGTGTCCAGGCTGACGTTCAGGCGGGTGAGACCCGCATCGCGCAGGTCGGCCGCCACGGGAGCCAGCAGCGTGGCGTTCGTGGTCATGCACACCTCGTCTATGCCGGGCACGGTGGCCACCATGCGCACCAGGTCCACGACGCCACGCCGGACCAGCGGCTCGCCGCCCGTCAGGCGCACCTTGCGCACGCCCAGGCTGGCGGCGGCCGCCACGATGTCGCGCATCTGCTCGAACGAGAGTATCTGGTCGTGCCGCATCATGGGCACGCCGTCGGCCGGCATGCAGTACAGGCAGCGGCAGTTGCATCGGTCGGTCACCGAGAGGCGCAGGTAGCGCACTTCTCGCCCAAATTCGTCACGCACGGCCTACGCCTCCACAGAAGAGCTCAGCGGCATGACCTGGCTTGGGTCGATGCCCAACGTGATTTGGGACGGCTGGCCCAGCGCGGCCCACTCGTCCTTCTGGCACTCGTAGCGCAAGAGCCCTCCTCCCGGCGTCTTGGCCATAACGATGGTGGAGAACGTAGAGTCTATAACGCGGTCCACCTGGCATGCAATGCAATTTAGGCCATCGTGGGCGCCCGGGCTCACCTGGAAGTAGTGGGCACGGATGCCCACGTGGGTCAGCCCCTTGGGGCAGGGCAGCGACGTGCGCAGAGCAACACCCCAGTCCGCGCAGTCCAGGCTCCCGTCGGGAAGCGCACGAGCGCGGCTGACGTTCTTGCACCCGCTGATGAGCGCCGCGGCCAGCGTGGCAGGGCGCGCGAACAGCTGGTGCACCTCGGCCTTGGGGTCTGAGCGCCCGCGGTCCAGCACGCACACCGTGTCGCACATGCGATAGACCTCGTCGCGGTTGTGCGACACGTAGACCGCGCCGCCCGGAAAGCCGCGCAGGACGTCCGCCAGCTCCAGCTCCAGCTGCCAGCGCAGATAGCCGTCAAGTGCCGAGAAGGGCTCGTCCAGCAGAATCAGCTCGGGGTCGCTGGCCAGGATCCTGGCCATGGCGCAGCGCTGCTGCTGGCCACCCGACAGCTCGGAGGGACGCTGGCGCTCCAACCCGTCCAGGCGCATGGCGTGGATCTGGCGCCGGGCGCGCTCCTGGCGCTCCTGCTTCGTGGCGCCGGAGGCTCCCGCAAGGACGTTCTGCAGCACGGTCATGTTCGGGAAGAGGGCGTAGCTCTGAAAGAGGTAGCCCACCCGGCGCTGCTGCGGCGGCAGGTCCACGTGGGCAGCGCTGTCGTACAGCGTGCGGCCGCCCAGCACGATGCGCCCCTGGTCGGGGCGTTCGATGCCGGCGATGCACTTCAGGGTCATGGACTTGCCGCAGCCCGAGGGGCCCAGCAGGGCCATGATCTCGTCGGGCCTGTCGATGCTGAACCGCACGCCCAGCTGGAAGTTTCTCAGCGACTTTTTTATGTCCACCGAAAGCGTCGTCACGCCGCCGCCCCCTTCGTGCGAGCCGCTCGCTGGCGCCCCTCAAAGAGGTTCAGTGCCAGCAGCACCACGGCGCTGATGGCCAGGTTCACGAGGACCCACTGGAAGGCCAGCCCGTCCTCGCCGGTGCGCCACAGCTGGTACACCGTCGTGGATATGGTGGCCGTGGTGCCGGGCGTGTAGCCGGCAATCATCGACGTGGCACCGTACTCGCCCAGCGCGCGGGCGAACGCCAGCACCGAGCCGGCGATGATGCCCTGCCGGCAGCACGGCATCTTCACGCGCCAGAACACCCACCGGTCGGACTTGCCCAGCGTGCGGGCCGCGTCGGCCAGGCTGCGGTCGAAGCTCTCGAACGCGCCACGCGCCGTGCGGTACATCAGCGGGAAGCTGACGACCACGGTGGCAAAGATGGCCGAGTACCAGGTCATGGTCAGCTTGACGCCAAAGGTGGACAGCACCCAGGCGCCTACGGGGCGCCTGGGGCCCAAAAGCACCAGCAGCAGGTACCCGACCACCGTGGGAGGCAGCACCAGGGGCAGCGTCAGCACCACGTCCAGGATGCCCTTCACCACGCGATTCGCTCGGGCCACCACGTCTGCCAGCCACACGCCCAGGAAGTACACGACCACCGTGGAGATGGCCGCTATCCTGAGCGAGTTCAGGAGCGGGTACCAGTCCATCTGCCTACGCCTCCGCCAGCGGCGTGAAGCCCACCTTCTCAAAGCAGGCGCTGGCATCGGAGGCCTTCAGGAACTCCAGGAAGCTCTTTGCCAGGTCGGGCTGCGGGGCCGACTTCGTGACGGCGGCGGGATACACCACGCGTCCGCACATCTCCTCGGTGGCCTCGTCCACCATGGTCAGGTTCGCCGAGGTGGCGTCGGTCTTGTAGATGACGCCGCAGTCCACGGCGGCCTCAGACACCTGGGACGTGACCTCCTTCACGTTCGTGCCGTAGGTGATGCAGCCGGCGTTGGCCAGCTCGGTCTCGTCCAGCTTGTAGTAGGCCAGGATCTTCTGGGTGTACTGGCCCACGGGCACGTCGGAGTTGCCCATGCCCAGCAGGATCTCATGGTTCTTCAGCTTTTCGGCCATGTCGTCGAAGCTCTGGACGGCCTTGGGGTTGCCGTCAGGCACGCACAGCGTGACCTTGTTCTCCAGGATGTCGAAGCGCGTGGAGTGGTCGATGAAGTCCAGACCCTCGTCGTTGCCCGAGGTGGCCTCGGCGTCCAGCTGGTTCATCTGCTTCTGGCCGGCCGAGATGAACACGTCGCAGTCGGCACCCTCCTGGATCTGCTTCTTGAGCGTGCCCGAGGAGTCGTAGTTGAAGCTGATGTCCACTCCGCTGTTGGCCTGCTTGAACAGGTCGCCAATCTCGTTCAGGGACTCGGTCAGCGATGCGGCGGCAAAGACCGTCAGGGTCTTTGCGTCCGACGACGAGCTCGACGAGTCTTGCGAGGACGAGGAGCTCGTGCTGGTGCCACTGCAGGCCGAAAGGCCCAGGGCGGCCGCGGCCGCCGCGCCGGCAAGCGCGAACGACCTCCTGGTCATGGTGATGCTATGCATGGCGAATCCTTTCCCTTGGTGTCATGCCTGCCACGGGTGCGCCTTCGCACGGCGCGTATTTTGATGCCCATGTGGTGCCTGTGGGCCTCGCGTCCATGGCTGTGGTGCCTGACCTCCGAACGCGTTCTTGCTAACAAACTATAGCGGATACCAAACAAATTGTTTGGCAATCAAGAAGGGCTTTTTCGCCAGCGGCATGGAATTCTGGACAAAAGCCAAGCCCCATCCCTCCATAAGCCGCACGTACGAACGACAAGCGAACGGACCCGCTCTCCCCATAGGGGCCGGACGGGTCCGACAGAGTCGAGGCCGCGTGGGCCACAAAGATAGTGGCGCTAGTGCTGGTGCGGTCGCTCGCCAATGGGCCGCAGCTCGGCACGGCAGCGAATCATCTGCGCCGCGATGGAGACAGCTATCTCGGGAGGCGTCACGGCCAGGATGGGCTCACCGATGGGCAGGTGAATCGCATCCACCCACGCCGGGTCCACGCCGCGCTCCTTCAGGGTCTTGCGGGCAAAGGCCGCCTTGCCGCGGCTGCCGATGCAGCCCACGTAGGCAGGCCGCACGTCCGCCACCTGCTCCAGCACGTCGATGTCCCAGGCATGCCCGTGCGTGGTCACCACCACGTAGTCGCGCGAGGTCACCTGCACCTTCTGGTCGATGTGCTGGAAGTCGCCCAACACCACGCGCTCCGCCGCAGGGAAGTCCTCGGGCACCGCCACGCCCTCGCGGTCGTCGAACACGACCACGCGGAAGCCCACGCTCGCCAGCACCGGCACCAGCGCGCGGCCCACATGACCTCCGCCGAACACGTAGGCTATGGGGTCGGGGCCGGCGGGCTCGACGTAGGACCTGGTCTTCTGGTCCCACAGGGTGGTCTGCGTGGTGGCGCGGGGGTCACCTGCCGGGACCTGGTCCAGAGGCGTCAGCTCCACGCCCACGCGCTCCGGGTTTGCCCAGTTTTCGCTGATGACGAAGGGCTCGCCGGAGCGCAGCAGCTCCTCCAGCCTGCCCAGCAGCGCCGCAGCGTCGTCGGGCGACCACAGCGCCACGCCGCACAGGGCGTCTCCGCCACAGGCCATGCCCGTCTTTGCATGGGTCATCCACTCCAGCTGGTTGGGCTCCTGGCCGGCCAGCACGCGCTGGCAGCGCTCCTGCATCTGCTGCTCCACGCGGCCGCCGCCGATGGTGCCCAGCCACGTGCCGTCGGACAGAAGCGCCATGCGGGCACTGGCGCCGCGGGGCATGGAACCACGCGTGGCCAGGATGCTGGCCAGGGCGAAGGGCCGGCCGGCCCGCACCTCGTCCAAGAGCCTCCCCACGAAGTTGAGGTCGCGCAGGGTCTCGTGCGAGTCTGTCATAGCTTTCTACCTGCCATTCGTTCGATTAGGCCAGTCGGATTCTGGCACCCGTGTCGTACGGCTCCACGTGCCCCACCACGCGGGCGTCGGGCACGCGGCCGTCCGCCAGAAGGTCCGCCACCAGGGCGTCAGCGTCGTCTGCCGCCACGGACAGCATAAGGCCGCCCGACGTCTCGGGGCAGTACAGCACGTCGCACAGGTCCTGGGGCACCTGACCCTCGTCCACCTGGTCCTGGGCAAAGTGGCGGTTGCGGTACATCCCCGCAGGCAGCACGCCCAGCCGTGCCAGGTCGCGGGTGTGAGGCAGCAGAGCCGGCGCGCTGGCGTCCAGCACCAGGCGCGCGTCGGCCCCCTGCGCCATCTCGAGCGAGTGGCCCAGGAGCCCGAAGCCAGTGACGTCGGTGGCGGCATGCACCTGGTAGCGCACCGCCACGTCGCGCGCCCAGCGGTTCAGGGTCATCATCTGGCGCTCAGCGCGCTCCACGTCCTCCGCCTGAGCCAGTCCGCCCTTCGCGGCGGTGGTGATGACGCCCACGCCCAGCGCCTTCGTCAGCACCAGCGCGTCGCCAGGCTGTGCCCCAGAGTTCGTCAGCATGCGGTGCGGGTCCACGAAGCCCGTCACGGCCAGGCCGTACTTGGGCTCCTCGTCGTAGATGCTATGGCCGCCCACGATGGAGGCTCCGGCCTCGTAGACCTTCTCGTACCCTCCGCGCAGGATCTCGTGGACCACGTCGGCCCCCATGTGCTCGGGCACGGCCATCACGTTCAGCGCCACCTTGGGCTCGCCGCCCATGGCATACACGTCCGACAGGGCGTTCGTGGCTGCGATGGCTCCATACGTGTACGGGTCGTCCGCTATCGGGGGAAAGAAGTCCACCGTCTCGACGATGGCCACGTCGTCCGTCACGCGGTAGACCGCCGCGTCGTCTGACTTGTCGAAGCCCACCAGCAGGTTGGGGTCGCGCTGGACCTTTATGTCCTTCAGGAGCTTTGCCAGCTCGCCGGCACCCACCTTGGCGCCGCAGCCGGCGCACTCCGCCAGCTTCGTCAGCTTTACGTCGTTTCCCGTCGCCATGCTATCCCTCCAACCTGTGCGAGAAGTGCAGCAGCGCCTCGAGCACACCGCCGCCCACCGCACGTGCCTTGTCGGATACGCTTCGGCAGTGCGCGGGCCTGCAGCGCGGGTCGATGTCGCCCGACTTCATGCCTTCGGTCACGGGACAGCCCTCCTGCAGAAGGCCACGTAGCACGCCATTGATAGTGGCGTACAGCGGCTTGCCCGCCACGGTGGCCACGAGGTCGCCCTTGTGCACGATGTCGCCTATCTGCAGCACGGGCTCGAAGGGGCCGTCCGCCGGCGCGCGAAGCACGCGCTCCGTCGTGTAGCCGCCTATGTTTCCGGGCACGCCCGTGTTCGGGATGGGCGAGCCGTCGTAGATCACACGGCCCAGGTAGTGTCCGCGCTTCGTCTCGATGGCGGCATGGCAGTCGGAGCCCTGGCTGTCGCCCGCATGGAACCCCGGACCCACGCCGATGACTATGGGCGCCATGTCCTTCGTGGTGCCCAGGTTCTTCTTTGCCAGGATGGCGTCGACCACCGCAGCGGGCCTCAGCTGGGAGATGCTGTGCCCCTCCGGGTCCACCATCACCGCGATGGTGCCGGTGGCCGCCACCTGCGCGGCCTCCTCGGCGCTGGAGCATAGCTGCGCGCGGATGCCCTCGACCTCGGCCTGGCCCAGGCGCACCGTCTCGCTGAAGCACACGGTCCTGCGCACCGACGTGGGCACGGCCACGTCCAGCATGACCAGGCTGGCGCCGGCGCGGTGCAGACGCACGGCGATGCCCGAGGCTATGTCGCCGGCACCCCTTATGACTACTAGCATGGCGCTCTCCTACAGCGTGGTCACGCCGGGCTGGCCCGCAAAGACCTTCGCGATCTCGTACAGGTTCGTGACGCCGCCCACGGCCAGCTGGTCGCGAATGCCATAGAAGTCCAGGCAGGTGCCGCAGGTCAGGATGGTGGTGCCGCGCTTCTCCAGATCCTTGATGTCGTCCAGAGACTCGGAACCCTCACAGGTCAGGTGCGCGCCGCCGTTGAAGAAGATCATCTTTTGCGGCACGGTCTCGCCATGGGCCAGGGCGTAGATGAGACCCTTCATCAGGATGTGGCCCAGCTTCTCGTCGCCACGGCCCATGGTGTCCGTGTCCACGGCAATGACCGAGGCGCCAGTGTCGGGCAGGTCGCACAGGGCCTGAGCCTCGGAGGCGGAGTCCTCGGAGGCCTTCACGTCGGAGCGCGGGGTCAGGGTCAGCGTGGTCTCTTCGCCGGACTGCTGGGTCTTCAGGTCGCAGTCCTTCTGTGCCGCCAGACGCGTCAGGTTGCCCAGCGCCACCGGGTCGTTCACCAGGACCTCCAGGGGCTCACCTGCGGCCAGCTTGGGCAGGGCCTCCAGCGTCAGGACGACGGGCTTGGGGCAGGTCAGGTTGCGTGCATCGATCTTCATGGTGGTTACCTCCATCACAGCAGCGAGCGCCTCGTCGGCGCGGAATATCTTTCATACACCAGTTAAGGCCATCAGGCGTTGGTCTCGTACCGCTATAACGCCAAGGCACAAAGAAGGGCACCCAACGGCACCCATGGTGTACGTCTCGACTATATGACACTTCGTATTGTTACCTAATTAATATTTAGGTCCCATTTGCGAACGGTATACGAACTGGAGGTGAGCAGGGAGCGAAGGTCGTTCGCATAGAAGCTTGAACGGCCCCTTCGCTTGCCCACCAAAAAAAGGACCCGCGGCGCGAAGCCGCGGGCCCCTCTGCAACCCTCAAGCGCAGGCCAAGGTTTTTCTTGGCTGCTTCCTGCCTAGTAGGACAGGCCCGGGTCGAAGAAGCCGATGAGGACGCCCACGAAGGCGACG
>JBJEKW010000017.1:0-17717 GCA_051878835.1 Atopobiaceae bacterium
ATGCGGTTCCTCCTTTGCGTAAGCGCCCGGCCTCTGCCGTGCGCGCTCAGTAGTTCCTTTGCGTAAGCGCCCGGCCTCTGCCGTGCGCGCTCAGTAGTTTCTCACATCGCCGAGGCGTCGGGGCGCAGCCTGACGAGGCGCGAGGGTCCCGGCTGACGGGGCCAGAACCAGTCGGCCTCCAGAAGCCCCAGGTCCTCTGCGCGCAGGTGCGGGCGCCCCCGGTGGCAGTCGCTGGCGCTGACGTCGGCCGGGAGCGCTGCCACCACGCACGACGGGGCGCCTCCCGTGGCAGCCAGCTGTTCCAGCTGGTCCAACAGGCGCTCCGTCAGAAAGCCGGGGAGGTTGCTCACCACGGCATCCACGGGGTTGCGCACGATCCAGTCCAGGGCATCCGCGCAGGTCACGTGGACGTCGGGCCTTTTGGCCAGCAGCTGCCGAGCCACCTGGCACAGCGTGGGGTCCAGCTCTACCAGGTCCAGGCGGTGGCAGGCGGGAAGGGCCTGTGCCACGCTGCCGATGCCCGCTCCCAGCTCGGCCAGGCGCAGGTCGGTCGGGTCCGGCAAACCCAGCGCCCGAACCTCAAGCGCCGTGGCCGCGTCCGTGCACAGGAAGTGCTGGTCCATGAGCTCCTTCGGCCGGCTGCTGCCCAGAAGGCGCGTCGCCCTTCTCACGTAGACCCTCGTCTGGTCTGCGTTCGCAGATGGCTGCCGACCTTGCATCGTTCTTCTTGCTCCTTTAGTCCTTTTACTCTGGGGTCTTTTGGGTCTGCCCATGCCGAGCGCATCCGCGGTTGGCATGGGCCAATCAATATAGGGGGTCATTTGGGTATTGCGCGCGAGCGCTTGCGTCGGTCGCCGAATGATCGGGCGTTGGGTTTCATCCGCAGCAAGTCATGCCCTACCATGGTGCCAGGTATGGTAGCGCGGTTCTGTCGCGCTCTTCTAGGGAGGCTCTCATGAAGGTAACCCTCGTCTACAACGATGGCAACATCGACTCATACGAGACGGCTCAGGACTCGTTCCACTCGACCTCGCACTCCAAGCTCTCCACGTTCGTGGAGGAGAGCAGCGCGGATGCCGACGAGGACGACGAGAAGCGCACCGTCACCATGACCATGGGCATCGAGCTGACGCCCGTCGCGGGCATCGAGGAGGGGCTGCCCATTCGCGCCCGTCGCATCGTCGAGGTGAACTTCGAGTCCGACCACCTGCGCCACGCAGCCCCCTCCATAGCGAAGGTGTGCGAGTTCACCGAGGGACTCCAGATGCTGATCGTGGACGGCGTCGTCGTGTGGAAGGGCGACCCCGGCGTGTACCTGCCCGATGACGGCTACGACAACATCAGCCTGGACTAAGTTCTTTTGAGTGATAACGATACGCTTGCGGATGAAACTCTTCCGCTGGGCGGGCAGTTGTTGGTTGCCAGGATTTGCCACCCTGAGAACGGATATATTCACAGTAATCCTAAAGGCAAGGGACCACGGAAGTGGTCATTCGAGGAGGCGATGCCCGTGAACGATGAACCGACGAACAGCGAACGTTGCGCGTGGTGCACCGCCGGCTCCGTCATTTAACGTTGGAGCCACTGGTCCAAGGGCTCGAATAGCGACACGAGGTCGCATACATAATCTCCCTTAGGGACAGACGGACGAAGCGTTGCTCACCGCAAGGATCGCAGAAAACGGCCGAAAGGCTTGAGCGTCACCAATTGGACGCTGCGGTACATGGTGAGGTACGTTGCAAGGAAGTCCAATGGACAGCTAGACAGAGGGCGGGGCGTCTTCCGGCGTCCCGCCCTTCTTTTGTGCTTGTTCTTCTCCCATGTGGAAGCTTGCAAGAAGCCCTGGCACAGAAGAAGAGCTGGGCCACTTGATGCCTAGTTGAGGTCTATCTGTGTGTAGGCGTCCTGGAAGTCGACGAACGAGGTGTTGTTGTCGCCACCCTGCCGGGCTGCGATGATGGGGGCCATGATCTCGTTGGCATGCTGGGCGGGGTTGTCGTAGGCCAGGCTGATCTGCCATGCCTGCGCCAGGCACTTCAGGCGGTTGTCGGCGTCGATGTAGCAACGCCTGATCAGCTTGAAGTCGTCGTAATACTTGCTGTCCTGCGAGATTTTCAATTTATACAGGTCGCGGGTGCTGGACTCGATCTGGCCCATGAGGCTCTGCACGTCGGTCAGGTTGTCCACGCGCTGCGTGCGGTCCTGGTCCAGGTACTCGTCGTTGAACGTGGTGGCCAAAGACGAGATGCTGCTGTCGTAGCTGGGGAGGGCCTGGTAGTAGGGCAGGAGGGTCGAGTGTATGGCGTCGTCGTCCGTCAGAACCGAGGCGTCGTCTGACGATGCGGTGCCCGCGGGGGCGACCTTTGACGTCCGTGCGTTCGCCGTTTCCTGGGCGGGTGCGGACGAGGTGTCGGACGTTGACTGGTTGCCGTCGCCTGTGCCGGTGCTGGCGGTAGTCGAGGCATCGGACGACTGCGCGTTGTCTGCCGAGTCCGAAGCGTACGACTGCGGGCCTACGATGGTGGAGCGCATGGCGTAGCCTATGGAGCCGGCGCACGCCACAACCGCCACGATGGAAGCCGTGACCACATAGACGAACATGCGCCCCTGGTACCAGGGCACATGCTTGGTGGCTGCGCGTGCGTCCGAGCGTGGGAAGGGCTTCGTGGCGCGCACCAGCTCCTGGTCGTCCGAGGTGGCTACGGGCTTCCCGCAGTTCTCGCAGAAGTGGGCGCCCTCCTGCAGCGGCGCTCCGCAGTTCCCGCAGTACTGCTGCCTGCGCGTGTTCCCCTGTGGCATCTGCAGACTCTTTCCGGCGGGACCCCGCCACGGCATGTACCATTACAGCTTTCCCATAGTATCTCAAAAAAATTTCAGGCTGCCATTCGCTGGGGAATTGTTGCCGCCAGCCGTCGCATGGCATCGGTGGCGCGGGATGTGGGAAAGAATACAGTCATCTGATGGAGTCGCTCTCAGTACGCAGCAGCGACCGAACGTTGGAGGTGTTGCCCATGGGCACTGACGAATGCAATAGCACGCGCCTGCCCCTGGGTGCATGACTGCCCATTCGCCGACCGAGGGGCGCGGAGCTAGGGCCCGCGCTTGCAGCATCTCGTGACGGGGCAGGCGTTCTTCTATCTAACCATCTCTCCAGTATCTGACATCCTCCAGGCGGATGGGCTTTCTATACGTCATCTGTTCATCACCCCAGAATGCGGGGAGGGGAGTCCAAAGGGCTCATCTATGTAGTCAGGTCCAAGGGCGCAGGGGCCGCAAGCGACAGCCGGTGGGCGCAGATCCACGACGTGCAAGCCTTAGGGCGCGCGAGGCCTGACGGTCATTCCGAAGTCGAGGGCGGGCATCCAAGGGGTGCCCGCCCTTATTGTGTACGTGTGATGTTGTTGACAGCTCAACAACTCAAGCCTCGCAATGTTAGTTAGACTGACTAAGTAACGCAGGTAAGCGGCACCAAAGACCAACCACGGCGGGAGGTTTCGATTCATGGACGTGAGTGCCACGATGGACGTTGCCGACAGCTCCGCGTCTGCGGAGGCTGGCGACGGGAAAGCTGAGTCCGTGTGCCCGTCTCCATCGGATGCCATCTCGTCTGAGTCCAGCCGCAGCGATTCCGATGCCGCGGGCCAAAGGGCTAGGGCCAGGCAGCTGACCGTGGAGCTCAGCGAGCTCATGGTGTCATTGTTCAACGCCGTCGACGGCCTGGAAGAAAAAATGCTGCGTCGCCGTGGTGGCATCGCGGTGTCCATGAGCGAGGCCCGCGTCATTCAGATAGTGGGCGACGGGTCGTTTCGCCAGCACGGCAAGGTCACCATCAGCCAGATAGCCGAGGAGGCGCAGATCCGCGTGCCTTCCGCCACGGCGGCGGTAAACAGGCTGGTGGGCCGCGGACTTCTGCAGAAGCACCGCGACAGCGAGGACTCGCGCTGCGTCAACGTGACCCTGCAAAAGAAGGGCGAGGAGATCTACCGACTGCACTCCATCTTTCACGTGCGGATGGCTGAGGCCCTCCTGGAGGGCATGAGCTGCGACGACATGCAGAAGCTGGTGCAGGGCGTGAAGCGCCTGGATGCGTTCTATCGCAAGGAGGCAGAGGGCTAATGGGCTTTCGCGTATTGGGGACGGGCGGATGCCTGCCAAGGCGCAGAGTGACGAACGACGAGCTGTCGCAGTTTCTGGACACCTCCGACGAGTGGATACGCCAGCGCACCGGCATAGCGGCCCGGCACGTCTGCACCACCGAGACGTTGGACGACCTCGCCACGAAGGCCGCGTCCGAGGCGCTGAGGATGGCGGGCGTGTCCCCCGAGGACCTGGACCTGGTGGTGTGCAGCACCACCTCATCCGACCACCTGATGCCTGCCGAGGCCAGCGCCGTCAGCGAGCGGCTGGGCGCGCGCTGCCCGTCGTTCGACGTGTCCGCCGCCTGCGCGGGGTTCATCTTTGCCCTGGACGCGGCGGATGGCTGGTTCGCCCGGGGCCGCGCCCGCTACGCGCTGGTCATCGGCGCGGAGCGCTACTCCCGGATTCTGGACTGGAACGACCGCGCCACCTGCGTGCTGTTTGGCGACGGCGCCGGTGCGGTGGTGCTGGGGCAGGCCGACGAGGGCCCGCTTTCCCTGCGCCTCTCGACCCGACCCGAGGTGGCAGCGCTGGACGTGCCCGGCGTCACGGGCAACAGCCCCTTCTACGAGGGGCCGCAGGGTCCCTCCGTCCTCAGCATGAAGGGGCGCGAGGTCTTCAAGTTCGGCGTCACCTCCGTCGTGCGCGAGATTCGCGCGCTGGCGAAGGAGGCTGGCATGCAACCCACCGACATCACGCACCTGGTGCTGCACCAGGCCAACGGCCGCATCCTGGACTCCGCCACCAACGCGCTGGGCCTGGACCCCGCACGTGTCGAGCGCACCATCCAGGAGACCGGCAACATCTCGAGCGCCTGCATACCCTTCGCACTGGACCGCATGGTGCGCCAGGGCCGCGTGCATCCCGGCGACACGCTGGCGATGGTGGGATTCGGCGCGGGCCTCTCGGTCGGCTCGTGCCTGCTGCGCTGGGACCAGCTCTCGGCGCACGTGGACGACCCGCAAAAGCCGGCAGCGGCACCTGCGGACTAGGTACCACCGGTCGGGGTGCGCCCCGATCGTGACATATGGACAGAGGGGCGGCATGGGCCGCCCACTCGCGAGACAAGGAGCCAACCATGGCAACCGAAACTACGTTCGATCACATCTGCGAGATCCTGCGCGACCAGGACGGCGTCTCCGGCGAGCTGACGCCCGAGACCACGTTCGAGGAGATCGGCCTGGACTCGCTGTCCATCGTCGAGGCCGTCATGGCCTGCGAGAACGACTACGACATCGAGATTGACCCCGATGCCAACCCCAAGACCGTCGGCGAGTTTGTGAAGATCGTCGATGACCTCGTTGCAAAGAAGGACTAACCCATGATTCGTACTCCTCTGTGTGACGTCGTCGGCATCGAGAAGCCCGTCTTTCAGGGCGGCATGGCATGGATTGCCGACGCCTCCTTGGCCGCGGCCGTCTCGAACGCTGGCGGCCTGGGCATCATCTCGGCCATGAACGCGAACGCCGAGTGGCTTCGCGACCAGATCCGCACCTGCCGCCAGCTGACCCAGAAGCCCTTCGGCGTGAACATCATGCTGCAGAGCCCCTTCGTCGAGGAGGTGGCGCAGGTCGTCATCGACGAGCACGTGCCCGTGGTCGTGACCGGTGCCGGCACGCCGAACAAGTACATGAAGAAGTGGGTCCCCGCCGGCATCAAGGTCATCCCGGTCGTGGCATCGGTCGCTCTCGCCCGCATGGTCGAGCGTGCTGGCGCCGTTGCCGTCGTGGCCGAGGGCGGCGAGTCCGGTGGCCACGTGGGCGACCTCACCACCATGACCCTGGTACCCCAGGTCGTGGATGCCGTGAAGATCCCCGTGGTCGCAGCCGGCGGCATCGGAGACGGCCGCGGCGTGGCAGCCGCCTTCATGCTGGGCGCCGTGGGCGTCCAGGTGGGTACCCGCTTCCTGGTGGCCGACGAGTGCAACGTCAGCGAGGAGTACAAGGAGCGCATCCTGAAGGCCAGGGACATCTCGACCATGGTGACGGGCCGTCGCTACGACGGGGCGGTCCGCTGCCTCAAGACGCCCTTCTCGCAGGAGTTCGCGCGCCGTGAGCGCGAGGGCGCCTCGAAGGAGGAGCTGGCGGAGTTCGGCCGCGGCTCGCTGCGCAAGGCTGCCGTGGACGGCAACTACCAGGAGGGCAGCTTCATGGCCGGCCAGATTGCCGGCATGGTAAACAAGCGCCAGAGCGCCGCCGAGATTGTGGACGACCTTCTGGACGGTGCCGAGAAGTGCCTGCGGGAGGCCACCAAATGGGTAAAGTAGCCTTCCTCTTTTCCGGGCAGGGCGCTCAGCACCCCGGCATGGGTGCCGAGCTGTGTGCCCGCGAGGCGGCGGCGAAGGAGGTCTTCGACGAGTTCGAGGGCCTTATGCCGGGGCTCCAGCACCTGTGCTTTGAAGGCACGAAGGAAGAGCTCACCCGCACCGAGAACACCCAGCCTGCGGTGTTCTCGCTCGACCTGGCCGCCGCGCGCGCCCTCGTGGCGCGCGGCGTTAAGCCGTCGTGCGTGGCGGGCTTCTCGCTGGGCGAGATTGCGGCGCTCACGTTTGCCGGCGCCTTTGGCCAGACCGATGGCTTCAGGCTGGTGCGCCACCGCGGCGAGCTCATGGCCCAGGCGGGGCAGGAGAACCCCGGCGGCATGCGTGCCGTCGTGAAGTTGCCCGCGCAGAAGGTCGAGGAGCTGGCGGCCCAGGCTGGTGCCTGGCCCGTGAACTACAACAGCGCCCAGCAGACCGTGGTGGCGGGTCGTCCCGACGCGCTGGCCCAGCTGGATTCGCTGGTGCGCGCCGCGAAGGGCCGCTCGCTGAAGCTGGCCGTGTCCGGCGCCTTCCACAGTCCGCTGATGGCCGGCGCCACCGAGGGCCTGCGCGCCTGGCTGGCGACGACGCCGCCCAAGGCGGCAGACCCCCAGGTGTGGGCCAATGCCACCGCCAGCCCGTATCCCGACGACCCCGCGCAGATGGCGGACCTCCTGGCTCGCCAGGCGTCGAGCCCCGTGCGCTGGCAGCAGACCATCGAGGGCATGGCCGCCCAGGGCGTGGACACCTTCGTCGAGGTGGGCCCGGGACAGACGCTCACGAAGCTGGTCGGTCGCATCGTGCCCGATGCCGTGGCACTGCCATGCGAGACCCCGGAGCAGCTGGACGCCGTGCTGGCACAGGTTCAAAGGAGCTAGAGCAATGACGCAAAACGATCAGGAGTCCCAGGCGCGCCGCTGCGCGCTCGTCACGGGCGGCTCTCGCGGCATCGGCCGCGCCACCGCCCTGGAGCTGGCACGGCGCGGGTTCGACATCGCCATCGTGTACGCCGGAAACGCCGAGCGCGCCGCCCAGGTGGTGGACGAGCTGGAGGCGCTGGGCGCGAAGGCGAAGGCCTACCGTTGCGACGTCTCGGACGAGGACCAGGCGAACGCCTGCGTGAAGCAGGTGCTGCAGGACTTCGGCGGCGTCTGGACACTCGTGAACAACGCGGGCGTCACCGCCGACGGGCTCCTGATGCGCATGAAGGACGACAGCTTCGACAAGGTCATCAGCGTGAACCTGAAGGGCACCTTCCACATGACCCGTGCTGTGGCGGGCCCTATGGCGCGTCAGCGCGGTGGGCGCATCGTGAACGTGAGCTCGGTCGTGGGCATCATGGGCAACGCCGGCCAGGTGAACTACGCCGCGTCGAAGGCGGGCGTCATCGGCCTGACGAAGTCCGTGGCGCGCGAGCTGGCGCTTCGCGGCGTCACCTGCAACGCGGTGGCCCCCGGCTTTGTGAAGACCGACATGACGGCAAAGCTGAGCGAGACCGTGCAAAAGAAGTACGAGGAGCAGATTCCCCTGGGCTACCTCTGCGACCCGGAGGAGATAGCGCGCGCCATCGCGTTTCTGGCGAGCGACGAAGCCGGCTACATCACGGGCGTCGTGCTGCCCGTCGACGGCGGAATGAGCATGTAGGGAGTTTTTGCATATGAGCACATCCACACTGCACAGGGTGGCCGTCACCGGCCTGGGCGCCGTGACGCCCGTGGGCAACACCGCGCCCGACACCTGGAGCTCGCTGAAGGCGGGCCACTCGGGCATAGGCCTCATCACGAAGTTCGACACCTCGGACTTCAGGGTGAAGGTGGCCGCCGAGGTGAAGGACTTCGACGCGAGGAACTACTTCGGCGTGGCGGACGCCCGCCGCAACGACCCGTTCGTGCACTACGCGCTTGTCGCGGCCGACGAGGCCGTGCGCGACGCCGGCCTGGACGCCGAGGGTGCCGTGGACCACGAGCGCCTGGGCGTGTACGTGGGCTCTGGCATCGGCGGCATAAAGACCACCACCGAGAACACCGCGAACCTGCTGGCAAAGGGCCCCGGTCGCGTGTCGCCGTTCATGATCCCGGCCATGATCGCAAACATGGCCTCCGGTCAGATAGCCATTCGCCACAAGTGCTACGGCCCCACGCTGCCCGTGGTGACCGCGTGCGCCACGTCCACCAACACCATCGGCGAGGCGTTCCGTGCCATCAGGTTTGGCTACGCCGACGCCATCCTGGCGGGTGGCACGGAGGCCGCCATCGTGCCGCTGGCGCTGGCTGGCTTCACGAACGCCAAGGCGCTCACCAGGAACCCCGACCCCAAGACCGCCTGCCGCCCCTTCGACCGCAACCGTGACGGCTTCGTCATGGGCGAGGGTGCCGCCATCCTGGTCCTGGAGGACATGGACCACGCCCTGGCGCGCGGCGCGCGCGTGTACGCCGAGGTCATGGGCTACGGCAACACCTGCGACGCCCACCACATCACCAGCCCCGACCCCACGGCGGCCGGCATCTCGCGCGCCATCCGCCAGGCGGTCGACGAGGCGGGCATGAACCCCGCCGAGGGCCTGTACGTGAACGCGCACGGCACCTCGACCAAGCTGAACGACGAGTCCGAGACCCGCGGCCTGAAGCTGGCCCTGGGCGAGGACGCCGCGCACGCGGCGAAGGTCTCCTCCACCAAGTCCATGACCGGCCACATGCTGGGCGCCGCCGGTGCCGTCGAGGCACTGGCCTGCGCCATGGCGCTGCAGGAGAAGATCGTGCCGCCCACCGTGGCGCTGACCGACCCCGACCCCGCCTGCGACCTGGACTACACGCCGCAGGTCGCCGCCCACTTCGACGCCCACTGGGCCCTGTCGACCTCGCTGGGCTTCGGCGGGCACAACGCCGCCATCGTGCTGCGCAGCATGGACTAGGGGGTTTCGATGATTGACTCAAAGAAGATTGACGAGCTGGCGCAGGTGCTCAGGTCCAACGGCCTCACCCGCCTGAGGCTCGAGGAGGACGGCAACGTGGTCGAGCTGGAGTGCGCCCCGGCCCCGCAGGAGGTCGTCGTGGCCCCCACTGCGGCAGGCGTCGCCCCCGCGGCCGCCATGCCCGCAGCCCCCGCCCCGGCTCCCGCCGCTCCGGCGGAGCCCGAGCCCCAGGAGGAGGTGCTCCTGGGACCCGACGACAAGCCGCTGGACATGTCGAAGGTCGTGGAGGTCACCGCCCCCATGGTGGGCGTCTTCTACGCCGCGCCGTCCCCCGGTGCCGAGCCCTTCGTCCACGTGGGGTCGAAGGTGCACCGCGGCGACACCCTGTGCGTCATCGAGGCCATGAAGCTCATGAACGAGGTCGTGGCCGAGCAGGACGGCGAGGTCGTGGACGTGTGCGTGAAGGACGGCGAGCTGGTGGAGTACGGCTGCACCCTCATGAAGCTGTACTAGCGAGGAGGCCCCATGAACAAAGAGCAGATAAAGCAGCTGCTGCCGCACCGCGAGCCCATGCTGCTTCTGGATGACGTCACGATGGAGGGCGAGGAGGCCGTAGGCCACCTGACCATCACCGGCAAGGAGTTCTTCGTGCAGGGGCACTTCCCCGGCAACCCCGTGGTCCCCGGCGTCATCCTGTGCGAGATGCTGGCGCAGAACTGCTGCGTCCTTCTGGCGAAGGACGGCGGCACGGAGGGAAAGACCCCCTTCTACACCAGCCTGGACAAGGTGCGCTTCCGCCATCCGGTGCGCCCGGGCGACACGGTGGAGCTGCGCTGCCACATCACGCGCAGCCACGGTCCGTTCCACTTTGCCCACGGCGAGGCGTACGTGGGCCAGACGCTGTGCTGCCAGGCCGACATGTCGTTTGCCCTCGTGGACTCCCAGAGGGCTGGCGGTGAGTAGCGCATGTTCCAGAAGATCTTGATCGCGAACCGCGGCGAGATCGCGGTCCGCGTGATTCGCGCCTGCAAGGAGATGGGCGTGCGCACGGTGGCCGTCTACTCCACGGCCGACGCCGGCGCGTTCCACACCCAGATCGCGGACGAGGCCTACTGCATTGGCGGCCCCCGTCCCGCGGACTCCTACCTGAACTCCGACGCCATCCTGACGGTGGCGCTGGAGAGCGGCGCCACGGCCATCCACCCGGGCTACGGCTTCCTGTCGGAGTCCGCCGAGTTCGCACGCGAGTGCCGCGACTGCGGCATCGTGTTCGTGGGTCCCTCTCCCGAGGTCATCACCAGGATGGGCGACAAGGACGAGGCCCGTCGCACCGCTCGCGAGGCCGGCGTGCCCATCGTTCGCGGCACCGACCTCCTGCGCGACGCGGACGACGCCGAGCAGCAGGCGGCCCACGTGGGCTTCCCCCTGCTGATAAAGGCCCGCGCGGGTGGCGGCGGCCGCGGCATCAGGCTAGTCAGCGGCCCCGAGGAGGTCCGCAACGCCTACCTGTCGGCCAGCTCGGAGGCAAAGGCCGCCTTCGGCGACGGCGGCTGCTACATGGAGCGCTTCATCCACCCCGCGCACCACGTGGAGGTGCAGGTGCTGGGCGACGCCTACGGCAACGTGGTCACCCTGGGCGAGCGCGAGTGCTCCGTCCAGCGCCACAACCAGAAGCTGCTGGAGGAGAGCCCCAGCCCCTCCATCACGCCCGAGGTGCGCGAGCACATGCACGAGGCCGCGCGCAGCCTGGCGCGCGCGGTGGGCTACGTGGGCGTGGGCACGCTGGAGTACCTGTACTCCGACGACGGCACGTTCGCCTTCATGGAGATGAACACGCGCCTGCAGGTGGAGCACCCGGTGACCGAGATGGTCACGGGCATCGACCTGGTGAAGTGGCAGCTCCGCGTGGCCGCCGGGGCAAAGCTGCCCTTCTCGCAGGAGGACATCCACGTGCGCGGGCATGCCATCGAGTGCCGCATCAACGCCGAGACGCCCGAGTTTCTGCCCTCGTGCGGCACCGTGTCGAACCTGCACGTGCCGGGCGGCCCGTGGGTGCGCTTCGACACGGCGCTGTTCCAGGGAGCCAAGGTGCCCCCGTACTACGACTCCATGCTGGGCAAGCTGATCGTGTCGTCGCCGTCGCGCGAGGAGGCCCTGCGCAAGATGCGCTCGGCCCTGGGCGAGCTCGTGATCGAGGGCGTCGACGAGAACTCCGAGCTGCAGCTGGAGATCCTGTCGAACCCAGAGTTCGTGTCGGGCAACTACCACACCGACCTGATGGAGCACCTCTATGCCAACCGATAGAAAAAAGCAGAAGAGCGAGAACCGCCTGGAGGGCCCCGTCACCCAGGTGCCCGTGGAGCTTCCCAGCAGGCACGTGTTCGTGAAGTGCCCGTCGTGCCACCGCGTGTGCGACGAGGACGTGCTGTCCGAGAACCTGGACGTGTGCCCCCGCTGCGGCTACCCCATGCGCGTGGGCGCCCGCAGGCGCCTGGCCATGACCGTGGACGCCGGCTCGTTCGAGGAGACCGACGCCGACCTCATGGGCACCGACTTCCTGCAGTTCCCCGGCTATGCCGACAAGCTGCGTCGCGCCCGCGTGCGCACGGGCGAGAACGACGCGGTCATCACCGGCGTCGGCTCCATCGGCGGCTGCCCCACGGCCATCTTTGTCATGGACGGCGAGTTCATGATGGGCTCCATGGGCGTCGTGGTGGGCGAGAAGATCTGCCGGCTGTTCGAGACCGCCACGAAGCTGCAGATACCCGTCGTGGGCTTCACGGTGTCGGGCGGCGCGCGCATGCAGGAGGGCGTGACCTCCCTCATGCAGATGGCAAAGATCTCGGCGGCGGTGCGCCGCCACAGCGAGGCAGGCCTTTTGTACATCGTCGTGCTGACCGACCCCACGTCGGGCGGCGTCACAGCCAGCTTTGCCATGGAGGGCGACATCACCCTGGCCGAGCCGGGAGCCCTCGTGGCCTTCGCCGGTCCGCGCGTGGTCGAGCAGACCACGCACAAGCGCCTGCCCCAGGGCTTCCAGCGCTCGGAGTTCCTGCTGGAGCACGGCTTCGTCGACCGCATCGTCGAGCGCAAGGACCTGCCCGCCATGCTGGCCATGCTTCTGGCGTTCCACGACGTGAGGCCCTTCCTGGCACCTGACGCGTCGACGCACCCGGAGCTTCTGGCGCACGAGCCCGAGCCCGTGCCCGAGGCCAAGCCCGAGCCCGGCAAGCCCGCGTTTGCCGTGCCCGTGCCCATGGGCGTGGGCAAGCGCGAGCCTCTGAGCTCGGCCATCACGAACCTGGCGGAGCTGGCGGCAAACGACGTGCTGCCCGGCGCGCTGGGCAAGTTCGCCAAGCAGGCCATGCAGGGCCAGGCCGCCGACCAGCCCAAGGACGACCAGAAGGCCCAGGAGGACAAGCAGGAGCAGCAGGTCGACAGCAGCCACCTGAGCGCCTACGAGCGCCTGGAGCGCGTGCGCTCGGCCGAGCGCCAGACGGTGCTGCCGCTGATCCGCCAGACCTTCGACGGCTTCCTGGAGCTGCACGGCGACCGCTACTTCGGCGACGACGAGGCCGTCGTGGCCGGCCTGGCCCTTCTGGGCAGGCGCCCCGTCACGGTGGTGGGCACCGAGCGCGGCCAGGACACGAAGGAGCGCATCGCGCGCAACTTCGGCAGCGCGAACCCCGAGGGCTACCGCAAGAGCCTGCGCCTGATGGAGCAGGCCCAGAAGTTCGACCGCCCCGTCATCTGCCTGGTGGACACGTCGGGCGCCTACTGCGGCATCGGCGCCGAGGAGCGCGGCCAGGGCGAGGCCATCGCGCAGAACCTGGTGGCCCTGAGCGGCCTGCGCGTGCCCGTGGTCACCGTGGTCGTGGGCGAGGGCGGCTCGGGCGGCGCGCTGGCGCTGGCCGTGGCCGACCGCGTGCTCATGCTGTCCGGTGCCGTGTACTCCGTGGTCAGCCCCGAGGGTGCCGCGTCCATCCTGTGGAAGGACACGTCGCGCGCCCCCGAGGCGGCGGACGCGCTGCACATAACCGCCGACGACCTGGTGCAGCTGGGCATCGTGGACGGCGTCGTGGACGACACCGGCCTGGGCACGAAGGAGTTCGCCCACAGGCTGGCTGGCGTCCTGGAGCAGCAGATAGACGAGCTGTCAAAGCTGGACGTCGACGAGCTGGTGCAGAAGCGCTACGAGCGCTTCCGCCGGATGGGGGTGGACAAGCTGTGCTGACCATAGTGACCGACTCCACGAGCTGCCTCACCCGGGGCGAGGCATCGTCCCTGGGCGTCGTGATGCTGCCCATGACCTACATCCTGGACGGCGAGCGCCATCGCGAGGGGGCGCAGGGCACCTACGGCAGCTACCAGCAGGCATTCCAGGCGGCCACGTTCGTGGGCACCGAGCCCATCTATCCCAGCGAGTTCGAGCGGACGTTTCGCGAGCTTCTGTCGGTTGGCAACGACGTTCTGTGCATAACGATGTCGTCCAGGCTGTCCGGGGCGTACAGGGCCGCCTGCGAGGCGCGCGACGCGCTGGACAGCCACGACGTCAGCCTGGACGTGGGCTCGCACCTGTGCGTGTTTGACTCCGGGTACACGGTGTCCGCGCTGGAGCACGTGGTGCGCAGGGCGCGCCAGCTGGCCGGCGAGGGCCGCGGGCTCTTTGAGGTGGCACAGGAGCTGGAGGGCTTCCGCAGCCGCGTGCGCCTGGAGTTTGCGGTGCCCAGCATGGACCCGCTGCGCTCCAGCGGTCGTCTGGGTGCCGTCCGGCGCTCCGTCGGCGGCGTGCTGGACCACTACCCGGTGTTCTGCGTCGAGGAGGGTGCCATCCGCACGCTGGGCGCCGCCCGCGGCACGTCCGGCGCCGCGCACACGCTGACCGAGCGCGTGCCCGAGGGCGTGGCCTCCGTCACGGTGTGCCACTTCGGCGATGCGGGCAAGCTGGCCCGCCACACCATGATCGAGCTGCGCCGTCGCGTGCCGAAGGCAAAGATCCTGGTGAAGGACGGCGGACCCGTGATCTCGGCGCGCATCGGCGTCGGGTCGGTGTCGCTCAGCTGGGTGCAGGGCGGCGCGAACGATGCCCGCTAGCTGGGACGCATTGGTAGAGGGACGTGCGGGCGCCTGCGAGCGCATGCCCCGCACCTGCGCCGCGTGCGACGACGTGGTGCTGCTGCCGTCCTGCGGCTCGACAAACGACGAAGCCAGAGCGCTCTTTGGGGTCCCGTCCGCGGGACCCCTTCTGTTGGGCATGGTTGCCGCCGACGCGCAGACGCGTGGGCGCGGCCGCCTGGGCCGCTCCTGGGTCAGCGGGCAGGCCACGTCGCTGACGGCCAGCTTCGTCGTGGCCGTGCCCCAGGAGCTGCTGCGGGACGGTCGCGCGGGCTGGCTCACGCTGGCGGCGGGCCTCGCGACGGCCGACGCCCTGCGCTCGTGCGTGCCGGCGGACTCGCAGGCCGCGCGCACGCTGGCCGTGAAGTGGCCCAACGACGTGTACTGCTCGGGCAGGAAGATCTCGGGCGTGCTGTCCGAGGTGGCGGGCGCGGCGGGCGGCCTGGTGGCCGTGGTCGTGGGCATCGGCGCGAACCTGCTGGTGCCGGCAGGCCAGCTGCCGACGCCCAACAGCACGTCATTGCAGCTGCACGCTGACGGGCTTCCCGCCTTCGACCAGCTGCGCGACGGCGTGTGCGCCGGCATCTGCGAGGGCCTGACGCGCTGGGTCGGTGCGCTGGCCACGAACGACGAGGGTCGACTGCGCCAGATGCGGGAGCGCCTGGCTGACTGCGACTGGACACGCGGCAGGCACGTGGTATGCCGCCTGGCGGCAGGCCAGGTGGTCGAGGGCACGGCCGGCGGGGCGCTGGACGACGGGTCCCTGCCCGTGACCACGGCAGATGGCCGTGTGGTCGTGGTAACCTCAGGCGACGTGGGCGTGTGTCCCACGCGTCCGGCAGACGGGATGTAGCCTGCCCGGCCAAAGCCATTGCCAATGCGTTCGGAGGAACTCATGAGCGAACCAGACACCACCACCGCCTCGTGCCCGCGCTGCGGACACCGCCTGCAGGTCGTCATGCACTCGGGCATCAACCGCGCCCAGGACCCCGAGGTGGCCCAGCTGCTGCTGGAGGGCACGCTGTTCCAGGCCACCTGTCCCAGCTGCGGTGCCCAGATCCAGCTGGACTACCCGCTTTTGTGGCACGACCTCCAGCACCGCTGCATGGTGCAGTACGTGACGGACGACGACGAGGCGGCGCACGCGCACGAGGTCTTTGACCAGGCGCGTCGCAGCGCGGAGGATGCCGGCGTGCTGGGCATCGCGTTCCACGGCTACTCCCTGCGCGTCGTGCGCACCCAGAACGACCTGCGCGAGAAGGCCCTGGTCTTCGACGCGGACGTGGACGACCGTCTGCTGGAGGTGTGCAAGGCGGTGGCCTTGTACCAGCTCATGGGTCCGGACGCCGCCCGCACGGTGCCCGCGTACTTCGACGAGCTGGTACCTACCGGCGAGCTGGCGGTGACGACGCTGCCCGCGACGAGCGAGCCGCAGAACCTGCTGGTTCCCCTGGAGCTGCAGAGCCAGGTCCGCGCCGACCTGGACGCGGACCCGAACGAGGACGGCTACGTAATCGACCGCGCCTGGGCGCTGGATGCGCTGGGCATCTAACGAGCACCAAACATGACAGAGGCCCCCACGACGCTCGTCGCGGGGGCCTCTATTTTATCTGGCGCACAGCGTCTGCAACGTGTGCCCTTCTTGCCCCAGGTCGAGGGCTAAGCCAGACGTGCGGCGGCCTGCTGCAGCAGGCCGGGGATGTGCAGGTGCTGCGGACAGGCGGCCTCGCACTTGTGACAGCGGATGCAGTCCGTGGCGGTGGCGCCCTTCTGGGCCAGCTCGGCGTACTGACGCTTGGCGCGCTGGAGGTTGTTCCAGATAAGCTCCTGGTTCCAGGCGTCGAACACGTCGGGGATGGGGATGTGCTTCGGGCACCCCGGCGTGCAGTAGTGGCAAGAAGTGCACGCCACCTGCCGCACTCCCCTCAGCGCCTCCTGCGCCTGCGCGACGGCGTCCTGCTCCGCGGAGCTCAGGGGACGGAAGTCCCTCATGTAGCCGACGTTGTCCTGCACCTGTGACACGTCGGACATGCCGCTGAGCACGGTCAGGATGCCGTCGAGCGAGGCCACGAAGCGGATGGCCCAGCTGGCCAGGGACGCGTTGGGGTTCGCCGCATGCAGGATGTCCTGGACGGTCTGGGGCGGGTTCGCCAGGCGCCCGCCCTTCACGGGCTCCATCACCACGATGGACTTGCCGTGCGAGCGTGCCACCTCGTAGTTCTGGCGCGAGGCCACCGTGGGGCTGTCCCAGTCGGCGTAGTTCAGCTGCAGCTGCACGAAGTCGACGTCGGGGTGCTGGGTCAGCAGCTGGTCCAGCAGCTGCGGCGAGTCGTGGAACGAGAAGCCGTAGTGGCGGATGGTGCCCTCGCGCTTCTGCTGGCGCACGAAGTCCCAGATGCCGTAGCGGTCGTACAGGTCGATGTTGGATGCCTGGATGGCGTGCAGCAGGTAGTAGTCCAGGTAGCCCGCGCCCGTGCGCTCCAGCGAGCGCCGCAGCTGGGCGCGGCAGTCCTCGGCGTTTTTTGCCACGCGGGCGTTCACCTTGCTGGCCAGCGTGTAGCTGGAGCGTGGGTGGCGCTCCACCAGGGCCTTCCTCGTGGCCTCCTCGGAGCCCTCGTACACGTAGGCCGTGTCGAAGTACGTGAGGCCCGCCTCCAGGAACAGGTCCACCATCTGGCTGGTCTGCTCCACGTCGATGGCTCCGTCGGCCCTTCGCGGCAGCCGCATCAGGCCAAAGCCCAGCTTTGGCACGTCCTTGCCGAAGTAACTCTGCATTGGTTCCCCCAACCGTGAATGCCCTTCTGGCACTCCAGCTTACATGCATTCGCGGACGGCGTCGGTCAGCTGGCGGATGGCCTGGGCCAGCACGGTGCGCGGGCACGCCACGTTGATGCGGATGAAGCCCGAGCCGTCCGGGCCGAACACGTCGCCCATGTCCAGCCACAGGCGGGCCTCGTCCTCGACCAGGCGGCGCAGCCCCTCGTCGTCCAGGCCCAGCTGGCGGCAGTCAACCCACAGCAGGTAGGTGCTCTGCGGGGCGACCAGCCTGAGCTCGGGCGTGCGGCGGCTCAGCTCGGCTGCCACAAGGGCGATGTTTCCCTGCAGGTAGTCCTTCAGCTGGCGCAGCCACTCGTCCCCGTGGCGGTAGGCGGCCTGCGTGGCCACGAGACCCAGGACGTTGGCCTGCGAGTAGCCGCTGGCGGCGTTCTGCTGGCGGAAGCGCTGGCGCAGCTGGGGGTTGGGGATGTAGATGTT
>JBJEKW010000018.1:0-10925 GCA_051878835.1 Atopobiaceae bacterium
TACGTTGCCGTTACGCTGGAGGCGGCCGATACGTTGCCGTTACGCTGGAGGCGGCTAAAGCGTGGCCGGCGCGCTGACGGCGGCCGATACGTTGCCGTTACGCTGGAGGCGGCTAAAGCGTGGCCGGCGCGCTGACGGCGGCCGATGCGTGGCGGTCACGCTGATGGTGGCTACTACGTGGTCGCCGCGCGAGCCGACACCGCCGTGCGAGCCGCTACTTGATGACCAGCGTGTCGCACTTTGCGTTGCGGGTCAGGAATGTCGAGATGGAGCCCAGCAGCGCGTACTTGATGGACGACAGGCCGCGTGCGCCGCAGATGATCAGGTCGGGGCGGATCTCGTCCAGCATCTCCTCCTTGATGGTCTCGCGGATGCGGCCGGCCTTCACGATGACCTCGACCTTCTTGATGGAAGGCTCCTGCTGGGCCTCGAGCACCTGCGGGGCGATGGAGGTGCGGAACGCCTGGTCCAGAGTCTGAATCAGGTCGGTGGGGTAGGTGCCCGCCGTCTCGAGCGCCGTGGAGTCGATGACATGGCCTATATAAAGCTCGGAGTTGTTGTTTGCCGCCACGATGATGGCGCGCTGGAGCACCTTCTCCTGTTGGTCGGACCCGTCCAGCGCCACGAACACCTTGTCATAACCCAAAGATTGGTAGTTGGGGCTGATAGTATCGTTAGCCATGGTGACCTCCTAAAAGAGAGCGTACCCGCGCGGGTCCTGATTGCGGAATCGGTGGCGTCTGTGGCGGACCGATGGGTCGCGATGGTCGCGACGATCCAGGTCCGACTGCCGTTGTGCGACATGCCGCGCGACATCCGATGGCGCGTCCGCGTCGATGGGAGTGCGGCGTGTCGCCACGGGCGCGCTTCCAACCGCGAACGCAGCCTTGGTGGGACTGTCGCGAGTGTACCCGTATGGTTGCGCTGCGTTTCGTTCTCATCCGTTCGCGGGCTGGACGGGTCGGTTTTCGCGGTCGGCGTGTCTTCGGGATATCGTTTGTGTACTGGCTGCGTTCTGTATGGGCGGGTTTTGTGAGGTTTGGGCCCCGAGGGTCGCCAGGGTTCATGATTGGAAATCCAAAGGGCCCGACGGAAGGCCCCGATGCCGTTGCGGTCGCCAGATTGCCGTTGCGGTCCCCAGATATTGGGATTCCGACGCTAGGGGTCCCCGCATATTAGGAGGGAACTTGGAAACCGTATTCAGTGTGGTGGAGCTTCTGAAGGCGGCACTGTTTGGCCTGGTAGAAGGCATCACTGAGTGGCTGCCCATCTCGTCCACGGGACACATGCTGCTGCTGAACGAGTTCGTGACGTTGGACGTCTCGACCGACTTCTGGAACATGTTTCTGGTGGTCATCCAGCTGGGTGCCATCCTGGCAGTCATGGTCCTGTTTTTCCACGAGCTGAACCCGTTCTCTGGCAAGAAGAGCTCCGAGGAGCGCAAGGGCACGTGGAGCCTGTGGGGAAAGATTATCCTCGCCTGTCTGCCCGCCGCCATCGTGGGCGTGCCGCTGAACGACTGGATGGAGGAGCACCTGGGTAGCCCGTTCATCATCGCCGCGGCTCTGATCGTGTACGGCATCGCGTTTATCATCATCGAGACCCATCGCGAGCGCAAGGCCGAGGTGGCTGCCGGCCAGATCCAGAAGGGCGCCCACTTTGCGCAGAGCCAGGTCCAGCTGAGCGCCTCCGAGCTTGCCGACCAGGACGCAGCCGTTACTGACATCAAGGACCTTCACTGGGGCAGGGCGCTCGGCATTGGCCTGTTCCAGGTGCTCAGCATGGTGCCGGGAACGTCGCGTTCCGGCTCCACCATCATCGGCGGCCTGCTTTTGGGCTGCTCGCGCACCGTGGCGTCGGAGTTCACGTTCTATCTGGCCATTCCTGTGATGTTCGGTGCCAGCGCACTGCGCATCGTGAAGTACTTCGCAGCTGGCAACGTCCCCACGACCGCCGAGTGGGCCACGTTGGGCGTCGGCTGCTTGGTTGCGTTTGTGGTGTCGCTGGTTGCGATTAAGTTCCTGATGGGCTTCGTAAAGAAGCACGACTTCAAGCCGTTCGGCTGGTACCGCATCGTACTGGGCGTCATCGTGATTGCCTACTTTGCGCTCATGCGTTAGCGGCCGCTGGAAAAGAAGTACGAGCCGGTCTGGCAAGTTATCTGCCAGGCCGGCTTTTTGTACCCGGGGGTGGAAGCGCAGCTGGGCGTGGCGAGGCAGTGCAGCGGCGCGGCGAGGCTTAGCGCGGCGAGGCGGCGCGGCGGCGCGGTGCGACGGTGCGGCTCAGCGCGGCAAGGCTCTCGATGGCCCATGCCGGCATAGCCCCTCAAGGTTCATTTGATTTTCTTGCCTGCTTGAGCGAGTCGCTACATTGCGAGTCGTTGGCGAAAACGAAGCGACTAGCTGGGCATTTGCCGATATCTAAGCATGGGATTATTATGTCTTGCAATGGATGGTCACTCTGGAACTTGACCTGTTTGGGCGATGCCGCCGTATGATGGGTGGCTGGCATGTCGACGTTTGAAATGGTCGCGCATGCGTTCCGGAGCATTGATAGGCAACTCGGATGGCGCGGTGGCTCCCACGACCTGGCGAATCCGTAGTCGGCGGTGATTGGCCGTCGATGACTCCCAGTGAGGGGGCTCTCTTGAACAGCGACTCTGAGCTGAACGGCTCATTCGCAGAATCCGCATCCGCTGCGAAGGACCGCCTTGCGAATGACGAGGGTATGCAGGGGCAGACAAACGCGTCTTCGAACGTGGCGTCTGATGCCGAGACTTCGCAAGCAGGTGAACTTTCATCCGTTGCGTCTAGCAATCAACCAGACGCCGCCGATACTGTCGCGCGCTCTGCGAAGCCTGAGCCGGCGCACTTCGCCCATGCGGATGCTGAACAGCATACGAGCGCAGTGACAGACGCGGCGGCGACGTATCAGGCGCCCGTCGCACAGCCCACGGCGGACCAAACTGACATTCCCTCTGGGGCCGTGGCGTCGAACCGCCCGGACCTTTCGAACATCCCGCATGTCGTGGAGCAGGAGAATACGCACCTTGTGGGGCAGGAGCACCTGCATCCGGAATCGCATCCGTATGCTGGCCAGGGAGCGTCATCGTGGCCGGATCAGCGCGTGTCGTCTGAGGCCGGCGTCACTTCAAGTGCGAGCATGCAGCCTGACCCGAGCTCGCAGCCGGTGGTGGCCCAACAGCCAGCTGCGGCCCAGCAGCCGGACGCAGCCCAGCAGCCGGACGCGGCCCAACAGTTGGTCGCAGGCCAGCAGCCGGTCGCCCAACAGCCTATCGACCAGGTGTCCGCTGGCCGGACATCGACGGATGCAGGTGATGCAAGTGCCCAGCCTGCGGCTGTGTCGCTGACGAACGTCCGACCCGCGAGCGAGGCAGCGGCAGGGCCTGCAGTTCCCGAGCAGACCGCACATGCGTTGCAGCAGAACGACTATCAGCCTACAGGCCCGCAGCAGGATGGCCAGCCGTCGCACCAGGCGTCTGCAATCAACCAGGTGTCTGCGACTGACCAGGCTGCGCACAAGCAGTCGGAACATCATCGACATCGCCGCCTCAAGGGGCTCTTGCGCTTCTTGCCCGGCGCAGATCCCCAGGGCTTGCGAGACAGGCGGCCTTCGTGGGCTCCGCTCGTGCTGTTCTTCCTGGCAGTTGCGGTGGCATATGTGGCTGGAGTCGTGCTGTCGCTGCTTTGGCTGCGCGTCGCGGCCATTGTTGTGCTGGTGCTGGCCTTCGCGGTGGGCTTCCGTGTGATGCATGAGCTGCTGCGTCGCTTCAACCGCTCCGAGCTCTCGAAGAGCGAGCATAACGCGCTGGCTGACGCGCCGGCCTCGAACAAGGCAAAGCGCGCGACGAACGTGGTGCTGCTTGGCTCGTTTTTGGCTAGAAGGGCGCATGAGCTGCCGTTTGGCGCATATTCGATCCTGTCAGCTCACGAGCAGGCGGTCATCGACCAGAACCGGAAGAACGAGGCAAAGCTGACTGCAAGCTGGCGCCAGACCGCTGGTGACCTGGACGTCGTTACCATCGAGGGCTCTGACAAGGCAAGGCTTGTTGGCCACGTGCTGGCATGCGCGCCGGACAGCCACCGCTGGGTCATCCTGGCACATGACTATCACGGCCACTGGAACAACATGATGCTGTACGCGCGCAGCTATGCCGAGCGTGGCTTCAACCTGCTGATTCCCGAGATGCGCGCGCATGGTCTCAGCGAGGGGCGCCTCATCGGCCTGGGTTGGCTTGACAGGCTCGACCTCATAGCGTGGTGCCGCTGGATCGTCTCGCAAAAGGACGAGGGCGCACGCATCGTGCTGCACGGGCACTCGATGGGCGGTGTCGCCGCGTGCCTGGCCGCGTGCGACAAGCTGCTGCCGTCTGGCGTGCAGGCAGCTATCGTGGATTGCCCGTACTCCGATGCGTGGAATATGCTGCTGCGCGCGCTGCGTGGCAGCCATCTGCCAACTCACCCGACGGCCGAGATGGTTCGCCTGCTGCTGAAGCTCACGCCAGGCGGATACGACCTTGCGAACGCCTCGGCGGTGGAGGCTGTCGAGCACGCGCAGGTGCCCACGCTGATCATTCACGGCGAGAAGGACAACATCGTCCCCGCGTACATGTCAAAGAAGATATACGACCACGTCAGCGGCTCGGCATCAGGTGAGAATCGCTGCTTGCGCATGTTCGCCCACGCTGGGCACTGCCAGGCGGTGCTCTCCGACCCAAAGACGTACTACCACGAGGTGTTCTCGTTCTTGAAGCCGCGCATCTGACGCTTGCTCGCGGCGTCGCTCGCAGCGGGCGCTTCGCCGACATCGACTTACACGCGTCGGCGCCGCCCCCTACATCTGCCGGTAACCTTTCGCCCGTTTCCGGGCAGCTAAGCGGGCCGAACGTTACCGCTAGTTGTAGTGGCTGAAGCGTCGCGCCGTGCCGTAACGAAGGCGAGAGCGCGTGACGGGGCTGGCGCCTCCTGTGTGGCAACTCCGTGCATCTGTCGGTAACCTTTCGCCCGTTTGTGAGCAAATATGTGGGCGGAACGTTACCGCTAGATGTGCGTGCCGTGCCATGAAATGGCCTCCGCGCAAGTGTGGATAGCGCGGAGGCTGGTGGGCGGCGGGCTGACGCGAAGTGATATAGCGCGAGTTATTGAATACGACAGATGCGCCGACAAGGGGTCGTATCCGCGAATGAGGATATCCCAAGCGGAGAGCTGGCAGCGCTAGATGTGCGCTGGCATCTGCTTGTGCCGGCATCTGCCATCGCTGGCGACGGTCAACGCGAATGGCGCCATCAGCGGAACCATTGCATTTCGACCTTGAGCTGCCTTGCCTTGGGTAGCAATGTGCGATTGACTGTCAGCCTTATTTACGCGCATGCAAGCAGCCGCTGGTTTAGCGTCTGGGTTGTCTGCATCGACAAGCGCTCGCATTCTGCTCGATAGTTGATGAATTCGCGTTCGGCGACTTTGGATCGATTGCTTTCGCGCGGTTGGATATTGCATCGAGGTATTCCGAATGCCCGCATCAGATCTTCCAACCTTTGCAGGTCAGTGGCAATTTGGAAATTAAACCTCATAACTTTGATGCCTAGCGAAGTAATGTTGGACTCGCGCTCGCGCTCTGCCATGAGCGCGTCTAGAGTGCCTTGGCCTCGTAGCATCTCGGGGTCTACGTACTTCGCTTTGCCGTCGAGCTCGCCGGCTATTAGCTCGCCCGCGGGCGTGGACCAAAGGTAATCAATGCGATAAGGCTTAGTTTTGTTTGCAGGACTGACGAGCTTCACTTGAAGCTTTGGAAGCACGTAACCCAGTCGCATGAAGTTAGCTCGCGCAATAGACTCTCCGCCGCTTTCGCTGCTGGAATCCATCAGAATGGCGACGGTAATCGCACGTGCCACACCATGGTATCTGCCTTGGGCGAAGTGCTGCTTGATGAAGTTCAGCATATACGATTGCCTCCAGCGGAAACGATGCTGCGCGGCATCGGCGACAGCAAGTCCGTCCGGCAGGGGGAAAGTGCGTGCGCAGTCGAAGACAGTTCGCTCAGGTGTCGTGACTCGCAATCCATCGTATGTCTCGTGATGAAGGTGCTTCTTGCGATGGAAAATCACATGCTTAGAGCATCTGTGGTGAACGTTTGGCGGCGTAGCCACGTGGATGTAGCGCAGCTGATTGTTCGATGGGCGCAGACCCATGATCGCCGCTGCCGTAGCGTTGCAAAACACCCACTCGGGGTGCTTGTGCGCCAGCGCCCTTGCGCAGGCAACATGCTTTTGTATCACGCTGAGTTCCGACCAATAGCTGGCTCGCGCGTAACATCCCGGCAGCGGACGAACGAGCTCGCCGGTCTTTACTAGCCGGTCGAGGCACTTTCGCATGGCAGGTGTTTCGGGGGCGACCAGTGTCCCTGCTGACTGGGCGCGCCAAAACGTTTGGTCGATTTTCTTCCTTCGGCTACGTGAAAGCGAACGAGACATCAGGCTCACCACCATTCGCTGTGCTACCTACGGTCATGGGCGGCGAAGCAATCGAACGGGTATCAATGCAGAGCGATCGGTACGCGGGCAGAGCTGGAACGTGCGGTGGAACGAGTGTTCTCATAATAACGCATGCGAACACATGTTTCAAGAAGAACTTTAATTTATTCAAGGCGGTCGTGCGCCGCACCCTCGTAGCTAGTGCCGCCTCTATGCATCTAGCGGTACCTTTTCGCCCATATATAAAAGCATAAGCGGGTGAAAAGGTACCGGCGGATGCGCGTGGCGGCGGATGCGCGTGGCGGCGGATGCGCGTGGCGGTGCGGCGGTGAATGAAGGTTGCGTAGGGTTGCGCAGGTTGTCTCGGGGCACAGTTACACTCGTAGGGCAACTAGGTCACCGTGACGGGTACCGGTTTGTTCGTGCGAGTGCACAGCACTGGGAGCGTGCGAACTGCAGAACAGTGCTGCGGTGAGTGCAGCGCGACGGTGAGTGCAGCGCGACGGAGTGTTGGCGTCGTGGTGCTGCTACACGGCTGCATGGCAAGTGCGGCGCTGCTGCGTGCGTTGTGGCGAGGTACTGCTCGGCTGCACGGCGAGCGAGACGGCGCGACGTGCGTTGTGGCGAGGCGCTAAGCGGCTGTACGGCGAGTGCGTCGGCACAGCGTGCGTTGTGGCGAGGCGCGCTTGTCAGCGAGCGTTGGCGTGACGGCAGCGTGCGAGCAACGATCTCAGTTGCAGGGCAGAATGGTCGCTTCGATCAGTTAGGGCAAGGTCGGCATGGCAGATTTCTCGCAGCAGAACCAGCAGCTTTCGATGATGGATGGCGGTCCGTCCGTGGCGAACGCGCCTCAGACGGCTCCGAATGTGTCGCCTGCCGGGGCGTCGCCGGTCGAAACGTCGCCTGCCGGAGTTTCGCGCATCTCGTCGAATCTGGACCTGGATGCGCTGAACAAGGCTCAGCGTGACGCCGTCCTGTGCACCCACGGGCCGCTGCTGGTGCTGGCCGGCGCCGGTTCGGGAAAGACGCGTGTGCTGACCTATCGCATCGCTCACATGATCGAGGACGAGGGCGTGCGCCCGTGGCAGGTCCTGGCCATCACGTTCACGAACAAGGCCGCAGCCGAGATGCGCGAGCGCCTGGGCGCCCTGGTGCCCAGCACGCGCGGCATGTGGGTCTGCACGTTCCATGCCATGTGCGTGCGCATGCTGCGAGAGGACGCTGACCGCCTGGGCTACAAGCCAAACTTCACGATCTACGACGACGACGACTCGAAGCGCCTGGTGCGCAACATCATGCAGGACCTGTCGCTGGACCAGAAGCAGTTCCCGATCAACGCCGTGCGCTCGCGCATCTCGGCGGCGAAGAACGCGCTCGTGTACCCCGACCAGATGCAGGGCCAGGCCGAGGCGCCGCTGGACCGCACGGCCGCCTGCGTGTACCAGGAGCTGCAGCGCCGTCTGGCCCGTGCGAACGCCATGGACTTCGACGACCTACTGGTGAAGGCCTACGAGCTGCTGCGCAAGGCGCCCGACGTGCTGGATGCCTACCAGGAGCGCTTCCGCCAGATCAGCGTGGACGAGTACCAGGACACCAACGGCGTCCAGTACGCCATCACGAACCTTCTGGCGCGCAAGTACCAGAACCTCATGGTAGTGGGCGACGACGACCAGTCCATCTACAGCTGGCGTGGCGCGGACATCCGCAACATCCTCTCGTTCCAGAAGGACTACCCCAACGCGCGCGTGGTCAAGCTGGAGGAGAACTATCGCTCGACCGGCCACATCCTGAACGCGGCGAACGCCGTCGTGGCCAACAACTCCAAGCGCACCGCAAAGCGCCTGTACACCTCGCGTGGCGACGGCGAGAAGATCCACATCTTCCAGGCGTCGGACGAGCGCGACGAAGGCCGCTGGATTGGCGCGCAGATCGAGAAGCTGCACGACGAGGGCACCAGCTACGACGACATGGCCGTGTTCTACCGCATGAACGCGCAGTCGCGCATCCTGGAGGACATGTTCCTGCGCGCGGGCGTGCCGTACAAGCTGGTGGGCGGCACGCGCTTCTTTGACCGCGCCGAGATTCGCGACGTGATGGCCTACCTGAAGCTGGTCATCAACCCCGACGACGACGTCAGCGCCCAGCGCGTGGTGAACACCCCGCGGCGCGGCATCGGCACCACCAGCATAAACAAGATCTCCGCCTACGCTGCGCAGCACGGCACGTCGTTCTTTGTGGCCGCGCAGGCGTGCGCCACCGAGCGTGGCCTTCTGAGCACGAAAGTGCGGAACGCCCTGGCGCAGTGGACCAACGCCATCGAGACGGCGCGGCACTACTCGGGCGACCTGGCCGACGTGGTGGCCATGATCGTGGACGCCTCGGGGCTCATCAAGGCTCTGGAGGCCGAGCACAGCGAAGAGGCCGACGGCCGCATCGAGAACATCCGAGAGTTCTTCAGCGTTGCCCAGGAGTTCGACGAGACGCACGACGACGTGGCCGAGACGCTGGAGAGCCTGCGCCAGCTGCGCGAGGCTGGCCAGCTGGACGACGCCCAGGCGGAGGCGGACGAGAAGAACGCGCAGGTGGCGGCTTCGACGCAAAATGCTGTGACAACGGTTGACGCCGACGGTTCGAACGTGCTGGGGCTGGCACCGGTGGACGTGAATGCCGCGGCTCCGGCGACGGACTTTGGCGCGGCAACCGGCGCAGCCGCGATGGCTGGCGCAGGTGCGACGGCCGCTGGCGCAGACGCTGCGGGCCAGATGGGCTTCTTGACCGAGCGGGCGCCCGTGGCGTCCGAGAAGCTGCCGGCCTTCATCGAGTGGCTGGCGCTGCGTTCCGACCTGGACTCGCTGGCGGGTCAGCAGCACGCGGTCACCATGATGACCATCCATGCGGCAAAGGGTCTGGAGTTCCCAGTCGTATTCGTCTCGGGCATGGAGGAGGGAATCTTTCCCCATACGGGGCATGACCAGGACCCGGCAAAGCTGGAGGAGGAGCGCCGACTGGCCTACGTGGCCATCACGCGCGCCGAGCGGAAGCTGTATCTGACCTACGCGGCCACGCGCCGCATGTACGGCTCGGTGCAGTCGTACCCGCGCAGCCGCTTTCTGAACGAGATTCCCGAGAAGGACACCGAGGTCACGGGCGTGGGCTCGGCTGGCTTCTCGGGCGTGGGCTGGGAGAAGCGCGGCGACCGTCGTGGCACGTTCGGCTCGGGGCGCGGCTCCGAGGTGTACGGCGGGCACGTGTTCGGCTCGTTCACGCGCTCGTCGGGTGGCGTCGAGGGTGCCGGCGCCGCACAAAGAAGGGCTGCCGCGTCCGCCGGCTCGTTCGGCGAGGACGTATTCGGGGCTCGTCGCAGAGCGGACTTCGGCGGTGGTCGCGCGGGTGCCGGCGACTTTGGCGCCGAGCGTCGTGCCGGCAGCTTCGAGCGTTCGGGCGACGGCGCGGGCGCGTTCGGCTCGGGCCGTGCCGGCGCGTCGGGGCGCTCTGGCTCTAGCACATTCGGCTCGCGCGGGACGCTGGGCCAGTCGCGTGGCCTGGGCCAGCGCGCAGCCGAGCCGCGCGTCAGCGCAAAGGCGTCGGACACCTTCCAGAAGGGCGACCACGTCTCGCACAAGACGTTCGGTCCCGGCGTGGTCGTGAACGTGCAGGGCGACGTGATCGAGGTGCAGTTCCAGCGCACCGGCAAGCGAAAGAAGCTGATGAAGGGCTTCGCGCCCATCGTGAAGGTGGAGGGGTAGATGCCTGCTAGCGACCTGCAAGACATCACGTTCCTGGGGCTGACGCTGCCCGACCTGTTTGGCCGGGTGGTGTACCTGGCCGTGGCCATCGCGATTGTCCTGGCCGTGCAGCACCTGCTGATTCCCGTGGTGCGCAAGGCCCTGGAGTCCAGCAACGTGCCCTCGGCCAGCATCTTTACGAACCTGCTGAAGGCGCTGCTGTGGTTCCTGGGGCTCCTGTGCGTGCTGCAGCCGGTGTTCGGCGTCGACCCGACGGGCTTTGTGGCTGCCTTGGGCGTGACTTCGGTGGTCATCTCGTTCGGCTTGCAGGACACGGTGTCCAACGTGGTGGCCGGGTTCGGCCTCATGCTGGGCAAGGTGGTGCAGCCGGGCGACCGCGTCAGCGTGGGCGGCTTCGAGGGTGTGGTGACCGATGTCACCTGGCGCCACACGGTGGTGCGCTCGCGCGGGGGAGAGTCGCAGGTCATCCCGAACTCCGTGCTGAACAAGACCGCCCTGACGCGCGTGACGCGCTGGGACGTGACGGACTGCCCGGTGTCGTTCGTGGTGCGCTTGGACGCCGACCCCAACGAGGTCGCAGCCGACATCGCCACGACGGGGCAGCGCGCCCTGGGCGCCGATGCCGACCCTGACATGGCTCCTGACGTGTACTTTCTTTCGACCAGCGCCGTGGGCATGCAGGTGACGGC
>JBJEKW010000018.1:11025-62279 GCA_051878835.1 Atopobiaceae bacterium
TGGCTCCTGACGTGTACTTTCTTTCGACCAGCGCCGTGGGCATGCAGGTGACGGCGCACTTCCACATCCGTGACCGCGCTGCGTCCAGCGCCTCGGCGGACAAGGTCGTGCGGGCCCTGGCCGGACGCCCCTGGCTGGCTTCCGTCGACAGGGACTCGGATGGCAAGCTTGCTGCCAGTGACGCCGAGTAGCCGTTGGCGGCTGCGCGCCATCGCCTGGCGACGGCCTTGTGGCGAGGCGGCTGGCATGTTAGCCGCCAGTTTCGTCGCGATGACGTCCTGACGGCGCAGTTCTTCTTGCTTCAGAATCGAGTGGGCCGGCACGCGCCGGCAATTGGAGGACACATGAACAAGATTGCTAGCTTTACGGTGGACCACCTGCGTCTGGAGCCGGGCGTGTACGTCTCTCGCGTGGATCAGGATCCCACCACCAAGTGCGTCGTCACCACGTTTGACCTGCGCCTGACCGCTCCCAACCGCGAGCCGGTCATGGACACCGACGCCGTGCACGCCATCGAGCACCTGGGCGCCACGTTTTTGCGCAACGACCCGCAGTGGGCCGAGCGCGTGGTCTACTTTGGGCCCATGGGGTGCCGCACCGGCTTCTACCTGCTGCTATTTGGCGAGTACCAGCCTTCTGACGTCGCCGATCTCGTGAGGCGCATGTTTGAGTTCATCCGCGACTTCGAGGGCGAGATCCCCGGTGCCCGTCCTGCCGACTGCGGCAACTGGCACGACTCCAGCCTGCCCGGCGCGCAGTGGTGGGCTCGCCGCTACCTGGAGCAGACGCTGTACCACCTGGACCAGGCACACACGACATATCCCGTGGCGTAGGCGCGACTGCAATAGCCGGCGACTACGGCTGCTGTCGGCTCGCCGCCCGGCTTGCATCGCTCCGGCTGCACCTGGCGTATACAATCTTCTTTACCTGCGAACTGCAAAGGAAATCACATGAAATTTGGAATCATCGGAGCCATGGACGTCGAGGTCAAGCACCTCATCAGCCACATCGAGGACGCAAAGACCACGACGATGGCGCACATGGACTTCGTCGAGGGCACCCTCTTTGGCACCCCCGCGGTCGTGGTGCGTTGCGGCGTCGGCAAGGTGAACGCCGCCGTGTGCGCTGAGATTCTGGCCAGCCAGTTCCACGTGACGCACGTCGTGAACACCGGCGTTGCCGGCTCGCTGAACAACGAGCTCAACATCGGCGACATCCTGGTGTCCGTGGACGCCGTGCACCACGACGTCGACGTGACGAACCTGGGCTACGCTCCCGGCGAGGTGCCCAGCATGGGCGTCACCTCGTTCGCCGCAGACCCGTCGCTGCGAGAGGCCGCGCTCGACGCGGCACGCATCGCCGAGGTCGACGTGCAGTGCATGGAGGGCCGCGTGGCGTCCGGCGACCAGTTCGTGCGTGACCAGGCCGAGAAGGACCGCATCATCCGCCAGTTCCACGCCGACTGCTGCGAGATGGAGGGCGCCTCGATCGCCCACACGTGCTGGCTGAACGACATTCCGTTCGTAATCGTGCGTGCCATCTCCGATAAGGCTGACGGCTCCGCAACGGTTTCGTATCCCGAGTTCGAGCGCAAGGCGGCGCACGACTGCGCTCGCATCGTGCGTGTGCTGGTGGGCAGCTACCCGCAGCGTCTAGCCGAGCAGCAGGCGGCTACGGCCGAGTAGCAGCGGCGGCGTGGCGCTCGTCGAGCGCCACGACATCGAGCGCCATCACAGGTGGCGCCCTTACAACTAGCGCCACCATATCGAGCGCCATTACAACTGGCGCCCTTACAACTAGCGGTAACCTTTTGCCCGCTTAGAGCATGCTATTGCGGGGCAAAGGTTACCGCCAGTTGTGCGTATGCGATTCAGAGCAGCCCCCGACAACCCGATGGTGATGACATGGCACTGACGCCAGCCATCACAGCCATCACCTCTTGCTTCGGATGTCACCCCTCTACATCTGGCGGTAACTTCTTGCCCGTATGCCTGACGCTATGTGGGCAAAAGGTTACCGCCACTTGCTTGAGGGATTGCCATTTTGAGCCTGCCTCTCACGTGGATCGCTACGCTCGCGTGGTGCCAAGCCAACCTCGTTACAGCTCGACCATAGTGCGAACGCCTACGTGCTCCTCCTGGTAACCCCTCCCGCCAACCAGATACTTCACACCATCGAACTGTCGCTCGGTCATGCAGAACGCGCAAATCGCACCCGTCGTCGGAACCTGGTCCTCAAGCTCGTGGAGACAGCGTCTGGCTATCTTTCTGCTGGGGACGGCTCGGATGTAGACCTCGGGTTGCAGAAGCGAGTACCCCAATGTTGAACGGAGGGACAGAATCGGCCCGCCGTTCAACTATGGTCCGCTTGATTACCAGAATCTCGCGACCGGCTTTCCGTTCACCTCGTCGAAGGAAACGATGACTGACTTGAAGTCGTCCAGATTGTCCCCGCGCCTCTTCCAGATCGGCTCGAATTCCGACTTCCGGTCATTCGGTACAAGCCAGCCGAACATGTCTACGCAATGCTTGCCGTCGATGATTTGTTCAGGCATGTCAGGCTCCTCGAAGTAGAAGCTATAGCCATTAGGAGCCTGCTCGTTGGCAAGCTTGACAGAATCGATGATGAATTCGCCGTCGAAAGGTCCGATTTCACGCTCCGATCTGATTCCAAATGGCGTCATATACTCGGCTCACCCCTTGACTGTATCTGAATGCAGTTACCCTCTTTCTTGTATCCAAGTTTATCACCGCAATGTCATTGCCCTTGACAAATACTGCGCAGCGGTTCTCATCTTGGCCAGAAATGGCATGTGTTATGAGCATCGAATCATGCCTGTCGATGATATCTGACATCATCGAGTCGTATTCGAGCTGGCCTTCGCGCGATCTTGGATTCTTCACGTTGAACGGAGGGACAGAATTGGCCCGCCGTTCAACCGCCGCGCTCCTCTTGGCCGCCGCGTCCTCGAGCTCGCCGATCTTCCTCTCGGCCTCCTCGAGCTTGCCGGCCTTTTCCTTGAGCTCGTCGTAGTCCGCGTAGTGCTCGCGGGCCTTCGCACGCTCGCGCTCCAGGCGTGCCTTGATGGCGCGGTCGAAGTCTTCCTGGGTCTCGATGGGCTCGAATTCCATTCGGTTCCTCTTTCCTGTCCCGTCCGCTCGGACGTGATCGAGCCAGGATTGTCCGCCCCTGGCAGCGTGATGCCATGGTCACCGCCCATGGCGGCGTATATAGAAGCAGCCACCTCTCGGTGGCTGTCTTCGTCTTGTTGGGATTTGCTCTGTTTATTCAATTGGCCTTAAGCACGCAAGTTGCGCATCACTCATTGTCGAGAGCAAGCGCTCCCTTTGTTGAACGGAGGGACAGAATCGGCCCGCCGTTCAACCATAAATTCCAGTAATGTCGTTCTTGGCCGAAAGCAGTTTGGGAAAAAGCCAGTAAGCACTGTAAGGACTGGGGTCTTGACCCGAAGAAGGAAGAGGACCGCGAGCGCCTAAAGGGAATAATCGCTGACATAATCGATAACAGCGATGAGGTCTTTGATGGCGAATGGCGCGGGCAGCCAAGCCCATGCACCTTCTACATCAAGGGCGAAGACGCCGTCATCGTAAACGGGAATGACGAGTTCGTTACGATTATGAAAGGTGCCGCGAGGGATGTCGACAACGGTGGAAACAAACGCCTCAACACCCAGAGGCCTTAGGGGGTTCGGATCTGACGACGATAGGTTCCTAAGGTTCTTCTCAATCGTCCAGGACGCCGCAAAAGAGCTTGGATGCGTGTTCTTCTGCTGGGCTGGCGAGGGCAACGAGCTCGAGACCGACACCATGGACGGCGAAGATCTCTCCGGGTGGCTCGTCCCCAAAGACCTCTCAGACGAATTCGAAGCCCAGTGGGACAACGGAATTGAGTCGATAGGCGACAAGTTCGACAAGTTCGATGTTTTCGCGAGATGGACGATCGGTGAATCGGGAAATGTCTCGATCAGGTTCGAATAGTGAGTGGAACCGATAACGTCATGGCATGAATCGGAGAACGGAATGCCAAGGGACTACGACACGATGCGAGCCGTCCTCGCGATAGTCGCCGCGAACGATGGCCCGACGAGCTACGGGGACTTCATCAGCGTCATGGACGAGGCCACGCTGAAGCGCGAGCTCGCGAGGTTGAACGGAGGGACAGAATCGGCCCGCCGTTCAACATAGCCCCTGCACCCCATGTCCTTGCGGATGAGATTCTTGATGTAGCCGGCCTTGTTCGGCTGGCGCTGCAGCCACTCCCATAGCTCCTCGTCGTCGGGTAAAAGCGTACGAGTGCCTGATGCGTGCGCTCGCGCTTGTGCTTTGCGTCGGCCCTGCGCTGGGCGTCGGTTCTGCTCGAGTCGGCCATCACCAGTACCTCCCTTCGATTGTCGAGCTGAGGGGCTTACGGATGTAGTGGGCAAGCTTCTGCACGAAGGCGTGCGAAAGAACCTATAGCGCACAATAGATATCTGATTTGAATGGCGGACCCACTTTAGCCCCTCGCTTAACTCGCGCTGCAGCCTGTTCTTGGGCTCGCCGATCCAGCGGTAGAAGGTCGACTCGTGCACTCCCAGGGCGCACACGATGTCGCCGTTCGAGAGGCCGTCGGCCTTCAGCTTGATGGCCTCACGGACCATTTCCTCCGTGAGCTTCGCCGGCCTTGCCATGGAGGCCACCTCCCCATATACGTGTCGTGATTCTGATGGCCAGAATCATCGTGTTGCATCACAGGGGGACGAGAAAGGACGCCGCCCGGATGGGGTGGCGCCCATGTAGACGGAGCTGGCATCGCGGAACGGAAGTCGTCGGGTGCGGAGCGATGGGAGCTGAGAGGTGCTCACCATGCCGACAGGGGCTTGCGAGCCAGAGGCTGTGGCTACATGCCGCATAGAAAGTACAGAAACATCGCGATAAAGAAGATAGGAGCAAACATCACGAGACAGCCGACTTTGAGACATCCACCCACTACGTCTGCCTCTCTTTCGCTTAGCAGTCGTCCCATGGCATGTGGGGAACAGCGTCGGATTGCCACCTTTCGGGGCGTGGCCCGCTTTCAGGCATCATATACCCATGGGGAGACGTTCCATACGCGAAGCTGTTCTCTTCCGCCGGACGGCGCGCTGGGACAGACCCTTAGTCCTTGGTGGGATGTCCACTCAATTTGAACGGCGGATCGATTTCGTCGCTTCGTTTGGCCAATGGCGGGTGACTTTGCCAGTTAGGTGTATGGGGAACGGCGTAAAAGGTGCCAGCTACTCAAAAGGTGCTGGTTGCAAATACAAGTGCGTGTGGCTGGTTGCTGGCACGCTGCAATGTTGCGCAACAAATTGCTGCACACGTCGCCCTATCTTATAGACCAGACAGACTGGTTTCAGATAATTCTTTTACACGCGGTATGTAGAGCTTTCGTCTGATTGAGATAGAGGTTGTGATTGCATGTTCTGCCCCAAGTGCGGTGCCCAGACTCAAGATGACGCCAAGTTCTGCACGCAGTGTGGCTTTCCGCTTCGCAAGTTCTTGGAGCCGAAGGGTGCGTCTAATGAAGCACCTGCAAATGTGGCGAGCGACGTGCCAACAATCGAAGCGGATGGTGAGCCGTTAAATCCCAATGCCGCATCCAAGGGTGCTGGGTCCTTTGATGGGATGCCTACCACGCCGACTGATGGCGAGAATGGCAACGACGTCGACACTCCCACCATGTGGCTGCCCAGCAGCGTGACGCTCGACATGCGCGATAGCGCTTCGGCAAACGCTCAGACGCCATATGGTCAGCCGTTGGATGCGACGCTTGTGAGGGATGTTACCGCTTCCGCCGGTGGGGAATATGGTCCTGATGGCACTGCGAGCTACGGCTCATACGGCGCCGGGGCAGTCGGTGACACGAACGGTGCCGGAGCGGGCGACGTCTCCAACAACGGGTATGGCACATACGGCACCGGAGTAGTCAACGGTTCCGGCTATACCGCGTACGGTGCCGGTTACAGTCCAAGCTATACCGCTGCGAGTTCGACCCCCGCCAGAAGCTCCACGCCCCAGCGCCGCCAGAAGTGGCCATACGTCGTAGCGGGAGTCGTTACGGCAGCAGCCATCGGAGCTGGCGTCTTCTTTGCACTGGGCGGCCAGAACCTGCTGCCGAAGGGCCTGGCGTCGACTGCCGGGCTGCCCGTCTTCATACAGTCTGCAGGCAGCGCATTGTCCGGCGCTCCAGATGATTCGTTGGCCACCGACGCTGGCAACTCTTCTGCAAACTTTGCAAATGGTGCCACTGTCGCGAATGTCGACGGCAATGACATCTACATCGTGAAGGGCAAGGGCATCTATCGTACGAAGAAGGACGGCTCCGACAGCGCGCAGCTGCTGGCGCTTCCTTCCCAGAGCGATTTGAGCTCCGATCACCTGAGCTATCTGAACCAGGACGGCTCGAAAATCTACTACGTGTGGCAGTCCTCGACCGGCCGTGGGAACACGACCGAGGTTCACGCGTTGGACACCACCGCGGCGGCGGGTTCCAACGACCAGACCATATACAAGGTACCGGCCACGACCTCGTCCGACGGTGACATCAGCAGTCCGCGTGCCCGCGCGATGTACCTGAAGGACCACAACCTCTACCTTGTGACCACGAACGACGACTCATCCAGCCAGCAGATCAACTACACCGTGATCCAGCTGGACGAGAGTGGCAACCAGCAGGGCCAGTCCAGCTTCACCGCGGACAGCGGCTCGCAGCAGACCATGTCTGCCGGAAAGCTGTACTACGTCTACACCGACGGCCAGTCTTCGGCCATCTACTCACAGGACCTCGACGGCAGCAACGAACAGCAGGTATATGCCAGTACGCTCGATGACGGCAGCGCGGGCAGCATTGGCGCCATGGCCATCAGCAACAGCAAGCTGTACTGTACCGAGCGCAAGGCCAGCGATTCCACGGCCGCGCCGTCGCTGGTGCAGATGGACCTGGACGGCTCGAACAAGCAGACGCTCTACACCGCCGACTCATCGACGTCGGGTTCCAGCTCCTCGGCTTCGAGCTCCAGCTCGACGTCCTCTGGCTCGTCGACGAATGCGTCCGACTTGGATTCCAAGCCCACCGACTCCCTGGTCGTCACCAACGGCAACGCCTACCTGCTGCCCGCCACATCCACCAGCTCGCAGCTGGTCATCGTGCCCACGAACGGCTCTGACGCTCAGACCGTGAACCTCTCATCCCAGCTTTCGAACGCTGAAATCTCGACCTCGGGTGATCACCTGGTAATGAGTGGCACCGATCAGAGCGGCAAGTCCGTCGTGTGCTCGCTTGACTACCAAGGCAACCAAATCGGTACATACGACGTGAGCAGTGAGAACTCCAACGCCTCTAAGTCCGACGCTTCCAACGCAAAGTCTTCAGACAACTCCACCGTTCAGGTAAAGGACTCCGTCGATGCCTACAGCTGGGACGAGCTGAAGCAGATCTCACAGCAGATAGCTGCAGCTTCTTCCGACTCCGAAGGTCTGCAAATCGCCGAGAAGTACCATCTCTGCAGCACCGGCGGCAAGCTGGACGGCACCCAGTCGAAGGACGTCACCCTGACCGACGGCACCAAGAGCTCAGCAATCATCGTCGGCTTCCGGCACGACACGAAGTCCGACGGTTCCGGCAAGGCCGGCATTACCTTCATGTTCAAGGACGCCATCGCCCAGCGTAGCATGAACGCAGGCGATGCCAGCTCCACCGGCTCGAACTCCGGTGGTTGGAAGCAGAGCCAGCTGCGCTCGTGGCTTTCCTCCGATGGCATGGGCCTTTTGCCTGATGACCTGCGCAAAGGCATTGTCCAGGTGAAAAAGCTCACGAACAATTCCGATACCAGCAAGGGCGGGGTGCCCTCCGCCACTGCCACCGACGACTCGCTCTGGCTCTTCTCGTTCAACGAGATTTGCGGTGACTACTCCGGCTGGCGGTCCGCGCGCCAGGAGACGGTTCCCGTCTTCCAGGAGGAGGGCACGACCTACCAGCTCTTTACCGACACGTCGAACTCTAATTCGACACGAGTAAAGAGCTACCAGGGTCAGGCCAGCTTCTGGCTGGAGCGCTCGCCTGATGCGTATTATGCCGACCGCTTCATGGATGTTGACCAGACGGGCAATCCCTCCGGTGACGTATACGCCAACGACACCAGTGGCGTTGTCCCCGGCTTCTGCATCTAACCAGGTCGAAGCCTTGCCCTCGTCCCATGCAAAACGAGGGGCAAGAAGGACGTCCATCGGCTGTGGTGGACGTCCTTTTATCGATGGCGTAGCCATCGTGCTGTCACAAATGTCGCATATGCGACGCAATATCTGACGCAAATGAGACACGAAGACCATCGCATATGAGACGGTCTTCGTGTCATCGCATTTCTTGGCGTCAGAGAATGCAGTACGCCCAGAACTGCAACCCCCGTTCAGAATGTTGCGCAACAACTGAGGTAGGCCAGGGGCATACGCTATCCGCGTCGATTCGCAATCCACGAAGGAGAAGTGCATGTTCTGTCCGAAGTGCGGGGCAAAGATCCCGGACGGCGCAAAGTTCTGCGTGAAATGCGGCAACCCGCTGTCACGGAATGTGACAGCGGGTACGCAGCCAGGCACTGCGGGAGGAGCGGCATGCGGCTCTGCTGACACCCAGACGGTCCAGTCGCCGGTGGGGGCAGTGCCAAATCCCACCCAGCCAGGATTCACGCAGCAGTCCTTTACAGCGGGGGCGGTTGGCGGCGCTGCGGATGTCGCCAACATGGCACCAAAGCCGCACCGCTCGAAGAAACCCCTGGTAATCAGCTTGGTCGTGGTCGCCATCGCCGCGCTGGCAATAGCCGGGTTCCTCACGCGCGGCTTTGGCCTGCTGGGCCCCGCCGTGAAGGATTCCGTGAACGACTACAGCTGGGACGAGCTGCAGGCCATCTCGAAGCAGATCGCGTCCGCCTCCTCTGACGACGCCGGCCTGAAGATTGCCGAGAAGTACCACCTGTGCAGCTCGGACGGCAAGCTGGACGGCACCCAGGAGAAGGACGTAACGCTCACCGACGGCACCCAGACCTCCGTGGTGATAACCGGCTTCCGTCACGACGACAGGTCCGACGGCAAGGGCAAGGCAGGCATCAGCTTCATATTCGGCGACGCCATCAGCCAGCAGGGCATGAACTCCAGGGACTCCAACTCCGGCGGATGGCAGGACTGCCAGATGCGCTCTTGGCTGGCTTCCGACGGAATGAGCCTCCTGCCCGACGAGCTCAGGAAGGACGTCGTATCCGTCAAGAAGCTCACCAACAACGCCGGCGAGACCAAGAGCGCCAGCTCGGTTACTGCGACCGATGATGCCCTGTGGCTGTACTCGCGCAATGAGCTGAGCGGTGACTACTCTGATTGGACTTCAGATTACCTCGATGAGTATGGCGGTATCTTCAAGGCCGAGGGTACGACCTACCAGCTCTTCACCGACACGGGGAATGACAACTCAGTGCGTGTAAGGAACTATCAGGGCCAGACCTGCGATTGGTGGGGACGTTCGCCAGGTCCGTTCTACTCTGGTGGCTTCAACAATGTCGATGATGGCAACCCCGACTTCTACTACCACAAAAGCAACGTGACACATTCGCTCGGCGTCGTTCCCGGCTTCTGCATCTAGCAATCGACTAATCTTCAGGCGCGCCCGCCCATGTGCCGTATGGTATGGGCGGGCGTTTCTTGCATGGATGCTTACGGCAGATGCCTGCCGTTCCTTGCATGCCTCCCGATTTTCACGTCTCCCGCATCCGGAACGAAAGGCTCGAGGTGGCATTTTACGTTGCCAACGTATAGCGCACGCGAGCGCCCTCGTGGACGGCTGACAACTTGCCGTCGTCCAGCATCTTGGCGACAGTTCTGCGCAGTCGCTTGCTCACGCTCTTGTATCCCAGCTGGCGCGAGAGCTCGGACATCAGCAGGGGATGGTCCTGCAGCTGTGCCATAATCTGGCCCTCGAGGCCGTCGTCCTTCTTGCCCTGCTTGTTGGTGGGGGCGAAGGCCGGATGCACGGGAATCTCCACGCTGAGGTAGCTGCGCGCGGGGTCCATGTGAAACTTGGGCAGGGGAGAGCCGTTCTGTTTCAGCGCCCGGAACGTCGTGGGGAAGCCCGTGTTGCGTCCCTCGATCAAGTGGAGTTCCTTCAGGAAGTCGCCGATGCGCCGGTTGCGGTAGATGCGAGACTGGATGTGCAGCTTGGCGATGTCGTCATCTGTGATGCTGCGGTCAAAGCCGGGGTAGCTCGTGACCTCCATCGACTCCGGTGTGATGCGGACCACGATGGGCTCGGATGTCTGGTACGAGCGATGGTATACGGCGTTGGAGAGGATCTCCTCCACGGCGGCGTAGGGATAGTTGAAGGCGGTGATCGCCTCGGCCTGGTCGGGCTTCTTGAACGTCATGCTTCTGATGGCGTAGTTCTTCAGGAACAGGAGGGCGTCCTTGAGCTGGTTCTGGATGGGACCAGTGAAGACTTGCTCAGTCATGCCTTCACCCGTTGGGTCGGGCAGATCCACGACCTCGATGCGCGCGTACCGGAAGTAGCGTTGGACATCGTCCGAGAACATCAGAAGACCGACGTTGCGCGGGTGACGGTCCTCTGGCGGGCCGGACAGGAGCTGGAGGTCGTTTGCCAACTCCTCTAGATCAAGGCTCTTGGAATCGTCGTAAAGTGCGCTCCCGACGGAGTGCAGATAGTCGCGCATGCGCTCCTTGCTGAGGTCTTCCGGGCTCGCTGTCAGATTTGGCCTGTCGTCAAACGGGATGTCAGACGACACATAGAACAACTCGCGCTCCTCTTGGGGTGATGCAATGACCGTGCTAGCCATCTTTCGAATGTAGTAGCGCTTGTCTGAGGTGTTTTTGTACACGTTTTTGGCAGCCTTGTACGGACGGCCGAAGCCGCCGGGGCACCAGATGACGATGACATACTTGCCGTCCAGAAGCCGCGGCTCGACGATGGGCTGGTACAGAGGCTCAATGCAGTGACAGAACCCCTCGAGCTTCTTGAGGATGGGATCGATGCGGGACTGGGGGATACCCTTGGGCGGCAGCTGGGGAACGGAACCCTTCTCCTCCATGCCGATGATGATGTAGCCTCCACCGATGTTGTCGATGTCGTTTGCGAAGGCGCACATGGTGTGGACGATGGGCTCGGGATTGAAGTCAGTCTTGAACTCGATGCGGGTGGACTCGACGGTCGTCCCGTTTATGAGTTCCGCTATGTCAACCGGTATGGCCATGGCTGCCTCGCCTTTCGATGAAAACGCGACAATACGATGATATCAGCGTCGCATATGCGACGCAAGAATTGTCGCATATGCGACGTACGTCTTGTCGCATCGTCGCACTTTAGCGTCGAGAAGTGCTGACGGCGGGCTTGCACCCACGCCACGCATAAAAGAGAAGGGCAGCCCACTTCGAGCGGACTGCCCTTCTTGCATGAAATTGATTGAACCTGAGGCCTCGAATTGGCCAAGTCCTTCTTGCCAAATGTGTGCTTGGCGGTGGGGTCTACGCCAGCTTGTCGAAGAGCGAGGCGGAGGCGGTGCAGCCGTCGTCGATTTGCTGCGGCAGGGCAGGCACCATCTTGTTGATGAGCTCGCGCAGCAGATGCAGGTTCTCGTTGAAGACCTTCAGCACCTGGTCGTTGGTGACGGCGGCGTACTTGCCCAGGCCGGAGTCGTAGTCGGTCACCAGGCTGATGTTGCAGTAGTGCATGCCCAACTCGCGGGCCAGCCAGGCCTCGGGGTACTGGGTCATGTTCACGACGCTCCAGCCCATCTTTTGGAACCACTCGCTCTCGGCCTTGGTCGAGAAGCGCGGGCCCTGGATGGTGACCACGGTGCCGCCGTCGTGCACGGGGATGTCCAGCTGGCGGCAGCAGTCGACGGCCACCTTGCGCATGGTGGCGCAGTAGGGCTCGGCGCCGGGCAGGTGCTGCACGCCCAGGCCGAGGTCGTGGGTGAAGAACGTGTCGGCGCGACCCTTGGTGCGGTCCACGAACTGGTCGCACACCACAAAGTCGCCAGGATGGATGTCCAGCGAGAGTGACCCCACCGAGCAGGGGCCGATGACCTGCTGGACGCCCAGCATGTGCATGCCCCACAGGTTCGCGCGGTAGTTGACCTCGCCGGGGGCAAAGGTGTGCTTGTGACCGTGGCGGGGCAGGAACGCCACCTTGCGGCCTGCGATGGTGCCTACGGTGTAGACGTCGGACGGCTGGCCCCAGCGCGTATCCAGGGACACCTCCTCGTAGTCGCCCTCAAAGAGGCTGTAGAAGCCCGAACCGCCAAAGATGCCGATTTCTGCCTGCGGGAGGTCTGCCATGGTGGGAATCCTTTCTTGCTCGATGCGCTGAAGAACGTGCAGCTGATGCGGTGCGCCCGAATCGTTCACGTCGCGCCGAATGTCCATACTGTTCGAAGAATAGCACCCTAGTCCGAGAAGAGCGCTGCCAGGCTCTGCGTGTAGGGCGGACGGCAGATGCCCTTCTCGGTAATGATGGCGGTGATCAGGTTGTGGTCGGTCACGTCGAAGGCGGGGTTGTAGCACTTGACCTCGGGCAGAGCCTTAGGCTCCGCGTACCACATGGTCTTGATCTCGTCGGGGTCGCGTAGCTCGATGTGGATGTCGTCGCCGGTGGGGCAGTTGCGATCGATGGTGGACGTTGGGCCCAGGACGTAGAACGGGATGCCGTAGTGAGCTGCCAGGATGGCGACGCCGGAGGTGCCGATTTTGTTCGCTGCGTCGCCGTTCATGGCCACGCGGTCGCAGCCCACCATGCACGCCTGCACCCAGCCGTTCTTCATGACCAGGCTGGCCATGTTGTCGCAGATTAGGGTCACGTCGATGCCGGCGCGCTGCAGCTCGTAGCTGGTCAGGCGAGCGCCCTGCAGGAGCGGGCGGGTCTCGTCGGCAAAGACGTGCACGTCTTTGCCGTGGTCATGGGCATAGAACAGCGGTCCCTGGCCGGTGCCGTAGCCCAGGCAGGCCAGGGGACCGGCGTTGCAGTGGGTCAGAACGCCATCGCCGTCGTGCAGCAGGCTGGCGCCCAGACGCGAGATCTCCTTGCTCATGGCCACGTCCTCGGAGTGGATGGCGCGCGCCTCGGCCTCCAGCAGGTCGACCAGGTCGGGCAGGTTGGTGTCAGGATGGCTAGTCGTGACGGCGTGCATGCGGTCGAGCGCCCACTGCAGGTTGACCGCTGTGGGACGCGACGAGTTCAGATAGTCGCGATGCTGCTGCATGCGGGCGACGAAGTCCTGGTAGCTTGATGCCTGCTGTGCCTCTTGGCGAGCTAGCACGTAGTAGCAGTAGCCCGCGCACACGCCGATGGCCGGCGCGCCGCGCACCTTCAGCTGAAAGATGGCGTCGTACATCTGCTTGGGCGTCTGCAGGTCGATGTGCTCCAGGCGATTGGGCAGAAGCGTCTGGTCGATGATCACGACCGCGTCCTTGCTGGGTGCCAGCTCGACCGCGTCGACGTTCACGACGGTGGGGGAGGTGGGCTGCGCCGTGCCGGATGCCGCCGCGGTCGTGACTGGGTTGCTTTCTTGTTGGGTCATGGGAACTCCTTCGGGTTGGGTGCGCCATGCTTGGCGCGAAATTTGGATGTGCGCTTCTTGCGCTAGTTCTTCTTGCATGAATTCTGCTGGGCGGAATGGGGCTCCGATAGATGGCGCTTGCGCTTGCGTGTGAGCTCGCGTCGCAGCATCTACCTGCGCGCTAGTGCTCCTGGCCGGGCTTTTGCACCTCGGCGCGCTTGCGGTAGTAGGTGCGCAGGCTGGTGAGGTAGTTCACCTGGTCCTCGTCCAGCTGGACTCCTCCGCCCAGCTGGTGCACGGCGTGGTAGATCTTTGCGCTGTGCTCGATCGTCTCCATCAGGTCGAAGGCCGCCCACAGGTTGGCGCCCCACGCCAGCGCGCCGTGGTTGGCAAGCAAAAGGCCATTGTAGCCATCCAAGAAGGGCTCGATGCTGCGCGGGACCTCCTCGGTCGACAGCATGGCAAAGGGCGCCACGGGAATCTTGCCGAAGTTCAGCACCAGCTCGGGCAGGTAGGCCTCGCTGAGCTCGTGGCGGCAGATGGCGAAGGCGGTGGCGTACACGGGGTGGGCGTGCACGACGGCGCCCACGTCGGGGCGGCGGTCAAACACGCGTAGGTGCATCTTTATCTCGGAAGAGGGATGGCGGCCGGACGTGTCCTCGGGCGCCACGTTGCCCTGCCTGTCGCACAGCACCAGCATGGCGGGGGTCATGCGGCCCTTGCTGACACCGGACGGCGTGATCAGCAGGCGGTCCGGCGCCACCCTGGCCGAGATGTTGCCGTCGTTGCTGGCCACGTAGCCGCGGTCGTACAGCAGCTTGCCAATCCGGCAGATGAGCTCGCGCGCTTCGTCCACCGGGGTGCAAGCTTGGGGCTGGGCGTCGGAAGTCTGGTCGGGCGTCCCGCCGTCGGTGTTAGGCCATGCGTTGGCTCGGTGGTGCTGGGGGGTGTCGGGGGTCTGGGCGGGTGTCCCGTTGTCAGCGCCGCGCGCCTCCGGGTTGTTTTGCTGGTTCATGGCTTTCCTTTCGTGGGCGCTGGCTTGCAGCCGGCGCTGGTGGCTTGTTTAAGCGCACGCGACAATCCGGAACGTTGATTAGGTAAGGGTCCGGAGGACACGCGACCACTACGATACCGAATCGAGCATGTGCTGGTACCGCGTTTGCGCCAGCCGGTATGGTGCGGGATTCGTAGGAGCTGCAAAGTCTGACTTCGATTGCGGGCTAGTCGATCCAGTTGGAGCTGCCACACTGATATCCTCGCAGGTAGACGCTCTTATGAGACGGAACCTACTTTTTACCGGCCAAGCTTGCCGTCGCCCCAGTCGAACGAAACCTGCGCGTACCGGACGCCCCAATCTGCAAGTTCCTGCATGTCGGCTGCGGCATCTGCTCGATCGGGGCGCCCCAATCCGTGTGATTCAGATACTTATATCGGCGTACCATCGCATATCGCCTGGTCAGAGGCTTGACGGGTCTCGACGGCTCCGAAAGACATCGGCAATGTCGCGCATCGGGGCGCCCCAATCCGGCGCATAGGCCGGTCCAAACGCCCCAATCGCCCCAATCGACGCATTTTCGTCAGACCTGCTACGAAAACCGAACGACTGGGGCGTCCGTCCCTCCGGTTAGCGTGCGGGTGAGGCCCTACGGGCCGGTGTCGGCCGGGGCCAAGTCCGGCGTCGCTTAACTCGGTGCGCGAACCCGTAGATACTGCCGCCCGGACCCGGTGATGGCCGCCGCTAACCGGGGGTATCTCCAGACGTGGGCGGCGAACGCCCGGACCTGGCGACGTTAGCGTGCGAAATCCGCCCAGACAGGGAAATTCCAACGGGTTAGCAGACGCAAACTACAGGTCTGTGTGAGTGAGCCAGCTTTCCCGTCACACTTCCGTTCGATTCGTAGGCGCACAAGCACAAGGCCAGCCTCCGACACCCCTGCAGAAGGTCGAGGTATGGGTGCCCGCGCACTCGCACCTCAGGCCCTTGCAGGAACTTTTGGCAGGGTGCCGAGGTGCGAGTACCCACACCTGCCATCTTTGCGCCGACGGAAGTCGGGTTGGGGCTCCAATGAATTCTTGCAGCCCATCTACCTGGTGTTTTGCAACAAGACCATAAAGGTCCCCTGCAGGGTTTCGACCCGTGAGTACCCGCGTCTGACACCCCTGCAGAAATTCCTGACAGAGAGTCGAGGTGTGGGTGTCAATGCACTCGCGCCTCCAACCCCTGCAGAAACTTACTGACAAGACCTCGACCTGCGAGTGCCCGCGCACTCGCACCTCAAGCCCCTGCAGAAACGATCCTGACAGAGAGTCGAGGTGTGGGTGTCTGTATTTCCTGATGTGGGCGACGGGCGCCCAGACCTGGCGACATTAACGTGCAGAATCCGCCCAGACCAGGAAATACTGGCGGGTATGCCCGGGCTAACTCCAGGTATGGGCGCCAGCGGTTCCGACAGCTCCGGACCTGGGCGCTTGTGGACCAGGAAACTCCAGAAGTGGGCGAGTGCAGATTCGTAAACTCCGGATGGGGGCCCAGACCTGGACGTCTGCAGCGGAGCGGCGATTCGTCGACCGACTTGCGCAGGGGAGTGCCACCCGCCCAAAGTCGCTAGAGTGTACGCACCTCTTGGCAAAGTAATGTGAGGATTTACGCAGCGCTTTGTAATATCAGCGCGGGGTTGGCCCGTAATCGGCGAACGTGCGTTATCATCTGCAAGGTTTGCGTTTGAGGCTCGCAACCAGCCCGATGCTTTCTTGCGAAAGTGCTGGTGCAGGCGCGTGGTGGCTTCGCACGTTCGGCGCGGGAGCGTTCTGCGCGCGTGGCGTTCTGCTTGGTGGCACTCGCGAGCGTGGCCATGTGGACGTGCATGTGGCTCCGGCCGTGCGGCGCTCCGCAGGTCGCGCGTACGACGTGCGACACCCGGTCGGCACCAGCCGTTTCGCAATGGCGTCGTGGTTCGGCATCTGATTCCGAGGGAGAAAGGTCATCGATGAAGTCTCGACCTCACAGTCGGTGACCCCTGTGATGTGGCTCCTGGTCGCATCGCACGGGGTGTAACCAGCAGTTTTCTGCCGTAGTGCAGCGCTGCAGCTGCGTGTTCGCGAGGGTGGTTAGCCCGGCGCGGGTTCGTGGCAGTAAGGAGTGCACATGATTTATCTGTCCCAAATACTGGGAAATCCCGTTCTGGACTCCAACGGCGAGCGCCTGGGTGTCGTTAACGACCTCGGCATTGCCACAGGCGAGGTGTTTCCGCAGGTAACCTCGCTGGCATTTCGCGATCGTGGCCAGGATCCGCTCATGATTTCCTGGCGCAAGTACGTCGACAGCTACGATGACCACGAGGTTCGCCTGAAGGTCCCCGCCGTCGACATTCGCTTCTCGTACCTGCAGCCCACCGAGGTGCTGCTGGCCCGAGACATCCTGAACAAGCAGATCGTGGATACGCGCGGCATGCGCGTCGTCCGCGTGAACGACCTGAAGCTGTCGGACACCAGCTCTACCCAGCTGCGCCTGCTGGGCGCCGAAGTGGGCATCCGTGGCATCCTGCGTACGCTGTCGCCAAAGCTGGAGCGCGCCGCCATGCGCATCAGTCGCGCCTTCGGCAAGCCGCTGCCCGAGCGTATCATCGCGTGGAGCTACATGGACCTGGTCGAGCGCGACCTGTCCGACGTGAAGCTGTCCGTCACGCACAAGACCCTGGACGAGCTGCACCCCGCCGACATCGCAGACATCATCGAGCAGCTGGACCCGCGCCTGCGTGGCCAGGTGTTCGCGCAGCTGGACGACGAGCAGCGAGCCGACGCCATCGCCGAGCTGGAGAGCGACGACGCAGCCGAGCTGGTCGGCGGCATGAACGAGCAGGACGCCTCGCGCATGCTGTCCGAGATGGACCCCGACGACGCAGCCGAGCTGGTCAGCGAGCTGGACTACAACCGCGCCGAGAAGCTGCTGAAGCTGATGGGCGTGAAGGAGGAGCACGCCATCAGGCAGCTCCTGGGCTACCGCGACGACACCGCCGGCCGAATCATGACCCAGGAGGTCGTGTGCCTGCCCCAGACGCAGACGGTGGCCGACGCCATCGAGTGCCTGCGCAACCTGGACGAGGACTACGAGTCGGTGCGCTACGTCTACACGAAGGATGACGAGGGTCGCCTGACCGGCGCCGTCTCCCTGAACGAGCTTATCGTGCACCACAAGGACGAGCGCCTGGAGGACATCGCCGAGCACGACCTGGTGACCGCCTCGCCCGACGACGACCAGGAGGACGTGGCCGACGACATCTCGAAGTACAACCTCCTGGCCATGCCCGTCGTGGACGAGAAGCACAAGCTGCTGGGTATGGTCACGGTGGACGATGCCCTCGACGTCATGAACGAGGAGCACGAGGAGGACCTGCAGATTGCCGGTGGCGGCCGCAGCGAGGCCGACTCCGACGAGGAGGTGCCGCTGCACGACCTGCGCTGGCTGCTGCGCCGCGAGATGTGGTTCTTCTTTTGGATGCTGGGCGTCGTGTGCGTGTGGGCCATCCTGCGCTTTGGCGTGGGCATCCACGACGGCGTCGTCAACGCCATCCTGCTGAGCTCGGCTTTGCCCGTCTCGCTCATCGTGGCAGACGACTCCATCAACTACGTCACGAACTTCTACCTGGAGCATGACCCCGACGACGAGGACACGCCGTCCATGCTGGGCTTCGCCATAAAGAGTCTGGGTCTGGGCCTGGTGTTTGGCGCGCTGGTGGCGCTGGTGGCCTCCGCGGTAATCAGCCTGCTGGTGGGGCCGAACGGCCACCACTCCGGCAGCCTGCTGGTGGCGGGCTTCCTCAGCGCAGGTGGCAGCGCCGTGGTGTCGTTCCTGCTGACGCCCCTGTGGCTGCACATCCTGCGCGTGCGAGACGAGCACAACAAGGAGACGTCCGGCTTTGTGCTATCCGTCATCTCGATGCTGATCTCGGTTGCCATGTTTGCCGTGATAGCCGCCCTGGTGGCCCCCTCGATTGCCGCGACGGCGCTGGTGTAGCATGGGTCGCGCGAAGAACAAGGCGCAGGCCATGGACCAGTCCAAGGACATGCGCCAGACGCAGGTGACCAGCCAGGCTTCGCAGCAGGACCAGGACCGCCGCAGCAAGCACAAGAAGCGCCTTGCCATCCTGGCGGCCATGGGCCCCGGCCTGCTGACGTCTTTGGCAGGAAACGACGCCGGCGGCATCGCCACCTACTCCAGCGCAGGTGCCACCTTTGGCTTTGGCCAGCTGTGGACCGTGCCCCTGATGTGCCTTTTGCTGATAGTGGTGCAGGAGACAGCCGCGCGCATGGGCTGCGCCACCGGCAAGGGATTTGCCTCGCTGATCCGCGAGCGCTTCGGCATCCGCGTGTCGGCCATAGCCATGTTGGCTCTGGTGATATCCAACTTCACCGTCACGTTGTCCGAGTTCGCGGGCATCGCATCGGGCATGCAGCTGTTCGGCGTGCCCATCATCTACTCGGTGCCCGTGGCGGCCATGCTGGTGCTCATCCTGACCATGAGCGGCTCGTATCACCGCATCGAGAAGGTCCTGCTGGGCATCAGCTGCATCTTTGTCACGTACATCGTGGCCGGCGTCATCTCGAAGCCCGACTGGGGTGCCGCCATCAGCGCCACGCTGATTCCGCAGTTCTCGAGCGACCCCAGCTACATCTCGCTGCTGGTGGCCAACGTCGGTACCACCATCTCGCCCTACATGATCTTCATGGTGGCCAGCAACGTGGTTGAGAAGAACCTGACGGCTGAGGACATCCCCGGCCAGAGGGCCGACAACGTGTCTGGCGCCATCGTGGCCGAGATCATCACCTGGTTCATCATGCTGACCACGGCCACCGTGCTGCATCCCGCTGGCATCGTGGTGAACGAGGCCGCCGACGCTGCGAAGGCTCTGGAGCCTCTGGCGGGCCCCTACGCGAAGTCGATGTTCGCCCTGGGTCTTGTGGGCGCGTCGTTCCTGGCCGCCTGCGTGCTGCCGGGCATCACGGCCAGCGCCGTGTGCGAGGCATTCGGCTGGGAGCGCGGCACCGACCGCACCTGGCGCGAGGCCCCCGTGTATCGTGGCCTCATCACCGGCATCATCATCGTGTCGGCCGCCATCATCCTGGTGCCCAACGTGGACCTGTTCGGCATCATGATGGCAGCGCAGGTCATCAACGGCGTGCTGCTGCCCCTGTTGCTGGTGTGCCTGGTCATCATTGCCAGCGACCACCACATCATGGGCAAGAACGCCAACGGTCGCATCTGGAACGGCCTCACCTGGTTCACAGTCATCGCGGTCATCATCCTGACCATCATCATGTTCGTGCTGCAGGCCATGGGCATCGGGTAGCGCCCGGACTTCTGGGTGTTCTTCTTGCCCAAAGATTGCTCCTCGTGCGTATGGCTGCAAGGTCGCCGCATTATAAATCGGCCCCGTCTGCACTTGGCAGGCGGGGCCGACTCATACAGGAAAGGGCTCGTTTGGGGTGCGGTGCGACTGCGGCGCAACTGGGGGTCGTGCCGCAATGGAGCGCCGAGCGACGAACGTGCCTTCTGGCTGGCGCTGCGGCTACTCCATGGGCTGTACGCCCATGCCCATGAGGTCGGGGCCGGTGTGCACGATGAGGTCGGCCGAGAGGCCCGACTGCACCAGCTCGCCGATGTTGGGAATGGCATCGCGCAGCATCTGGGTGGCCTCGGCCATCTGCTGGGCGCCCATGGACGTGCAGACGCCCACGCGCACCTTCGGGTACTTGGCGGCCTCCTTGCGCACGGCGTCCACCTCGGCAGTCAGCGCTCGCTTCCAGCCACGGGCCTTCTTTACCACGGCATAGTAGCCGTGCTCGTCGCACCACATGACGGGCTTGATGTTCAGCATGGAACCCAGGCGATATACCGTCTCGCTGATGCGGCCGCCCGCGCGCAGGTACTTCATGTCCTTCACGGCAAAGAAGACCTTGCTCTTTGAGCTGAGGTCGTTCAGGCGCTCCTCCAGCTGGTCGAAGGGCACGCCGCTCTCGACCATGCGGACAGCCTCCATGACCACGAAGCCCGCGATGAGGCCGATGCTCTTTGTGTCGATGACGATGACGGGGAAGTCCTTTACCTCGTTCGCCACGAAGCGAGCCATCTGGTTCGTGCCGGAGAGGGCGGCCGAGATGGTGACGACCACGGCACAGGTGTAGCCGTCCTCGCGTGCCTTCTGGTAGGTCGACAGGACCTGCGTGGGGGCGGGCAGCGACGTCTTTGGGATCTCCGTGTCCAGGCGGTCCAGCACGTCCTGCGCGGTTATATCCACGCCGCTTTTGTATGTGTGGCCGTCTGAGTAGCTGACCAGCAACGGGACAACGCGCACGTCATGCTGACGGATGAAGTCCGCCGGGGTGTCAGTTCCCGAATCGGTGATGACGGCGATGCGTTGATCGTTCATGGTGGCTCCCAAGTCTGTTTGCAGTGCAGTCGGTACGGCAGATACCCTTGCATGTGCGATGCGATGCCCAGGGTTGTGGCTCTTCTTCGTAGCTCCGCAATTTCTGAGCTTCTGGACCATATATTAGTATGCATCTGACCATCGCGAGTGAAGGAAGGTAAAGATGGAAAGACCGAACCCGCAGATGGAATCAATGGACGAGACCGCCCGCATGAGGCGGCTGATCTACGAGGAGCCGCGTGTCATCCACCGGCTGGACCAGCGCAGCACGCTGGAGGAGATCACCTCGAACGGCACCATTGCCGCGGCGGTCATGGTGTGCGCGGCGCTTCTGGCCGTGATAGTGGCCAACTCGCCCGCGTATGACGCCGTGCAGGCGTTCGTGCAGGCGCCGCTGGGACTGCAGATAGGGCCCCTGTGGGTGTCCATGAGCTTCGAGGAGTTCGTGAACGACTTTCTGATGGCGATCTTCTTCCTGCTGGTGGGCATCGAGCTGAAGTACGAGATGACCGTGGGGCAGCTGCGAAAGCCGCGCCAGGCGGCGCTGCCCATGCTGGCGGCGTGCGGTGGCGTGGCGGCTCCCGCCATCATATATATGCTGTTCAACCATGGTCTCTCGACGGCGTCAGGCTGGGCTATCCCCATTGCCACCGACATCGCGTTTGCCCTGGGCGTCATGTCTCTTCTGGGTGATCGCATAGCACCCGAGACGAAGGTGTTCTTCCAGACCCTGGCCATTGCGGACGACATCCTGGCCATCGTGGTGCTGGCGCTGTTCTATGGGCAGACGCTGGATGTGGCCTGGTGCGCGGCTTCGCTTCTGTGCGTGGTGGCGCTGGCGCTGCTGCATCGCAGCAGGGTGTACTCGGCGAAGCCCTACATGGTGGTGGGCTTCGTTTTGTGGGTGTGCATGTTCAACTCGGGCATTCACGCCACGCTGGCCGGCGTCATCCTGGCGTTCTTCCTGCCGTCGCGCTCTGATGTCAGGCTGGACAGTCTGCACAAGTGGCTGACCCGCCGCGCGCGCGACCTAGAGGACACCTACGACGACGAGGCCCATGTCCTGGGCCAGCACGACTTCACCGAGGGCGCGCATCACGTCGAGCGCGTGATGCACCACGTGACGCCGCCCCTGCAGCGCGTCGAGCGCGACATCGCCGTGCCGGTGAACTTCATCATCCTGCCGCTGTTTGCGTTCATGAACGCGCAGATACGGCTGGTGGGTGCGGACTTCGGTGCCCTGGTGGCGGATCCCGTGACGCGTGGCGTGTACTTCGGTGCCGTGCTGGGCAAGCCCATCGGCATCATCCTGGTGACGTTCGTGCTGGTAAAGGTAGGCTTCGCCAAGCTGCCGCGCCACGTGGACTGGATGCAGGTCGTGGCGGTAGGCATCCTGGGTGGCCTGGGCTTCACCATGTCCATCCTGATTTCGGGCCTGGCGTTCTCGAGCCCCGCCGAGACGATGGCCGCGAAGTGCGCCATCATGGCCGGCTCGTTCACCTCCAGCGTCATCGGCCTGTGCTTCGTGTTCGTGGCCGAGAAGATTCTGGGCCGACCGAAGGTGGAGTAGGGGACGGACTGCGAAGGGCGGCCCGCGGGGCCAGCTCGTGAAGAGCGGCCCGCGAGGAAGTGGCCCGCGAGGGGCGACCAACAGGCGGCGACCCGTGCTCAGATTCCCAGCTCGCGGTCAGCGAAGGTGCGGGCCATGCTCACAGTTTCCAGCTCGTGGCCCTCGCTTACGCCTTCTGAGTTTTCGAGCTGCGGCTGTCAGCCATTGACTCCCGTGCGCTTGTCTTCTGAGCTTCCGACTTCGAACTTCTATGGCAAATGAGCCAGGTGCTGTTATCCGCTTCTGGCTTTTTACGTAACGGATGCGAGATTGGGTACCCACCCCTCGGACCCTTGTCGGGATTTCTGCAAGGGTTGGAGGTTCGGGTACCCGCAGGTCGGACCCCTGCAGAAGCCCGATTTGTCCTTCCTGCAAAAGCCCAGGTAGATGGGGTGGGCCAATCCTCGGCCGCCCCGACCTGGCGTTAGTTTCTGCAAGGGTGGCAGCTGTGGGTACCCACAGGTGGCAACCCTGTCTGATTTTCTGCAGGGGTGGCAGCTGTGGGTACTCGAACCTCGGGAGTCTGCAGGAGCTTGTTTTGCCCTTCTCGCAAAATCCCAGGTAAACGGGTTGGCTCGATTCGAAGGCGCCCCAATCTGGGCTCGGATTCTGCAAGGGTGGCAGCTGTGGGTACCCACAGGTCGGACCCCTGTCAGGATTCCCGCAAGGGTGGGAGGTTCGGGTACCCACAGGCGGAGAGTCTGCACTGCTGCGCGCGGAGTCGCCAGCTCTGGGTACCCACAGGTGGGGAGTCTGCACTTCCCGGTGCAGAGTGGGCGGTTCTGGGCACCCACACCTGGCTTTCCTGCAGGTGTCCCTGCAAAAGTTGGACCTCCGCCGCGCTCACACCTGGGACTTCTCGCTCACACCTGGGACTTCTGCAGAACAGTGCGCAGACGTGGGCGCTGTGGGGACACGCCTCAGCCAGGTTTGCGCGATACGGGCTCTGGCGAGCGCGGTCCGTTGCGGCGCTACTATGCGGCGCTACTCGACCGTGCCGTACAGGAAGGCCCAGCCATGGGCGGTCACGATGGAGTTCAGCTGGTCGCACAGGCGGGCTCGCTTGTACGAACCCGCGGGCAGAAGCTCAATGACCTCCATGAGCTCGGGCGAGAGGTCGTTGACCTCGGCGCGAACGACCACGTCGACGCGCTTGACCGATCCCGATGCGCTCTCGCGATACAGATCGTTCACGAGCTTCTGCAGCTCGCCGTACTCGGCCGACGGCTGCGAGGGAGAGATTCTAGGCATCGTGTGCTCCGTTCGTTTTTTTGTAAGGACAATCCACTTTTGTAAGGGCAGCCCACTTTTATTAGGGCACTCCGCGTTATTAGGGCAATCAGCTTTTCGTCCGATTGTGATTGCTTGGGCCAAGAAGGGCAACCGTGGCTGTTCCTCTTTGCGGAGGAGGTGGCCGCATTCCCATGCGCCCCCAGGCAATGCAAGTTGGCAGCGCCAGCCATAGGTAAAGCCAATTGACGTATACATAAGAACATTACATTTCCGCGCAGTGAGTGCGCTATTCTGATTCTTGCTCCAAGCGTATATTTCACAAAGACCTATAGTTTTGACCTTTGATGCTCAACAGCTGGTCATTTCATCGGGAGGACACAGTATGCCGAACGTCTATGAAGGCATGAGCAACGAGGAGCTGGATGCGGCCATCGCGCAGCTAGAGGCGCAGGCAGATGAGTTCCGCGCGCAGAACCTAAAGCTGGACATGGCCCGTGGCAAGCCCTCTCAGCAGCAGACCGACCTCTCCAGGCCCATGCTGGACCTCATCAACTCCTCCACCAAACTGGTGGACGAGGGCGTTGCCGTGGACAACTACGGCAGCCCTGACGGCCTGCCCTCCGCTCGCAAGCTTGCGGCCGAGATCTTGGACGTGGACCCCGCCAACGTTATCGTGAACGGCTCGTCCAGCGTGAACCTGATGCACGACCTGGTGGCGCACGCCTTCACGAACGGCGTTGCCGGAAACAAGCCCTTCTACCAGCAAGGCGAGGTCAAGTGGCTGTGCCCCGCGCCCGGCTATGACCGTCACTTCACTATCACGGCGCACCTGGGCATAAAGAACGTGCCCGTGCCCATGACCGACGAGGGCCCTGACATGTCTGTGGTCCAGCGCCTGGTGGAGGAGGACCCCTCCGTCAAGGGCATCTGGTGCGTGCCGAAGTACTCCAACCCCACGGGCGTCGTGTACTCCGACGCTGTCGTGCGCCGCTTTGCCGCGCTGCAGCCCGCCGCCCCTGACTTCCGCATCTACTGGGACAACGCCTACGCCGTCCATACCTTTGGCGACGAGGATACGCCCTTGATGAACATCTTTGACGCCCTGCGCGGCGCCGGCAGGACCGACCTGGTCTACGAGTTCGGCTCGACCGCCAAGGTCACGTTCCCCAGCTCGGGCATCGCGTTCGTCACGGCCAGCCCCGCTGACATCGCCGACATCCGCAAGGCGTTCGCCGTGCAGCACGTCTCGCCCGAGAAGTTCACGCAGCTGGCCCACGTCCTGTACCTGAAGGACCTGGCCGGCGTGAAGGAGCACATGCGCAAGCACGCGGCCCTGCTGCGTCCCCGCTTCGACCTGGTCGAGCAGAAGCTGACCGACGGCCTGGGCGACTCTGGTGTGGCCACGTGGACGCATCCCACGGGCGGCTACTTCGTCTCGTTCGATGGTCCCGAGGGTTCCGCTCGCCGCATCGTGAAGCTGATGGCCGACCTGGGCGTGAAGCTGACTCCCGCCGGCGCCACCTGGCCGTACGGCAAGGACCCGCACGACACCAACATTCGTCTGGCCCCCACGTATCCCGCCATCGAGGACCTGTCGAAGGCGCTCGACGTGTTCATCGTCGCTGTCAGGCTGGTTTCGGCCAAGCTGGCAAAAGAGTCGCGCTAGCGTCGCGATACTGAGGAATCACGCGCGTGCGTACAGGAGTTAGGTAGAATGTGCAGACGTGTCGGCCTCGGTGGGCGGCACGTCGCATAGTCTATACGGCCCAGACGGGCCTTTGGAGGGTACCAGGTTCATGTCACAGAAGCCCAAGCACAGCGGCAGCTCGCACCAGCACGGGTCGAAGTCCGGCTCGAAGCGGACCATCGGCACCGGGGCAAAGGTCGTAATCGTCATCTTTGCCGTTCTGATGGCGCTGGCGCTGATGCTGCCCTTCTTGTCCACCATCGTGGCCAGCAACAACGCGGCGCAAAGTAGCAGCCAGTCGCAAAGCGACAGCTCGTCCAGCACGGACAGCAGCTCTGACTCCACGGACGACTCGTCCTCGGACGACGTGTCGCTGGACGGGGTCCCCGAGAACCTGCAGTCCACGGCAAAGACCTACGCGGGCACGGTGCAGACGCTGGAGTCAAAGCTCGACGACGACCCCAACAACCTGGCCACGCTGATAAACCTGGCGGACGACTACATGAACTGGGGCTACGCCTCGCTGCAGAGTAGTTCGTCTGATGACGAGAAGAGCTACAGCAACGGGCTCCTGCAGAAGGCTGTCGAGTACTTCGATCGCTACCTGGCGCTGCACGACGCCAACTCCGCAAAGGTGAACCGCGCACTGTGCCAGTATTACCTGGGCGACACCGACGGTGCCACGAAGGAGTTGGAGCAGATAACCTCCGACGCGCCGGACTTCGGTCCCGGCTGGGCGAACCTGGGCCTGGTGTACGAGCAGGCGGGCGAGACCCAGAAGGCCATCGACGCCTACCAGAAGGCGGTGGAGGCTGACCCGAACAACGAGTACGGTGCCCGCTCCTTCGCGAACCAGCGCCTGGTGGCGTTGCAGTCGCAGCAGTCGTCCAGCTCGGCCACCTCGTCCAGCACGGATGGCAGCGGCGACACCAGCAGTTCGGACGGTTCCACGAGCTCGGACGCCTCGTCCGGCTCGAACAGCTTGGCAAACACGCTCGACAGCAGCTCGGGCACCGGCCTGTAGCAACGACGCCCGTCGCAGCGCGGCGGGCGCAACCGCATCCAAGGAGGGGAGACCTCATGTCCATACAGATCAGCCACGTCCAGACCCCCGAGGGTTATCTCGTCAAGGTTTCGGGAGAGGTGGACGTCTCTAACGCGGCGCAGCTGCGCGCCCAGCTGGACCAGGCGCTTGAGTCTGGCTCGCAGACCGTGGAGGTCAGCCTGGCCGACGTGCCCTACATCGACTCCACGGGCATCGGCGTGCTGGTGGGCACCGCGCACCGCGCTGCCGACAAGGGTGCACAGCTGGTGGTCTCGAACCCCCAGCGCAACGTGGAGCGCGTGCTGAATCTGCTGGGCGTGGGCAAGGAGCTGAACGTCCGCGTGGACTAGCGCCCATCGGGCGGTCAAGAAGACCGCGCTCTGCAGTACCTGCCGGCGGCGGGTTGCATAGCTTGTAATCGACGCAAGGAGGATTGCGCTCGTGTTTGGTATCGGAGAGACAGAGTTCTTCATCATCCTGCTGTTTGCGTTCCTGCTGTTTGGCCCGGACAAGCTGCCGGGAATCGGCAGGACCGTGGGCAGGGCCCTGAGGCAGTTCAGGGATGCCTCCAACGGGTTCACCGAGGTCGTGCAGACCAACATCATGGACCCCGCCGCAGAGGAGCTAAAGAAGTCGCCCAAGCAGCGCCATGCCGAGGAAGCCGCGAAGGCTGCCAAGACCGGCGCCACGACTGCCGCCGCCGGCGCGCAGGCCGAGGACGCCCAGGGCGAGGCCACCGAGGCCCCGCGTCACGAGACCTTCGCCGAGCGCAAGGCTCGCCTGCAGGCGGAGCGCGAGGCCGCGGCGGCAGCCGCACCCCAGGTGGAGCCCGGCAGCACCTTCGACGACGAGGACGTGGATTCCGACGCCGACATAGAGGTCGAGGCCCCCGCACCGGTGGCCGACGCCCAGAAGCCCGCAGCCGCTCCCGCGACGGCTCCCGCCGCGCAGGCGCCCGTGAAGGCCGCAGAGCCGCAGAAGCCCGCTTCGCAGCAGGCCAAGCCCGAGCCCCAGCCCACCAGTGCCGCCGACCTGTACTCCCTGGGCCAGCGCCACAGCGAGCGCAGGCAGAAGGAGCAGCAGGAGCAGGCCAACGCAGCCGCAACCCAGCAGGGAAAGGAGGACGGGAACACCGAGGCCTAACGGTCCCGCTTCCCGGTAGCATATGGCAGACAATCAGAGAGGCCCCATAGGCCCAGCGCGCATGCCTCTGTTCGACCACCTGGCCGAGCTCAGGCGCAGGCTCACCATCATCGTGGTGTCGCTGGCGGCGACCGCCATCGTGATCTACTTCGCCACGCCCACGCTGATCGACATCCTCATCGACCCCATCCGCAACGCCCTGGGCGGCGAGCAGCTGCTGATCCTGGGCGCCCTGGACGGCTTCACCATCCGCTTCAAGGTGGCGCTCTTCTTTGGTGCCATCATCTGCACGCCCATCATCATCTGGGAGATTATGGCCTTCTTCCTTCCCGCGCTGAACGAGAAGGAGCGTCGCTGGGTGGTGCCCACGGTGGCGGCCATGGTGGCGCTGTTCTTCTTTGGCATGATCTTCTGCTATCTGGTGATTCAGCAGGCGGCCTTCGGCTGGCTGACGCAGCAGTCTACCGACTTTGCAAAGCTGGCTCCTGACGCCAACGACTACCTCAACATCATGATGCTTCTGGAGGTCGGCTTCGGCGTGGCGTTCCAGCTGCCGCTGGTGGTCTTCTACCTCTCGATCCTGCACATCGTGCCGTACAGCGTCTTCAGGAAGCAGTGGCGCTACGTGTACGTTATTCTGCTGACACTGTGCGGTATCTTTACCCCCGACGCCTCGCCGGTCACGATGCTGCTGATGTTCGCGGTGCTGATAGCGCTGTACGAGATTTCGCTGGCCATCGCGCGCAGCGTCATCACCAAGCGTGACGGCAAGGAGGCGCTCCTGTGGTCCCGCGAAGAATACGCGGAGCACGAGGCTGCGAAGGAAGACTAGGCGCCGGAACACAGGCGCTCGCAGGCGCCCTTGCCACACTGGCAAGGGCGTTCGCATATGGAGTGCCTAGATTTCGAGGCAAAGGGGTATACGCAACGCACCGGGCAGCCGCCTTTCGAAGGTAGGCTGCCCTTGGGATAATCGAGGGCGCGCGCAGCGTGCGGAGGGGGTTCGTCAGGTTGAAGCTGGTCGTTACCGAGAAGAACGACGCCGCGCAGCAGATAGCGCGGCTGCTGGGGGCTGGCAAGCCCAAGGCCGACAAGGTCTATGACACACCCGTGTACCGCTTTCAGGTGGACGGCGAGGAATGGGTCACCATCGGCCTGCGCGGCCACATCATGGCGCCCGACTTTCCCAACCAGCTGCACTACGATGCGCAGAGCGGCTGGACCGCCGTCACCGAGGAGGGCGAGGTCATACCCGCCCGCATCCCCGACGACCTCCCGCGCCCGCCGTACGAGTCCAAGCGCAAGCCCTTCTTGGCCGATGGAATAGACATCAAGGGCTGGAAGGTGCCCAGCCTGCCGTACCTGGTCTGGGCCCCCATCGAGAAGGTCCCTGCCGAGAAGGGCATCATCCGCGCCCTGAAGAACCTGGCAAAGAAGGCCGACTCCATCGTCATCGGCACCGACTTCGACCGCGAGGGCGAGCTCATAGGCTCCGACGCGCTGAACCAGATACGCCAGGTGGCGCCTGACACGCCCGTCTCGCGCGCCCGCTACTCGGCGTTCACGAAGGCCGAGATAGACCACGCGTTCTCGAACCTGGTCGACCTGGACCAGGACCTGGCCGACGCAGGCGAGAGCCGCCAGTACATCGACTTGGTGTGGGGTGCCGTCCTGACGCGCTACCTTACGCTGGCGCGCTACGGTGGCTTTGGCAACGTGCGCTCCGCAGGCCGCGTTCAGACGCCCACGCTGGCCCTGGTGGTGGCAAAGGAGGAGGAGCGCGAGCGCTTCGTCCCCGAGGACTACTGGGTCATCCAGGGCCAGCTGACGCACGACGGGTCCGACCCGTTCAAGACTGCGCACGCCACCGGCCGCTTCAAGGACGAGGCCGCCGCGAAGGCCGCGTTCGGGCGCGCCAGCTCGACCAAGGTCGCGAAGGTCACCGACATCGCAAAGAAGGCGCGCACCCAGAGGCCTCCCGCGCCGTTCAACACCACGTCGCTGCAGACGGCCGCCGCCTCCGAGGGCATCAGCCCCGCGCGCACCATGCGCCTGGCGGAGTCCCTGTACATGAAGGGCCTGACGTCGTATCCCCGCGTGGACAACACCGTGTACCCGAAGTCTTTGGACCTGCGTGACGTGGTGCGCACGCTGTCCACCGTGCCGAACTTCAACCCCGTGTGCAAGCAGCTGCTGGCGCAAGACAAGCTGACGGCCACCCGCGGCAAGCAGGAGACCACCGACCACCCGCCCATCTATCCCACGGCGGCGGCCGACCCCGACCAGCTGCAGCCGGCCGAATGGAAGCTGTACAACCTCATAGCCAGGCGCTTCCTGGCCACGCTGATGGGCCCGTCCACCAGCGAGGGGACAAAGCTGACCTTCGACATCGGCGGCGAGCCGTTCGTGACCTCCGGCAGCGTCCTGGTAAAGCCGGGCTTCCGTGCCATCTATCCCTACGGCCTAAAGAAGGACGACCAGCTGCCCGCGCTGAAGGTGGGGGACACCTGCGACGTGCAGGACCTTCAGCTGGAGGCAAAGCAGACCGAGCCGCCCGCGCGCTACAGCCAGGGCCGTCTGATTCAGGAGATGGAGAAGTGCGGCCTGGGCACCAAGTCCACGCGCGCCTCCATCATCCAGCGTCTCTACGACGTGAAGTACCTGAAGAACGACCCCGTGGAGCCCAGCCAGCTGGGCATGGCCGTCATCAAGGCCCTGCACGAGTTCGCGCCGCCCATCACCACGCCGGACATGACGTCCGAGCTCGAGGACGACATGACCAAGGTGGCCGAGGGCCAGGAGACGCAGGACCAGGTGGTGCAGCGCTCGCGCGCCATCCTGGCGGGCCTGCTGACGAAGCTCATCGAACACAAGGACGACCTCGGAAACGAGATCGCAGACGCCGTGACCGCCGACGCAAAGGTGGGCACCTGCCCCAAGTGCGGCAAGGACCTGGTCATGAAGACCTCGGCAAAGAACCATTCCAGCTTCATCGGCTGCATGGGGTGGCCCGACTGCGACGTCACGTATCCCGTGCCCAAGGGCCGCATCGAGCCCCTGCCGGACCCGTGCCCCGAGTGCGGCGCGCCCAGGGTAAAGGTGCACCCGTTCCGCTCGCGCGCGTACGAGACGTGCGTGAACCCGGCCTGCCCCACGAACTACGAGCCCGACGTCATCGTGGGCACGTGCAAGGCCTGCGCCGAGGCTGGACGCCACGGCGACCTGGTGGCGCACAAGAGCGAGCGCACCGGCAAGCGCTTCATCCGCTGCACGAACTACGACCAGTGCGGCACCAGCTACCCCCTGCCCGCGCGCGGCGAGATTCACGCAACGGGTGAGACGTGCCCGGACTGCGGCGCCCCCATCGTGGAGGTGGTGACGCAGCGTGGACCCTGGCGCATCTGCGTAAACATGGACTGCCCGTCAAAGCAGAAGGCCGCAGGTGCCAAGGTTGCAGCGAAGGGCGCCTCGAAGTCGACCGCAAAAAAGACGGCTTCGAAGTCGACCGCAAAGAAGACCACGTCGAAGTCCACGGCAAAGAAGAGCACCTCGAAGTCCACGACGAAGTCTGCTGCGGCAAAGAAGACCTCTGCCAAGGCTGCGACCTCGAAGGCCAAGGGCGCGTCCAAGAGCACGACGGCAAAGACGTCAAAGAAGGCGTCATCCGCCTCCGCAGGCAAGACCACGCGACGCAGCGCCAGCACGCGCACGACCGCGGCGAAGTCCCAAGGCTCGACCGGCGACTTCGTCCCGCGCGCCTCGGCCGACGACGACGTGGACCTGCCGTTCTAGCTGCGAGGGCATGGCCCTTCTTGGCCGGCGCATCATCTGGACACCGTGCGGCCACGGACCTCAGGTCCGCGGCCGCTTTTTTCAGGAGGAATACATGGCTCAAGCACAGCAGGGCGACTGCCGGCCGAAGGGCGGAGAGGTCGCGCGTGACGGAGCGGGCAGGGGCGTGTTCGTCTCGTTCGAGGGTGCTGACGGCGTGGGGAAGTCCACGCAGGTGGAGACCCTAGCACGGCGCCTGCGCGATGCGGGCGTCGAGGTCGTGAGCCTGCGCGAGCCCGGTGGCACCGCCATCTCCGAGAAGATCAGGCAGCTCGTGCTGTCGCCCGAGAGCTCCGATATGTGCGACGAGTGCGAGCTTTTGCTGTTCGAGGCGGCCCGCGCGCAGCTGGTGAGCCAGGTCATCCGTCCCGCGCTGCAGCGGGGTGCCGTGGTCCTGTGCGACCGGTTCATGGACTCGACGTACGCCTATCAGGCGGGAGGGCGCTGCATGGACGACGACGTGGTACGCACGGCCAACCGGCTGGGCAGCTGCGGCATCGTGCCCCAGCGCACCTTGGTGCTGGATTTGGACCCTGCCAGCGCGCTGGCGCGTGCCACCGCCACGGGAGCCGACAGGCTGGAGGCGGAGGGCGTGCGCCTGCAGGAGCGCGTGCGTGCGGCCTACCTGCGGCTGGCGCAGCTGGAGGCGCAGCGCGTGCGCGTGGTGGACGCTTCGGGCACCATGGAGCAGGTGGCCTCCCGCGTGGAGGCCGCTCTGGCGGACGTGCTTCCCGCGCTGGCGGGGCAGGACGCTAAGGATTCCGGGCAGGGAGGTGCGCGGTGAGCGCGCAAGACGGACAGACGACGGCGGGCCCTGCGGCGGCTGAGGCCACCGCGACTGCGGCACCCACGACTGGGGCCAGGGCAGCCGGCCCCGCCACGCACGACGGCTTTCCCGTGCCGCCCGCGCTCAGGCGCCTGCGCGACCAGCCCAGGGTCCTGGAGTTCTTCTGCGCGGCCCTGGCCGAGGACCGGCTGAGCCATGCGTATCTGATGCTGGGCGCCCCGGGCGCCGGCATGCAGGAGGCGGCACAGGCCCTGGCCGAGTGCGTGGTGTGCCCGGCGGGCGGTGACGACACGTGCGACGAGTGCATCCGCGTGCGCCACCACACCCATCCCGACGTGCACTTCATTGACCCCGGCAGCGTGACGGGCTACCTGGTGTCGCAGGTGCGCGACATCATAGCCGACGCCTCGCTGGCTCCCGTGCGTGCGCGCAGCAAAGTCTACGTGCTGTCGAACGCGGGGCTTCTGCGCGGTGCGGCGGCAAACGCCCTGCTGAAGACCATCGAGGAGCCTCCGGCTGGCGTCATGTTCATCCTGGTGGCGCGCTCGGCCGAGGTGGTGCTTCCTACCATAGTCTCACGCTGCCAGCAGGTGCCCTTCCGTGTGGTGGCTCCCGACGCCGCCCAACGCGAGGTCGTCGAGCTGTCCGGCGCCGACCAGGCGCAGGCGCGCGTGGCCCTCTCGGTGGCGGGCACGCCCGAGCGTGCGGCAGAGTTCCTGAAGTCGCCCGGCAGGCGGGAGGTGCGCCGCATGATGGTGCGTACCCTGGGCGAGCTGGAGCGCGACGACTCCTGGGACGTGCTGAAGTCGGCGGACCAGCTGGTGGAGGCCATGCGCAGCCCCCTGGAGGACGTGCGCCAGCGCCAGAAGGAGGATGGGCAGAAGAGCGCGGACTACCTGTCGGCCAAGGCCATGAAGGAGCTGGAGGACGCCCACAAGCGCGAGCTAACCGCCCTCGAGCGTTCGGGTATTATGGAGGGGTTGGCTGCCGCACGGTCCTTCTTGCGCGACGTGCTCATGCGTTGCACGGACCCCGCGGCCGACCCTGTGAACGAGGACGTCGCGGACGTGGTCGAGCGCGTTGCCGCATCCACCACCACGTCGGGGGCGCTGGCGGCGCTGGACGCCGTCGAGCGCGCCGCGGACGACCTCAGCCACAACGTCACAGCTACGCTGGTCGTCGAGACCATGCTTCTTCGCATCAAGGAGGCACTGGAATGCCCACCGTCATCCCGGTGAAATTCAAATACGCCGCGCGCGACCTTTGGTTCAACCCAAAGAACACGGGCGCCCAGGAGGCTGACCACGTCATCTGCTCTACCGAGCGCGGTACCGAAATAGGCATTGCCACGGGCGACGCGCGCGAGGTCACGGACCAGACCCTGAAGGAGACCATCGGAAACGCGCACCTCTCGAACGTCATCCGCATAGCCACCGACAGCGACCTGGCCTTGGCCGACACCCTGGCGCGCAAGGGCGACGAGGCCCTGCCCGTGTTTCGCAAGCTCGTGGCCGACAGCGGCCTGGACATGAAGCCCGTGGGCGTCGAGTACACCTTCGGGGGCGAGAAGGTCGTGTGCTACTTTGCGGCCGAGGAGCGCGTGGACTTCAGGCAGCTGGTGCGCGACCTCTCGCATGCGCTGCACCAGCGCATCGACATGCGCCAGATCGGCGTGCGCGAGGAGGCCGCCATCGTGGGCGGCTACGGCCACTGCGGCCAGGAGCTGTGCTGCCGCAGGTTCGGGCTGGCCTTCGAGCCCGTGTCCATCCGCATGGCAAAGGAGCAGGACCTGCCCCTGAACTCCTCGAAGATCTCGGGTGCCTGCGGCAGGCTCATGTGCTGCCTGCGCTACGAGTTCGAGGCATACCGCGACTTCAAGAGCCGAGCGCCCAAGCGCAACGCCGTCATCGACACTCCGCTGGGCAAGGCAAAGATCGTGGAGTACGACACGCCGAAGGAGGAGATCTGCCTGCGCATCGAGAACGGCAAGCAGGTCCGCATCCCCCTGGCCGAGATGGTGCCCTCCGACGCGGCGAAAAAGAAGTCCCAGGAGCTGGGCTGCCCGTGCCGTCCCGACACGGTGCTGCGCTCCTCGCTGGACAAGCTGAACTCGCCCGACGTGCAGATGGCCCTGGCCGAGCTCGACCGAAAGAACGGCGTCACGCCGCCCGAGACCTTCGACGACTCCGACCTATTCGTCGACACGAAGGCGCGCAGCAAGCGTCGCGCGCGCAAGGCCTCGCAGGCACAGGAGCAGGGCGCGCAGGAGCAGCAGGGCAACAAGCGCCGTCAGCGCAGGCAGCGCGGCGAGCAGGCAGAGGTCTCGCAGCAGCAGGCGCAGGGCGCGCATGCGCGCAGGCGTCACCGTCGCACCGACGAAAGCGTCGAAGAAGTGCTTCACGAGGACGTGACGCAGCGCAACGAGCGCGGTGGGGCCGATGCGGGGTCCGCAAAGGCCTCTGACTCGAAGGGCGGGGCCGAGGGGTCGAACCAGGGCAACCGCAGGCGCCGCGGCGAGGCTGCGGGCTCCACAAACGGAAAGCCCCAGGCCGAGCGCCAGCATGGCATGCGCAAGCGCCGCCACCACAAGACTGCCGGTGCAGGCTCCGAGCAGGATCGCGGCCAGCAGTCCAAGGGCAGGCAGGCACGTGGCGGCAACGGTCCGCAGGCCGGCGGCCCGGGCAACGGCGAATCGCGCAACAGCAACGGTGGGCAGCGTTCCAACGGAAGCCAGCGTTCCGGCAACAACGGCTCCAACGGCCAGCGTTCCGGCAACAACGGCGGCTCGCAGGACCGGGGCGGCTCGCGCGCAGGTGGTGCCCCCAAGCACATGCGACACCCCGGGGACCGCGGCGGCAACGGCGCGAACGGCTCGCAGGGCGGCCCGCAGGCGGCAGGCGATTCTCGCCCGCGTCGTCGCAGGAGGCGCACCCCCGGTGCCGGTGGCGCCGAGTCCGGTGACAACGGCTCCAACGGTTCCAACGGTTCCAACAGCTCTAACGGCGGCGGCTCTGGCGAGTAAGCCGCGCGATTGGGAACAAGACCACGGCGGAACGAGGACTACGTTCTCCTCGTTCCGCTATTTCTTTTGCAGCATCACTGCTGCTAGCGCCCTTGGTCTTCTTAGCCACTATTCCTTCTTGACGGCTATTTTTTTGCTGCGGCTCTGTGCTACTGCCACACGTCTCCACTGGCACACATTAGATCTCGTCGGTTCCCTGGATTGCTGAATGCTACGGTCTGCCGACATTCACTTCCGGGCGCCCCGACCTGGCGATAGCGGGCCGTTGCCGCCCCAACCTGGGGTTCGCCATGGTTGCCGCTCGCCCCGACTCGGCGATAACCACCCCCTTAGTGCCCCGACCTGGCGATACCGACGCCTCGACTTGGAGTTAGCCGAGGCTACGGGGCGATATCTCCGGGTCGGGGCGCCCCAATCTGGCAAATTGAAATCTTTATGTATTTCAGCTGTACAAAATACCTGGTAGATGACTCGGCCGCTTTCGCGAGCCCGCTGCGGGCGACGGAAAGTCCAGGTCGGAGCGCCCCTACCTGGAAATCGGCAGTCGGAAGGTGCCTGGTAACTCCGGGTCGGGGCGTCCAAGTGGCACCTATTTCCCGGTCGGGGCGCCAAACGCCCCGACCTGGCGACATTAACGTGCAGAATCCGCCCCAACCTGGAGTTTGCGCAGATAAAGCGCCCCAACCTGGAGTTTGCGCAGGCCAGACACCCCGATTAGGAGTAAGCCATGGTAGCCGATTGCCCCGACCTGGAGATATCTGGAGATACCCTCAAACCGGTCGAGGCGAACTCTGGGTTGGGGCGTGCGGAACTCTAGATCAGGGCACATGGCGCTATTCAGTATGTGAGCTATGACTGACAGCTTGATTGGGGCGTTATACGGTTTCACATCTGATGACATGCCCTTGCCGCTTAGCTGGAATGAATTACCCGCGATGATCGACTGGAACGGTTGGTCTAGTTAGAGGGCGCACCCGGACAGGTCCCGTTAGCTGCGAATATGGGAGGGTGCCTGTCCGGTGCCGCCATGCCATGCGCGGATACATGTCCCGCACGCACGATAAGGTGAACGTGTGTTTGGGGAACACCTGTTCACTTCGTGGCGTGAGGGGGCTCGGCGTATGGATGGCGGGTCGACGGCATATGACGGCTTGGTCGCGCGCGAGAAGCGCTACGTCCAGGTCGTCTCGAGCACCAGTCCCGACGGGGATGTCACCCCGCTTGTGATTGTGTGGAGCGACGGTAGACGCTACCGCGTCAACCGCGTCATAGACCGCAGACGGGCATACTCCGAGACAACGGGGGCCACGGGACTACGCTACACGGTGCGCATCGGCAGGCGCGTCACGTACCTGTACTACGAGGACCCGCGCTGGTTCGTGGAGGCGCGCGTGGTGCCGCTGCTGTGCTGACCTATCGAGTGGCGCGTGGTGTGGCGCCATGGTGCGTGGAACGCGCCGTAGCTGTCATGGCCACAGGGCTGCCGGTCAGTCAGGTGCGCTCTGCCGTGATTGGCTTACGGTGTGATGACGTTTGTCCCGTTGGGCGGCTATACTCGACTTATGCTGAAACGCGCTGGTATATGGCACGAATGACGTCATGTCCACGCGACGTGCCGGCGCGGGGGTGCACGGGCTTGCGGCCTGCTTCGCGCGGCGCGGTATGGGGCAGCGGCTGGGAAGGCGGCCGAACGTCCGGGGATTGACCACTGGAGGGGAGACTCATGGAGGGGCGAAAGCTTCACGGCGTGAACCTAACGGGATGGCTCGTGTTGGAGCCATGGGTGACCCCCGAGCTGTTTGCCGGCACGGGGTCGCTGGGGGAGGACGCGCTCATCAGGTCCATAGGCCAGGACCTCTACGCGGACCTGGTGTCCGAGCACCGCGAGACCTTCATCACCGAGGACGACTTCCGGCAGATCTCGTCGCGCGGCCTGAACGCCGTGCGCATTCCCGTGCCGTGGTACTGCTTCGGTGACTCCGGTCCGAACCCCGGTCCCTACCTGGGCTGCATTTCTCAGATAGACAACGCGCTCTCGTGGGCGCAGAAGTACGACGTCGACGTGGTCCTGACCCTGTGGGTCAGCCCGGGCAGGCGTGGCGAGGAGGACTTCCTGTGCCTGGGCGACCACAACCGTCGAGAGGACCTCTTGACGGTGCTGGCTGGCCTGGCCTCGCGCTACGCCGACTGGGAGTCGCTGTTTGGCATCGAGGTGGCAAATGAGCCGCAGATCCAGCAGCGCCACGGGCTCAGCATCAGCGAGGGCGTGCCCATCCATGTGCTCAGGAACTACTATCGCGACGCCTACACCGCCGTCCGCCAGGAGGCGGGCAACCGTCCGATGCTCATCCTGCCTGACGGAGGGCTGCCGGGAAAGTGGCGCGGCTTCATGGCGCCGGAGCGCTACCAGAACGTGTGGCTGGACTGCCACCTGTTCCACTACGCGGACCGTGTGGACGCCACAGGCCCATCGGGCACGCGCGACATGGTGGAGGCCTCGCGCAAGGTCCTGCAGCAGGGTCGCCGCAGCGGATTTCCCGTCATGGTGGGCGCGTGGTCGGCGGCCCTGCCCTACGCCGACTCGGTCATGACCCCCGAGGGGCGCATCGCGCTGGAGCGCATGTTCGTGGCCGACCAGATCACGGTATTCAAGGACTGTCCCGCCTGGTTCTTCCAGGCATGGAAGACCTCGGGGCGCATCTCGGGATGGGACTCCCGCATAGCGCTCTCCAGCTTTGAGCGGAGGATGCTCGACTGATGCCACAGCACACAGACCCAGCCACCTTGGCGGCCCAGAAGGACCAGGCTCTTGCGGACTCACCAGCACACGGGGGTGGGACGCCGACCTCCGGCGCGCCCGAGGGCGGCGTCCTGTCCATGGTCGGCACGCCCATCGGCAACCTGTCGGACGCGTCGCCCCGCGTGGTGCAGACGCTGTCCTCGGCAGACGTCCTGCTGTGCGAGGACACCAGGGTCACCTCGAAGCTGCTGGCGCACTTCGGCGTGCACGTGCCGCTGGAGCGCTGCGACGAGAACGTCATCGCCGAGCGCGTTGACGCCGTCATGGAGCGCCTGGAGGAGGGGCAGCGCGTGGCGTTCGTCTCGGACGCGGGCATGCCGGGCGTGTCCGACCCGGGGCAGCGCCTGGTGGACGCGGCCCTGGACCGGGGGCTGCGCGTGGAGGTGATCCCGGGCCCGTCCGCCGTCACGTGCGCGCTCGTGGCGTCGGGGCTGCCCATGGAGCACTTCTACTTCGAGGGCTTCCTGCCGCGCAAGGCGGGGGCCATGGACGCACGTCTGGAGGAGCTGGCCGGCATACCGGGGGCACTCGTGGTGTACGAGTCGCCCCGCCGCGCGGCGGCCACCTTGGGACGCATCGCCCAGGTGTTCCCCACGCGTAGGGTGGCGCTGGTGCGCGAGCTCACAAAGCTGCACGAGGAGGTCGTGCGCGGCCTGGCGCCGCAGGTGGCGCAGGAGGTGGCGCAGCGCGATTCGCTGCGCGGCGAGTGCGTCATCGTCATCGCCGCGCCTGACGCAGACGAGCTGAGGCAGCGCCGCCGGCAGGCGCAGGGCGGTGCCGCCACCTTCGAGGAGGCGCTGGCCCAGGGGCTGGCGGCGGGCGAGCCAAAGAGCGCGCTGGCGAAGCGCCTGGCAAAGCAGTTCGACCTGCCCCGCTCGCAGGCGTACAGCCGCGTGCTGGAGGCCAGCTCCAGGCAGTAGACTGGACGATGTGGGGCCATGGCCGTGGTGCGTGGCTGCGCATCTGCGGACGAGCGCGGAAAGCCAGCGGGCCTGCGTTACAATGTGCTGCTGTGACCGCCCGCAAGGCGGGTTTCCAGGCCAAAACATCCGCCATCAGGAGGTTCTCATGGCACAAAAGCCCAGCTTCTTTATAACCACCCCCATCTACTACGTGAACGCGGCCCCGCACCTGGGAACCGCCTACTCCACCATCCTGTGCGACGTCCAGGCTCGCTATCGCCGCGCCAACGGCTACAACGTGAAGTTCCTCACCGGCATGGACGAGCACGGCGAGAAGGTCGAGGAGGCCGCCGAGAAGCACGGCATGACTCCCCAGGAGTGGTGCGACAGCCAGGCGCCCCTGTTCAAGGGCCTGTGGAAGACGCTGGAGATCTCAAACGACGACTTCATCCGCACGACGGAGGAGCGCCAGGTCCACGCCGTCCAGTACCTGTGGGAGCGCATGAAGGAGTCCGGCTACCTGTACAAGGGCAGCTACGACGGCTGGTACTGCGTGCCCGAGGAGACCTACTTCACCGAGACCCAGGTGACGAAGTCCGACGAGGAGCACCACACCGAGGGCCAGCACCTGTGCCCCGACTGCGGCCGTCCCCTGGAGCGCGTGCAGGAGGAGTCGTACTTCTTTAAGCTCTCCGCGTTCCAGGACCGCCTGCTGAAGCTGTACGACGAGCACCCCGACTTCGTGCAGCCGGACTTCCGCATGAACGAGGTGCGCAGCTTCGTCGAGGGCGGACTGCAGGACCTCTCGGTCAGCCGCACCAGCTTCGACTGGGGCATCCCCGTGCCCTTCGACAAGAAGCACGTCACGTACGTGTGGTTCGACGCGCTGCTGAACTACATGACCGCCGTGGGCTACGGCGTCGACACGCCCGAGGCCAAGGCCGAGCTGGCGTATCGCTGGCCCGCGCAGTACCACGTGGTGGGCAAGGACATCATCCGCTTCCACTGCGTCATCTGGCCCGCCATGCTGATGGCCATCGGCGAGGCGCTGCCCGAGCACGTGTTTGCGCACGGCTTCCTGATGGTGAAGAACGAGCAGACCGGCAAGGGCGAGAAGATGTCGAAGTCGCGCGGCAACGCCATCGCGCCCCAGGACGTCATCGACATGCTGGGCGTCGAGGGCTATCGCTACTACTTTATGACCGACGTCACGCCCGGCGAGGACGGCGCCATCAGCTTCAGCCGCATGGAGCAGGTGTACAACGCAGACCTGGCCAACAGCTGGGGCAACCTGGTGTCGCGTGCCCTGAACATGAGCGCGAAGTACTTCGACGGGAAGACCCCGCAGCTGGCCGAGGGCTGGCAGGACAAGCCCAACCCGCTGCGCGACATCGCCCAGGGAATCCAGCAGCGCTATGCGCAGCACATGGACCAGATGGAGTACGTGCAGGCAAAGGACGTCGTGATGGAGCTGGTCCACGCGGCGAACCACTACGTGGAGGACTCCGCACCGTGGACCGTGGCAAAGGACCCCGCACGCGCCGGCGAGCTGGCCGAAATCATCACGAACCTGCTGGAGTCCATCCGCATTAGCGCCCACCTGCTGGCACCCTTCATGCCCCAGACCTCTGCCGAGGTGCTGCGCCGCATGAACCTGGCAGACCAGGTGGACACCAACGACCAGGCTGCCGCCTGCCAGTGGGGTGGCCTGCGCGGAGGCGTCGAGGTCCAGAAGGGCGACCCTCTGTTCCCGCGCCTGGCGAAGGCGGGGAAGTAGCGCATGGCGGCACGCGTCGGGCACGGCGGCCGTGCCTCGCAGCACGGACGCGGCGGGCAGGGCGGCCGGACGGGCCGTCCGTCCCAGCGTCAGGGCTCGGGGCGCAAGGTTGGCATCTCTCGCCAGGGCGGCCGCGACGCCGCCCGGCGAGCCGACCTGGTGCAGCTGCCCCAGGAGCTCAGCGTCTCTCCCGACCCCGTGTCGAGCAGGTTCTCCTGGCTGGCTACCCCCGGCCAGACCAGGGCGGTCCTGGAGGACTTCGGCCTGTACGCGAAGCACTCGCTGGGCCAGAACTTCATGGTGAACGACGCGGTCATAGGCCGCATCCTGGACCTGGCGCAGCTGGGTCCGGAGGACGCGGTCTTTGAGGTGGGCCCGGGCATCGGCACGCTGACCGTGGCGCTCCTGCGCCACGCGGGGGCGGTCGTGGCCGTCGAGGCGGACCGCGACCTGCCTGTCGTGCTGGCGCAGACCTGCCAGCGCGACTCGGAGCGCCTGGCCCTGGTGCAGGGCGACGCCGTGAAGGTGACGCCCCGGCAGCTGAGCGACGCGTTGGCCGGGTTGGGCCTGCCCGACGTGCCGCACGAGCCCACGCAGCTGGTGAGCAACCTGCCGTACCAGGTGGCCGCCACGGTTGTGCTGGGCACCTTCGAGCACCTGCCCAGCGTGCGTCGCGCGGTGGTCATGGTGCAGGCCGAGGTGGCCGACCGCATGAGCGCGGTTCCTGGCAACCGCAGCTACGGTGCCTACACGGCAAAGCTGGGCCTGTGGGCGCACGCCACGGGCCGCTTTGAGGTGGGTCCCGGCAACTTCATGCCCGCTCCTCACGTGAACTCCGCCGTCGTGCGCATAGACCGCGACCCCCAGGCCGACCCCACCACGGGCCAGCCTCTGACGCAGGCCCAGCTGGACTGGGCCGAGCGCGTCATAGACGCCGCGTTCGCCCAGCGCCGAAAGACCATCCGCAACTCCATGAGAGCCGTGGGCTTCCAGAAAGAGTCCCTGGACCGCGCCTTCCAGCAAGTGGACATCCAACCCACCACGCGTGCCGAGAAGGTCGGCGTGCAGGACTTCGTGCGGCTGTCGCTGGCGCTGAGCGCCAATGACTTAGCCGATGCCGACGCCGACGGCGCGGACGGCGCCTCCAGCCCGGCCAAGGCGGGGGAGTAGCCATGCCGAACGAGCTCGTGGTGCTGGACGCGTTGACCCTGGACGATGGCCAGCTGTTCCACAACCGCAAGGGCAAGGCCCGTCCCTGGATCAGACCCCTGGCGCCCCTGGCAGACACGCACGGGCACCTGACGTGCTTCGACGGGCACGACCCCGCCGTAGCACTGTGCCGTGCGGCCCTGGCGGGCGTGCGCCTGCTGGTGGTGCCCGTGGACCCCACGGACGACGTGCCGGACGCGCCGGCGTTTCTGGACAGGCTGGAGCGCCGGCTGGAGCGCGCCCGCCAGCACCTGGCGTCCTGCCAGGACAAGGGACTCGCCGTGCCGCAGTTCGAGGCATACCCCAATGTGCCCGATCTCCTGGACAACGTCCACATCGTCGCCGGTGCGCACCCGTACGGCTCCGCCTCGCTGGACGCAGCGGCGCTCGCTCGGCTGAACGCTCTGCTGGACAGTCCCCGCTGCGTGGGCGTGGGCGAGATCGGCCTGGACTACGGCCCGTACAACGAGCTTTCGCCCGACGTGCAGATAGCTGCCTTCCGCCGTCAACTGGCCATCGCGCGCGACCGCGACCTGCCTGTCGAGCTGCACATCCGTGACCCGAAGGACCCCGACGACCACTCCGCCCACGACGACGCCGTGCGCGTACTGCGCCAGGAGGGCGTGCCGCAGGCGGGCTGCGACCTGCACTGCTTCACCGACGGCCCCCAGGTCATGGAGCCCTTCGTGCAGCTGGGCTGCCACGTGGCGTTCGGAGGCGCCGTCACGTTCAAGAAGAGCGACGACATCCGCGCCGCCGCGGCGGCCTGCCCCTCCCAGCTGATCCTCAGCGAGACGGACTGCCCCTACATGGCCCCGGTCCCCCTGCGCGGCGAGGAGTGCGAGCAGGCCATGGTGTCCTTCTCGGCCGCCTGCGTGGCCCAGGTGCGAGAAGAGCAGGCCGGCATCAGCGCACAGCGCACCTACGACGACCTGTGGTCGAACGCGTGCCAGCTGTTCGGTCTTCCCCTGGGGCGCTAGTCCTGACGCGCCTGATGGCACCTGGCTTGCCAGGCTGGGAGCAGCCCTTGCGCCCGGCATCGACCGGCGCTAGCATCGCTGCTACAGACGACCCCTGCCGCGCACGGCGTGGAGGGTCGTCATGGCCTATTTTCCGGTGACGGATTGTGCGAAGAGTGAAGCCGCGGGCTTCGACCCCGCACGCGAGGGCGCGGGCCAGAGGCTCCTGGAGGGCATGGAGGAGCTCCTGTGGCCCATGCGCTGCGTGGGCTGCGACTATCCGGGCAGCCTGCTGTGCGACGACTGTCGCCTGCGCCTGCCCTGGATCTGCCAGCGCTGGGCGTGTCCCGTGTGCGGGGCGCCCTACGGTTGGCTGACCTGCACCTCCTGCCAGGGCGACTGGGAGCCGCGCGCCGTCGTGTGCGCGCTGTCGTTCAGCCGGCGAGGCGTGGCGCCCCGACTGGCCGCGGGCCTGAAGGACGGCCACGAGCTGGGGCTGGCAGGCGTCAATGCGGCCGCCATGGCCACGGCCCTGGACGAGGCTGCGGGATGGCCCGCGCGCGACGGCAGGCCGCGCTACGAGGAGGGGGCCGTCGACGCCGTGTGCTTCGTTCCCGCCACGCCCGAGGCGCGCCGGCGCAGGGGCTTCGACCACATGCAGCTGACCGCCCGGCAGCTGGCCTGCTTTCTGGGGCTGCCCGTAGCCGAGCCGCTGGAGCGCGTCTCCAGGCGCGACCAGCGCTCGCTGGGCCGGGAGGGCAGGGCCGCAAACCTGGCCGGCTCCGTACGGGTGGTGCAGGACGTCAGCGGCCTCAGGCTGCTGCTGGCGGACGACGTGGTGACCACCGGCTCCACGCTGCGCGAGTGCACGCGGGCGCTCCTGCGGCGCGGTGCCGCCAGCGTCACGTGCTGCGCCCTCACGCGCGCTTGGTAGGGCGGGCGCGGGCACGGTATAATCGTGGGACTCCATCCCAGGTCTGTGGTTGCGGGCGCCTAGCGCCCTAGTCCAGGGCAGACGAGGTCCAAAGGATCCACGTAAGCGAGGGGCTGCGGCCCCAGCGAGCATGGCTCGTCCTAGAAGTCAGTCGTACCGGCCGCCAACATTTTCGGGACACGGTGTCCCCCGGTCGAGAGGGCTATCAGTGAGGGGGCTGCGGCTCCCAAGCGAGGGCCCCGGTACGCGAGTGTGGGGTCAAATACCAGGTCAGCTGGGATGGGGTTCTTCTTGCCTGCTCATCGGGCCGCGGAGTGCGCCGCTTGCGCCCGGATTCCCAAACAGGTGTGTTGTCTCGGCCGATTTGGGGTATCAGCGTAGTACGGCGCTACCCGGGCACGTTCTCGTAAGCGCCGTGTCACGGGTTCCCGATGCGCTGTAAAGCGAGGTTTAGGAGGCAGTGATGGTGGACATCAGGATATCTGGCAGGCGGGTCACGGTCACGGACGCCATGCGTGAGCGCGTACAGTCAAAGATCTCCGAGGCACTGAAGGTGTTCGACATCAAGCCCATGTCGTGCGACGTCGTCCTGAGGGTCGACAAGAACCGCTCGAACCCCGACCGTCGCGCCTGCGAGGTCACGGTCCACGTGCGCGACTACGTCGTTCGCGTCGTGTCCGAGAGCGACGACATGTACGCCGCCATCGACGACGCAGCCGACAAGCTGACGCGTCAGATGCGCAAGTTCAAGACCCGCGTGGTCGACCGTCGTCAGCGCGCCACCAGGCCGCAAAGCGACGTGCCGCCGGTCAAGGACCTGTCGGAGCTCCTGGAGCCCGAGTACATTCCGCCCGTGGACGACGACCTTCTGGTGCGCGAGAAGTACATCGAGCTGACGCCCATGACGGAGGAACAGGCGCTGGTGCAGACCGACCTTCTGGGTCATGACTTTTATGTGTTCCAGAACAAAGACACCGGCCTGGTCAACGTAATCTATCACCGTAAGAATGGCGGATACGGAATCATCAAACCCAAGATTGCGAGCAAAGATGGCGAAGCCTAACCAGCAGCAGGACGGCGTCCAGGAGGACAGCCCCTCTACGGATGCCCCCGCTTCAGATGGCAAGGTTGTAAATCCCGAGGGAGCCGCCCAGGCGACGGCTCCCGCCGATGTTGTAGAGGTGGGGAAGGCCTACCACCAGAAGGCCACGTGCAAGATCATCGTGGACTCGACGGCCGACTACTCTCCGGAGGTCGCCCGCCAGCTGGGCGTGGAGGTCATCCCCTTCCACTACGTGGACAACGAAGGCGAGCACGAGGACGACCTGTGGCAGCACCGCAGCGCACACGACTTCTACGAGTACATGCGCAAGCACCCGGACGAGCACTTCAAGACCCAGGCGGTGACCCCCGGCCACTACTACGAGGTCTTCAAGCGCGCGGCGCAGGAGGGCAAGCCCACCATCTACATGGGCCTGACCGCAGGTCTGTCGTCCTCCATCGACTCGGCGCGTCGGGCCGCCAGCATGATCCACGACGAGTTCCCCGACTTCGAGCTCTACATACTGGACAACCGCTGCGACTCCGCGGCCGGTGAGCTCCTGGCCATCGAGGTCGTGCGCCAGGCCACGAACGGGCTGTCTGCCGAGGAGGTGTACCGCTGGGCGGAGGACGCGCGCTACTTCATCCACGGGTACTTCACCCTGGACAACTTCAACGCGCTGGCAGCCGGCGGCCGCATACCCCCCGCCGCCGCGAACGTGGGCGGAAAGCTGGACATAAAGCCCGAGCTGTCGTACGACCTCAACGGCGCCCTGACGCTGCGCGGCATGTGCCGCGGCAGAAAGAAGGCCCTGCGTGCCATCATGCAGGACTTCCGCGACAACTACGCGCATGACCCGTCCCTTCCGCTGGCCATCGTCTCGACCGACGCCGAGAAGGACGCCGACTGGCTGGAGCGCGAGGTGCGCAAGGAGAAGGGCTGCGAGGACGTCACCATCATCCGCAGCCAGGTGTCGCCCATCCTGGGCAGCCATGTGGGTCCTGGCATGGTGGCCCTGATATTCTGGGGCAACGACCGCAGGGACAAGGTGTCCCTGACGGACCGCATAGCCCGCAGGGTGCGCGGAACAAAGTAGTACGGAGGCCGGTCCCAGGTGGGGCCGGCCTCTTGCAGGGATTGACGAAAGGAATTGCCGCATGGCTCTATCGCACGTGCGAAAAGTTGCGTTCATCGGTACGGGCATCATGGGTGCCCCCATTGCCCGTCACCTCATGGACGCCGGATACCATCTGACCGTTTACAACCGCACCAAGAAGAAGGCGGCACAGCTCATAGCCCAGGGCGCCACGTGGGCGGACTCCGCCGCGGAGGCGGCAAAGGACGCGGACGTAGTCTTTACGATGCTGGGGTATCCCAACGACGTCGAGGACGTGTACCTGGCCACCGACGGTCTGATCCGCGTGACGAAGCGCGGCGCCTGGATGGTGGACCTCACCACCTCGTCGCCCCAGCTGGCCCACGACATCCACGATGCGGCAGAGGTCGAGGACAAGCACGCGGTCGACTGCCCCGTCACGGGTGGCCAGATGGGTGCGGAGGAGGGTACCCTCACCCTGATGGTGGGCGGAACGAAGGAGGAGACCAAGCCCATCCAGCCCCTGCTGGAGTGCTTCAGCAGCAACATCTTCTACTTCGGCAACCCCGGCGACGGCCAGACGGCAAAGCTCTGCAACCAGGTCGCATTGGCGGGCTGCATGGTGGGCTACGCCGAGGCGCTGGGCCTGGCTCAGCAGGCGGGCCTTGACCGCCACCAGGTCATAGAGTTCATCACGCACGGCATGGGCAACTCCGTGGCCATGCAGCAGCTGGCTCCGAAGTCTGTGGACGGGGACTTCCGCCCGGGCTTCCTGAGCGAGCACTTCCGCAAGGACCTGGGCCTGGCGCTGGCGCAGGCTGAGGACCTGGACCTGCAGCTGCCCGGCAGCGAGACAGCGTTCAGGCTGTACGACCTGCTGTGCCAGGTGGGCGGCTCCAAGCTGGGCACGCAGGCTGTCTCGCTGCTGTACCAGGACGAGAAGACCACGAAGGCCGCGGGCCTGGACTGGTCCTTGCTGGACGTGGACGAGTATGCCGATGACCAGAAGGACGCAGACCACAAGGACCACGACCACTGCTGCGGCCACGACCACGACGGATGCGGCTGCGGACACGACCACGGCCACGACGGATGCTGCTGCGGCCACGACCACGACGCCGACGGACATGCCGACACGGCGTCGCAGCAGGGCTAGCGCATGGCGGCGTTTGCCATGGCGGTGGTGGCCGTCCTGCTGTTTGCCTTCGGCATGGTGCTGGGCGTCCGCATAGGGGAGCACTTCTCGGCGGGGCTCGTCACCAGGGTGGACTACTGGAAAGCCAATGCCGCCACCTTTGGCGTAGGTGTGGTGGCGTCCGCGCTCATCTGGGCCACGGGATTCACGTTGCTGGTGGGCGTGGCCTTCGGCCTGATGGTGGGCGTGCTGTCCGGTCTAAAGATGGGCTTCGGTGAGAGCCTGGGCCCCTGGGGTGCCGTCGACAGCAAGCTGGGCACGAACAAAGACCAGGTCAGACGTGCCAAGGACCCTCAAAGGGCCGAGGCCGTCAGGCGCGCCCGCAAGGAGGGCACGCCCGAGCCGGCGGCGCTCAGCGTCGAGGACGGGGCTGCTGCGGGCTCCGGGCCAGCCGGTGCCTCGTCCGGTACGAGCGGCCGCGCGTCGAGGGGCCACTCGCGCAAGGGCAGCGGACACCGCTAGGACGGGCCGCGCGTCGGCGCCTCGGGCACCAGCCTGCTGAGGCAAGTGCTGCAAGCATCAAGCGCGGGGTCGGTTACACGGCCTCGCTCGAATCCATGGGAACCCAAGGGGCGGCATCGTGCGCTCCGGCGGGTCCAACGAGCATAGAACAGGAGAACACGCTATGGCAGACCTAACGTTTTCCAGCAAGGCAGAGACCTGTGACGCACTGCAGCGCGGGCTCGAGAACCCCAACCGTCGCCGTCGCCAGGAGTCGGCCCGCGCAATATCGGAGATTGCCGAGAAGGACCCCGAGCTGGTGCTGTCGCTTCTGGACCCCATAAAGGAGGCCCTGTTCCGTCCCGAGGCCCAGACGCGCTGGGAGTGCCTGGACGCCCTCTCGAAGATTGCACAGGCGCATCCCGACGAGGTGGCCGACGCCTACGACGGCGCTGAGAACTCGCTGTTCGACGAGGACTCCGCGGCGGTCAGGCTTTCGGCCTTCAGGTTCTTGGCCCTGTATGGCAGCACGTCCCCCGAGGCGTCGGACAAGGTGTGGCCGCTTCTGGACGAGGCTATCCAGTGCTACCACGGCGACCCCGAGTACCGCAACATGCTGATGGCGCTGGCCGACTTTGCCGCCGGCTCGATCTCCGAGTCCACGCGCGGCGCGCTTTCCGACCGCATGGCGTTCGACGCAAAGAGCGGCCGCGGCTACATCCGCACGTTCGCCAACGACATCATCGCCGAGAACAAGGACCACAAGGCATAGGGGCACGTGCCCTTCTTGAACACTTTGGCACCCAGCTGGCGGGATTGAGCCGTCAGCTGGGCGAATGCGTTTCAGATGCATGCGAGGCATGTGGACGCTCTGCCCCTACCGTGTGCATTTGGTCTTGCTTAAAGCGCATGCGATAGAATCAAGTTCCGCATGTCATACGAGGGGGCGCCTCCACGGGCCCAAACGAAAGGGGAATGCGAATGGCTGACCAGCCAAAGGACGACCAGAAGACTGAGGTGAAGCCTTCCGCCCAGCAGAGTGAGTCGGCGACCGCAACGGCCAAGGACCACAAGGACAACAAGGCCACCCACAAGGCCGCAAAGAAGAAGCCGGGCAAGAAGGGCGGAAAGAAGCTCTCGTTCAAGACCCCGGTGTTCGTGATCATCGTGGTCGTGGCGGTGGTTGCCGGCTGCCTGTTTGGCGCCTTCGTGTACCCCCAGCTCCCGCTGCCCGGCAGCGCCTCCGAGATCAAGGGCAAGACCACGGTGAGCGAGGACCAGCTGAGCGCCGCCCTGGCCACCTACAACTACGGTGGCAAGACCTACACCATCACGGTGCAGGACTGCATCGAGGAGAACTCCTCGCTGGACTCCGCGAAGAACGACGATGGCACGTACAACATGCCCAGCGCCGACACCGCGCTGTCTCTGGCGCGCAACCAGATCATGCAGAAGGCAGCCGAGGATGCGGGCATCACCGTGTCTGACGACGACGTCGACTCCTACGCCCAGAGCACGCTGGGCTCCTCTGACTACTCCAGCATCGCCTCCCAGTACAGCATGGACGAGGACAAGGTGAAGGAGCTCATGAAGGACTCCTGCATCCTGAAGAAGCTGCACGACCAGGTGGTCACCACCACCATTCCCGACCAGCCCACGGCTCCCACCCAGCCCGCCAGCGGCCAGGAGTCCACGCCCACGGCCGACTACGCCAGCTACATCATCAACCTGGCCGGCGACGAGTGGGATTCCGCGAACAACACCTGGGCCAGCACCGATGGCCCGTATTACTCGGCCCTGAACAGCTACACCATCTCGAACGACTCGGCTACCTACGACGCCGCCGAGGCCGCCTACTACGTGGCGTACTCGCAGTACTCGCAGGCCACCCAGCAGGCGCAGCAGGAGTGGACGAACTACGCCAACGGCCTGCTGACCAACGCCAACCTGACGCTGAACTCGCTGGTGGCGTAAGGCTCTGACGCTCGTGGCGCAGCGCGCCGCAAAGAAACTACCATGGAGGTGGGGCTTCGGCCCTGCCTCCGTTTTCTTTGGTGTGGGCAACTTGGCCCTTCGGGCGTTTGGATGCGGGGGAGGGTGGTTTTCTTGCGCGTTGCCATATCAAGGTGTCTTTTGGGGCACAGGTGCCGCTACGACGGCGGCAGCAAGCCCAGCCAGGCGGTGCTGCGGTTGGCGCAGAGGGTGGACGTGGTGGGCGTGTGCCCCGAGGTCGAGGGTGGACTGCCGACCCCGCGACCGCCCGCCGAGATCTGCGGCGAGCGCGTCCTGACGCGTGACGGCACGGATGTGACGGGCGAGTACCGGCTGGGCTGTGTCCGCTGCCTGCGGCGCATTCGTGCCGCCAACGTGCCGCTGGCCGTCTTGAAGGCAAAAAGTCCCGCCTGCGGCGTGGGTCTCGTCTACGATGGTAGCCACACCGGAACGCTTACCAGGGCAGACGGCCTGCTGGTCCGCCTGCTGAGAAAGGAAGGGGTCTGCGTGGCTACTGAGGACACGGTCAGGGAGTGCTCGCCTTCAGTCGAGCATCCCATTGCCATCGTTCTGGGCACCGGGCTGGGGCACCTGTCGCAGCTGGTGAAGCCCGTGCGCAGGATTGACTATCACGATATCGAGGGCTTCCCCGAGGACGCCCGTCCCATCGCCGGGCACAGATTCGAGGCCACCATCGGCAGCATCGACGGCGTGCCCGTGGTCGTGTACCCGGGCCGCATCCACCTGTACCAGGGCTACAGCGCGGCGGAGGTCACCTCGCTGGTGCGCCACGCGTACCACCTGGGCTGCCGCGACATCCTGTTTGCCTGCGCCACGGGTGCCGTGCAGGGCAACGCCACCATGGGCCTGGGCGTCCTGACCGACCAGATAAACCTGACCGGCCGCAACCCGCTGGCCGAGTGGGACGAGCTGCGCGACGTGGACACGCCCTTCGTGGGCATGACCGACGCCTTCTCGTCCTACCTGCGCGGCCTTGCGCTGGGCGTCGCCCGAGACGAGGGCATAGCGCTGCAGCAGGGAGTCTATGCCGGCGTGCTGGGGCCCAGCTTCGAGACGCCCGCCGAGGTGGCGGCGCTCAGGATGCTGGGTGTGTCGTTCACGGGCATGTCCACGGTGAACGAGGTCATCATGGCGCGCGCCCTGGGCATGAACGTGCTGGGGCTCACGCTGGCGGCCAACTTCGCGGGCGATGGCTCCGTGACTCACCAGAGCGTCCTCGCCGAGGCGCAGAAGCACGCGGACGACTTCGAGAAGCTCGTGGGTGGGGTGCTGGCAAAGCTGTAGGGGCGAAACCTGTGGTCCCAGCTCTCGTAAAGCGGGAGCCATTGGTCCGGGCGCCGGCGACGCATGTTTTTCTCGAAACTCGTGCTTGCATCAAGGCCGGCAAACCCGTATAGTATTCCTCGCTGCTTTTGCAGCACATGGGTTGCCAGCTTAGCTCAGTTGGTAGAGCACCGCTCTCGTAAAGCGGGGGTCATCAGTTCGAGTCTGATAGCTGGCTCCATACGAAGTTT
>JBJEKW010000019.1:0-16318 GCA_051878835.1 Atopobiaceae bacterium
GGCTGGTACTCGCAGACGAGCCCGCAGACTTCGACGAGCCGTCCGAGCTCGACGCGGAGCCCGCCTGCACGGCACCCTCGCGCTCGGGCGATGCGCTGACATTCGTGCCGTCAGACGTCACGGTCACGGTTCCGTTGGCTCCCGTGCCGAACACCTGGGCGCCGCAGGCCGCCAGCGCGTCCAGCACGCCCTGCTTTGGGTGGCCGTAGTCGTTGCCCAGCCCGTACGAGATGACCACGATCTTTGGCGACAGGGTGCGCGCCAAGGACACGTCGGTGCCGGTGTCGCTGCCGTGGTGGGCCACCTTCAGCACGTCCACGTGTTCGCCCACGTCGCCCGCGATCTCGTCCTTGGGCGCGTCCCCGGTAAAGAGGAACGAGGTCTGCCCGAAGCGCACGCGGATGACGAGCGAGTAGTCGTTCAGGTCCTCGGAGCTCACGGACGCGTCCGGCCCCAGTATCTGGATGTCGTAGCTGGTGGTCCCCGGGGCCACGATGTCCTTGCCCTTGCTGCCCGCGTTTATGGTGAGGCCCTTCGCTGCCACGGCGCCCGTGAACGACTCGAACGCCTGCGTGTTGGCGGTGGCATTGGGCGCCCACACCTCGCCGATGTCGAACTGGCGGATGACGTCGGCCATGCCACCGATGTGGTCGGCGTGGGGATGCGTGGCCACCAGGTAGTCGATCCTGGTGATGCCCAGGGCCTTTATGTCAGAGACCACCTTGGGGGCCTGGTCGGGCTCGCCGACGTCTATCAGCATGACCTTGCCGTCCGGCAGCTGCACCAGCTCGGAGTCGCCCTGGCCCACGTCCAGGTAGCGCGCGGTCAGCGTGGCGGGTGGCGCGTTCTCGGCCGGCAGCAACCTCATGGCCAGCGAGCGCAGCTGGTCTGCCTTTTCCTGTCCCTCATGCTGGGCTATGTACGCGCAGGCCGAGTCGATGCGCGCCTGGTAGTCGTCCCTGGACGTCTGCGCGGGGTCCACCTTCTGCAGGCTCACGGTCAGCGCTGGCGTGGCATCCGTCACGGCATCGTCGGTGCCCACGTCCACGCTGGACGGGCTGACCCCCGCCACGCCCAGCAGCGTGCCGTCCGAGGCAATCCACGAGTCGTTCGCCGCGCTGACCTGGTGCGTTCCGCTGGTGACCTCCAGCTGACCCCCGCCGGGGGCCAGGGCCTGGTCGGAGCCGTCGTCGCCGTGCTCGTCGGCCACCGTCAGGTACAGCGGCCAGTCGTCCGTGGGGGCGCCGCCCGTGTCGACGGCATAGGTCAGCTTCCCGGTGGACGGGGCAGTGGGCTCGGAGCTGGCCGCCGTGCTGGTCGTGGCCTGGCTAGAGTCCTCCTTCGAGGAGTCGCCCTGCCCCATTCCCATGCACGAGCCGATGATCCCTATGGCCATCAGCACCAGGAAGACGACGAGACAGCCGCGAAGGCAGCCCTTCTTGCCCCCAGCCATTACCATGCGCACCTCCAAAGGACGCCGCCCGGCCTGCGTCGGGCGGCGTCGCACCTGCTACTTGTAGCGCTCGTCGAACACGCGCTTGGACTTCTTTTCGCTGCGGGGCAGCACGCCCAGCTCGACCACCTTCACCAGCGGGGTAAAGCCGATGCGGCTCTTTACCTCGTGCGCCACCTGGCCTGCCAGCTCCAGGAAGTCCTGCGTGCCGTCCGTCTCGACGTAGATGCGCATGGTGTCGCGGCCCTCCAGGTGCGAGATGTGGATCTGGTACTCGCTGGACAGCTGCGGGAACAGCTGCAGCACCTCCTCGATCTGCTTCGGGAACACGTTGACGCCCTTGATCTTCATCATGTCGTCGCTTCGGCCCACGATGGTGTCCAGCCTGGGGAACTTGCTGCCGCAGGCGCACTCGCCGGGGATGATGCGGCTGATGTCGTGCGTGCGGAACCGGATCAGTGGCGCGCCCTCCTTCACCAGGGTCGTGATGACTATCTCGCCGGTCTCGCCGTCGGGCAGCACCTCGCCCGTCTGGGGGTCGATGATCTCGATGTAAATGAAGTCGTCCCAGTAGTGCATGCCGTGGCCCTGGTCGCAGCTGATGCCGATGCCCGGGCCGTACACCTCGGTCAGGCCGTAGATGTCGTAGGTCTTTATGCCCAGGCCCTGCTCTATGCGCTGGCGCATGCGGGCGCCCCAGCGCTCGGAGCCTATGATGCCCTTGCGCAGGTGGATGCGGTCTTCCAGGTGACGCTTCTGGATCTCCTCGGCCAGCAGGAGCGCGTAGGACGAGGTCGAGCACAGCACGGTGCTCCCCAGGTCCTGCATGAACTGCAGCTGCTTCTCGGTGTTGCCGGGGCCCATGGGGATGGCCATGGCGCCCAGCCGCTCGCAGCCGGCCTGGAAGCCGATGCCCGCGGTCCACAGGCCGTAGCCGGGCGTTATCTGCACGCGGTCGGTGTTCGTGACGCCCGCCATGCGGTAGCAGCGCTCGAACTGGATGGCCCAGTCCTCCACGTCCTTCGCCGTGTAGGGGATGATCACGGGCGTGCCCGTGGTGCCCGACGAGGAGTGGATGCGCACGATCTTCTCCTCGGGAACCGCGCTGATGCCCAGGGGGTAGGCGCGCCTGAGGTCGTCCTTCTGCGAGAAGGGCAGCCGCTCGAAGTCCTCCTGCGAGCTCACGCCCGATATTCCCAGCTCCTGGAGCCTGCGCCCATAGAAGTTCTGCGAGCGCAGCAGGCGCTCGATCTGTTGGTTCACGTGGTCCAGCTGGTCGGCACGCATCTGCATGGTGTTAGCCTTTCGTTAGAGGGTTTTGCAAGGGCCGATTCCCGCGGCCTAGCCCCATGCCAGGGCCCGCAGGTTCAGTTCCCACAGCCGCTGGGGCAGGCGCTGGCGCAGGGCCTGCGCCATGTCGTCCGAGGTCAGCCCCAGGGCGCCCGTGCGCGCGGCCACGCCCAGCAGGACCACGTTCAGCACCTTGGTCGAGCCCAGCTGCTCCATGGCCAGCGTCCCGTCCACCACGTGCAGGCGCTGCGGCTCCACCCGAGTGCGCAGGGCGCCCATGATGGCGTCCATGTCGTAGGCAGGGCCACCCGTGGAGGCGCTCACGGGCACCACGGGGCGGCTGCTGACCACCAGGACGCCGTCGGGCGCCAGGTAGCCCAGCTGCCGCAGGGCCTCGGCGGGCTCGAAGGCCAAAAGCAGGTCCGCCGTACCCCGTGCCACCTGGGGCGTGGCCACGCCCTCGCCCATGCGCAGGTGGCTGAACACGCTGCCGCCGCGCTGGGCCATGCCGATGGTCTCGGCGGTCTTCACCGGGATGTGCCGGTCCATGGCCGCCGTGGCTATGAGCTTCGAGGCCAGGATGGTGCCCTGTCCGCCCACGCCGCACAGCACCACGCTGGTGGTGCGCCGGCCGTCGCCTAGCTGCTGTGTCACAGTCGCTCACCTCCGCTGATGGCCCCCGCCGGGCACACCTGCTCGCACAGGGTGCAGCCCGTGCACTGGGTCTGGTCGATGGCCGCCTTTCCGTCCTTCCAGTACAGCCCGGGGCAGCCCAGCTGGCTGATGCAGCGTCCGCAGCTGATGCAGCGGTCGCGGTCCACCTGGGAGTGCGCCTGGGGCTTTGCCAGCACCACGCACGGCGACTTAAAGATGATGGCCTTCACGCCGGGCTGGTCCACGACCTCGCGCACGCACCGGACGGCGGCCTCCTGGTCCAGGGGGTCCACCGTGCGCACCTCGGTCAGTCCGATGCCGCGCAGCACGGCCGTGATGTCCACGGGCTTCACCTGCTGGCCCATGGCCGTCCTGCCCGTGCCGGGGTGAGGCTGGTGTCCCGTCATGGCCGTGGTCGAGTTGTCCAGCACCACCAGGGTCAGGTTCGCCTGGTTGTAGTAGGCGTTCACCACGCCCGTGATGCCCGAGGCAAAGAAGGTCGAGTCTCCCACAAAGGCGAAGCAGGCCGTGTCGAGGTCCACGTGGTAGACGCCCTGGGCGATGTTTATGCCGGCGCCCATGCACAGGCAGGTGTCGCACATGTCCAGCGGGTGGGCGTTGCCCAGCGTGTAGCAGCCGATGTCACCGCAGTAGATGGTCTTTCGGCCCTTCATGGCCACCTTCACGGCATAGAAGCTGGCCCTGTGGGGGCAGCCGGCGCACAGCACGGGCGGGCGCACGGGCAGCTGGGGCTCGGGGGCTGAGGACTTGGGCTTCCGGTTCGCGTCGTCCTTCTGGCCCTCGCTCCCTGCCTCCTGGGCCTGTTCTAGCGACCCCAGGAACGTCCGCAGCATGGCCTCGACGCCCTCCAGGGTGTTCTCGCCCGCCATGGGCGCGTCGCCCGTCAGCTTGCCGCGCACGCGCACGTCGATCCCCTTGGCCCCCGCCAGCTCCAGAAGCGAGCGCTCGATCACGGGGTCCAGCTCCTCGACGCACAGCACCTGGTCCAGGCCGTCCAGGAACCCCTCGGCCATCTGGTCGGGAAACGGGAACGGCGTCGCCACGCGCAGAAGGCGCGGGCGCTGGTCGGCCGGCATCATGCGGCCGAGCACGTCTAGCACGTAGGTGTAGCTGACGCCGTGGGTGGCGATGCCCAGGCGCGGCGTCGTGCAGGCGTCGCCTGCCGGCAGGACCTGGTTTCCCGCGTAGGCGGACAGCTGGTCCCGCAGGTCCAGGTTGCGCTTCTCGATGAGCTCGTGGTTGCGCCGCGACAGCTTGGGAAAGATGACCCAGCGCGAGGGGTCCTTCTGGAACCCGTCGGGCTGGCAGTCCCTCCACTGCTCGGGGTCGGCCACCTGGATGGCCTCGTAGCCGTGGTCGATGCGCGTGGTGGGGCGCATGAGCACGGGCGTGTGGTGGCGCTCCGAGAACTCGAACGCGTCCTGGATCATGTGGTAGGCGTCCGCCACCGAGCTGGGGTCAAAGCAGGGCAGCTTGCTGTAGCGCGCGAACGTGCGCGTGTCCTGCTCGGTCTGGGACGAGATGGGGCCGGGGTCGTCCGCCACCAGCACCACCATGCCGGCCTTCACGCCCAGGTAGGCCAGGCTCATCAGCGGGTCGGAGGCCACGTTCAGGCCCACCTGCTTCATGGTCACCAACGAGCGGGCGCCGCTCCAGGCCGCGCCAGCCGCCACCTCCATGCCGGCCTTCTCGTTCACCGACCACTCCACGTACACGTTGCCGGGATTGCGACGGGCTATGGTGTCCAGGACCTCCGTGGAGGGGGTGCCCGGATAGCCGGCGACCACGCGCACGCCGGCGGCGAGGGCCCCCAGCGCCATGGCCTCGTTTCCCATCAGGAATTCCTCGTGCATGCTGCTCCTCTCCTAGCACGCAAGCGCACGGTCAATGGGGTCCATTCTAGTTGCTGGCATCTTTCGGGCATGTTTCGGAGGCCCGAGCGGCGTGAACATGAACAAGGGACGGAGGTTTGTTCACCGCCCAATACAGCGAAAGGCACAGTTCGGTACGTTCTCCCTCCTTGGAACGTCCGAAACCGTGCCTTTCGCTGCGCACATGCGCCCGCCTACAGCAGCCGGCCGAAGCGCCTGACGTACACGCGGCGCATCACCAGCACCAGCGTGGCGTACCCGGCCACCACCAGCGCCAGCCAGCCGTAGAACGCCACCGGCAGCGCGGCCATGCCCAGGGCGCCGGCCACGGGCGAGTTCGGAATCACGATGGCCAGGGCCACCGCCGCCGCGCCCAGCACGCACAGCCTGGGGTCGGCCATGCTCTGCAGGAACGGCACCTTCCTCGTCCTGACCAGGTGCACGAACAGCACCTGCGTCGCCATGGACTCCACGAACCAGCCGGACTGGAACGTCGCGGCAAACAGCGCCTGCCTGGCGGGGTCGCCCGCCAGGGATGCCCAGTCGCCACCCACGGCGGCGGGGCACACCACAAAGAACAGCAGCGCGAACGTCACCACGTCGAACAGCGAGCTCGTGGGCCCGATCCAGCGCATGAAGCTGGAGATCTCGCCAGGCGCCCACGTGCGCGGCCTTGCCAGATCCTCGTCGTCCACCCTGTCCCACGGCACAGCGGTGCACGCCACGTCGTAGATGAAGTTCAGCAGCAGCAGCTGCACAGCCGTCGCGGGCAAGAAGGGCAAAAACGCGCTCGCGACCAACACCGAGAAGATGTTGCCGAAGTTCGAGCTTGCGGTCATCTTCACGTACTTGTTCATGTTTGCGTACGTGCGGCGGCCCTCCACGACGCCGCGCTCCAGCACGCCCAGGTCCTTCTGCAGCAGGATGATGTCCGCCGCCTCCTTGCTGACGTCGGCCGCGGTGTCCACGGACACGCCGCAGTCGCTGGCGCCCATGGCGCAGGCGTCGTTCACGCCGTCGCCCATGAAGCCCACAACGTGCCCGCGGGCCCTCAGGGCGCGCACCACGCGCACCTTCTGGTCGGGCGTCAGCTTTGCGAACACCGTCGTGACCTCGACGGCGCGCTCCAGCTGGGTGTCGTCCATCTGCTCCACCTGCGAGCCGTCCAGGGTACCCGTGACGTCGATGCCGATGGCCCTGCACACGCTGCACGCCACGCGCAGCGAGTCTCCGGTCAGCACCTTCGTCTGCACGCCGTGCTGGCGCAGCGCGGCCACGGCGGTGGCGGCGCTCTGCTTGGGCGGGTCCAGGAAGGCCAGGTAGCCCATCAGCGTCATGTCCTTCTCGTCCGCGGGACCCAGGTCCTTCACGCCCGCGGGGTCTGCGGACATGGCCACGCCCAGCACGCGCAGGCCCTTGTCGGCCAGCCGGGCAGCGCGCTCCAGCACTTCTGCCGTCAGCTCGTCCGTCAGGGGCACCACCCTGCCCTGGTACTCGACGTGCGTGCAGGCCTGCAGCACCTCCTCCAGCGCCCCCTTCGTGACCATGCGGGTGCGGCCGGAGCGGTCGCCCACCACCACGCTGGCACGGCGGCGCTCGAAGTCGAAGGGAATCTCGTCCACCAGGGTCCACTCGGACACCACGGCGTCCACGTCGAAGCCGGCGTCGGTGCCGCTGAGGTCGCCCGCGCGGCGGATGATGGCCGAGTCGATCAGGTTGCGCACGCCCGTCTGGTAGAAGCTGTTCATGAACGCGTAGCGCAGCACGCGCGGGTCGTCGTGGCCCCGGACGTCCAGGTGGCGCTCCAGAACCACGCGGTCCTCCGTCAGCGTGCCGGTCTTGTCGGTGCACAGCACGTCCATGGCGCCCAGGCTCTGGATGGCGTCCAGGCGCTTCACGATGACCTCGTCGTGGCTCAGGTCCACGGCGCCCTTGGCCAGGCACGTCGTCACGATCATGGGCAGCATCTCGGGCGTCAGGCCCACGGCCACGGACAGCGAGAAGAGCACGGCCTCCAGCCAGTCGCCCTTCGTGACGCCGTTGATGACCAGCACCAGCGGCGCCATCACGACCATCAGCCGCAGCAGAAGCGAGCTGACCGAGCGGATGCCCTCGTCGTAGGAGGTCTTGTGGCGCGCCTGCCCCAGCTGGCCCGAGATGGCACCGAACATGGTGTTGGCCCCTGTGGCCACGACGACGGCCGTCGCCTGGCCGGACACCACGGTGGAGCCCATCAGCAGCACGTTGGGCAGCTCGCCCGCGGTGCGGCGGTCCTTGCCCTGCACGGGAGCGGCCTGCGCGGTGCGCTCCAGCGGCACGCTCTCACCCGTGAGCGACGACATGCCCACAAACAGGTCGCGGCACGACGTCACGCGAGCGTCGGCGGGCACCATGTCGCCCGCGCCCAGGTGCAGGATGTCGCCCACGACAACCTGCTCCAGGGGCACCTCGATGCGGCCCTCACCCGCACGCTCGACGTTGCACGTGGTCTGTATGGTCTTTGCCAGCGCCTGCGCGGCGTCGCCGGAGCGACCCTCCTGCACGAAGCGCAGCACGCCCGAGACGGCCACCATGGCCAGGATGATCACGGTGGTCCAGGGGTCCTGCTGGCCGGGTGCGGCCATGATGACGTCGGTGAACAGCGACACGACGGCTATCAGCGCCAGGATGGCGTTGAAGGGGTCGACGAAGCTCAGGGCAAACCGCACGATGGCGGGCTTGCGCTGCGCGCGGGCAACCTCGTTCGAGCCGTATGCCTCGCGCGAGAGATCCACCTGCTGCGGGTCCAGGCCACCCTCGGGGGTGCCCAGCTGGCCCAGGACCTCGTCGGCCTGCATCGTGCTGACCTGGCGCAGCCAGTCCAGCGCGTGGGCGCGGCGCGCGGTGTCGGACCCGCGGCCCTTCGCGGAGACGTTGTCGTTACGACGGAAAACGGTGGAAAGCATCCTCATTGCTCCACCTCGCAATCCCAGGAGGGGTCTGCGACCTGCACGTTCTTCTTGGCCCGTATGAGGCGTGCGGTACTTGGCGTGTAGGTGCTCGCGCATGCGGCGCGTCACGGGGCGTCGCACGGCGGGCGGCTCACGAGCTTAACGGCCGCTTATGGATGACAAGAAGAACTAGTTGTCGCAGAGGGGTCGCTGCCTGTGGCTAGCGCTGGCAGATGGCGTCCTGATCGCCCGGTGCCACCCCAAGGTTCAGATACACGAATCGATAATGGCTACTTCCAGCAGCGTCCATGGGGTTGCACCTCCCCGGGTCCGGAGCCTCCAGCTCCCACAGTCCATAACGAAAGCGCGGTCCGGCGCATGGCTCGGGCCGCAGTTGCTCTAATGACTACTGTACCCACCCCGCAGCCGCCAAATCCACCCAGACGCCCCCACGCACACCCCGTCACCACAAGCCTTGGCGGTTTAGGGGCCATGTCCGTCAGCATTTGGCACAACATGTGGAGGGCAGGTCATCCACGCGTCAGGCACCAACTTGCGCCTTACGGGGAGCTGACACGCGCTCCGCCCTGCCGTTACGCCAGGCTCCCCCGCCGCTGCCACGGGACCACTAATGTATATAGAGTTGCACACAGACCACAGAATACGGAAAGAAGAACGCACTTGATCAAGCTGATAGCATCCGACATGGACGGCACGCTGCTGGACGACGAATCCCAGGTGCCGCCCGAGACCTTTGACCTCATCCGCGCCCTGGAGGACCACGGCGTCCACTTCTGCGTGACATCGGGGCGCCGCTACGACACGCTGTGCAGGTTCTTTGAGTCCGTGCGTGACCAGATGGACTTCGTGGCCTCCAACGGCACGCAGGTTTACGTGGACGGCCAGCTGGTGGACCGCGAGGTCTACTCCACCGCAGCGCTGCGCAGGCTGAAGCGCGCCATCGACATGTTCGACTGCCTGCACCTGTCGCTGTTCGACCACGACACCGACTACCTGCTGGACGAGGTGGCCTACTACCACCGCGAGCTGGACAAGGACCTGCCGAACATCGAGCACGTGGGCGTCATGCCCGGGCCCGAGGTCAGCATCATCAAGGCCTCCATCTGCTGCGACAAGCTGGATGCCGTGATGGACATGGCCTACGCGCTGCAGCGCGAGCTGGGCGACGCCTTCACGCTGGCCCCGTCGGGCAGCATGTGGATAGACGTGGTGCCGCGCGGCGTGTCGAAGGCCACGGGCCTGGCCCAGGTCATGCAGGCGCAGGACGTGAGGCCCCAGGAGGTCATGGCCTTTGGCGACGCAATGAACGACTACGAGGTGCTGCGCATGGTGGGGCACCCACGAGCCATGGCCAACGGACGCTACGCCATCCGCCAGATCGCCGAGAAGGTCGTGGGCACGAACGCCCAGCACAGCGTCCAGGCCGAGATGCGCGCCGTACTGGACTCCCTGGAATAGCCTAGACCCTGCGCAGGCCCTCCCATATGGCCATGAGCACGGGAGAGGGGATGACCTTCCCCGCTATGCGCATGAGGAAGGGCACCACGTTGCAGGTGGCAACGGGGTAGTTGATGGAGTTCACGAAGCAGGACCAGTCGACCACGGTCTTGGGCTCCAGGTTCGGGAAGGTGTGCCTCACGGTCAGGTTGCCGTCCGCCTGCCTGCTCATGGCCACCTTGTTGAACTCGGTCTTCACCCAGATGGGGCACACGGCCGTCATGTAGATGCCGCGCCCGATGAGCTCCCAGCGCTGCGAGCGCGTGTACGACAGCACGAACGACTTCGTTGCGGCGTACTCGGACAGGCCCGGCAGCGGCTGGAAGGCGGCACAGCTGGCCACCTGCAGCACGCGGGCGCCCTTGTGCAGGTACGGCAGGCACACGTGCGTCACGTCGATGACCGCGCGGCAGTTCACGTCCACCATGGCGTCGATGTCGTCCAGCGACGTGTCCTCCACGGTGAGGTAGCGGGCGAACCCCGCGGCGTTCACCAGAAAGCCCACCTCGAACGACGGGTCGGCCCTCCGGGCTGCCGCCAGCGCGTCGGCAAGGGCGTCCACGCCCGCACGCGTGCCCAGGTCCTCGGCAAACACGCGCACCGGGATTCCCAGCTGGTCGGCCAGCTGGTCCAGGCGCTGCCGCCTGCGCGCCACGACCCACAGCTGGTCCAGGCCACGCCCCTCGTGGCGGTGGTCGTCCACCCACCTGCAGTACTCGCGGCCCAGACCGCTCGAGGCCCCCGTGACGATGGCTACCCTCATGTGCTTCTCACCTGCCAAAAGAATGCCGCCCACGCACGGGCGACCGGCCCATCGAAAGGGCCAAACTAGCAAAAGACGGGCCACCGCAATAACGCGATGACCCGTCAAATCTAGCTCAAAAGTCGGACTTGCGCACGGCCGGCGTACGATTACGAACGCCTGTTGGAGGAAGCGTGCGTAACCACACAGGCGTCGGAATGCGTTCCTGGCGTTCCTTGCGCAGCGCCCGACGCGTCGGCAGCCTCTGGCTGCGCGCTCCTAGAAGAAGCCCAGGAAGGAGTGCACGAACAGGGCGGCCAGGGCGGCGCCCACGAACGGCGCGATGCCGGGGACGGTCAGGCCGTAGGACCAGTTGTTGTCGGCCTTGTTTGCGATGGGCAGCACCTGGTAGGCCATGCGGGGACCAAGGTCACGAGCCTGGTTCATGGCGAATCCGGTCATGCCGCCCATGCCCATGCCGATGGCCCACACCAGCAGGCCGACGCCGATGGCAACCATCAGCAGGTTGTCGCCACCGTAGTGTGCGATGGACAGGATACCGGTGATAAAGACGAACGTGTCGATGGCCTCGACGAAGAAGCTGCGGGGCTTGTCGTTGATGACGGGGTTCGTCGAGAAGATGTTGCGGATGGCGATGGGGTCAACCTTGCCCTCGGAGACCTTGAACGCATCGGCGTACATGAACCAGGCGATGACGGCGCCGGCGAAGCCGCCCAGCATCTCGGCCACGACGTAGGGGATGAACAGCGACCAGGGCACCAGGCCGAGGATGCACTGGGCCAGGGTCATGGCGGGGTTCATGCAGATGCCGCCGCCAAAGATGAACAGGCAGACGCTGATGCCGAAAGACCAGGTGGTGATGGCGAACAGGTGGCCAGAGCCATGATACTTCGTGCCGTTGAGCACGGTGTCGCAGTGCACGCCCACACCAAAGATGATCATGAGCGCCGTGCTGAGGAACTCAGCCATGATTTTTACGAACACGCTTCCGCCTTTCTCGCTTGGAGACGAGGGTCCTTCCCCACGCTCCGGGCACGGCTCGCCCATGCCCTTCCCAGTCCTGTCCACACGTTTGCCTGTTGCGAAAAATCATCGCGTCCGGCAGGCCAAAATCGGCCAGCGCATAGGCGCCTGACAGACGCGAGGACGCGGGAAACGCAACGCCACACCGCGCGCCTGCTGCAACATGCGCATACATTGTCGCTGTTCAGACGCCCGTCATGCGCCAAAATGCAAAATTCCTCGCACTATTCAGTAAATGCACAAGAAGCGCCGAATTTTCACGATTGAACAAGTACGGAACGACCTTCGATATCTTGAAGGGCACAAGAAGGGCCGCCCGGGTCGTGTGGACCCAGGTGGCCAGACGGGTGCTGCGTGGCGTTCTGCCGACGTCCAGACGGCTTTCTTATCGGATGTCGAACTTCGTGTTCACGAGCCTGCCCTCGGAGTCGTGCCCCACGCGGATGACGAAGTCGAAGCGGTCGCAGTCCACGCACAGCGGAAAGTCCTCCTGCGGGAACGCGGGCTGCGCGGGGTCGAAGAACTTCGCTCCGTCGGTCTGCGCCAAGGCGTTGGCCTCCGACTGGACGTCGATGGGGTCGCCCTGCAGTATCGACTTAATGTAGCGGGCGCACAGCACGTCCTCCCCCGCCGTCCTGACACCAGCGTTGCCCATGGCCACGATGGACACCTGCTGCGGCTGGCAATGTCTGATGTAGCGGGCCACAGCCGACGCGTTCACCAGGCTGGCGGTCACGATCTGGGTCGCACCCGTGGCATTCACGATGCCCTGCGTGCCCGCGCTTGTGGTGTGTATGCAGGTGCGCCCCGTCAGATCCACGCCCCTCACCTGGGCGGGCGAGTTGCCGAAGTCGAAGCCGTCCACCTGCGCACCGCCGCGCTCGCCGAACGAGACGTAGTCGGGGTGCTCGCGCTTCATGGCCAGGGCGTCGTCCACCGACCCTATGGGATAGATGCGCTCGGCCCCCTGGTCAAAGAGGTAGCACTCCAGCGTGAAGGCGCGAAACACGTCGATGATCACCGTAAGGCCCTGCGCCTTGCGCGCGCCGTCTATGAGCTCGAGTATCTGTACCTGCATGAAGTCATCCTCTCAGAATGTTCCCACGCAGCGAGAGGCCCACTTCCGTACGTTTTCACGCGGAAAAACGTACCAATCCGTGCCACTCGCCGCAACGATGTTGTGCCGAACGGGTCGAAACGCCCCGTGCTACCTCTGCGTGGAGACCTCTCCGGCCGAGAGGTCCACGATGCGCTCGGTGCTGCCGGCAGCCAGCGCCTGCACCTGCGCCCAGATGGTGGGGTCCACGACGACGCCCTCGCGCAGGTTCTGCTGGCGGCGCTCCAGGGTGTGCTCGCCGGGGTAGGCCACGGGTCGGCCGGCGTCCACGGGCACGGTTGCATGCGCCGCGTCGATGCGCTGGTCCAGCATCTGCTGCACCTGCTCCTCGCTTCCGAACAGGTACGGGTCCAGGGCAATGAACACCTGGCAGGCGCCGGTGCACGAGCCGCGCCCCTCGGCGTCCATGACGCTGCCAGACTTGCCGCCCGAAAGCGCCGCGGCGGCCAGGTCCAGCGCCAGCGCCATGCCCGAGCCCTTCCAGTAGCCGGCGGGCAGTATGCGGTGCGACTCCTCGATGGCGGCTGGGTCGCGCGTCAGCTGGCCCTGCGCGTCGTAGCCACCGTCGAAGGGCAGCTGCCGCCCGGCAAGCCGGTAGGTGCCAATCTTTCCCCAGGAGAACTGGCTCATGGCCATGTCCAGCACCACGGGGCCCTTCTGGCGGGGAATCCCCAGACAGAAGGGGTTGTTTCCGACGCCGGGCTCCGTGGAGCCCCACAGGGGCATCGAGCTTTCGGTGTTCGTCCAGCACAGGGCGACGTATCCCGCCCGCGCGGCCTGCCAGGCGTAGCTGCCACCGCGCATCCAGTGCGTGGTGTTGCGCAGGGCGACGCAGCCGATGCCGTGGTCCTTCGCCAGCTCCACGGCGCGCCCCATGCAGAACCGGGCGTTCGTGATGCCAGGCCCCAGATGGCCGTCGTAGTTCTCTACGGCCCCACGGGCGCCCACCAGCTCCGGCTTGGCCTCGGGGTCTACCCAGCCGCGGCGCACGTAGTCTATGAAGCGCGGCACGCGGTTGAGCCCGTGGCTCTGCACGCCGTCCAGCGAGGACTCGGCATGCGTGCGGGCGCACTCCTCGGCAACGTCCTCAGGCAGGCCCGCGTTCAGCAGGGCCTGCCTGATGGTGGACTTCAGCTGTTCAAACGGTACGCGCAGGGGCTCGTCAGCCATGTGGTCTCCTCGCATCGGACTTTCGCTTTTCCGTGACCAGACTAGCACCAAGCCAACGCGGGTGGTGACTCGCGTGAGCCACTTGCCCGCACGAGCTGCCCGCCCGTGCGGGCGCCCCGCCCACAGCCACAGCCGTCCGCGGCTACGGCCTCGCCGCGCTACGCCTCCCACTGGAAGCGCCGCATGTCGACCTTTCCGCTGGGCAAGAAGCCCACGCCTTCCTCCTGCAGCATCCGGCGCTGCTGGCCGGGGCCCCCGAAGGCGAACCCCGGGGCCAGGCTGCCGTCTGCGAACACGACCCGGTGGCACGGCACCCCGCCGGCCATGCCAGGGCTGGAGTGCATGGCAAACCCCACGAAGCGCGCCTTGCGGGGCTCGCCCATCATGCGCGCCACCTGGCCGTACGTTGCCACGCGACCGCGCGGGATCTGCCGCACTATGTCGTAGGCCCTCTGAAAGAACGCCTCGTCTGCCATGATGTCCTTCTTTCCCACGACGGGAGCCTACGCGAACTGGCTGCGATACAGCTGCGCGTATGCCCCGTCTAGCCGCATGAGCTGGGCGTGAGTGCCCTTCTCGACGATGGTGCCGTGGTCCATCACCAGTATGAGGTCAGCGTCCACGACGGTCGAGAGCCTGTGGGCGATGACGAAGCTGGTGCGGCCAGCCATGAGCGCCTCCATGGCGCGCGTGATGGCCTGTTCGGTGCGGGTGTCCACGCTGGAGGTGGCCTCGTCCAGGATCAGTATGGCCGGGTCGCACAGCATGGCGCGGGCAATGGTCAGCAGCTGCCGCTGGCCCTGGCTGATGCCGTCGTCCTCGTCCAGCACGGTGTCGTAGCCCTGTGGCAGCGTGCGCACGAAGTAGTCCACATGCGCCGCGCGGCCCGCCTGCTCCACCTGCTCCCTGGTGGCCCCGGGCCTTCCGAACGCGATGTTCTCCGCAATGGTGCCCTGGAACAGCCAGGCGTCCTGCAGCACCATGCCGAACTGCGCGCGCAGCTGGCTCACGGGCAGCCGGCGCGTGTCCACGCCGTCCAGCGTGATGCGCCCGTCCCACACCTCGTAGAAACGCATCAGCAGGTTCACCAGCGTGGTCTTCCCCGCGCCCGTGGCGCCCACTATGGCCACCTTCTGGCCGGGCTCCACCGTCAGGTTGACGTCGTGCATGAGCTCGGAGTCGGGGGCATAGCCAAAGCGCACGTGCTCGAAGGCCACGCGTCCGCGAACCGGCGAGGGCAGCTGCGCGGGCCGCTCCGGGTCGGCATGCACCTCGTCCTGGTCCAGCAGGGCAAACACGCGCTCCGCAGCCGCCAGGGCCGACTGCAGCATGTTCACCGTCAGCGACAGCTCGGTCAGGGGCTCCGAGGCGCCCATGACGTACTGGAAGAACGCCTGGAACCCGCCGACGCTCATGCGGCCCGCCAGCAGCATGCCGCCCGCCAGCAGGGCAATGACCACCTGGCCCAGGCGGCCCAGCAGGCGCACCGCGGGAGACACGGCATTCGTCAGGAAGTCGGCGTTCGCGCTGGCGCGCGCCAGCTCGTCAGCCTGGTCGGACACCTCCTGCAGGCTGCGCCGCTCCAGACCGTAGGCCTTCACGACGACGCGACCCGTGTACGCCTCCTCCACCGTGCCGGTGAGCGCGCCCATGACCTCCTGGCGCCTGCCGGCGGCGCGCAGCGTGCGGGCCGACAGCACCTTTGTCAGCAGCAGCGCCAGCGCGGCAAACGCCACGAACACCAGGGCCAGCACCCAGCCGTACACGAACATCATGGCCACGTTGCCCACCAGGGAGCACGCGGCGATGATCAGCTGCAGGAGGCCGCGCTGCATGACCTGCGACACCTGGTCCAGGTCGTTCGTGGCGCGGCTGATGAGGTCGCCCGGCTGGTGCGCGTCCAGGAAGCTCAGGGGCAGAAGCTGCAGCTTGCGCGACAGCATCTGCCTCAGCTGCAGGTTCAGGCGCTCCGCAAACGAGGCCATGGCTAGGGCCTGCACGGCGTAGAACGCCCACGCCACGGTCCAGATGCCCAGGTACACGAGCATCTGCGTGCCGCCGTTGTCCAGACCGACCACGTAGGTGCCGCCGGCGTCCACCGTCTGCCGGATGTTGGCCCACACCACGTCCACCACGGTGGCGCTGTACGTGGCCGCGACGATGCTTCCCGCCACGTACAGCACGGCGCAGATGGCGGCCACCACCAGGCGCCAGTGCTGGTCGCGCGCCGCCCGCCACAGGCGGCGCGCCGTCCCCAGCGCGTCCTGGGGGACGTCCTCCTGGCTGGACTCATCGACTTGCTGGTCGGCCGTCAAGCTGGCCGAGTCCTTCTTGCGCTCCTGGTGCTCGGAGCTCGGCTGTGCGCTACTCATCTGCGTCGCCTCCCCTCGTCTGGGACTCCACGATGTCCTGGTACGTGGGGCACGTCCGCATCAGCTGCTGGTGCGTGCCCCTGCCCACCACGCGTCCGTCGTCCAGGACCACTATCTGGTCGGCGTCGCGGATGGT
>JBJEKW010000020.1:0-28169 GCA_051878835.1 Atopobiaceae bacterium
GCGTCGAGCTCGGACGGCTCGTCGAAGTCTGCGGGCTCGTCTGCGAGTACCAGCCAGCCCGACCAGGGGCAGGCGTCCGCGGCGGCCGCGGCTCCTGCGGCGGCAGCGCCTGCGGCCCCGGCCGACAACGGAGGAGACGAGACCGTGTACGTGACGCCCAAGGGCAAGAAGTACCACCGCCAGGGGTGCCGCACGCTGAAGAAGAGCAAGACGCTGATACCCATGACGAAGTCGGAGGCGCAGGCCCAGGGCTACGACGCGTGCAAGGTGTGCAACCCGTAGCGTCGCGTCCCGCGGCGTGCGCCGAGCGGAGGGGGATGACTGAATTGCTGGTGATCGATCGCATCGAGGGGCGGCTGGCCGTCGTGGAGGTGGCCGCCGGAAGGTTCCAGAACGTGGAGCTGTCGCGCATCATGGGCCGTGCCCGCGATGGCGCGCTGCTGCGCCAGCTGCCCAACGGCGACTACGCCGTGGACGAGGAGGCCACGGCCAGGCGTACCGAGGAGATGAAAAAGAGGACGCGCGGCCTGTTCAGGTAGGCCACGCGTCCCCGGTCGGGTTTGACGTGTCGCGGACGCTACGAGTTCGACGAGTCGGTCGAGCTGGAGCTGGAGTCGCCGCTTTGGAGCCAGGTGATGCTGACCTGGTAGTCCTTCTGGCTGGTGTTTGCCAGCAGCGCCTTCACGTGCTCGGTCACCACGTCCTCGGCGTGCTGGCGCGCCTTGTCCAGAAGGCCGGAGTTCACCGCCGTGTCCTTCTCGTATTCCTCGCGGTCGCTGAGGAAGCCGGTCACCTCGTCCACGCTGATCTGGCTGATGGGGTTGAAGGTCTGGTCATAGGTCTCGACGCTGTTCGTGTCGATGTGCGAGTCCAGAACCTCCACGTCGGGCAGGGTCACGCTCACCGTCTGCGTGGAGTCGTCGATGCTGACCTGACTCTGCGTGATGTCCTTGATGCCTGCGGTGACGGAGCCGTTGTAGGTGACCAAGAACGAGCTGCCGGTGAACGGGATGCTGATGTCGAACAGCTTGGCGTCGTCCTTGCTGTACTTCCCGACGTCGGTGTAGTCGTACTCCTGCGTGGCCAGCTGGGCTATGTCGGCAAACGAGTTCTTTATGGTGGTGGAGTCCGCCCTTGTGGCGCCGGCGGTCACGATGCCGTGGTTGCCTATGGCAAGGCCCGCCACCAGGGCCACGACGACTGCCGCCACCGTGAGTCCCACCTTCGCCTTGTGACCCAGGGACTTCAGGTGGTGCTTGTTCCCGTGCTCCGGGCGCTGCGTGCGCTCGTGCTTCGGCATTGCCCTCGTCTGATCGCTGTCGACGGGCGTGACGTCCGTCGACTGGTCTTTGTTCTTCTGCACAATGGTCTCCTCGGTTGTGGTTTCGAGGTCCGTATGGGCTGGGGGCTCATACAAGGGACAAGGGTACCCGGCGCGCGCCTTGGGGCACCCATTCGGGCCTCTGGACTACGAAAACTTGCCAGTTTGAACATGGCTTCCATACAATTCCTTCCAGAAACGTCCGAATGTGAGGTGTTGCCATGGATGCGAGCGGAGTCGGCGCCATGCCGGATGAAGGACAATACGGCACAGATGGGCAAGGTGTCCAGCAGCCGGACGAGCGCAAGAGGCTCTTTCTGGCCCTCCTGCCTGGCCCGCAGGTTCGCGAGGCGCTTGTGAGCACGCAGCACGCCATGGCTTCGCTGCTCAAGAGCCCGCGGCCCACGCTGGAGTCGAACCTGCACCTGACGCTGGTGTTCCTGGGGGAGTGCGACCCTGCTCAGGAGGCGGCCGCCAGGAGGGCGCTGGGACGTGCCGCGCGTCGGCAGGAGCCCTTCGAGCTGCGGCTGGACGACGTCGGGCTGTTCTGGAAGCGGCGCGGCTCCATCGTGTGGCGCGGCGTCGCAGAGGATGCGGGCGCCGCACGGCTGCGGGACCTGCAACGCCGCCTGTGCCAGGAGCTGCGCCAGAACGGTCTGTCCGGGCTGTGTGGGGACTCGGATGCGCACTACAATCCACATATCACGCTGTTCAGGAACGCGCGGCCGGCTGCGGTGACGAGTGCGTGCGCAGACGTGCCTGAATCGCCTGCCGATGGCAAGGGCGAGCGCTCCAGCCAGGATGCGCGGCGCGAGGCCCTGGAGCGTGCGTGTCGGGAGGTCTCCGGCATGGCGCCAAACGCAGTCTGGGCGGTGCAATCCGCCAGCCTGATGTGGAGCCACCATCCGGGTGGCGGGCCGCTGCGCTATGACGCCATCCAGACTGCGCAGTTCTTGGGACAGGGACTTCTGTGACAGAAAGGACGCTGGAAATATGGGACCCATTCTGCTGAATCCGCACTACATCTCGCCCATCTGGGGAGGCACCGCCATCGCCCGGGCGCGCGGCATCGACCTGCCGCAGGGACAGAACTTTGGTGAGGCGTTCGACGTCAGCGCGCACGGGGGCGTCGAGTCCGTGGTCGCCAACGGCCCCGACGCGGGCACGCCGCTGGGACAGCTGCTGAGCCGGCGACACCGTGAGGTCATGGGCGACGACCCCGAGGACATGGTGGTGCAGGTGGTGTCCATGGACGCGCGGCAGAACCTCTCGGTCCAGGTGCACCCGGACGAGGCCTACGCACGACGCGCCGAGCACGACCGCGAGAAGGCCGAGAGCTGGTACGTCCTGGATGCCGCACCGGGGGCCACGCTGATAGCGGGCTGCACCACGGACGACGTGGACCAGCTGCGCCGCGCCGCCGCGTCCGACACCATAGGTCAGGAGTACGGCCGCCAGGTGCCCGTCCAGCAAGGCGACTTCGTCCTGATACCCGCGGGGACGCTGCACGCCCTGGGCGCGGGCATCTTTGCCGTGGAGGTGGGCAGCTTTGGCAACACCACCTACCGGCTGTGCGACTGGGGCCGAGGCAGGCCGCTGCAGGTGGACCGCGGCTTCGACGTGCTGCGCACGGGCAACGAGCCCGTGGTCAGGCACCTGGGCCGGCACGACCCCAGCCGCCCGCAGGTACGGGTGGGAGCTGACAACCGTCTGTTCCACTGCGACGTGGTGGACGTTTCGGGAAGTTGGGAGTGCGAGCTTGGGGGTACGTATAGGGTCGTAACATGCGTGGAGGGCACAGCTGGCGTCAGCTGCGGCGGCCAGGAGGTTCGGCTGGGCTACACGACGTCGTGCATCGTGCCCGCCTGCGCGCAGAGGTTCCAGGTCAACGGCGACTGCCGCGTGCTCGTGAGCTCGCACCCACTGGGTGCAGCCTAGGCGGCACGGGGGAGCGCCGGATCCCCTGCAGGAACAGTCGTAACGGAATGGAGGGCTCCCATGGTACCCATGAGAAGGTCGCACCGAGAGATAACTGACCCCACCCAGATGAAGGACCTCATCGACAGCTGCACATGCGTGCGCGTAGGCGCCAGCGACGCCAACGGCCCCTTCGTCGTGCCCATGAGCTTTGGGTACGAGTGGTCGTCCATCGAGTTTGCCACGCTGCGCGACAGGCTGGAGGGCATCAAGCCAAAGAGCCAGGTGGCGCAGGAGGCGGAGTCCAGCGACCACCCCGTGCCGCTGCGCCTGTACCTTCACTCGGCCACGCAGGGACGCAAGGCAGCCTGCTTCGACCATTCCCCGCGCGTCGCCATCGAGATGGACCAGGAGCTGGGCGTCATCGAAGGCCCCTACGCCTGCTCGTACTCCTACTCGTACCGCAGCGTCATGGGCAGCGGCATCATCGTGCCGCTGGAGGACTACGCGCAGAAGCTGCGCGCCCTGGAGCTCATCATGCAGCACATGGCGCCCGACGCCCGCGCACCCTTCCAGAAGGAGGCGGTGGACCGCGTGCGGGTGTACCGCATCGACGTGGACGACGTCACCGGGAAGGAGCGCTTCCCGAAGGAGTAGCGGCATTTGCCTGCCGCTCCTGGTCATGCGCATCTTGGCCCTGCCGGGTCGCTCCTGTGGCGCCAGGCCAATCGAAGCCAGAAGAAGGCCCCTCCGGAGCAATCCGAAGGGGCCTTCGCGTGCGCGGGTTCTTCTTGCCCGATGCAGGCAATGGACCTTAGCGGGCAAGAAGGGCATGCGGGACTAGAAGTCGAAGTCGTAGTCCTCGGTCATGAGGGGCTCGGTGGCGTAGCGCAGGGGAGCCAGCTCGTCGACCGTGTGGTAGCCGGCGGGAGCGGCCAGCACCGTGGGGATGCGGTTGACGATGGTGGCGCAGGTGTGCTCGACCGTGGCGGGCTTCTCCACGTGGAAGGTGGTGTCAGGCTCGCCGTAGATCTTCCAGTCGCACAGGTCGCCGTCCTCGGGGCCGTAGACCTTGCCGATCTGGGAGGTCACGATGTCGATGCCCTGGTAGGTCTTCGTGGTGACGCGGGTGTTCATGCCCAGGACCTTGCCGGCGGGGATGGTGGCACCCATGGTGTCGGAGTAGGTGTCCTCCTTTGCCACGTAGGGCACGTTCTCCTGGATGACCTCGCTGATGGTGAGACCCAGCAGCTGCGCCACGGCCTCGTTGGAGTTCCACACGTAGGACGGGACGATCTCGTCGGGGTGGGCGAGGGTCTTCTCGAACTCGTCGGTGGTCAGGCCGACGCCGTGGGCCTTTGCCAGGGCCAGGCCGTACTCCTCGACGTTGTAGCTGACGGCGCCCTCGATCTTCGTGATCTTGTTTACCGCGCCAGCCAGCAGGCCGATGATGTTCACCCAGAAGACGTCCTCCATGCCGGCGCCCAGGATGGTGCAGCCGGTCTGCTTTGCCAGGGCGTCCAGGCGGTTCGTGGTGGCGGAGGAGGTGGTCCAGGGGAAGGTGGCCTCCTCGCAGGTGGTGACCACGTTGATGCCGCGCTCGACGCACTTCGTGACCATGGGGGCGATGTCGTCCACCAGCGAGAACAGCGTCACGATGGCGATGTCGGGGGCGGTCTCGTCCAGGACCTTGTCGGCGTCGTCGGAGATCTTTACGCCCAGCTTCATGGGCAGGCCGGCCCAGTCGCCAGCATCCATGCCCACGACGGCGGGGTTCACGTCGATGGCGCCGACCAGCTGCGCGCCGTGCTCGTGCAAGTAGCGGATGGTGTACTTCGACATCTTTCCGCAGCCGTACTGAACTACCCTGATAGGCCTACGTCCCATGGTGCGTCTCCTTACTCTGAGCCAATATGAGTCCCTTGTGGGGACTGAGTACCAAAGTGAAGCGTGGGGTATGAAACGAAGTGCGTCCGAACAGTTCCGACAACCCATATGCTATGCAGCCCGTCGAAACGCCGTGAGTAGGTTTGGGAACGGCTTCATTTCGGGTATGTTTTATGTGTGTTAAGGCACGTATGTTCGGCTTGCGTTTGTGCTGGTAATCCGGTAAACGGTCCGATTCCTCGGGCGAAAGGAAACCTCATGGAAAAGCTGGATGATCTGAAACTGTACGTCCTGCCCAACTGCCCCTACTGCGCAAAGGTGGACGCGTTCCTGAAGGAGCACGACGCCACGGTGGAGCACCTGGACGTGACCCAGGGCACCAACGGCGACGACCTGGTGCGCATTGGCGGCAAGCGCCAGTGCCCCTGCCTTCTGATTGACGGCAAGCCCCTGTACGAGAGCGGCGACATCATCGCCTACCTGGCCGGCAGGCTGGGCGTGGTTCAGCAGGAGTCCGACGTCCCGAAGGGCGGCGCCTGCACCTTTACGCCGGGCGGCGCTCACGTCTGCTCCTAGGGCTGCGATGCGTGTGCGGCCCTGGGGGAGTGAACGCTCCTCCGTTCCTTGTTCGTGCGCGTTGTAGTAAGGTGTCGCGATGGCCCCTTCCGAGGAACCGGGAGGGGCTTTCGTTTTGACAGACCTTCGAAAGGGGTCGTACATGGCATTTCGCAATTCCAAGGCAGTCATCGTCGGCGTCGGCAACGTCGGGGCGACGACCGCGTACAGCTTCGTGAACCAGATGCTGTGCGAGGAGCTGGTCCTCATCGACGTGAACCACGAGAAGGCGCTGGCCGAGGCCATGGACATCCAGCACTCGGTGTACTTCATGAACCGCAACATGCACGTGCGCGCGGGCGACTACGCCGACTGCGCCGACGCGGATCTGGTGGTCATCAGCGCATCCGCACCCATGCCCAAGGACTCCACGGACAGGCTGCAGATGCTGAAGCCCTCCATGGGCCTGGTGCGCAGCATCGTGGACTCGGTCATGGGCAGCGGCTTCAAGGGCATCTTTATCGTGGTGTCGAACCCCGTCGACGTCATGACCTACTACACGTGGAAGCTGTCGGGCCTGCCCGCACGGCAGGTCATCGGCTCCGGCACGAACCTGGACACCGCTCGCCTGTGCAGCGAGTTCTCGCGCATGTACGACCTGGACGCGCGCAACGTCGAGGCCTTCGTCATGGGCGAGCACGGCGACTCCGAGATCATCACCTGGGACTCGGCCACCATCGGCGGCAAGCGCATCGACGACGTCCTGGCGGACAACAAGCGCCGTACCGCAGGCGTCACGAAGGGCGACCTGGCAAAGGACGTCATCCAGGCGGGCTGGGACATATTTAGCCGCAAGCACAACACCTGCTACGGCATCGCGTCCTCGGTCACGGCCATCGCGCGCTCGATCTTCTTTGACGACAACGCCATCTATCCCGTCAGCGTCAGGCTGACGGGCCAGTACGGCGTCGACGGCGTGTTCCTCTCGGTGCCCACCATCCTGGACCACACCGGCGCAAAGGAGATCGTCGAGATTCGCCTGGCTCCCGAGGAGCTGAAGGCGTTCCACCACTCCGCCGAGGTGCTGCACGAGTACTACGACGTCGTCGACAACGCCTAGCTCTACAGGTCCTCAGCGCGCGAGAGGAACTTCTGGGTCCGCGGGTCCTTCGGGTGCTCGATCACCTGGTCCGCGGGCCCTTCTTCCACGATTTGCCCGTCAAAGAGGAACGCGATGCGGTCGGACGCGTCGCGGGCGAAGCCCATCTCGTGCGTCACGATGCCCACGGCCATGCCGTCGGCGGCCAGCTCGCGGATGATGCGGTGCATGTCCGCGGTCAGCTTGGGGTCCAGGGCGGACGTGGCCTCGTCGAAGTAGACGATGCTGGGGTTCATGCACAGCGCGCGGGCGATGGCCACGCGCTGCTGCTGGCCGCCCGACAGCTGGCAGGGCACCTTCTGGGCCTGGTCGGCCAGGTCCAGGCGATCCAGGAGCTCGCGGGCCTCGGCCTCTACCTCCTGGGGGTCTCGGTGCTGCACCACCAGCGGGGCGTCCGTGATGTTCTTCATGACCGTGTAGTGCGGGAACAGGTTGTAGTTCTGGAACACGATGCCAAAGCGCATGCGCGCCCGCTTCATGCTGTCGCGGTCGTAGACGGCGTGGCCGTCCTGGTCCCTGCACACCCGCACCGAGCCGTAGTCCAGCTGGCCCGCGTCGAAGCGGTCCAGAAGGGTCAGGCAGCGCAGCAGCGTGGACTTGCCGGCGCCGGACGGGCCTATGAGCGACACGACCTCGCCCTGGTGGATGTCCAGGCTGATGCCGCGCAGGACCTCCTTCTGGCCGAACGACTTGCGGGCACCCTCCAGGTGCACGGCCAGCCGGCTGCCCTGGGTGGGCTTGCCCTTGCGTGCGGTGGTCTTCGTCTGGGTCATCGTTTCCTCGCTAGTCATGGTAGTAGGCCATCTTCTTCTCGAGCTTGCGCAGGATGAACTCGATCACCAGGCAGGTGACCCAGTAGATCAGGGCCGCTATGGCAAAGGGCACCATGCTGCGCTGGCTGGCCACCAGCGCGCGGCCGGCGGTGAACATCTCGGCCACGCCGATCGAGAAGGCCAGCGACGTGTCCTTCACCAGCGTGACGACCTCGTTGCCCATGGCGGGCAGGATGCGCTTCCAGACCTGCGGCAGGATGATGCGGAAGAACGTCTGGCCCTTGGAGTAGCCCAGCACCTGCGCCGCCTCGTACTGGCCCTGGGGCATGCTCTGGATGCCCGAGCGGTAGATCTCGGCGAAGTAGGCCGCGTAGTTCACGATGAACGCTATGATGCAGGCCGTGAACATGTACGACGGTGCCGTCGAGATGCCAAACACGTAGTACGGGGCAAAGAAGACCGCGAACATCTGCAGCATCAGCGGCGTGCCGCGCATGAGCGAGATGTAGATGGCCATGAGCCACGACAGCGGCTTGAACTTCGACAGCCTGCCCAGCGCCACCAGGATGCCCAGCGGCACCGCGCCCAGGAGGGTCAAGAAGAACACCTGGAGGGTCACCACGTAGCCCTGCAGGAGCATGGTCGTCATAGTCTGAATTCCCACGAGTGAGTCCGTTTCGTCTGGTTGGTCCGGCGAGCGCCCGCGGCGTCCGCGCACATGGAAGGGCGCCCCAGCGGGGCGCCCAGGTTGGCTGGCTGCCTACGAGTTGGCCTTTGGCAGCTCCCACAGGTCGTACGAGACGCCCTGGTCGGCGTACTTCTCGCACAGGGACTTCACCGTGCCGTCGGCGTCCAGGGCCTGCAGGTCCTTCTCGACGGCGTCGGCAAGGGCCTTGCCGGTGTCGGTCTTTGCGAAGCCCACAGCGAAGTTCTCGGAGTTCAGCGACTCGTCCAGGATCGTGAACTCGTCGGTCTTGCTGCCGATGTTGTACACGGCCACGGGGTAGTCGACGGCGATGGCGTCCACGGTGCCCTGCTCCAGCATCATGAAGGCCGTGTTGTAGTTGTCGATGGTCTGCAGCTGCGCGAAGGTCTGCGCCAGGTCGTACTGCGAGCCGCCGTCACTCAGCAGCTCCAGCGCGGCCGAGTCTGTCTGGGTGACGACGTTCTTGCCGGAGAGGCCCTTCAGGTCGTTGATGCCGCTGCCGGCCTTCACCACGATGACCTGGCGGTTCTGCATGTAGGGGTCGGTGAACGTGTAGTCGTTCTCGCGGCCCTCGACCGTGAAGCCGTTCCAGATGCAGGTGATCTGGCCGCTGTTCAGCAGGGCGTCCTTCGCGTCCCACGAGATGGGCTTAGGCGTGTAGGTCCAGCCCTCCTTCTGGCACACGGCCTGGGCCAGGTCCAGGTCAAAGCCGGTGTACGAGCCGTCGTCGCCCACGTAGCCGTAGGGCGGGAACTCGTCGTCGAAGCCCACGATGAAGTTGCCGTCGAAGCCGTCGATGCTGGTGGAGCCGGTCGACGCGGTCGTGGTGGTGGAGCTGGACGTGCTGCTGGAGCCGCAGCCCGCCAGGCCCAGCATGGCACCGGTGCCAAAGAGCGCCGCGCTGGCGGTCAGGAACTGCCGCCTGTTCATCTGCATCTGATTCGCCCTCATGTGTACTCCCCTCGGCACGGCAGGGACCGTGCTCGCCCGTGGCTCCCGCCGCCGCGCGGTGGGACCAGTTGGCCTGCAATGAAGATGAACCTCACTTTAGCGTGGTGGAGTGGCGGCACAGGGCAAGAAGCGCAGCTGTTCGCCGGGCGTTAACATAGGAACTGAAATTTTCGGGCAAGCCGGGCGTCAGGAGGCCTGAGCATCTGCTTGGGCATCTGCTTGGGTCTCGAACTGTACGGAGTCCAGCTGGGGCACGTGCACGCGGATGAGGTCCTCCACCTGCTGGCGCTGCGACTGCGTCAGGTCCTGCGAGGTCGTCACGTGGGCCACCACCTGGGTGTCCAGGGAGTCCTGGTTGGCGTCGTAGGAGTCTTGCTCGCCGATGCGGTAGCCGGTGACCTCGGGGCAGATGGCCTGCAGCTCCTGCGTGGTCAGCTTCGTGGCGTATTGGTCTTCTTGCTCAAAGACGGCGCCGCCGTTCTGGCTCATCGTCTGGGCCACCACCTCGGCGGTCGTCAGGCCGCAGGGAATCAGGAATATAAGTGTGCCCACCACCAGGCGGCGGCGCACCTTCTGCGCGTGCAGCTGCAGGGCCAGGCGCTGCTGGTCGGTCAGTTGGTCTCCCGCCGCGTCGGTCACGTGCAGGGGCACCCGCAGCAGCATGAACACCACCTCGGCCGAAAGCGCGATGAAGACCACGTTCAGCAGGAACTCGTAGAAGGCGTTCAGGAAGGTGCCCAGGTTTCGCATGGCGATGCCGTAGCCTGAGGCGCACAGGGGCGGCATTAGCGCCGTTGCCACCGCCACGCCGGCTATCAGGGTGGACGGCTCCTCCTTGCGCGAGTTGCCTATGCCGCCGGCGAAGCCTCCCGCCAGGGCTATGAGCACGTCCCAGATGGTGGGGCTGGAGTTGGTCAGAAGCTCGCTGGTCTCGTTCGACAGGGGCGATATCAGGAAGTACAGTGTCGAGGTGGCCAGGCAGATGGCTATCTGCATCAGCAGCCCCAGGATGGAATCCTTCAGGAAGTGTGCGTCGGCGGTGGCGATGGAGTAGGCGATGGCCAGGACCGACCCCATGAGCGGGCAGATCAGCATGGCGCCCACGATGGCCTCGGTGGAGTTCACGTTCAGGCCGATGGACGCTATGAGCATGGCCACGATCAGGATGCACAGGTGGATGCCATTGATGCGGGCGCCGTCCACGATGCGCTTGTGGATGGTCGAGAAGCTGGCGCGCCCGTCTCGCAGGTTGAAGAACGAGCGGATGGTGCGGCGGGCGTCGGCGGGGTCGTCGGCAGCGCGGGTCGCTGCCTTGGCTGCGGACAGGGTGCCAGCCTGGGAGCCTGAGGCGCGCTTGGCTGAGCCGGGGCTGCCCTTCGCGGCGTGGTGGTGCGCGTGGTGCCTGCGGCTGGATGAGCTGGCGGGCTTGCCGCCGTAGCCCTTGGCGTTGCCGGTGCCGTGCGGCTCGCCACTGGTCCCGCGACCGGACCTGTCGTGCACGCTGCCTTCGCTGTCCTGTGATTGCATCTGTGTCACCTCGCAGGGGTGTATACCCAGCGCGGGGACGATTGGACCGTAGGGTGCGTTTTCGGTCGGGAGGCGCGTCGAACGTGGGCTCGGGAGCCCAGGGGAAGCGGGGCTGGAGCAGGTGCGGGAGTCCGGGGGACGTGGAGCCTAGCGCAGCTGCGGGGGCCCGGGGGCATGGAGCCTAGCGCAGCCGCGGGAAGCCCAGCTGGCGCAGCGCCTCGTACAGCACGATGGCGACGGAGTTCGAGAGGTTCAGCGACGCCACCTCCACGGAGCGGGGGTCGACGAAGTTGCCGCAGACGTCGCGCTGCAGCTCGGGGTGCAGCTGCTCGTGGCTGCGGTGCCAGGCCGGCGCGTTCGGCAGCGAGTCGTCGCGCAGCATGGGGATGCGCTCGGTCAGGTCCGCGTGGGCCTGCAGCAGCTGCCTGCTGAGGCCGGTGCTCTCCTTGCCGAACACCAGGAAGTCGCCGTCGAGGTAGCGTGCCTGCGAGTAGGTGCGCGTCCCCGCCTTCGTCAGGAGGTGCACGCAGGGGTGGGGTGCGACGGCGGAATGGGTGACGTCACCAACTTCCACCATGACGTCGGAGCTGGAAAGAGCATCGGCCTCCAATCGTCCCGAACGAGCCGCTGAGTCGTGCAGTGTTTCTTGCGCGCGAGGGTTCTGGCGGAGAAACTCGTCCCACGAGCCGTAGGTCCTCAGGTCCAGGTCGCCCCAGTACGCCAGGCCGGCCCTGCGCAGGGACTTCTGGTCCAGCTGGAAGCCCAACGGGCCCACCAGGTGCAGCCTTGCCCCGGTCAGCACGCAGGTGCGTCCGATGTTTCCGGTATTCGACGGGATCTCTGGCTCTACCAGCACGACATTCAGCATAAGAAGCGCAACTTTCTTCACGTGGGACCATTCGTAGACATCGTAGGGCACTTGACGCACACGGTGGCAGCACGGCGCAGGTAGACCTATAGCAGTAACGCGATGCGAGGCTGCGGTTGCGCTGGCCCATGCGATCGCTTGCGACTACTTGTGGAAGAAGCGGCGGGATATCGGACTGCCGGTCATTGTTTGCCCGACCACGCCATTTGTCCACCTACGTTATCGTTCGCGTCTGAAACCCCGTACCTGCTGGTGGGTGGACTAACAAGGTCTCGAGGTGCGGGTGCCTGTGCACTCGCACCTGGCACCCTTGCAGAAATCCTGACAGGGGTCCCAGGTGTGGGTACCCACGGCTGGCACCCCTGCAGAAGCTAACGCCAGAACGGGGTGTCTGAGAGACGGGCCGCCTCTTATACCTGGGCTTTTGTAGGTAGCCCAAAAGGGGCTTCTGCAGGCTCCCGACATGTGGGTACTCGAACCTACGACCCTTGCAGAAAATCTGACAAGGGTCCGACCTGCGGGTACCCACAGCTGCTACCCTTGCAGAATCTAACGCCAGATCGGGGTGTCGCGGGATTGGGACAATCCATCTACCTGGGCTTTTGCGAGAAGAGCCAAACGGGCTTCTGCAAGCTCCCGACCTGCGGGTACCCACAGCTCCCACCCCTGCAGAAATGGCTGGCAAGGGTTCGAGGCGTGGGTGTCTGCGCACCCGCACCTGTGACCCTTGCAGAAGACCTTGGGTGAGACTCTGGATGGAACCCGAGGCGCGAATGCTCATAGCTGCATGAACTGCCACACCCGTATGGCTTTCATCGCTCCGTATGTCGCGTGCAAGGATGTCCTTCTTGGCAACGTGAACTGGGCTATCTATGCAAGCGATAAAGAAGCAACGATAAGTGGGGGGTACAAATCCTACTTCCTTCCTAGGAGAATGCACAACCAGCAAACGAGCCACTCACCAAATGGAGAGGGTGCAGGTGGCGGTGGTTTGGCGGGCGATGCTGAGGCGGAATTGCGAGCCGCAACGAAGAGACGGAACGGCGAGGCGGCACGGCGAGCCGCAACGACGAGTCTGAACCGCGAGGCGGAACCCGAGGCTGGAGGTCGAGCCGCAACGGTCTGACTGGCCGCCAAGCCGAAACGAGAAGCGGGACGCAGCGTGTCATCAGGGGGAGGAAACATGCAACGCAAGGTGCTACATACCGACGTGCTGGTAATCGGCGGCGGAACCGCCGGATGCTTTGCCGCGTACTCCCTGGGACAAGACGAGCGCGCATTCCTGCAGGTGGATAGAGATGGCGGGCGTCTTGACGATGCAGCCACCCCGCACCGCCTGAACGTGCTTGTGGTGGACAAGGCTGCCATCAAGCGCTCGGGCTGCCTGGCAGCCGGCGTCAACGCCATCAACGCATACATAACCCGCGGACGCACACCCGAGTACTATACCGACTATGCCATGAACGACGCGGACGGCATAGCGCGCTACGACCTCTTGCTGTCCATGTCTCAGAGGCTCAACCACGTCGCGAAGGTCTTGGAGGACGAGGGCCTGGTCTTCCTGAAGGGCGCCGACGGCAACTATGCCGAGCGTGGCACGCGCAACGTGCGCATCAACGGAGAGAACATCAAGCCCATCCTGGCCCGTGCCGCCCGCAGACAGCCCAACGTCAGCGTGCTGGAGCACGTGAACGTGACCGACCTCCTGGCGGTCGACGGTCGAGTGTACGGAGCGGTGGGCTTCGGCGTTCGCCCCCAGGACGGGCAGCCGGTTGCCTACCAGATCCTGGCCCGCGCCGTGCTGGTGTGCACGGGCGGCGCATCGGGCCTGTATCGTCCGAACAACCCCGGCTTCAGCAGACACAAGATGTGGTACTGCCCCTTCGACACGGGAGCGGGCTACGCCATGGGCATCCGCGCCGGCGCCGAGATGACCTCGTTCGAGATGCGCTTCATCGCGCTGCGCTGCAAGGACACCATAGCCCCCACGGGCACCATCGCCCAGGGCGTCCACGCGCCGCAGGTGAACGCGCTCGGCCAGGTGTACGAGCAGAAGTACGGCCTGCGCACGAGCGAGCGCGTGTGGGGCACCGTGCAGGAGATGCGCGACGGACGCGGCCCCTGCTACCTGAAGACCACGGGCATCGGCGAGGAGGCCCAGGACGACCTCTACCGCGCCTACCTGAACATGGCGCCGGCGCAGACCCTGCGCTGGCTGGAGGCGGGCGCCGGTCCCGACCAGCACGACGTCGAGATTGAGGGCACGGAACCCTACGTCGTGGGCGGCCACACGGCCAGCGGCTACTGGGTGGACGAGCATCGTCGCACGACCCTGACCGGCCTGTACGCCGCGGGCGACGTGGCGGGCGGAGCCCCCCAGAAATACGTCACGGGTGCCCTTGCCGAGGCCGAGATCGCATCCGAGGCCATCGCAGCCGACTGGCCGCAGCTCCGTGGGGACGCGTCGCAAGTCGCGGCCGACGCCACCCGCGAGCCTGCAGCTCAGGTCGAGGTCCAGGCTAAGCCTCAGGCTGAGTCTCAGGTAGAGGCCCAGGTAGAGGCCGTCATCCGCGGCTACGAGGCCCACCTTACCACCCCCGCCCACGGCTTCGACGAGGAGCAGGTGGAGGAGGCCATGCAGAAGGTCATGGACCAGTACGCCGGCGGCATCAGCTGCGGCTACCGCTACAGCGAGGCGCAGCTGGACGAGGCACGCCTGCAGCTGGAGGGCCTGGAGCCCCTGGTGAAGGCACTGCCCGCGGCCGACCCCGACGAGCTCCTGCGCGTCTACGAGCTGCGCGAGCGCCTGCTGGTGTGCCGCGTGCTGGTGGAGCACCTGGCCGCCCGCCGCGAGACCCGCTGGCACTCCTTCGCCGAGAACACCGACTATCCGCAGAAGGACCCGGCGTTTCTGAAGTACGTGAACTCACGCCTGGTGGACGGGCACGTCCAAATCGTCTACCGCGACATCGTGGGAAGGGGCGAGCACCTTGAGCATCTGGATTGACGAGGCCCGCTGCGTGGGCTGCGGGCGCTGCGCCGAGGTCTGCCCGGGAAACCTCATCGGCATGGGTCCGGCCGAGGCCAGCCCGCGCCCGGTGGCGCAGATGCGCAGGCCGAGGGACTGCTGGGGCTGCACCGCGTGCATGAAGGAGTGTCCCGCGGGCGCCATCAGCTACTTCCTCGGCGCCGACATGGGCGGCAGGGGCACCAGGCTCCAGGTCAGAAGCTCGGCCACCCAGAACGTGTGGGAGTTCGACCATCCGGACGGCAGCGTGCAGACCATCACGGTGCCGAAGTCGCAGGCAAACAAGTACTAGCTAGGGGGAACGACATGGCACAGAAGTCTTCCCACCTCGAGGCGCTCGAGGCGGAATCCATATACATCATGAGGGAGGTTGCCGCCGAGTGCGAGAAGCCCGTGATGCTGTACTCGGTCGGCAAGGACTCGTCGGTCATGCTGCACCTGGCGCTGAAGGCCTTCGCGCCCGAGAAGCCGCCCTTCCCGTTCCTGCACGTGAACACCACGTGGAAGTTCCACGAGATGATCGAGTTCCGCGACCGCATCATGCAGAAGTACGGCCTGGACTTCATCGAGTACATCAACGAGGACGGCGTGCGCCGCGGCGTGAACCCCTTCGACTACGGCAGCTCATACACCGACATCATGAAGACCCAGGCGCTGAAGGACGCGCTGAAGAAGTACGGCTTCACCGCGGCGTTCGGCGGAGGCCGCCGCGACGAGGAGAAGAGCCGCGCGAAGGAGCGAATCTTCTCGTTCAGGAACCAGGCGCAGGCCTGGGACCCCAAGAACCAGCGGCCCGAGATGTGGAAGCTCTACAACACCCACATCCACAAGGGCGAGAGCATCCGCGTGTTCCCCATCTCGAACTGGACCGAGAAGGACATCTGGCTGTACATCCGCCAGGAGAACATCGAGATTGTGCCCCTGTACTTCGCGGCCAAGCGCCCCTGCGTGGAGCGCGACGGCCAGCTGATCATGGTAGACGACGATCGGTTCCGCTTCCTTCCCGGCGAGAAGCCCCAGGAGCGCATGATCAGGTTCCGCACGCTGGGGTGCTACCCCCTGACGGGCGCCACGGAGTCCACCGCCACGACGCTGGACCAGATCATCGACGAGACGCTGGGCGCCGTCGAGTCAGAGCGCACCACGCGCGTCATCGACAAGGACGGCGGCGAGGCCAGCATGGAGAAGCGCAAGCTGGAGGGATACTTCTGATGAGAGACCTTCTGAAGTTCATCACGTGCGGCAGCGTGGACGATGGCAAGTCCACGCTGATCGGGCACCTTCTGTACGACTCGAAGCTCATCTATGCCGACCAGGCCCGCGCTCTGGAGCTGGACTCGAAGGTGGGCAGCCGCGGCGGCGCCATCGACTACTCGCTTTTGCTGGACGGACTCAGCGCCGAGCGCGAGCAGGGCATCACCATAGACGTGGCCTACCGCTACTTCACGACGGACGCGCGCAGCTTCATCGTGGCGGACACCCCCGGCCACGAGGAGTACACCAGGAACATGGCCGTGGGCGCCAGCTTTGCCGACCTGGCCGTCATCCTGGTGGACGCCAGCCAGGGCCTGCTGGTGCAGACCAGGCGCCACGCGCGCATCTGCGCCCTGGTGGGCATCCGCGACTTCGTGTTTGCCGTGAACAAGATGGACCTCGTGGGCTACAGCGAGGACGTGTTCAGGTCCATCGAGAAGGACGTGCGGGCCCTGGCAGACGAGCTGGGGCTGGAGCACGTGACCCTGATACCTGTGAGCGCCACCGAGGGCGACAACGTCACGCACAAGTCCGAGAACATGCCCTGGTACCAGGGCCAGGCCCTGCTGCCGTACCTGGAGCAGGTGGAGGTGGACACCGGCTCGCGCGGACGTGGCTTCTACCTGCCCGTGCAGCGCGTGTGCCGTCCCGACCACACGTTCCGCGGCTTCCAGGGCCAGGTCGAGGCGAACTCTGTCAGCGTGGGCGACGAGGTCAGCGTGCTTCCCAGCGGAGAGACCGCTCACGTGAAGTCCATCCTGGTGGCGGGCGAGCCCGCCCGGGAGGCGCACTACGGACAGCCCGTCACGCTGCAGCTGGACCGCGAGGTGGACGTCAGCCGCGGCTGCGTCATCCAGTCCGGATCGGGCCTGAAGGTGGCCTCGTCGGTCTTGGCCACCATCCTGTGGATGGACGACCAGTCCCTGGTGCCCGGCCGTGACTTCTACGTGAAGCTGGGCACGAAGGAGATCCCGGGCCTTCTGACCAACGTGCTGTACGCCATCGACGTGAACACCGGCGAGCGGCGCAAGGTGGACGGCCTGCAGAAGAACGAGATCGCCGTCGTGAGCCTGACCTTCAACGAGGCCATCGTGGTGGACGAGTTCAAGAACCACCGGACCATGGGCGAGCTCATCCTGATAGACCGCGTCACGAACGCGACCGCCGCGGCGGGCGTCGTGGAGCGCGTGGACGACGCCGACGCCTCCGAGGGCTCCCGAGCCGACGCGCACCTGCGCATGGTGCTGAAGGGCCGCGCGGGCATCGTGGTGGAGTTCCCGCTGGCAGACGCCGAGCCCGCAGAGGGTCAGACGTTCGCCCTCGCGCAGGTGAAGGACGTCGAGAGGCGCCTGATCGAGTGCGGCGTCGACGCCTACGTGTATGCGCCTGACGCCGACTCCCACGTGTACGAGGTCGTCTGGAACCTCACCCGCGCCGGCGTCACGGTGCTTCTGGCGCTGCCCGCGCAGCTGTCGCAGAAGCTGCCGCGCCGACTGGACAACCTGGTGTTTCGCGACTGGGCAGACCAGGTGGGCACCGACGCCGCGGACGTGGCGGACTACGTGGAGCGCATGGGCCGCACCAGCGGCCAGCCCGTGCAGGAGGGCGCCTACATCTAGGCGCATGCCCTTCTTGCCCGCGGAACGAAAGGCGTGGGTGTCAGCTAGAGAGACGCGCGGGGATGGAAGCGCTGCGTCGATTGCTTTTGGGGTTGGGCCGGTGGGGCGACGCGACCTCGTTCGAGAGGAGAGGCTATGGCAGAAAAGGTGGACTACGCCACCCTGAAGAAGGGCGGCTTCATGAGGCAGCGCCAGAAGGACCGCTTCTCGCTTCGCCTTCACACGGTGGGCGGCGCGCTCACCGCCGACGACCTGCGCAACATCGGGCAGATCGCAGACCGCTTTGGCAACGGCACGGTGCACCTGACGGCCAGGCAGGGCGTCGAGATTCCCTTCGTGCGCCTGCAGGACGTCGAGGCCATCAGGGCGGCGCTTGCCGAGGTGGGCCTGAGGCCCGGCGTGTGCGGGCCCCGCGTGCGCACCGTGACCGCGTGCCAGGGCAACCGCGTGTGCCCCTCGGCGAACATCGACACCACCGACATCGCGCAGAAGATCGACGAGCGCTACTACGGCGTGGAGCTGCCGCACAAGTTCAAGTTCGGCGTCACGGGCTGCCACAACAACTGCCTGAAGGCCGAGGAGAACGACGTGGGCATCAAGGGCTCGTGCAAGGTCACGTGGCTCGAGGACCCCTGCATCGGCTGCGGCATCTGCGAAAAGGCCTGCCGCGACGGCGCCATCACCATGCAGGACGGCAAGGTGGTCGTGGACTACGGCCGCTGCACCAGCTGCGGGCGCTGCGCCAAGGCCTGCCCCGTGGACGCCTGGCGCGTGCAGAGGGGCTGCTTCACCGTGTCGTTCGGCGGCCAGTTCGGCAGCAAGCTGGTCCAGGGGCGCACCGTGGTCCCCGTGATAGAGGACGAGGAGACGCTGTTCCGCGTGACGGACGCCGCCATCGACTACTTCAAGGAGCACGCCCGCAAGGGCGAGCGCCTGGCGCAGCTGCTGAAGCGCGTCGGGACCGAGGAATTCGACCAGAAGATTCGGGAGGCCTATCGTGGCTAGCTTTGAGGTTGCGGACACCGTCGACATCACCGACGTCGTGTGCCCGGTCACGTTCGTAAAGACGAAGATCGCCCTGGACGGCCTGGACGCCGGGGAGGTGCTGCAGGTGCACCTGGCAGACGGCGAGCCGCTGCAGAACGTGCCCCGCTCGTGCAAGGAGGAGGGGCACAAGGTGCTGAGCCTCACCGACAACGGCGACGGCACCTACGAGATGCTGGTCCAGAAGGGCGAGGACGCCGACGAGTAGGGCATGGCGCGCCTCGAGTGCGCATGCGCTTCTTACCAGAAGGGAGCACCGATGAAGATTCAGGTGGCCGGGGAGCCCCGCGAGTACGCGGACGGCCTCACCGTGCAGGGTCTCATAGAGGCCGAGAAGGTCCAGAACCCGCTGTACGTCACCGTGTCCGTGAACGACGCCTTCGTGCGCAGCGACGAGTTTGCCTCGCACGTGCTGAAGGACGGCGACCAGGTGGAGTTCATGTACTTCATGGGCGGGGGCGCTCGGTAGATGGCCATGACAAACGAGCAGATGGAGCGCTACTCGCGCCACATCCTGCTGAAGCAGATAGGCGTGAAGGGCCAGCGGAAGATCTCGAAGGGCCGCGTGCTGATCATCGGCGCTGGCGGCCTGGGGGCGCCCGCCGCGCTGTACCTGGCCGCTGCCGGAGTGGGCACCATCGGCATCGTGGACGCCGACGTGGTGGACCTCTCGAACCTGCAGCGCCAGGTCATCCACACGACCCCCGACGTGGGAAAGCCGAAGGTCGTCTCGGCCGCCGAGACCATGCGGGCCATAAACCCCGACGTCAACGTGGTCCCCATCCAGGACTTCGTCAGCGCCAGCAACGTGATGGACCTCATCAAGGACTACGACTTCATCCTGGACGGCACGGACAACTTCCCCGCGAAGTTCCTCATCAACGACGCCTGCGTGCTGGGGCAGAAGCCCTTCTCGCACGCGGGAATCCTGAGGTTCAACGGCCAGCTGATGACCTACGTGCCGGGGGAGGGGCCGTGCTACCGCTGCGTGTTCAAGGAGCCGCCTCCAGCGAACGCGGTTCCCACCTGCAGCCAGGCGGGCGTCATCGGCGCCATGGGCGGCGTCATCGGCAGCCTGCAGGCCATGGAGGCCATCAAGTTCCTGACCGGCGTGGGCGACCTGTTGACGGGAAGGCTTCTGACCTACGACGCGCTGAGCATGCGCTTCCGCGAGATCAAGGTCTCGCGCGACCCCGACTGCGCCGTGTGCGGCGAGCATGCCACCATCCTGCATCCCATCGACTACGAGCAGGCGGCGTGCGACCTGAAGTCGCACCAGGCCGCCGCGGCGCAGGGGTGAGGGGCATGTACACCGTCAGGCTCTCGAAGGCGGACTACCAGAAGATCCTGGAGCACTGTCGGGCGGGGCTGCCAAACGAGGCGTGCGGCCTTCTGGCCGGCAGGGTCCAGGGTGACGTGAAGCTCGTGGAGCGCGTCTATCCGTGCCCAAACCCCGACGCCAGTCCCGAGCACTTCACCATCACGCCGCAGGCGCAGCTGGCCGCCATCCGTGACGCCCGCGCCAACGGGCTCCAGATGCTGGGGAACTTCCACTCGCACCCGGCAACGCCCTCCCGACAGTCTGAGGAGGACAAGCGCCTGTCGTATGACCACGACGCCAGCTACCTGATCCTCTCGCTGGCGCAGGAGCAGCCGGTGCTGAACTCGTTTCACTTCGACGGCGTCGAGCCGACGAAGGAGAGGCTGGAAATCGTGTAGCTGGGCCCGCGCAGCCGGCTGTCGCCTTGCCGCGGGCCACTGAGGGAGGTAGGGCCATGGACAGCTGGGATGCGGTTGCAGACGGTGCGCTCGCCGAGGGCACCGTTGCCGAGGGTGCGAAGTACCCCGCGGGCCAGTGTGCCTCGGACAGGACCGGGCTGCTGCGGCGCGCCCGTGGCGTATGGCGCGCGTTTGCCGGCATGGCTCGCATCGGCGTCATGGGCTTCGGGGGCGGAAACGCCCTCGTGCCCGTGATCGAGCGCGAGGTGGTCGCGGACAAGGGGCCGCGTGCGGGTGCCGCTGCGGGCGTCCACGCGGGTGAGAGGCCCCTCACTCAGGAGGAGTACGATCGCGCGGTAGTCGTCGCCAACATTACGCCCGGGGCCCTGCCCGTGGAGGTGGCATCCAGCGTGGGCGAGCGCCTGGCGGGGCCTGCGGGCATGGTCGCCGGGGCCGTTGGCATGGGGCTGCCGGGTGCGCTTCTGAGTTTTCTGCTGCTGGCGGCGTTCTCGTACGCCTCCTCTGCCGTGGAGCTGCAGGTCAGCTTTGCGTCGGTGGGCATCGGCATGCTCATCGTGTACGTGCTGGTGTCCTATGTGATGGCTGCCGTGCGGCAGAAGGCGGCGCACTCCGTGGAGCGTGCCGTGTCCGTGGCCCTGGTGGCGGCGGTCTTTGCCGTCACCTGCGGCAAGCAGCTGGCGAGGGTGATTGGCTGGAACCCCATGCCCTTCTCGCTGAGCACCTTGGAGGTGCTGGGACTCGCGTTCTTCGTGATCTTCTACACGGGTGGAGGCAGGGTCGTTACGCACACCGTTTCGAACTGCCAGTCCATCGGGCGGGGAGTCCGGGCAGCTGGGGCGTCGAACGCCGATGCGTCGAACCCGTCCGCAGCCGCTCCCGCCTCTGATGCGCTCAGGCAAAGCCGCCATGCGTCAAGCTCACGTCTGCTGAGCCGTCTTGCATCCGGCCTGCTCCGGAGGGGCGTGGCCGGCGAGGAGCCGCGCTGGCTGCGCGGTGCCGTCGCCGCGGCGCTGGTGGTGGCATACGTCGCGGGCGTGAACGGCTGCCCGGGGCTGAGCCTGCCGCAGACGTGCGTGGCGCTGCGCGTGACCATGGTGGCGCTGGGTGCCTGGGGCTTTGGCGGCGCTATAGTGGCGGACGGCCTTCCCGAGGGCGGCTTTGCGTGGGGAAGGCTCCTGCGCGGAATCGGGGCGTGGTGCGCGTTCATGGCCGTCTGCTGCCTGCCGGCGCTGCTGCTGGTGCCCAACGCGGCGGGCTTCCTGGGCAACGGAGCCGCATCCGTGCTGATGTCGTTCGGTGGGGGAGACGCGTACCTGGCCATCGGCCACGGCCTGTTCGTGGACTCGGGGCTGGTCTCCAGCGCCCAGTACTACGGCCAGGTGGCGACCATCTCGAACGCCATGCCCGGCTCCATCATCTGCAAGGTGCTGTCGGGGGTTGGCTACCTGGTGGGGTACCAGCAGGGCTTTGCCGCTGGCGCGTGGCTGGCCCTGGCGGGGTTTGCCGTGGGCGTCGGGTTTTCGGGGCTGTCGTTTCTGGTGATGTACCATGTGTACGAGCGCTTCGAGCGCCTGTGCGTGTTTTGCCTGGTGAAGCGCTACATACGCCCCATCATCGGCGGACTTCTGCTGACGGTGGCCCTGGGCATGGTGGGGCTGAACCTGGAGGTGGCCCCTACCACGGGCGTGGGCCTGGTGCCTATGATCGTGATTTCCGCAGCGGTGTTCGCGCTGGTGTGGTGGCTCGGCCGCGTGCGAGAGGTGTCGCTGGGCAAGCTGGTGCTCGTGGCGGCCGGAGTGTCGCTGGCGCTGTGCAACCTGGCCGTCGCGCTGTAGGATGCGAAGGCGCTTACCCATCCAAATGGCTGCGCACCAGGTCAAAGACATTGCTGGCCAGGCATCCGTCACGGCTAGGGGCCTCTGAATACGGGCTGCGCACGCGATTGAAAATCGCGTGCGCTAGAAGCTCCAGAAAACGCAATCACGTGCGTTGCTGCACACACGATTGCGTCTGGAGACGGTTTTTACGCACGGCATTTCGAATTGTGTGCACAGGCGGAGGAGGCCGGCACTGCCGAGCACCCCCCCGCCCCTTATTAGCATCGTTTAGTAGACGACAGTGCAGTAACGAATGCATTCGATTCGCTGTGCGCCCAGTAGGCTGCTACTTCTTTGTGTAGTCGTAGAAGCCCTTGCCCGCGTTGACGCCCAGCTCGCCGGCGTCGATCTTCTCCTTCAGGCGCTTGACCACCTTGGCCTGGACGGAGTCGGGGTCCTTGGCCCTGGGGTCCATGAGGCCGATGTTGTACGCGGTCGTCAGGCCCACGATGTCCAGGATGCGGAACGGGCCCGCCGGGGCGCCCGTGGCGATGGTCCAGGTGGTGTCGATGGTCTGCGGGTCGGCGACGTCGTTGGCCCACAGCCCCTCGGCGGCCATCAGGAAAGGCACCAGCATGCTGTTCAGGATGTAGCCCGGCTGCTCCTTGTGCAGGCACAGGGGCACCATGCCGATGGCGCGCGCGAACTCGACGACCTCGTCGTAGTAGGCCTGCTCCGTGCCCGCGTGACCCATGACCTCGGCGGTGTTGAAGCGCCAGATCTCGTTGGCGAAGTGCAGGGCCAGGTACTTCTGGGGACGGCCCGTGTAGCTGGCGAAGGCGCTGGGCAGCATCGTGGAGGAGTTCGTGGCGATGATGGTGCGCTCGGGCAGGTACTCCTGCATGCGGGTGTACAGGTCGATCTTCTGCTTCGGGTCCTCGGCGATGGCCTCGATCACCAGGTCGGCGTCGCTGAAGGCCTCCTCGTAGCTGGTGGTCAGCTTCAGGGACTTGTACGCCTGCTCGGCGCGCTCCTTCAGCTGGTCGATGCCGGCCGCGTCGGGGCGCTCGTCGGCAAAGCCGTTGGCCCAGGCGGCGGGGTTGGTCTTCGCGGCCTCCAGGGTCTGGAGGTAGACGTTGTGCAGACGGTCCAGCTTGGGCTGGCAGCGGCCAATGGAACCCTCGGAGCGCAGCCAGATGGTGACGTTGAACCCCTTGTAGGCGCTCTGGTAGGCTATCTGGCTTCCCAGAACTCCGCCGCCTGCTACCACGACGTTCTTGATGTCCATGAGATTCTCCTTGCTGTAGGGGGTATAGGTATGCCCGCCCCGGCTCGACCAGCCCTTCTCCATCGCGCCACCTGCGTCGTCACGCGCGGATGGAAGCGGCGCAGCACCCATGATTGTCCCCCTGCGGCAGCCATTTGAGAACGGGGCTCCCGCCGTCGAGCCATGCGGCCCTGTCCAGCGGGCGGTTTTGAGGTCTGGGTGGTCTTTGGACGCGTCACTTCGGGCGCATCGAGCGGGGCATCCGGGGAACATACTCTGACGGATGGGCGCCTCCCGAGCGTGCAGGGCCGCGCCCTGAGTCTCGAGCATGCGCAAAGGGGATACCTCTTATGTCTGACCAAGACCGTCAGCCAGTAGATAATCTGCAGAACAGCGCCAACGAGGGCAAGAAGGGCATGCCGCCCGCGGACCAGAGTGCGGGTGCGACGCCCGCTGGCAGGTCCGCGGTAGCCGATGCCGCCGGTCTGGGCGAGGCGCTGGACATAGGCGCGTCCATCAGGGCACTCCTGGCGCGCCCCCGCGACGAGGTCGTGAACGAGTGCAAGCGCTATGTCGTTGGCCAGGACCAGGTCCTGCGCGAGGTGGTGGGGCTGACGTACTCGTGCCTGCAACGCATGGAGCGCAGGCTTTCGGGCGTGGACGACCTGGACCTGCCCCGCGCCTGTGCGTTCATGCTGGCCGGCTCCACCGCCTCGGGCAAGAGCTTCATCATGAAGGTCGTGTGCCGCGTGCTGGGGCTCACGCTGGTCAGCGTGGACTGCTCGGGCATCACGGGTGCCGGCTGGGTGGGCGACTCGGTGTCGACAGAGCTCAGGCGCGTTGTCGAGGCGCAGAGGAGAAACCCCGGGCGTCCCGTGGTGGCCTTCTGGGACGAGGCCGACAAGCTGGTAAGGCAGACGAAGGAGGGCGGTCGCAGCTTTGACTCCCAGGGCAACTTCCTGAAGCTTCTGGACGGCGACCCCCTGGAGCTGGAGCCCGAGAGGCAGGGCCAGGCTCCCGTACGCCTGGACGCGGGCCGCGTGCTGAACGTGTTTGCCGGAGCCTTCATGGGAATCGAGTCCATCGTTCGAAAGAGGCTCCTGTCCGGCGGCATCGCCATGGCCCGGGGAGGCTCGGCGGGTCTCATGGGGCCGGACGAGCTGCGTGCCCACATGACGTTGCAGGACCTGGTCAGCTGGGGCTTCATGCCCGAGTTCGTGGGCCGCTTCGGCGCGGTCGTCAGCGTGCCGGCGCTGTCCAGGGAGTCCCTGCTGCAGATAGTGAAGGGGTCGCCCCGCAGCCTGGAGCACCGCGTCACGAACCTGCTGGGGCCGGGCAAGGCGTTTCGCATAACTGACGCCGCGGCGCAGAGGATAGCCTCCGACGCCGTGGCCAGCGGTCTGGGCGCCAGGCGCATAGACCAGCTGGCGAACCACTTCGAGGCCGAGGCCACCGTGCGCCTGGGCTGCGACCAGGACGTCAACGTGGCCGTCCTGGACGTGGGGGAGGACGGACAGCTGTGCCTGGGCTTCTTGAGCGAGGAGGTGTCCGACGAGGACGAGCGCTCTCCACAGGGCGAGTCCGTCTTGGTGGAGGTCCCCGAGGCAAGGCCCTCCGCGCAGATGCCCCAGAGCAGGTTCGAGCCAGACCTGCAGCTAGTGTCTCGCGTGGACGCCGTCGTGGGGACGTCGCTGTGGCAGGACTGCACGTCCACGACGGCCGGCATCGAGCTCGTGGCCCGGAAGCTGGCGGGGCACCGCAGCTGGAAGCGCTCCGATTCCCGCGTGCGCGAGGCGGCGGAGCTTCTGCTGAGGGCCGTGTCGGGGTACCTGCCGTTTGACCCCGAGGCGAGGCAGACCCTGGGCTACGTGATGGCCTACCTGAAGTTCATGGACGTCGGGCTGAAGGATGGCTGGACCTACCTGGACACGTTCTTCTTTGGCACGGTGGAGGTGTGCGGTCTGCGCGGCCTGGAGGAGCGCGCCATGACCGACCCCTCGGTGGCAACCCCTGCCAGCGTGACCGCCCTGGCGTGCTATCGCAGGTTCCTGCGCTACCCGGAGCGTGTGCGCAGGGAGGCGGGGCAGCTGGCTCGCGAGCGCACCATGGCGGCGACGACCTCGGAGCACGAGGCCGCATGGCTGGTCGAGGACATCCGCGACGTCGCCACGTCGGTGGGCATGGGGGCCATGGGCGGCATGTCGAGCGCCGACGGTTTCATACACATGCTGTAGACGTCTGGGCCGCTCTCTGTCTGTACCCTGTAAGGAAGTTGTGACGCATGGTCCGTAAGGGCTATATTTGTCTGGAAAAGTTAGCCCATGTAGACAAATAGGCCGAATGGGCTTGACCAGATGACTTACGGATGGTGAGGACGTGACACAGACTTCTACTGCTCCGCAGGGCCAGACGCTGCAGAGCCTGGACATAGGGCAAAGCGGCACCGTCACCACGGTGGGCGACGAGGGCGCGCTGCGGCAGCACTTCCTCGACATGGGCGTCATACCGGGCGCGCGCCTGACGCTGGTGAAGTACGCGCCCATGGGCGACCCCATGGAGTTCATGCTGCACGGCTACGAGCTGACCCTGCGCATCTCGGAGGCGCAGCAGATCGGTGTGAAGGACGTGGGACGCGACAAGGACCAGGACCAGACGGCTCCGCGTCGAGCTCCCAGCGAGCACCCGGGACTGGGCGAGGGCGGCCGCTACCACGTGAAGGCCACGGAGCACCCCCTGCCCGAGGGGACCACCCTGACCTTCGCGCTGGCCGGAAACCAGAACTGTGGCAAGACCACCCTGTTCAACCAGCTGACCGACTCGAACCAGCACGTGGGCAACTTCCCCGGCGTCACGGTGGACCGCAAGGACGCCGCCATCAAAGGTCACCCCAACACCGACGTGGTGGACCTGCCGGGCATCTACTCGATGTCGCCGTACTCCAGCGAGGAGATAGTCTCGCGCCAGTACATCCTGGACGAGCACCCCACGGGCATCATCAACATCGTGGACGCCACGAACATCGAGCGCAACCTGTACCTGACCATGCAGCTGATGGAGCTGGACCGACCCATGGTCCTGGCCCTGAACATGATGGACGAGCTGCAGGGCAACGGCGGTTCGGTGCGCGTGAACCAGATGGAGGGCATGCTGGGCGTCCCGGTGGTGCCCATCTCGGCGGCGAAGAATGAGGGCGTGGACGAGCTCATAGACCACGCCCTGCACGTGGCGAAGTACCAGGAGCGCCCCGGTAGGCAGGACTTCTGCAGCCCGCAGGACCACGGCGGAGCCGTGCACCGCTGCCTGCACGCGGTCATGCACCTGATAGAGGACCACGCCCAGCGCGCCGACATACCCGTGCGCTTCGCCGCGACCAAGCTGGTCGAGGGCGACCCGCGCGTCGAGGAGGCACTGCGCCTGGACCAGAACGAGAAGGACGCCATCGAGCACATCGTCCACCAGATGGAGCAGGAGCGCGGCCTCGACCGCGCGGCCGCAATCGCCGACATGCGCTTCTCGTTCATACAGAAGGTCGTAGACGCGTGCGTGGTAAAGCCGCACGCGTCGAAGGAGCGCCAGCGCAGCGAGCGGGCCGACCGCATCCTGACGGGGCGCTGGACCGCCATACCCACCTTCATCCTCATCATGGCCGCCGTGTTCGTCCTGACCTTCAACGTCATCGGCGCGTTCCTGCAGAACCTGGTGTCCATGCTGGTGGACTGGGTCACCGCGGCCTGTGACGCCGGGCTCACGGCCGCGGGCGTGAACCCGGTCCTGCACTCGCTGGTCATCGACGGCATATTCAACGCCATCGGCACGGTGCTCCCCATCCTGCCCATCATCGTGACGATGTTCTTCTTCCTGTCGCTTTTGGAGGACACGGGCTACATGGCGCGCGTGGCCTTCGTGATGGACAAGCCGCTGCGCAGGATCGGCCTGTCAGGTCGCTCCATCGTTCCCATGCTGATGGGGTTCGGCTGCACGGTGCCCGCCGTCATGTCCACCAGGACCCTGCCCTCCGAGCGTGACCGAAAGCTGACCATCGCCCTGACGCCGTTCATGAGCTGCTCTACCAAGCTGACCATCTATGGCTACTTCGTTGCGGCGTTCTTTCCCGGCAGGGGCGGTCTCGTGATCTTGCTGCTGTACCTGCTGGGCATCGCCGTGGGCGTGCTTCTGGCCTGGATCACGCACAAGACCCTCGACAGGGGAGAGGCCGTCCCCTTCGTGATGGAGCTGCCCAACTACCGCATGCCCTCGGCGAAGAGCGTGATGCAGCTGCTGTGGGAGAAGAGCAAGGACTTCCTGACGCGAGCCTTCACCGTGGTGTTCGGCGCCGCCGTCGTCATCTGGGCGCTGCAGTCGTTCAGCCCCACCCTGGAGCTGGTCAGCGACCCGCAGGACTCCGTACTGGCGCTGCTGGCGGCATGGATCTCGCCGATCTTTGCCCCGCTGGGATTTGCCGACTGGCGCATCACGACGTCCCTCATCGCTGGCTTCATGGCGAAGGAGGTCGTGGTGGCCACGCTGTCCGTGCTGTTCGGCAGCACGGAGGCGCTGGTCGCCGCCCTGACGCCGCTGGCGGTCGTATCGCTGCTGGTGTTTTGCCTGCTGTACACGCCGTGCGTCGCGGCCATCGCCGCCATCAAGCGCGAGCTGGGCGGCCGGTGGGCCCTGCGCATCGTGCTGTTCCAGTGCGGCATCGCCTGGGTCGTCGCCTGGCTGGTGCACCTGGTGGG
>JBJEKW010000020.1:28269-38191 GCA_051878835.1 Atopobiaceae bacterium
TGCTGTTCCAGTGCGGCATCGCCTGGGTCGTCGCCTGGCTGGTGCACCTGGTGGGCCTGATGCTGGGGTTCGCATAGCATGGGGCGGCCAGGTTCCGGCAAGGAGGCGCGCCAGGATACCGGTGCGCGCGGGCGCGCCGACGAGCACGGCCGCTCCAACGGACGAAGCCGAGCCGACGAGCGCAAGCGCCAGCACGAGCTCTGGCGGCGGAGCCTCGCCCGCCAGAGGCACCAGCCCCAGCGCGGCAGCTGGGAAGGCGCCGTCCGGGGAAAGGCAGGCCTGGGGCCGAACAAGGCCGCTGGCCGCAAGGGCGGCATCCGTCGTCAGGGGTCAAAGAGGGGCTAAGCCAAAAGGGCCGAGGCTGCGAACCAGCCCCGGCCCTTCTTGCATGATGCATTTGCGCCCACAGTCGTATTTGCGCCCACGGCTGTCCCCGACGTGGGCTGCTACGCAATGGCCCTACACCACGAACAGCAACGCGGACAGCGTGATGCAGACGGCTCCGCCAAGCACGAACAGGTGCCACACGAAGTGCGTCCACGGCACGCGCTTGGCCAGGTAGAACGCGGTGCCCACCGTGTAGCTGAGGCCGCCGGCCACCAGCAGCCAGAAGCCCGGGCGGGGCAGAAGCGCCCAGATGTCGGGAAGGCGCCATACGACGAGCCAACCCATGAGCACGTAGATCACGACCGACAGCCAGGCGGGCTGGCGCTCGCGCAGGAACGCCTCGGCCACTATGCCCACGGCGGCCACGACAGCCTCGATGGCCAGCAGCACGGGTCCGCCGACGTCCGCCAGGGTCACGAGCGCAAACGGGGCGTAGCTGCCCACGATCATGAGGTAGATGGCGCTGTGGTCGAACACGCGGAAGACCTGCTTTGCCTTCGGGGGCGTCAGCGCGTGGTACAGCGTGGAGAAGGTGAACTCCAGGATGAGTCCGACGCCCATCATCACGGCCGCCAGCACGCGCAGGCCGCCTCCGTGATGCGCGGCGAACACGATCAAGAGCACCAGGGCAGCTATGGACAGAAGCGCCCCCACGCCGTGCGATATGGCGCTTCCGATGTCCTCGCCCAGGCTGTAGCGCCTGGCGGGATGCGTTGTGGCTTCGCTCACGATGTACCTCCGGCTTCCGAGTTTGCTCCTGCCTATTATGAACAAGGGACGCGGGGTCGCTCGCCCGTCGTGGGGCGTCCGTCACGAGAAGAACCAAAGCCGTAAACCCCTGCTTATGAGTTCATCGGCGTAGCGAAAATCTAAGCGTTGGCAGAATAGGTTTTCTTCCGATGGCCGTTTAGGTCCTAAAAGAGCGGGTAGAACATCTATCGTGCAATTGTCTTTGGGGCGGTGGCGCAAGCTGCCGCCCCTTTGTGGAAAGGAAGTTCTGCCCATGAAGCAGTTCAAGACCGAGAGCAAGAAGCTCCTGGACCTCATGATCAACTCGATCTACACAAACAAGGAGATCTTCCTGCGCGAGCTCATCTCGAACGCGTCTGACGCCCTGGACAAGCTGAGCTTCCTGGCCGTGAAGAACCCCGACATGAAGGTGGACCAGGACTCCCTTGCCATCCGTCTTTCGTTCGACAAGGACGCCCGTACCATCACGGTGTCAGACAACGGCATCGGCATGACCCAGGAGGAGCTCGACAAGAACCTGGGCACCATCGCCCACTCCGGCTCCGAGCAGTTCAAGGAGGAGAACGCTGAGCACCAGGGCGACCAGATGGACATCATCGGCCAGTTCGGCGTCGGCTTCTACTCTGCGTTCATGGTGGCCAGCAAGGTGCGCGTCGTCAGCCGCGCCTATGGCGCAGACCAGGCCTACGCCTGGGAGTCCGACGGCGAGAAGGGCTACACCATCGAGCCCGCCGGTCCCGGCGAGCGCGACGGCGCGGACGACCACGGCACGGACATCACGCTGTACCTGCGTCCCTCGACCGAGCAGGACAACACCGACCAGTACCTCTCGGAGTGGGAGCTCAAGGAGCTGGTCAAGAAGTACTCCAACTACGTGCGCCATCCCATCCGCATGATGGTGACCAAGAGCCGCCAGAAGCCCGCCCCCGACCCGAAGCCCGACGACTACAAGCCGGAGTACGAGGATTACCAGGAGCTCGAGACCATAAACTCCATGACCCCCATCTGGAAGAAGCGCTCCTCCGACGTCGACCAGAAGGATTACAACGAGTTCTACAAGGCCACGTTCCACGACTACGCCGACCCCGCGCGCACCATCAGCTTCCACGCCGAGGGCGCCCTGTCCTACGACGCGCTGCTGTTCATCCCCAGCGTGCAGCCCTTTGACCTGTACAGCAAGGACTACCAGAAGGGCCTGGCGCTGTACTGCGACAACGTGCTGATCCAGGAGAAGTGCGAGGACCTGGTCCCCGACTACTACAACTTCGTGCGCGGCATCGTGGACAGCCCCGACGTAAAGCTGAACATCTCGCGCGAGACGCTGCAGCAGAACGCCCAGCTGCGCGCCATCGCCCGCAGGGTCGAGAAGAAGATCACCAGCGAGCTGCAGGACATGCGCGACAACGACCGCGAGAACTACCAGAAGTTCTTTGAGAACTTTGGCCGCGGCCTGAAGTTCGGCATCTACACCACGTACGGCGGAAAGGCCGACGAGCTGGCCGACCTGCTGCTGTACTGGAGCGCAAAGCAGGGCAAGCAGATCACGTTCAAGGAGTACGTCGACGCCATGGCCGACGGCCAGGACAAGATCTACTACGTCGCCGGCGAGTCCCGCGAGCGCCTGGAGGCCATGCCCCAGGTGAAGAGCGCCGTCGAGCACGGCTACGACGTGCTGGTGTGCACGCAGGACGTGGACGAGTTCATGTTCCAGGTCATGCGCAGCTACCACGTGGACGCCGTGGCGGGCGACTCCGAGCACAAGGGCACCGATGCCAAGGACTACGAGCTGACCAACGTCACGAACGCCGACCTGGACTTTGCGACCGAGGACGAGAAGAAGCAGGCCGAGGAGGCCTCCGAGAAGAACAAGGACCTCTTTGACGGCCTGAAGGAGGCGCTCGACGGCAAGGTGGACGACGTGAAGGTGGCTCCCGGCCTGGGTGACGCCCCTGCGGCAGTCACCTCGGAGGGCCCCGTGTCGCTGCAGATGGAGCGCGTCATAGCCCAGGGCCCGGAGGGCGACAAGGCCCCGAAGGCGCACCGCGTGCTTCAGCTGAACGCCGCGCACCCCGTGTTCGGCAAGCTTGTCGCCGCGCAGGAGTCCGGCGACAAGGACCGCCTGAAGCTGTACGGCCACATCCTGTACGACCAGGCGCTGCTCGTCGCGGGCATGCCCATAGACGACCCCGTGAAGTTCGCCGAGGACGTCACGAAGCTGATGTAGCCACAGGCTCGTGCTCGGGGTGCTGACGCGTCAGCACCACCGGTCTTGAAGGCTATAGTCCAAGGGTCCACCCCTACGCTTTGCGCGGGGGTGGACCTATTTATTTGTGGTGCTGGGCTTTCACCTGGCCATGGCTTCGCGTACCAAATATGCGCAGCGGGTCCAGAAATTGCGAATTACGACCGAATATTTCTGCGTTGCCAAGGCGTTGCGGAAGGCGCGACAGATGTTCAAACAGGTGGTACGAGCGTGGAACGTGATTCAGGCCACCCTCGGTAGCTGCCCAAATGCCGGTAAATAATCGCAAGCACAATATCATGAGTTAGTCAAGAAAAACAATCAAATATGCCATCGCAAACTTGTGAATGGTCGAATTTTGCCCATAAACGGTATTTATTGCCGTGAAACGGGCATACTGAACCCAGCGAGGCAAAGCACCACAGCAATCGAAGCGCAACCAAAGTACGTAGAACTTCGCCTCGCAGCGCCTTCGAAAGGAGTGAGGCATTATGACCAAGTACAACGAGATGAACGCAACGCAGAGGAACGTCTACGACGCATGCTGCAACGGTTGGTTCATGGGCGGACGCTACCGCGCTCACCTGAACGGCAGCCAGCACGACTTCTTTGCGGACACGGCGCGCATCCTCGCACGCGAGGTCGAGCCTTGGTACGCAAAGCACCAGGAGCGCCACACCGGTGGCAACCTAGTGGTGAAGTGCGTGCAGGCGCTCTAGCCAGCGGCATTCGGTACTGCAGGTCTGCGGGCCTGCCGCGTGGATAGACACGCGTAACTGACGCCGCAAGCTGGCGAGCAACATCGAAAAGGAGGGGGCGGGCCGCGATTCTGTCGCGACCCGCCCCACGTCGTTCGCGGCGAGGCTACTCGTCGTCGGAGTCGTCCTCGTCTTCGTCGTCCGCGTCGTCGTAGGCGCCCTGGAGCTCGTTGTACTCGTCCAGCAGGTCCTCGATCATGTCCCACTCGGCCTCGGTCTCGATGGAGCCCAGGTCCACGGGCACGCCGTCCGACACGTCGGAGTCGAAGGTCGACGGGTCGTAGGTCGAGGCGTAGACGGCCACGTCGCCGTCGTCACCCACCTCGTTGTCCGTGTAGGCGATGTAGCTCTTTCCGGTCTCGTCGGAATCGTAGGTAAAGAGCGCCTCGTAGGTGGTCTCCTCGCCGTCGGGGTTGAGCGCGACGAACTCGAGCCCCGTCTCGTCCAGCGTAGTGAAGTCGTCCTCGTTCATGGATGTCCCTCCGGTATGCTTGCGGCGGTCCATGCGGGCCGCCTGGCTCTGGTGGATGCATCCATTGTTCCCCATGCCGATGGCGATATGTGTCCTCAATGGCCAGATTCGGACGGAAGGCGACCTTGGGCGCACGGATGGCAACTCGACATGTCGATTTCGAACTCGACATCTGTGTGGATTTAACTCGACAGTCAGAGTTTACGAACTCGACATGTCGACTTTAACTCGACAGTAACTATAATGGCCCTTGTCATACGGGGCTTCCCACGTGCTGGATATTCTCCGTGTGGCATGTCGACCTGAAGTCGACAGGTTTCGTCGACAGCAAATCTGGGCGTTCACTTCAAAGGAGCACACCATGCGCAAGACCAAGACTTTCCAGGGCAAGCGTCACGTCTACGACACCAACAAGTCCACCGAGCTGGGCCACAAGAACTTCGGCGGCTTCGGTGACCCCGCGGGCTACGAGGAGTCCCTGTACAAGAACCGCTCCGGCTTCTTCTTCCTGGCCGGCCAGGGTGGCACCGAGTCCCCCTACGCCGAGGGCGAGGACATTCGCCCCATCTCTGCCGACGAGGCTGCCGCCTGGCAGAAGTAGCCAGGTGGCGCGCGTCCGCGTCATAGAATCGCGGGCTTGCGCCAACGGGCTAGGTGCCCTTCTTGCCTTATGCTTTGCGTGAGGATGGGTGCTCTGCAATAACGAAAGCCCCGACAGGCCGCATGGTCTGCCGGGGTTCTTTTTGTGCAAGAAGAACGATGTGGGATCGTCGCGGATCACGGGCCAGGCGCCGCGTAGAGGCGGGTGCGCGAGGGCGCGTCGCGCCAGGCTATGCGAACATGTTCCTCTCGTCGAACTCGGCCTCCACGGTGGCCATCATGAGGTCCACGTCCTCCAAGCCCAGGTGACGCTCCTTCTGGTTCTGCTCAAGGGTGCCCCTGCGGCGCGCCCAGTTCTCCAGCGTGGCGGGCCGGGAGTCGTGCGGCAGGCTGCGGTACTCAGGGTCGATGCGCCTGCAGATGTCGCGGGTGTCTATGGGCACGATGCGGCCGGCCTTGCGTCCCTCGGCGTAGCCGTCCAGGTTCAGCATGAGCCACGAGTCCTCGAACGCGGCGTTGTGCGCCATGAAGGGGTATGCCTCGAGGGCGGCCAGCAGTGCCTTCTGGAGCTTGCGGTTCTCGCGGAAGGGCTTCTTGTCCGCGATCATGTCCCACGTGATGTGGTGGATCTCCTGCAGGGGCACGCCCTTGTCCTTGTACATGTCGGGCAGGCCGCAGAAGGCGGCGTATCCGCGCTTGGCACGGCCCTTGGGCGCCAGCTTCACGAACTCCAGGCCCACGTTCAGGATGTAGCCGCGGTCGGGGTAGCGCTCGGTCGTCTCCAGGTCTATGCCCACGACCATGCCCCAGACCGGCGCCTCCACGTAGGCCACGCCCAGGTCGCGGATCTGCGGGCCGGCCGCGCGCCTGACGTCCACCTCGCTACGGTGCTGCAGCACCGCCACGGAGCGTACCAGGTCGTCGTCGGACAGCTTTCGGGCCAGGCTGTTTCCGGGGGTGTTGCCCAGGCGCTCGGTGCCATAGGCGTCGCAGATGGCGCGGTTGCGGTCCGCCAGGCCCCTGACCAGGTCGAACGAGAAGGGCTCCTGCCCCGCGGGCGCGCTCTTCCACGCGTCGCTCAGAAGGGCGATGGCCTCCTCGTTCTTTTGGCGCTCAGCCGTGAGCGCTTCGTCGCCCGACAGGAAGCCGGGGATGACGAAGGCGTTTGCCTGCTCTATAGCCTGGGACAGATCCATGTGTGATGCAGCTTTCTCGTGCTGGCGCCAGCTGCGCCGGTCAAACCAGACTAGCACACGTTTGGGACCGCGCTATTATGGGGCGCAGAACTAGCATCAGGCGCGCAAGCGCGAACCCTACGATTGACGAGGTCTCATCACATGAGCTACCAGCTGCCGTTTTCCGTTCCAAAGACCACGTACGACGAGGCTATGCAGATTCTGGCGTCAACCAAGCGCTTCGGCATTCAGCCCATGTTGGAGAGCGTGGAGGACATGCTGGCAGAGCTGGGCCGTCCCGAGGCCGGATACGACTGCGTGCAGATAGCCGGGACCAACGGCAAGACCTCGACCGCGCGCTACACCGCACAGATCCTGATGGCACAGGGCATGCGCTGCGCGCTGTACACCTCTCCCGAGCTGGTCAGCTTTACCGAGCGCATGGAGGTGCAGGGCAGACCCGTCAGCGGCGACGACTTTGGCCTGGGCGTGCGTGCCGCGCAGATGGCGGGGGAGCGCGTGAACCGGCGCCGCCAGCAGCAGGGCCAGCGTCCGTACGACATTACCGAGTTCGACGTGCTCACGGTGGCGGCGCTGACGGTGTACGCGCTGGCGGGCGTGGACGTGGCCGTGCTGGAGTGTGGCATGGGCGGCAGGTGGGACGCCACCTCCGCCGCCAGCTCCATCAAGGCGGTCGCCGTCACGGGCATCGGCCTGGACCACATGCGCATACTGGGCGACACGCTCGAGAAGATTGCGGGCGAGAAGGCAGCCATCATTCGCAGGGGCAGGGCGTGCGTGCTGGGCGTGGGCACGGCGACTCCCGACTCGGTCGAGGATGTGTTCCTGGAGCAGTGCCGCAGGGAAGACGTGGTGCCGACGCTCGTGAGGCCCGAGCGCCTGGACGATGCTCAGGGAGAGCTGCACCCCGGCGTGCCGCGCGAGCACCCAGAGCTGGCTCACTACCGCTACATCATCCAGCAGCACCCCGCAAGGCTGGGTGACGTGCTGCTGCTGAAGCTGACCAGGCCCGACGGTGCCGCCGTGGAGCTGGCGGCGCTGAAGCCCGCCTACCAGGCGGCAAACATCAGCTGCGCCGTCGCGCTGTCCGAGGCGTACCTGGGCCACGCGCTGAGCGAGCAGTCGCTGTACGACGCCGTGGTGTCCTGTCCGACTCCGGGCCGCTTCGACGTGCTGGTGCCCAACCCCCTCGTGCTCATAGACGCCTGCCACAACCCCCAGTCCGTGCAGACGTTCCTGGGATCGCTTCGTCAGATGGCGCCCGAGGTCGAGAAACGCCCCAGGCTTCTGTGCGCGGTCCTGGCCGACAAGGACGTCCAGGGCATCGTGCGCCTGCTGGCGCCCGAGTTCCCTGCGGTCAGCGTGACGCAGACCAGCTCGGACAGGGCGCTTTCAGCCGACGAGCTGGCCGGCCTCTTCCGTGCCGAGGGAGCGCACGTGGACGGCGTGTACCCCACGGTCGACGCCGCGGTCAAGGCGCTGGATGGCACCTCGTTCGTGGGCTGTGGCTCCATCACCCTGGCAGGCGAGTTAGCAGGTCTTCTGCGCCGGCACTTCCCGACGCCGGACCATCCCGAGCGTGGGCTGTAGCAGAGCTCTGTTGGATTAGGCCGCTAACTCGAACCCCAATCGCCAGCCTAAGCCTCAGCCCAAATCCCAGTCCTAGTCCAAGCCCAAGCCCAAGCGTCAACTCCAACCCTAACCCAATCCCCAATCCGAACTCCGAGCCCCGGAGCCATCCCCGGACCCAGCCCCGAGCCCCGAGTCCAACCTGAGATAACGCGATTCCAAGGAGAACCATGTACGGACTGAAGACCGAAAGCAGCTTCGACGGCGCGCACTTCTTGACCGACTATTACGGCAAGTGCGAGAACCTGCACGGACATCGCTGGAAGGTCGTGGCCTACCTGCGTGTGGACCATCTGGGGAGCGAGGGCACGCAGCGCGACATGGTCGTGGACTTCGGCGTGTTCAAGAAGAACCTGCGCGAGCTGACGGGAGAGCTGGACCACACCTTCCTGGTGGAGGAGGGGTCGCTGAAGCCTACCACGGTCCGCGCGCTCGTCGAGGACGAGGGGTTCAAGCTGACGATGCTGCCGTTCCGCACGACCGCCGAGAACCTGGCTCGCTACTTCTACGAGCGCATGGAGCAGCGCGGCATGCCCGTGAGCCAGGTGGACGTGTACGAGACGCCGCTGAACTGCGCTTCCTACTTTGGACCTGGAACTGAGGGCGGTCGGTAGGGCACATTTCTGGCACGTGGGTGGCCTAGAGAGCGCGTAGTCTGTTGCGGGGCAGCCCGGGACCGTGCCCGTCGGCTTGTGTCTAGGCGGCACGCCGTTAGGTCATTTCTGCAGGGGTACGAAGTGCGGGTGTGGTGTCACTCACGACTCGACGCCCCGCCAGGCTGATGCTGCAGGGCGTCGAGGTGCGAGTGTGATGGCACCCGCACCTCGAAGGCTTGTCGGGTATTTTTCTGCAGGGTATGGAGGTGCGGGTGCGAGGGCACTCGCGATGCGGAGTCCTGTCAGGTATTTTCTGCAGAGCCCCGTGGTGTGTGTGCGTGAGCACCCACACCTGGGAGTCACGCAAGGGATTCCCACAGGGGTCGGAGGCGCGAGTACCCACGCCTCGAGGTCTTGCAGAGGCCCGTCTTGGCCCTCTCGCAAAACACCAGGTAGGAGGCCTATCGAAATATTATGCCGCCCCGATCGGCCCCTCGTTGCTGCGGAAGTCCCTGGTGTGGGTACTCGCATCTCGGAACCCTGTCAGAAGCTCCTGCGGGGGTGCCAGTTGCGAGTGGATAGGTACTCGCACCTCGAAGCCTTGTAAGGGATTTTTCTGCAAGGAGTGGAGACGCGAGTGCGTTGACACTCATGGCTCGAACCCTTATTAGGAGTTAGTTGCAGGGGATGGAGATGTGGGTGCGGGGACACACATGTCTCGACACCTTGTTAGGGCGTTTCTGCAGAAGATGGAGGCGTAGGTGGACGGATACGCATAGCTCAACACCCGGTCAATGAATTCTGCAGAAGTTCGAGCTGTGGGTGCGACGACGACACCCACAGATCGGAACCTCGTCGGAGCAATCCTGTTAAGGAGCCAGGCGTGAGCCTATTGGGGGACGCGCCAATGAATCCAAATCACGCCCGAGACCCATTTTCGACTTCCCGCAGACTTCCGGTGGGGGCCCAATGGGATTTCCGTGAGTCGAACATTCGAAAAATGCGCATCTATGGGTATCGTTCCGGCATTCCTGAAGACCTGATTTTCCCAAGAAATGATAGGCAAAAGGCATGTTTAATCGCTCGAACGGCGGCACTCATTCAAATAAGACAACCTCAGTAGCACGTAGAACTGATACCTGTGGTCCTAGAAAAGTTACCGCCTACCGAAATAGAACTCAGAACGCATGCTGAAAGGGAACAGAGAACGTATAGTACCTAATAGCCCAAAGGTAATAGGCACCGGGTTGGGCAATACGGCACGAGTTTTATGCACGAGCATCTGCACGAGC
>JBJEKW010000020.1:38291-62219 GCA_051878835.1 Atopobiaceae bacterium
TGCACGAGCATCTGCACGAGCGCACGGAATTCAGAGTGGGATTTCACAAAGGGAAATCAACCGTTGGAACCAAAGGGGTGGACGATATGACCTCACAGTTTGGCAGCGAGCTTCGCTCGAACGAGGCGCCCTCGCGGTACCGCTACATCCACAACGGCGGATCTACCGCATGCACGCTTCAAGGCTTCAAGATTGGCTGGGATGGCAGGACCTATGGCCTCCTGTTCTGGGGCAAGGCCGGAGCAGTCACCGCCACGCGCTTGGCCGGCATTCGCATGAACCTGCAGTATCTGGGCGGCTGCACGCTCGTACGCAAGAGTGACGTGCGCGCGCCTGGAAAGCAGGGAATCTTCCTGGAGTTCCGCGAGCCCATCGACCAGTCCTACATAGACATGGCTCTGCGCTACGGGCAGGGCGGCATCGAGGTCTCGACGCTCGATGCGCTCCAGAACGCTCGCGTGACCTCGGCCTAGTTCGGCTGTTGTCTTTGAGTGGCTGGATTCTTTGAGTTGCCGCATTGCCTTGGGGTGTTGATAGCACGTTCATCTGGCGGGGCGCATTGGACCTGTTGATGAATCCCGTGCGGGATTGGTCAGCCTCCAGCGACTTGCCAGGGTGAAGTCGCCTACGTGTGGGCGGCTAGCACCATTTCACCAGCTCTGCTCGGAGTGGCCCGGTCCCGGTGACCGGGCCATTCTTTTATGCGCTCCCGCCCGCTATGCGCTCACGCGCGCATTGGCCTGCAGGCCATCTGGTCCAGCAGGCTCTCTGTGCAGGGGCCCTTTGCCCAAGGTGCATTTCAGCCAAGAAGCGCATGCGCGCAGTACGTACACCCGGCACAGTTTTTGTGTGACGAATACTCGTTCGGCGTTGGGGCCACACCTGGCTTGTCATAGGTTATTCTCGATGTCTAAACATCGGACGGAAGGCGATGCCCGCACGGGCGTCCCCCGGGAATTGGAGTCTTGCGATGAGCCAGACGAACGACCTGCTCGCCAGAGTTCGCGACGTGGTACGTGACCAGCCCGAACTGCCCGCCTACAAGGTGCAGGGGGAGGGCGTGACCTCCTACGCGCAGCTGTGGGCACACGCCTGCCATGTGGCTGATGCCCTTCTGAAGCGCACGTCAAACCGCGCCCCCGTGATCGTTCTGGGCAAGAAGTCCTCGCTCATGGTGTCGTCCTTCCTGGGCTGCCTCATGAGCGGCCACGCCTTCGTGCCCGTGGACTCCGGACTGCCCACCACCCGCATCCACGACATCGCGTCCCAGATAGAGGACACGCTGGTCCTGGCAACGTGTGACGTGTCAGACGAGCTCGTCGAGCTTTTGCCCCAAAGCAGCGTGGTGGACGCGCGCAAGCTGGCGGTCGAGGGTCGGCAGGCGCCCGAGCCCGACGAGTCCGTCTGGGTGTCCGGCGAGCAGACGCAATATATCATCTTTACCTCGGGGTCCACGGGACGCCCGAAGGGCATCGAGGTCACGTCCAACTGCGTCGGCAACTTCATGAGGTGGATGCGCACGTTTCCCGTGGTGCGCGACGGCGGCAAGGTGTTCCTGGACCAGGCGCCCTACTCGTTCGACCTGTCGGAGTACGAGCTCGTGGGCGCGCTCAGCACGGGCGGCATGCTGTACTCCGTCACCGACGACGCTATGAACGACTACGGCAGGCTGTTTGCCGAGGTGGCAGAGTCCGGCGTGCAGGTGTGGGTCTCGACCCCGTCGTTTGCCGACTTCTGCCTGGTCGACAAGGGCTTCAGCCAGAAGCTGGCCCCCAGCCTGCAGATGTTCCTCTTTTGCGGCGAGGCACTGCACCACACGACCGTGGAGGCGCTGCGCAAGCGCTTCCCGGACGCCATCGTGGCCAACACCTACGGACCCACCGAGTCCACGGTGGCCATCACCTATGGCGAGATTGGCCAGAAGCAGCTGGAAGACCCCACGCCTCTGCCGGTGGGCGTTGCCCGTCCCGGCACCGAGATACACATCGTCAGCCGCGACACGGGCACGGAGGTGCCGCGCGGCCAGCAGGGCGAGATTTACATCGTGGGCGACACCGTGGCCAAGGGCTACTACCAAAACCCGCAGAAGACCCAACAGTCCTTCTTTGACGCGCGCATGGCCAACGGCAAGCACGTGCGTGGCTACAAGACCGGCGACCTGGGCTACCTGGACCAGGACGGCGTGCTGCACTGCTGCGGCCGCCTGGACTCATACATCAAGCTGAACGGCTTCAGGATCGAGCTGGGCGAGATCGAGGGCACCCTGGAGGAGCTGCCGCACGTGAAGCAGGCCGCCGTGGTACCCGTGGAGCGCAACGGCCGCATCAACAGGCTGCGTGCCTACGTGGTGCTGCACGGCCACCAGGAGGGCAAGTCCTTCGAGGAGGCCCAGGACCTGAAGGCGCAGCTGGCAAGGCTGCTGCCGGCCTACATGGTGCCCCGTACGGTAAAGGTGATCGACCAGATGCCGCTGAACGCCAACGGCAAGATCGACCGCAAGGCGCTCAAGCGGGGGTAGCGCATGTCCTTCTTTGCTGACCCAAGCTTCTTTGAGCTGCTGGCTGTGGTGGTGGTCATCGCCGCCGCCATCGGCCTGTCGGGACACTCGCTCAGGCGCTACGGCCTGGTGGTCTCGCTGGTGTTCCTGTGCCTGATGTTCTACACGACGCCCCTGACGGGGGCCTTCGCCGCCTGCTTCATGGTGGTGGCTCTGGCTGCCGAGCAGTTCCTGCTGCGAAAGCCCGACTCGAAGGCGCGCTACCGCGTGGCGCTGGCCCTCAGCCTGACGCCTCTGGTGGCCTACAAGGTGGGCGCCGTCTGGGGTGCCAACATTCTGGGCTTCTCGGGCATCTCGTACGTCACATTCAGGGCGGTCCAGGTGGTCATCGAGACGCACGGCAGCCTCATAAAGGAGCTGTCGGTGCCCGACGAGCTGTACTTCCTGGCGTTCTTTCCCACGTTCACTTCGGGCCCCATCGACCGCAGCCGCCGTTTCGTGGACGACGCGCACAAGGTGTGGGAGCGCGACGAGTACGCGGGCATGCTGGCGCGCGGACTGTTGCTGCTTCTGGTGGGCATGATATACAAGCTGGTGTTTGCCACGCTGGTGCACCGCTACTATGCGCCAGCCGCGTGGAGCGACACCACGGGCTTCTGGTACCAGGTCCAGACGGCCTACCAGTACGCGCTGTACCTCTTCTTTGACTTTGCGGGGTACTCCCTCATGGCCATGGGCGTCAGCTACTGCCTGGGCATCCGCACGCCGCGCAACTTCCGCGCGCCGTTCGTCAGCACCAGCATCGACGACTTCTGGAACCGCTGGCACATCAGCCTGTCCACGTGGCTGCGCGACTTCGTGTTCATGCGCGTCACGCGCGACCTCATGCGCAAGAAGCTGATCCACGGAAAGAACCGCCGCTTGAGGACGGCCCAAATAGGCTTCCTGTGCAACATGGTGCTGATGGGCGCGTGGCACGGCCTGACGCCCGACTACCTCATCTATGGCCTGTACCACGGCGTCTTGATGGGGCTGGCCGAGGCGTACCATAAGAAGTCGAAGTTCTACAAGGCCCATAAGGACCAGAACTGGTACAAGGTTGCATCCTGGTTCGTAACCATGCAGCTCGTTGTGTTTAGCTTTGCGATATTCTCTGGTCAGATATCCATGCTCGTGAAGGGAGCTCTCAATGGCTAAGATGACCGACGAGGAGTTCGATGCAAAGATGTTGGACCTCCTTGAGGACGTGTGCGACGACGACGCGGTGAGGGACCATCGCGATGACGACCTGTTCAAGCTGGGCCTTCTGGACTCCATGGCCGCCGTCGAGCTGCTGGTGGGGATCGAGGACGAGTTCGGCGTGTCCATCGAGCCCACCGAGCTGCCCCGCGAGCAGATGAACACCGTGAACAAGATCTGCGCCCGCGTGCGCGAGCGGATGCAGTAGCCATGCGCGGACGTCACCTTCTGGCCGCCGTGGCACTGGGCCTGGGCATAGCCGTCGCCGGCTTTGCCGCCTATGACAACCTGGTGCTGACAAAGATGGGCCCCGCCGACTCGACGCGCCTGTACGACTACACCTACGCCTCGGGCAAGTCCGAGAGCGTGGACTTCGTCACCTCGAACATGTCGAGCGACGGCTACCTGTGCTTTGGCTCGTCCGAGTGGTACATCTCAAAGAAGATCGTCGAGATGTGCCCCCAGACCGTCTTTGGCGAGAACGTGACGGGCGTAGACATGACCTACATCGGCGAGGGCTACGACCAGAGCCTGTGGCAGGCCATCGCCGCGGGCGCCTACGCCAACAAGGTGCAGAACAAGAAGGTCATGATTGTGGTCTCGCCGCAGTGGTTCTTCAAGAACGGCGGCGACCAGAGCAAGTTCTACACGAAGTTCAACTACTCCCTGTACCGCGACTTCGTGCAGAACTCCGACATCTCGCAGCAGACGAAGGACTACGTGCGGCAGCGCGTGCTTGACTTGGGCATCGACTCGGGCCAGGTGTCCGCGGCAAACCACGACACGGTGGTGGACACGCTGAACGACGTCGCCTACGCCACCTCCGACAACCTGGAGCTGCGCAGCAAGCTGGACAACGTCATCAACATCTCGCCAAAGAAGAGCGCCGTCAGGAACGCCGGTGTTCCCACCGGCGAGCCGGACTGGGACCAGCTGATGCAGCAGGCCGTTGCCGACGGACAGGCAGCATGCACGAACAACGACTTCGGCATCTACGATGCGTACTGGGAGAAGTACCACACGTACATGCCCGAGCTGTTCCAGAACTTCCACGAGGCCGAATCGGAGTACGAGGACTTCCAGTGCTTCCTGGACGTGTGCCGCGAGTGCGGGCTCGAGCCGCTGGTGACCATACTGCCCGTCCATGGGCAGTGGTACGACATCGCGAACGTCTCGAAGGACGAGCGCGCCGCCTACTACCAGAAGATTCGCGACATCTGCAACCAGGCCGGCGTCGCGTACGCCGACTTCTCCAGCTGCGAGTACGAGAAGTACTTCTTGTGCGATACGGTCCACCCCGGATGGGTGGGCTGGGTGCGCATAGAGCACTCCTTCTATGACTTCGTCAACGGCACCGACGACGACTTCCTGGGCGGCTCAGCGTTTGGGGACGCTCCGGGGCTTTCGGCAGAGCAGTCTGGGGGCGATTCCAAGTGACGGCAGAGCGTACGAAGGCCGATGTCGCCCAGCAGAAGTCCGAAGGGTTCTGGGCAAAGGTGGCACAGCATCCGCTGGCCTTCCCGAAGCAGGCGATCTGCGACTACTTCATGGGACACGAGGGTGCGCTTCTGGCGGTGACGACGGCCGGTGTCGCCGCGGGGGTGCTGTTGCTAGTGTGGTTCCTCGTGTTCTCGGGGCTGAACGAGCCGGTACAGTTCATCTACGCGGGATTCTAGGCACAGCCATATGAAGAGCAACACATCGGATGACCGGCACCACGGACGCCGTGGTGTGGCCCAGCATGCCATAGCGGTGCTGGGAGTGGCCATAATAGCCTTTGGCATCGTGGTGCTGGCGCTGTCCGTGGGCGGCGTGAGGGTGTTCCCGTCCAGGGGCGCAAAGCAGCAGGCGCAGGTTGCCGTGACGGACGAGTCTGGCTCAGGCGCAGACGCCTCTGTGGACTCCGACCAGGTAGCCGACGGGGAGCAGGATTCGAGCGCTGATGACTCCGGTAACGGCGACGTCATCACCTCCGACGACGGGTCGCTGCAGCTGGGCGAGGACGGCACCCCACAGGGACCTGGCTCGTCCGACGCCGTGGCGCAGATGCAGGACCAGCAGGACGCCCAGGACCAGCAGGACGGGACCGACATCTCCGACCAGGGGAATCCCGCGGATGCCTCAGGAGACCAGACGGACGTCAGCGACCTGGACGTGTCGAACTACAACGACGGTCCCGAGCAGGGCGAGGCGTCTCCCGAGGGGCTGGAGCCCGAGGGCAAGCGGCTGAGCGATTCGCTCGACGAGTACCTGAACAACAACTTCGGCGCCACCGGCGTGCCGGGCATGGCCGTTGCCGTCTTTGGCCAGGACTCCATTCGCTACGAGCGCACACTGGGAGTGTGCGACTCCAGCCACCAGACGTTCATCATTGGCTCGCTGTCGAAGTCGTTCACCGCCGTCGCCATCATGCAGCTGAAGGAGCGCGGCCTCGTGGACCTGGACGCCCCCGCATCGAGGTACGTGCCGCAGTACGGCACCCCCGACAGCGTCACCATACGGTCGCTTCTGAACCAGACCAGCGGCTTTGGCTACTACGACTCCTTGGGAGACGCCACGGTGGGGCTCTCCGCGGGGCACTTCTCGTACGCCAACGCAAACTACGACCTTCTGGGCAAGGTCGTGGAGGCCGTGTCCGGCATGGACTACGGCTCGTACCTAAAGCAGAACATCTTTGATCCGCTGGGCATGACGGACGCGTCGGCAGGCACCTCGGAGCTCAGGGCGGACATGGCGCCGCTGTACCGCAACTACTTCGGTCTGAACGTCGCGGACGGCTTCGTGCACCAGGACTCCGACTCCGCGTGGGGCTCGGCCTCGTCCGGCTACGTCCGTGCCAGCCTGTCCGACATGGAGAAGTACCTCCAGATGTACCTGAACCTGGGCGAGGGCATTCTGGAGCCCGACGACGTCATGATGATGTTCTTGAGCCGCGTGCCCGACCCCGGTGGCGACACCTACTACGGTTTTGGATGGACATCGTTCACCTGGGACGACGGCGAGCTGGTGCTGTCTCACGACGGTCAGGTCGAGAACGGCGTCACCAGGATGTGCCTGCTTCCCGACCGCCACATGGGCATCGTGGTGATGGGCGACGTCAGCGACTACTTCGGCGGAAACACGAACTTCTTCCAGGCCTGCGACGACATCGTCAGCCTGTCGGTGGGTGGAGACGCCCTGGGCGTCAGCTGGTGGATGCTGTTCCGCCAGCACCTGCAGATGGACCTGCTGCTGGGTGTGGGCTTCTTTGCCGCCATCTGGAGCGCCGTCAGGCTGCGCGCCTGGAGGCGCAAGCTGGGGAGGCACCGCCTGAGCGAGAACTGCTGGAGGCTGTTCTTCCTGCACGTGGTGTACCCCACGGTGCTGGTGATGATCCCCTGGTGGGACGGCGTCAAGTGGCGTGACCTGGCAACCTTCGTGCCGGACGTGACGATATCCCTGGTGGTGCCTGCGGCCGTGCTGTACGTGGTGGGCGTCGTAAAGCTGGTTCAGCTGGTGCGCGACGCAAAGGCGGGCCAGGCGGGCGCCACGGGAAAGGCGCACGAGGACGAGTCGTAGGCGATGCGGCGGCTCGCGGTGGGTCTAGCCGCACAAGAAAGGGGCCGGTCGTCGGAATGGTTCGACGACCGGCCCCCTGTGGTTGTGCGTGGGCTGGCGGGCTTGCCGTGCGCCGTTGCGCGGGGACGGCTGGGCCTAGTTGAACTTCACCAGCTTGCTGGCGAGGCGGTAGACGCCGATGGTGCAGGCGTTGCCCACCTTTCCCGGCAGGTTCGTCACCATGCCGCAGATGCCCCACCTGCAGCGGCGCCACAGGCGCGGGTCGTAGTCGTGCAGCTCGTCCCACAGCTTCGCCAGCTCGTCCATGGCGTCGGGGTGATCCGAGAGCTTCGAGAAGATCGTGCAGATGGTCATCATGAGCACGAAGTAGTTCACCATGTAGCTGCGCAGGTAGACGGAGGGAATGTCCCTGTACAGGTGGTAGGCGTGCATCATGATGCGCGTGATGCGCACCTGCTGCTCGATGCGGCCCGCCATGACCTTCTCGTTCACGCTCTGGTCCTCGCGGCCGATGTAGTAGCGGTAGAGGTCGACATTCAGGTAGTACAGCGTCTGGCAGCGGGGCAGCGGCACCCACGCGTAGATGTTGTCGACGTAGAACGTGTGCGCGGGCAGGGGCAGTCCGCCCTGGCGCAAAACCTCGGCGCGGTAGCAAAGGGCGTGCATCAGCAGGTTGTGAGACATCTGGAAGTGGCCGATCTCGTTCCAGCCGAAGACCTTGCCCTCGGGGAGGATGCCCTTGTAGTCGACCACGTTGCGCGTGCCGTCTGCCACATGCTCGTACACGTAGTTCGACACCACGAGGTCCACGCACGCATCGGAGGCCTCGAACTTCCTCAGCGTCTGCAGCAGCTGGGACAGGGCCTCGGCGTCCAGCCAGTCATCCGAGTCGACGACCTTGTAGTAGGTGCCGTCCGCGTTCTGCAGGCCGGTCTTCACGGCGATGCCGTGTCCGCCGTTTTCCTGGTGGACGGCCTTGATGATGTCTGGATAGCGGCTGGCCCACTCGTCGGCCTTTGCGGGCGTGTCGTCCTTCTGGGAACCGTCGTCCACGATGACTATCTGGACGTCGTCGGCGTAGGAGGAGCCCTCCAGGATGGACGTGATGCAGTGGTCCATGTACTCGGCCGAGTTGTAGCAGGGGATTCCGAACGTTATTACCTTGTGCATGTGTATGGGCTCGTTTCGTCGTGTGTGGGGCTACTTGTCGCCAAAGCTGATGCCCAGGGCGCGCGCCTCGCGCACGAGGTCGCTCTGGGGGTCGACGTACTTCAGCTTGCCGGCGATCTTCTCCAGGGGCACATGCGTCATCTGGCCGTTGACCTTTGCGATCATGTAGCCGTACTTGTGCTGCAGGCAACCAAGGGCCGCCTCGACGCCGCACTGCGTGGCAAAGATGCGGTCCTGCGCATCGGGCCTGCCGCCGCGCTGGGTGTGTCCGGGGATGCCCACGCGGACCTCGCGGCCCGTGCGCTGGGCTATCTGCGCGGCGATGTCGTAGGCGATGCTGGGGGAGGTGCGCTTGGCGACCAGCTTCTTGTACTCCTTCTTTGTCAGCTGCGCCTCCTCCTTCGAGATGGCGCCCTCGGCCACGGCCACGATGGCGAAGCGGCCTCCGTCGGCGTCGCGCTTCTCGATGGCCTTGATGACGTTGTCCAGCTCGTAGGGGATCTCGGGCAGCAGGATGACGTCGGCGCCGCCGGCTACGCCCGCGTACAGGGGAATCCAGCCGACCTTGTGGCCCATGATCTCGACCACGAACACGCGGCCGTGCGAGCTGGCGGTGGTCTTTATCTCGTCCAGGTAGCGCGTGGCCACGTCGATGGCGCTGGTGAAGCCGAAGGTGATGTCGGTGCCCCACGTGTCGTTGTCTATGGTCTTGGGCAGGCCGATGACGTTCAGGCCCTCCTGCGAAAGGCGGTTCGCGGTCTTGAGCGAGCCGTTGCCGCCCAGGACAAACAGGCAGTCCAGCTGCAGCTTGTGGTAGGTCTGCTTCATGGCGGGGACCTTCTGCACGCCGTCGGGGCCGGGGACGTCAATCAGCTTGAACGGGGTACGGCTGGTGCCCAGGATGGTGCCGCCCTGGGTGAGTACGCCCGAGAAGTCCTCCCAGTGCATCTCGCGGAAGCGTCCGTAGATGAGTCCCTGGTAGCCGTCCTGGAAGCCGTAGATCTCGACCGGTTCCTTGGAGTTGTTCAGTACGGTCTTCACGATGCCGCGCATGGTGGCATTCAGGGCCTGGCAGTCTCCGCCGCTGGTAAGCAGTCCGATTCGTAGCATGGGGTCATGACCTTCCTCTGTGGGGCGCGGCAGTGCGCCGCTCCATCCCTGCTAGTGTGACACAATGCTGGCAGCTAACTGAGCTGCACCTTCGTTTTTTGCACGAGCGGGGCCCAATCGTGGCCCTGTGCCCGTGCGCGGGGCCGCGAGCCTCCCGCCAGTACAACATGGTGACCCATGGGTAGGAAGTGCGGGCATTCTGCTGCGATTCTTGTGTAATATTGCCGCAATGTCTGACAGAACCTTTGCACGCGCTTTAACGAGGGCTTACGTTGCGCCTACAATCGCTCCTGGTGTGTTCGTGACCAGTCAACCAGCCCGAGCCGGCGGCGCCGGCCATAGCGAAGGGTGCACATGAGCAGGGTCAGCAAAAAAGAGGACATGTTCTACCGGATGCTGTCGGAGCAGTCCCAGAAGCTGGTCGAGGCCAGCGACGTGTACGTGGACATCATCCAGAACTACCCGGATTCTGCGGGCAACATCCCCCAGATGAAGCGCATCGAGACCGAGGCGGACACCTTGGTCCATGACATCCTGGTAAAGCTGTACGAGTCCTTCATAACCCCGTTCGACCGCGAGGACATATACAACCTGACGCAGCACATGGACGACGTCGTGGACAACGAGGAACACATCGTGCGCAGGCTCAGCCTGTACCACGTGAAGAACATGGCCCCCGAGGCCACCGAGCTGGCCGTGCTGACGCAGCAGGCGACGCAGGAGCTGAAGGTGCTCTTTGACCACCTGCCCAACTTCAAGAAGGACCGTGCGGTCATGGAGCAGGTGCAGAAGGTGCACACCATCGAGGACCGTGGCGACGACGTGTACCACGACGCCATCGGCAGGCTCTACGACGAGAAGGACGCCACGCCCACGCACCTGCTGAAGTGGAACACGCTGTTCAACCGCATGGAGGACACGCTGGACGCGTGCAAGGCCGTCTCCTCCATCGTGAGCAACGTGGTGCTAAAGAATGCTTAGCGGCATGCTCGTAGGCGTTCTGGTGTGCGCCTTCCTCTTTGAGTTCATCAACGGCTTCCACGACACCGCCAACGCCATCGCCACCACGGTCTACACCAGGGCCCTGCCGCCGCGCGTGGCCGTGCTCATGAGCGCGGGCATGAACTTCCTGGGAGCGCTGACGCACGAGGGCGTTGCCATGACCATAGCCCACGGGCTCGTGGACATAAACCTGGACCTCTATGTCATCCTGGCCGCGCTGGTGGGCGCCATCGTGTGGGACCTCTTTACCTGGTGGAGGTCCATACCGTCCAGCTCTTCTCACGCGCTCATCGGGTCATTGGTGGGTGCCACCATCGTGTACACGCACGGCTTTGACCACGTGCTGTGGGCGGGCCTTCTGGACAAGGTCATCATCCCGCTGTTCACGTCGCCCCTCATCGGCTTTGCGCTGGGCTTCGCCCTGATGCGCCTGGTGTTCGAGCTGTTTGCCAACTGGACGCCCCACCACGCCAACGCGCTGTTCCACAAGGCGCAGATCTGCTCCAGCATGTTCATGGCGTTCAGCCACGGCTCCAACGACGCGCAGAAGACCATGGGCATCATCACCCTGGCCCTGGTGGGCGCGGGCATGCTGCCCACGGGCTCCGACATCCCCCTGTGGGTAAAGCTGTTCTGCGCCACCACCATGGCCCTGGGCACCTCCATCGGCGGCCAGCGCATCATGAAGACCGTGGGCGGCAACGTGACGAAGCTGGAGCCCGTCATGGGCTTCGTCAGCGAGACGTCCTCCGCCATCGCCATCCAGATCATGACAGCCATCGGCGCGCCCGTCTCGACGACGCAGGTCATCACCACGGCCATCATGGGCTCGGGCAGCGCGAAGGGCATCCGCAAGGTGCACTGGGGCGTGGCCAGCAGCATCGTTCAGGCGTGGTTCGTGACCCTGCCCGCCACCATGGTCCTGGGTGGCGTCGTGGCGGCCGTGCTGGGTGCCATGGGCATCTAGCGAATTATTCACATATCGAGCGCTGGAGCGCATGGCCAGGTGGTGTGGGCCATGTCTTTCTGGGTGCGACGTCACAGCGACCGGAGGGGCGCCATCCTAGAGTGGCGCCCCTTGCGCGTTTTGCTATGGTGTGAGCGTCAGAAGTGCAATGCGAAGGGGTGCGGATGGACGACCTAGAGGTGACTCAGGCGCTCCTGGACTTCATCCAGGGGTGCCCCAGCATGTTCCACACGGTGAGCTCGCTGCGCGAGCGCCTGGACCGGGAGGGCTTCACGTACCTTCCCGAAGGCGCGCGCTGGCAGGTGGAGCCCGGCGGCAGCTACTACACGACCAGGAACGGCTCCAGCCTGGTGGCCTTCAAGGTGGGCCAGCAGCTGGACCACTACCACTTCCAGCTGGCGGCGGCGCACACCGACTCGCCCACGTTCAAGGTGAAGGACGTGCCCGAGCTGGACGGGCCCGGCTCGTACCTGCGGCTGAACGTCGAGGGGTACGGTGGCATGCTGGACAGCACCTGGTTCGACCGACCGCTGTCCGTGGCGGGAAGGGTCCTGGTGACAGAGGACGGGCGCGTCAGCTCCAGGCTTCTGGACGTGCAGAAACCGGTGCTGCTGATACCCAGCCTGGCCATCCACTTCAACCGCCAGGCCAACTCCGGCTTTGCGTACAACCACCAGGTGGACCTGTGCCCGCTCTTCTCGGCGGGAACGCTGCAAAAGGGCGACTTCGACCGCATGGTGGCCGACGAGCTGGGCGTGGACGCCGACCAGATCCTGGGCAAGGACCTGTACCTGGTAAACAGGCAGGCCCCCGCCATCTGGGGCTGGTCCGACGAGTTCATGAGCACGCCAAAGCTGGACGACCTGCAGTGCGTGTTTGCCGCGACCGAGGCGTTTCTGGCGGCGGACAACCCCCACGACGTCAGCGTCCTGGCCTGCTTTGACAACGAGGAGGTAGGCTCCGGCACAAAGCAGGGCGCCGACTCGACGCTGATGCCCGACGTGCTGTCTCGCCTGAACCAGGCCCTGGGCAAGGACCCGGAGGACTTGCGCTGTGCCGTCGCGCGGTCCTTCATGGTCAGCTGCGACAACGCGCACGCGCAGCATCCCAACCATCCCGAGAAGACCGACCAGGAGAACCTGGCACGCCTGAACGGCGGCATAGTCATAAAGGAGACCGCCAGCCAGAGGTACACCACGGACGCCTTCAGCCGCGCCGCGTTCCGAGCGCTGTGCCAGGAGGAGGGCGTGCCCTGCCAGAGCTTTGCCAACCGCAGCGACGAGCGGGGTGGGTCCACCCTGGGCAACATCCTGAACGCGCAGGTCAGCCTGCATGGCGTGGACGTGGGCCTGCCCCAGCTGGCTATGCACTCGGCCTACGAGACGGGCGGGACGCACGACACCGCCCTGGGCATCCGGGCGCTCAGGCGCTTCTACCAGACGGACGTGCTCGTGGACGAGGCCGACTCGGTGTCTTTCGAGTAGCCTTTCGATAACTTAAGCAAGCCTGTATACTAGTGGTCGCAAGCTTGGCAACGCTGACGCAACAACGAGGAGAAAACGCATCATGGCGAAGCAGAAGCCCAGGCACATGGCACAGAGGGGTGCACGCAAGGACGCCGCACCCGCACAGGACGCCTCGTTCGAGGCGTGGCGCGACGACGACCTGCCGAGACACGAGCAGGGCGAGGAACCGGCACAGGAAAGCGCGGAGCAGGTCCATGTTGACGACTCGTTCGTGGACCCGCTGCCGGCGGGGGAGGGCATTCGCACGCCCACCTATTCGCGCCAGCAGCTGGAAAGCGATCGCCGGCGCCGCGAGGAGGCATTGGAGGGCGTGAGGCCGCGCCATCACGGCAGGAAGCTCCTGGCCGTCGTGCTGGTGCTGCTGGCCCTGGGTGCTGCCCTGGGGATTTGCTACCACGTGTGGCTGCAGATACCCATCACCGTGACCGTGGACGGAAAGCAGGTGCGCACCGACCATCAGGGGACCACGGTGCTGACGCTGTTCGAGCAGACCCAGCCGGGGGTGACAGCGGGCAACCTGCTGTCCATCAAGGGCGACGTGCTGACCCAGGGCGGCGGCGACGCCTACGAGGCCACGGTCAACGGCAACGCCGTCAGCCCCAGCGACGCCTCCGGCTATGCCATCAAGGCCAACGACCAGGTCAGCTTCCAGAACGGAAACGACGTGACCGAGAGCTACACGGTGGGCGACCAGACCACCGTGCAGCCAAAGCTGCGCATGGAGGGCAACGAGGGCGTCATCTTCTACGTGAAGCAGTGGGGCGTGCCCACCGTGACGCAGAAGGAGACCGGCGACCAGTCCGGCCAGAGCATAGACGCCGTCGTGAGCCAGGGGCAGGACCTGGTGGTGGAGCGGGCAAACGTGCACCCCGCGGACGGGCAGAAGCTGGTGGCCCTGACCTTCGACGACGGCCCTACCGAGTACACGCAGAAGTACCTGGACATCCTGAAACAGTACGGGGCGAAGGCGACGTTCTGCGAGCTGGGCCAGCAGATCCAGGAGGACCCCGACGCATCCAAGGCCGTCGTGGACGCCGGAATGCAGCTGGTCTCCCACACGTGGGACCACCAGCAGCTGACGCGCTGCACGGCGGACCAGGTGAAGTCCGAGCTGGACCAGTCGTTCCAGGAGATCCAGAGCGTCACCGGGGTCACCACGACCACGCTGCGCCAGCCGTACGGCTCTATGAACGCCAACGTGTGGCTGTACTCGGGCGGCTCCATGAGCGTGGCCGCCTTCTGGACGCACGACTCCGAGGACTGGCGCCGTCCCGGCTCTGACGCCATCGTGGCCAACTGCACGAAGTACTTCCAGCCCGGCTCCATCATCCTGATGCACGACGGAGGCGGCAACCGCGACCAGGATGTCGACGCCCTGCCAAAGATCATCCAGGCGTGGCAGGCCCAGGGCTACACCTTCGTCACCCTGTCCGAGCTTCTGGACTCCGACCCCGACATCCCCGACGACATCGCCTCCTGCCAGGCCACCATGCCCAGCGACGCCGTCTGGCCCACCGAGATCGCCTCGGACAGCGCGAACAACGCCATCCCCTAGCGACCTCGCGCGGTGAGGGCCCGGGGCATCGGGTACCATACACACGTAAGAGCAACCATCCGGCGGCGGGGGAGCTTCCCCCGCCGCCTTTTGTCGAGAGGAACGAACATGCAGCTGAGCGACAGCCTGAACGACACGGGCCAGCTGGACGAGAGCGATCGCCGCCTGGTGGAGGCGCTGAAGAAGGGCATCGCCCACGGCACCTACGAGGTGGGCGTCGACGGAGGGCGGCGGGGCGATGAGGACCCGGCGCCGGACGATGGCGGCCAGCAGGGTAAGAATGACCAGACGGACCAGGCAGAGCAAGCAGACGACCCCATGGGCGGGGACTTCATGGCGGCGCTGAACGCATACCGCGCCGCGAAGCGCACGGGGGACGCGGATGCCATCGCCCGTGCCGAGAAGAACCTCCACGACGTCACCAAGGCCGAGCTGCAGGCGACGGAAGGCTGCGTGTCCGATGGCACAAAGCCTGCCACCCCTGGCGGCTTCCCCGGCATGGACCCGTTCTCCGCCCAGGGCGGGTCATGCGCGTTTGGCAGCATGCGCTAGGGCGGGTAACACTACTCCGTCCGCCTCTCGCTCACCTCGTCGGCGGCGCGTATTGCGCCGCTCGCGGGGAGGGTTGTAACGCTCTGAAAACGGAGTTCGGCAAACTGGTTCTTCTTGCTCCATGGTTTTCGTATAGTGCCTCGTGCGCAGCGTCTGCGCACGAACCGAACGAGCATCGAACCTTTAGGGGGTAGCATGGCGGACGACCAGGACATTTTGACCATGCCCCGCGACCAGATTGCGGAGCTGCAGGTGCAGAAGCTCAAGCGCACGCTTGTGCACTGCTACGAGGACATAGATTTCTACCACAAGTCGTTCGACGAGGCCGGCTTTGACCCCTACGCGTTCAACAGCCTGGACGACCTGCGCAAGGCACCCTTCGTCACGAAGCAGGACCTGCGCGACGGCTATCCCTACCAGATGGTGGGCGTGCCCCGCCAGGAGGTGCGCGAGGTCCACATGTCGTCGGGCACCACTGGCGTGGCCACGGTGGCGGCCTACACCCAGAACGACCTCGACAACTGGGCTGACTGCTTTGCCCGCTCCATCGAGTACGCGGACGGCGGACCCGACGACGTCGCCCAGATAGCCTATGGGTACGGTCTGTTCACCGGCGGCCTGGGTGCCCACTACGGCATGCTGAGGTCGGGCGCCACCGTGATTCCCACCAGCGCCGGCAACACCGAACGCCAGATTCGCATCCTGCGCCAGATGGGGACCACGATCCTGGCCTGCACGCCCAGCTATGCCATGCACATAGCGGACACCGCCATCGGCATGGGCGTGGACCCCGCCAAGGACTTCCACCTGCGCGCTGGCATTCACGGTGCCGAGGCGTTCAGCGACAACTTCCGCAGCGAGCTGGAGCGCAAGCTGGACTACAAGGTGCTGGACATCTATGGCCTGACCGAGACCGGCGGTCCCGGCCTGGCCGTGGAGTGCCTGGAGCAGGACGGCCTCCACGTGGCCGAGGACCACTTCTACGTCGAGGTCATAGACCCTGCCACGGGAAAGAACCTGCCTGACGGCGAGTGGGGCGAGCTGGTGGTGACGACGCTGGACCGCGAGGCCAGCCCGGTCGTGCGCTACCGTACGCGCGACGTGACGCGCATCCTTCCGGGCAGCTGCGCCTGCGGTAGGACGCACCGACGCATTGACCGCCTGCACGGCCGCACAGACGACATGCTGATCATCCGCGGAGTCAACGTGTTCCCCAGCCAGATAGAGAACGTGATGAAGACGTTCGACCAGGTGTCCAGCTGGTACCAGATCGAGCTCACCACGAAGAACTACCTCGACGTCGTCACGCTGAAGGCCGAGGTGAACCCCTCCTTCGACATCGACGACATCGGCCAGATAGAGGAGCTGCAGCGCCGCATCCAGGCAGCGCTGAAGGCGGCGCTGTCCGTGGGCGTGCGCGTGAAGCTGGTGGAGCCGCAGTCCATCCCGCGCAGCACCGGGAAGGCAAAGCGCGTCATAGACCTCAGGGAGGAGTAGCCATGATAGACCAGATAACCGTCTTTTTGGAGAACACCGAGGGAAGGCTGGCCAAGCTGACGAGGGCGATCTCCGACGCCGGGGTAAACATGAAGGCCCTCACCATAGCCGAGAGCACCGACTACGGCCTGGTGCGCATCATCGTGGACGACACCGACCGCTGCCTGGAGGCCCTGGCCGCCGCCGACTTCCGCGCCAACCGCACCGAGGTCAGCGCCATCGAGGTTCCCAACCGCCCGGGCGGCCTGGCGGACCTGTTGCAGATCCTGGACGACATGGACCTGAACGTGGAGTACGGCTACTGCTTCAGCGCCACGGACCAGAAGGCCGTCGACGTGTTCAAGATCCAGGGCGACGCAGCGGCCTCCAGGGCCACGTTTCGCATTGAGGAGGCCGGCTTCAAGGTCCTCCAGCAGGGTGACATCTAGGCCGATTCGTTACAAGTTCGGGATGGGCTTGTTAACACGCTGATTGCGCGTTGACCGCGCAGCGCATAGGCGGTTTTCTTTTGACGGGGCACGTGACGGCGTCCGTTTGCGGCGCCGTGGCGCTGCCCCGTCGGTCCAACTCGTGTCCAAAGGAGCTTCGCATGGCGTTCCAGATGCCCACCTACCACGCACCAGACTTCGATGACCCCAAGCTGGCACAGGCGCCCGACGCCCAGCTGGCCACGGTGCAGAAGGACGGCGTGGCGCCCGAGGGCTTCCACAGCACCTCCATGTACCCGGAGTACTTCAAGCTGGGTGGCCAGTGGGTCATGGCCAAGGAGAGTCGCATGGACTCCAGCGTGGTCGTGTGCGACGACAGTCACCTGGAGGTGGTCGAGAACCGCAATTTGAAGGTGGGCCAGCGCATCGTGCTGGGGCGCACGGAGGACGGCAGCGAGGGCATCCTGGTGCACACGACCGGCTTCGACCACAGCGAGGGCGCGTCCGACGCCGGCGGCGGAGAGTTCGTGTTTCGACAGGGCCGCAGCCGCGAGACCTCGTTTGCCCGCGACTACGACCGCCTGATAGAGCTTCTGCGCTACGAGCACGACCACGGAAACATCCTGTGGGTCATGGGCCCCGCCTTCGCCTTCGACTACGACGCGCGCCGCGCCATGCAGGCCATGATCGACGCCGGCTACGTGGACGGCGTGCTGGCGGGCAACGCGCTGGCCACGCACGACCTGGAGGCTGCCACGCTGCACACGGCCCTGGGCCAGGACATCTACACGCAGCGCTGCATGCCCAGCGGGCACCACAACCACCTGGACGTCATCAACCGCGTGCGCGCCAGCGGCACCATCCCGCAGTTCATCAAGGACCACCACGTGGACAACGGTATCATGTACGGCCTGGTGCGCAACAACGTGCCGTTCGTCTTGACCAGCTCCATACGCGACGACGGACCGCTGCCCGAGGTCATAGCCGACGCCTACGAGGGACAAAGCGCCATGCGCGACCTCGTGCGCAAGGCCACGACCGTCATCTGCCTGGCCACGATGCTGCACACCATCGCCACGGGAAACATGACGCCCAGCTTCCGCGTGCTTCCGGACGGTACGGTCAGGCCCATGTACCTGTACGCCATCGACTCCGCCGAGTTCGTGGTAAACAAGCTGCAGGACCGCGGCTCGCTGTCCGCCACGACCATCGTGACGAACGTGCAGGACTTCATCACCATCGTTTCGCGCGGCCTGGGCGTGCTGCCGCAGTAGGTTCCGGACCGTCGCAATGTAAACATGCACTGAAACGGCCGTTATCGACGCTACGGGCCGTGTCCCTTTCGCGTAGAGTGGAGGGGCACGGTCCGCCTTGTCATCTGTGGGGGCTTGACCTCCGGGAAAATGACGGCGCGGGCGCTTCGCCTTCGGGGAGAGACGCGTTCACATGTCTGATACTGCTTCACGGAAGGGCAGCCAGAAGCTGCTTTTGATAAACGACCTGCCAGGCTATGGCAAGGTGGCCCTCGCGGCCATGGTGCCCGTGCTGTCGCACATGGGCTACGAGTGCTTCAACCTGCCCACCATGCTGGTGTCCAACACGCTGGACTACGGCAAGTTCCACATGCTGGAGACCACGGACTACATGGTGCGGACCATGCAGGTGTGGAGGCAGCTGGACTTCCGCTTTGACGCCGTGGCCACGGGCTTCATAGCCTCGGAGCGCCAGGCGCAGGTGGTCTGCGACTACTGCCACGAGCAGGCGAAGGCCGGCGTGCCGGTGTTCGTGGACCCCATCATGGGCGACGAGGGAAAGCTGTACAACGGCGTCACCCAGGCGAAGGTGGACGTCATGCGCACCATGCTGGGCGTGGCGGACTGCGTGGTGCCCAACTTCACCGAGGCCTGCTACCTCACGGGGACGCCCTACCAGTGGAACGGCATCGACCGGGAGGGCGCCCGCGACCTGGTGGACGGCGTGCGCCGTCTGGGGGCCAAGTCCGTGGTGGTCACCAGCGCCGTCGTGGACGGGCAGGCCTGCGTCGTGGGCTACGACAGCCAGACCTCGTCGCACTTCGACATACCCTTCACGCCGGTGGACGCGCACTTCCCGGGCACGGGCGACATATTCTCGGCCGTGCTGTACGGATGGCTGCTGCGCGGCCTCACCCTGGAGGAGTCCACGGGCAGAGCCATGCGCACTGTGGGCCAGCTGGTCAGCATGAACCGCCTGAACGCCGACAAGTACAAGGGCATCCCGCTGGAGACGTGCCTGGACGTGATCGACCGATGAGCGCCAGGCCGAAGGTTCGCATAACGCTGGACCGTAGGCTGGGGCCAAAGCCGTGCCACCATGGGCACAAGCCCGGCGACACGTGGGACTTCGACACCCAGCGCGGCGACCTGTGCCCCATGGCGGCGCATGTGGCCTTCCCATACATCGACATCCTGCGCTACGGGGGCGCCATCCCCGGACAGCAGCCTGGCTGCGCCGAGTTCTGCTGTCCGGACGTGGATGTCATCAACGTGTTCAAGGTGCAGATAGTCCCGAAGGGGGAGTAAAGAATGGCAACCTTCTTGAATCCCGCGTACGTGTACGGCCCGGTGCACAGCCGCAGGCTGGGCGTCTCGCTGGGCATAAACATGAACCCCGCCGAGGGCAAGCACTGCACCTTCGACTGCGTGTACTGCGAGCTGGGCACAAACGAGCAGCGTAGGACCTCCGTGGGATTCCCCGCTGCCGCAGACATCGTGGAGGCCGTGCGCCAGAAGCTGGAGCAGCTGGCAGGCCAGGGGGTAGTGCCCGACGTGCTGACCATGGCCGGCAACGGCGAGCCCACGGCCAACCCGGAATTCCCGCAGGTGGTGGATGGCATTCTGGCGCTGCGGGACCGGCTGTGCCCCAACGCCAAGGTGGCGGTGCTGTCGAACTCCACGTTTGCCCACGTGCCCGCCGTGCACGACGCGCTCATGCGCGTGGACGACAACATCCTGAAGCTGGACACCGTGGATCCCGAATTCATCGCCCGGGTGGATCGCCCCGTGGGCGCATACGACGTGAAAAAGGTCGTCGACACGCTGGCCTCCTTCGGCGGCCACGTCATCGTGCAGACGATCTTCCTGCGTGGCGAGGTGGACGGCAGGAGCGTGGACAACACCTCGGATGCCTACGTCGAGCCCTGGCTGGGCGCGCTGCGGCGCATCCGCCCCCAGGCGGTCACGGTGTACACCATCGCGCGCGACACGCCGTACCCTGGGCTCCGGAAGGCCACGCACCAGCAGATAGACGACATCTGCCAGCGCGTGCGCCAGCTGGGCATCCGCTGCACGGCATCATACTAGGTAGCCGCGGGCATAGCAAAGGCAAGAAGGGCCGCATCTCCAGGGTGCGGCCCTTCTTGCCAGAAGAATCAGTTCGCGTGGACGAGGCCTAGGCGACGGCGGCCTGCCAGTCGTCGCCGAAGACCTTGCGCAGCTCCAGGATGGCCTCGCAGAACACATAGCCGTGGGGCGCCGAGGTGCGCACGATCCTTCCGTCCTTGAACGCGATGAGGCGATACTGCGGCACGGGCTTCCACTGGGGTCGCTCGTCCTCGCCGCCCAGGGGATGGGTCGAGATGACGACCGCGTCGGGCAGCTGGCGGTACCACAGGGTGTACTTGTCGGTGTTCGTGTGCACGTAGGTGTACGTGCCGTCGCTCAGGATGACGTTCAGGCGGTTGAGGTTGCTGAACTGCGCGATGGCGCTGGCCAGGGCGTCGAAGCGATCGTCGAAGTCCAGGGGCGCGCCCTTGCGCAGCCCGGCCTCGTCCAGGCAGTCCAGGAAGAACAGCATGGCGCGCTCGCTGTCCGTCTCGCCGGACTCGCGGCGGTCGTAGCTCCAGCTGAGCTCCTCGTTGAACAGGATGCCGTTGTGGGCCATGGACCACTCGGTGCCAAACATGTCGGTGGCTATGAAGGGATGGCAGTTCTCGCGCGTCTGCTTGCCGCAGGTGGAGTTGCGGATGTGGCCGGTGATGTGGCTGCCCGCAATGGGCTGGTCCAGAAGGCGGGCCAGAAGCTGCGACTGGTACGCGGCAACGGGTTCCTTGTACAGCGTGATGCCGCCCTCGCGCTGGGCGCTGCTCTCCAGGCTGATGGTGGAGCCCTCCGAGTCGCGCAGGGCCAGGCCCCAGCCGTGGGGGTGATGGATGCTGTGGCTATAGAACTCGCGCAGGTAGTCGTTCACGACGACGGGTGACTTGGCGTTTACGGCAAAGAGCTCGCACATGGCGGTGTCCAATCGATGTGGGCGTGCAGGACCAGGACTGCTAGCAGATGGCCTGACAGCAACACATTCGATTTGTGATAACGCTCATGATGCGCTCCTTTGCACGAAGCTGCGAACTTCTTTCATTGCATAGTAGCGTGACGGGAGCTGATAACCAACCATCAAGGTAGGAATTAACGTCCCGTTCACGAAACCTGCGCGAGCGCGCAGCGTCCCTCTTGCCAATTGTGGTCAGATGTTGACGATGCAACAACTAGGGAACGCGTGCCGTGGAGCTGGGTATTATGTTGACAACGCAACACCGGCAGGGTCCATGGGGCCACATGGCCGGCGTTGACATAGGGTCGGTGCCATGCATGTCCGGGCGCCAGAGAGGCCAGGTCCACATGATCAATCGCTTCGAGAACTTCGTCGGCTTGGTGTACGCCATGAACAAGGAGATACAGCGCATCAAGTCCGAAAAGATGGGCTCCTTGGGACTGCGCGGCACGGACACCATGGTGATGTACTACCTGGGCCAGAATGACGCGGGGCTTTCCGAGGCGGACCTGGCGCGCATGGTGCACCAGGACCGAGCGGCCATCTCGCGCACGGTGTCAAAGCTGGAGAAGGGCGGCTACGTCAAGCGCGCCAGCTGGGAGGACGGGGCGAAGTACCGCGTGCCCGTGCAGCTGACCGCCGAGGGCCGACAGATTGCCTCCAGCATGGACAAGATAATCCAGGACGTGGTGGAGCAGTCCTCTGCCGACCTGAGCCCACAGGAGCGCGAGCACATGTACGCCTGGCTCGAGCAGATACTGAGCAGGCTCGAGGAGGTATAGCACCGCCACGGACGCCTGGCCCTGGAACACCAAGGGCCACCTGGCCCAACCCGAGCTTGCCGTCGAGCCAGAGGGCTCGTGTGCGCAATCACCCCAACTACCCTACAACCCAATAACCCCCGGGTGCGCCCGGGCCAAGCCGCCGGAGCAGCTCCGGGGGAAGGACGTTGCCATGTCCGTTCGCATTGTGACCGACTCCGCCTCAGACATCGTGAACTTCGAGCATCCCAACCTGGTGGTGCTTCCGCTGACCGTGGCGTTCGGCGACACGCTGTACCACGACGGCGTGGATTTGACGCACGAGCGCTTCTTTGACCTCTTGGTGGAGTCCGACGCCATGCCCTCGACGGGTGCCGTGTCGCCGGGGGCCTTCCGGCAGGCGTTCGACGAGGCGCTGGCAGCTGGCGACGAGGTGGTCGCCATCACGCTGTCGTCCAAGGTCTCCGGCACCTGGCAGAGCGCCTGCATAGCCGCCGAGGGCAGACCGAACGTTCACGTGGTCGACTCGCTGAACAGCTGCATAGGCGAGCGCATCCTGGTGGAGTACGCCCTCATGCAGGTCGAGAAGGGCATGGGGGCCGCGGAGCTGGCCGCCCTGCTGGAGCAGGCGAAGCTGGACGTGCACATGCTGGGCCTTCTGGACACGTTGGAGTACCTGAGACGCGGCGGCCGCATCAGAGCCGCCAGCGCCCAGCTGGGCAGCCTGCTGTCCATAAAGCCTGTCGTCACTATGCAGGACGGCGAGGTGACCCTTTTGGGGAAGGCCCGCGGGTCAAGGAACGGCAGGAACCTCCTGAAGCAGCTGGTGCAGCAGCATCCCATAGACTTCTACCGCCCGTTCGCGCTGGCGTGCTCGGAGGGTGGCATGAAGACGCTGCAGAAGTACATCGACGACTCGAGGGACCTGTGGGCCGACATGGTGGACGGGCTGCCCATCCACTCGGTGGGCGCCACCATCGGCACGCACGTGGGCCCCGGCGCCATCGCGGTGGCGTACTTCCAGAGGCGCGACTAGGCCAGTCGTCAGCGCCGTTGGGCTAGACTGGACCCCATAGGCAGGGGCGCGGCGGCGCCCGAATGACGGGAGGCTGGTCTCGTGGCGCGCTTGTACCTGATAGAGGACGACGAGGGCGTGCGTCAGCAGCTGGCGCTGCTGCTGCAGGGCGCGGGCCACGAGGTGCTGGTGCCCGACGGCTTCGAGGCCCTGGGCGCCAAGGTGGCGGCTGCCGACCCCGACCTGGTCGTTCTGGACCTGGGGCTTCCCGGAACGGACGGCCAGTATGTGGCGCGCGAGATCCGTCAGGTCAGCGACGTGCCCATCATGGTCCTGACCAGCCGCTCGTCCGAGCTGGACGAGCTCATGAGCCTGACCGTAGGCGCCGACGATTTCGTGGCCAAGTCGACGAACCCCCAGCTGATCCTGGCGCACGTGGACGCGCTGCTGCGTCGCAGCAGCAGGGGGACCACCGACCACGTGGTGCGCTGGGATGGCGTGGAGCTGGACCTGGTGCGCTCGCGTGCCTCCAGCGAGGGCGGTGCCGTCGAACTGACGAAAAACGAGCTGCGCATACTGGAGCTGTTGATGCGCCGCGAAGGCGGCATAGTGTCCCGTGACGAGCTGATGGAGGCCCTGTGGGCCACCGACTCGTTCGTGGACGACAACACCCTCACGGTAAACATGAACCGCCTGCGCCAGACCCTGGCAAAGATAGGCCAGCGCGACCTCGTGGTGACCCA
>JBJEKW010000021.1:0-5999 GCA_051878835.1 Atopobiaceae bacterium
GCAGACACGTCTGCGCCCCGGGAGGTCCACATGTCAAACCAGAAGCAAAGCAACGAAACCCAAACGAAGGCCGCCGAGCCGAAGCCCGCGCAGGCAAAGGCTGCCGAGTCCGCCGCCGCGGCAAAGCCGGCGGCAGAGAAGCCCGCAGCCAAGCCGAAGCCCGAGCCCAAGCCAGCGGCCGAGAAGCCTGCACCCGCAGCTGCCCAGAAGCCGTCGGCGCCCGCAGCCGCTGCAGCAAAGCCCGAGCCGGCCAAGCCCGCGGCGGCTCCCGCCCCGAAGGCCGAGCCCGCGAAGCCGGAACCCGCGGCAACCAAGCCTGAGCCGAAGGCTGCCGATGCCAAGTCCGAGCCCGCAAAGCCACAGCCCAACGCAGCGAAGTCCGAGGCGAAGGCTGAGCCCGTTGCAACGGCCGAGCCCGCACCGAAGCCTGAGCCTGCTCAGAAAGCAGACGAGAGCCAGCAGAGCAAGTCCTTCTCAGCTGCAAAGACTGAGGATGATGCCGCCGCTCCGAAGGAGGAGCCCGCGGCCAAGGAGGCCGCACCCGAGGAGCCGAAGGCTGAGCCCGCGAAGCCCGCTGCCAAGACCGAGGAGCCTGCCGAGCCCAAGGCTGACGCAAAGCCCGAAGCCGATGCTGAGCCGGCAGCCGATGCAGAGGCCGAAGCCGCTCCCGAGGCTGACGCCGAGCCGAAGGCCGACGCCACACCCGACGAGCCCGCTCCCGAGCCGGAACCCGAACCCGCTCCCCTACCCGAGCCGCGCCGCAGCGTGGCCTTCATCGGCTCCGAGTGCTACCCGTTCGTGAAGACCGGCGGCCTGGGCGACGTCATGTACGCCCTGCCGAAGGCGCTCATCGCGCAGAACTGCGACGTGAAGGTCATCTTGCCCAACTACGGCTGCATAAAGCAGGAGTACAAGGACAAGATGGTCTATCGCGGCTCGTTCAACATGGACCTGTGCTCCGACGGCCGCTCGTTCTACGTGGGCATCATGGAGTACGTGTGGAACGGCGTGGTGTACGACTTCATCGACAACGAGGAGTTCTTCAGCTACGGCAACCCGTACACCAACCTGGTCGACGACATCCCCAAGTTCTGCTACTTCGACAAGGCCGCCCTGGCCGCGCTGAACTACATGAACTGGATCCCCGACGTCATCCACTGCCACGACTGGCAGGCCAGCCTGGTGCCCGTCTATCTGCGCACGATGTTCGACGGCACGCCGGTCAGCCGCGCGAAGACCATCCTGACCATCCACAACCTGCGCTTCCAGGGCGTCTACAACATCCCGACCATCAAGTACTGGTCGAACCTGCCCGACTACGTGTTCAACAAGGACGTGCTGCAGGAGTTCTGGACCGAGGCCAACATGCTGAAGGGCGGCCTCACCTACGCGAACATGATCACCACCGTCAGCGGCACCTACGCAGCCGAGATCCAGACGCCCGAGTACGGCGAGGGTCTGGACGCCCACCTGCGCTACCACTCCGGCAAGCTGCGCGGCATCGTGAACGGCATCGACTACGACATGTGGGACCCCGCCACCGACAAGCACCTGGTGGCGCCCTATGACATCTCGAACGTGCTGAAGCGCAAGCGCCAGAACAAGCTGGCCCTGCAGGCCGAGCTGGGTCTGGACCAGGACGAGGACAAGATGCTCATCGGCCTGGTGTCTCGCCTGACGAACCAGAAGGGCCTGGACCTGGTGAACGCGGTGCTGCCCGCGCTCATCGACGGCAACACGCAGGTGGCCGTGCTGGGCACCGGCGACCCGGACTACGAGAACTCGTTCCGCTACTACGAGAACGCGTTCCGCGGCTCGGTCTGCTCCAGCATCATGTACGACGAGGACCGCGCGCACAAGATTTACGCCGGTGCCGACGCCCTGCTGGTGCCGTCGCGCTTCGAGCCGTGCGGCCTGACGCAGCTGATCGCCATGCACTACGGCACCATCCCCATCGTGCGCGAGACGGGCGGCCTGAAGGACACGGTCCAGCCGTACAACAAGTACAACAACGACGGCAACGGCTTCACCTTCGACCGCTACGAGCCCGGCCTGCTGTACGACGCCATCAACCGCGCGAAGACGCTGTACTTCACGAACCGCTGGTGCTGGGACGAGATGGTCCAGCGCGACATGGACAAGGACGTCAGCTGGGAGAACTCCGCGCGCCAGTACCGCAGCCTGTACGTCGAGCTGACGAGGTAAGGACGAAGCAGCACACGACGTACGCATGACTTGCCGCAGCCGACCGCCTCTGTTTTGCCGATGCCACAGATCAAAGCAACGCACGGGTGACGCGTCAGCTCAGAACACCGCCTACGAATAAGCCCGGGCTCACGTACGTGAGCCCGGGCTTTCGTTATGCGCCACTGCCAAGAAGTTCTTCTTGTCACGTGTTTTCGCAGACAACGGTATTAATAAATAGTGTGCTGTTGGACCTGCCCTTCTTGCCTTGCAATCCTACAATAAACGCTTTTCTCTGAGCGTGTTCTTCTTGCCGGGCTTTCTCTAGAAGCTGTGGACGTGGGCGCCGGGGAGTTTGGGCCGGTCGAGCGGCTATACTGTTTGCGTTGCACGAAACGACTATCGAGAGGTCTCTTAGCAGTGAGCTCACAAGACAACAGGCCCGTTCGCGTGCGCTTTGCTCCGTCTCCCACGGGGAAGCTCCACGTGGGCGGAGCGCGCACGGCCATCTACAACTGGGCGTTTGCCCGCGCAAACCACGGCACCTTCATCCTGCGCATCGACGACACCGACCCCACCCGCTCCACCGAGGAGAACACGCAGATCATCTTGCGCGCCATGAAGTGGCTTGGACTGGACTGGGACGAGGGTCCCGAGGTGGGCGGCGACTTTGGCCCCTACAAGCAGACCGACCGTATGCAGCTGTATCGCGACGCGGCGCAGCGCCTGTGGGACGAGGGCAAGGCCTACCCGTGCTTCTGCTCGCCCGAGAAGCTGGCCGCGGACAAGAAGGCCGCCCAGGAGCGCCACGACCCGTTCCAGGGCTATCAGCGCACCTGCCGCAACATCCCCGCGGACGAGGCGAAGGCGCGCATCGCCGCAGGCGAGCCGTACACGCTGCGCATCAAGGTGCCGCTGGACCGCGGCGACGTCGTGGTGCACGACGCTGTGCACGGCGACGTGACCTTTGACGCGAAGGAGCTGGACGACTTCATCATCTTCCGCTCGGACGGGACGCCCACGTACAACTTTGCCACCGTGGTGGACGACGCCATGATGGGCATCACGCACGTCATCCGCGGAGACGACCACCTGTCGAACACGCCGCGCCAGATCATGGTGTACGAGGCGCTGGGCGCGCCGGTGCCCACGTTCGCGCACATCTCGATGATTCTGGGGCCCGACGGCAAGAAGCTGTCGAAGCGCCATGGCGCGACCTCGGTCGAGGAGTATCGCGACAAGGGGTACCTGTCGGACGCGTTCGTGAACTACCTGGCGCTGCTGGGCTGGGCGCCCGACGGCGAGACCACCATCGTGCCGCGCGACGTGCTGGCACGCGAGTTCTCGCTGGACCACGTCAGCAAGAATCCTGCGACCTTTGACCTGAAGAAGCTGGACTGGATTCAGCAGGAGTACCTGAAGGCCATGAGCGACCAGGAGTTCTCGAAGAGCGTGCTGGTGCCCGAGCTGGCGAAGGCTGGGCTGGTCGATGCGGGATCCTACGAGGAGCGTCCCAGCTGGTACGACCTGCTGTCCAGCATCCTGAAGCCGCGCACCACGCTGACGCCGGACGTCGTGGACAAGGCCCGCTTCCTGTTCTGGGGGACGGACGTGCAGTTCGACCAGAAGAGCGTCTCGAAGAACCTGCAGAAGGACTACGCACGCGGGGCGCTGGAGCTGGCGGCAAGCGCGCTGGAGCAGATACCGGCGGATGCGTGGCACACCGATGCCATCAATGCGGCGCTGGAGCCCTGCCCCGAGAAGCTGGAGACCAACAAGCGCAAGTTCTTCGGCGCCGTCCGCGTGGCGGAGTGCGGAAACCAGGTCTCGCCTCCCCTGGGCGAGTCGCTGGAGCTTCTGGGCCGCGACATTGCGCTGGCCAGGCTGCAGAAGGCGCTGCCGCTTTGCGTCGCGGCGCAGTAGGCAGACGCTAGCACCGGCCATCAAGCGAATCGTTTAGCACAGGCAAAGCGGGGGCCTTCTGACGGAGGCCCCGCTTTTTTAGCTTTCGCTACGGCGTTTTCGCGTTACTCCGAGTCGGACTCATGCAAATGCTGGCTCTGCATATGCATGAAGACTATGCACGCGAGAACCTAGTACATATATATGTAAGGTTTCGTCTGCCCAGGCCCAGCACTCGAGGCATCCGAACTCGAAAGCGTCAACCTTTGAGACGCCTTTCGGCTACCCGCCTGCTTTCCGGCATCCGCATACCGCTCCCCCGCGGAAACCTAAAGGGTTTTGGCATATTACGCTTTGATCATTGCCTCAAAGGCATGGATTAATGAATTTTCGTGACTATATTTCGGTTTCGAAGGAACAAAACACGTGGTACGGGCGTGGAACAAGAGTCACTCAATGAAAAACGACTGAGACCTTCATCTGTGGAGGCGTTTTTCCGACTGTCCGAGTATTAGAGCTTGATAATTTTACGTACGTAACAGTTACTCATTCCGTATTGTTACTGATTTTAGCGTTCCTACTCAGCGAGTCAGAAAACTACCTCCACAGAATGCAATCTCAGCCACATTCTCAGGTTGACCCTCGCAACCACGCCAATTTCACTCCAAATTTCAATGTGTATTCAGTGTTCCCGGCGCATACTTACCTCCATAGGCGCGGCGAGTGTGAGTCATGTGCCAGCCAATCAAGAAGGCGCGCCAAATTGCCAAGCCTCTGATTCCATTGATCACGAAAACGATCTTGCTCTTCACGAGTTCCGCGTCTTGGGTACCTGCGTACCCTCTGTCCGATATGCTTTGCAATCATCAGACCTTTGCGGGCGAATTTTTCGGCGTCGTAGAGCTCTTCCGACGTAATCGAGATGTGGGTCGTCTGCATGAACTGGATGTTGTCTTTCCTCTCGACGTCGGACCGGGCCTTAGACGGGTCATTGAAATGCGCGTTGCTGTCGACTTCGCAATCGATGGAGTACCGTTGCCCCGATGGCAACGTTCCAGACCAGCGTGCATCGTAGAAATATTCGTGTTCTCCAATGGTTTCTGCCTGAAGCCAGGTTGTCTTGCGCATCTGGTTCAGCACGGGCTTTCTGATACCCAACCCTCCATAGCGCGGCGGCATCGTAAGACCCAGCATCACCTTGCTCTCCAAGGGTGAGTTTGAACCGTCCATCAGCATATTTGCCGCGACGCGCGCTTTTTTGATGCCGGGGTTGCGCTCGCACCAACTTAGGAAGCGCTTAATGCGACCGACAGAGCAGATTCTGCGACGCGGAACAAATCCGTCTGAGTTTGCGGCACTCAGAGCGTAGGTCCCGCACAGCTCCATGCCCAGCTTGAGCAGCTCAACCAAGGAATAGCTGGCAGCCATCTGCAGAAATACGAGCTCAGGAGAGGCCACTCGCACGTTGCCTCGACCGCGCACGAAGGACCTCGAGGGCAAGTTTGCTCGCAGCCTATGAACCTTCACTCCCCTAGCCTCATGCGTCGCATCGACTCCCACCATCAGGTCAATAGGGTAAGCATCACCCAATCGCGAAATTCCATCGTTAGCCGAAAGGCTCGAGGCGGCGCAATCGGAATCGAACCCGTCGCAGTACGACAGCTCGCCGTCCGGGTCGATGCAGTCCTCGTACATGCCCAGTCGAGTGTCGCCGCGCCAGAAGTCCAGCGCCGATTCGAAGCCGACATAGACCAGCTTGCGGTTTTGCCTTGCGACGTCTTCGGCTCGCCGAACCGTGGCCTTGACGTCCACGCCAGCGGATTCCGTGGCCGGCGGATTCTTGCGATTCGACGCTGTCGCTCGTTCCAGCAAAGCCGATTGCTTCTCTGGAGTCGCTCGATTTCCCGGGTTCG
>JBJEKW010000021.1:6099-12197 GCA_051878835.1 Atopobiaceae bacterium
GGGTTCGCGTTATTCACCGAGCTCGAACGATCCGCCGCGCCCTTCGGCTTCTTGTCCTTCAGCATAGAGTCCCCTCCCTACGCCAACGGGAAGTGCGATTCTATGCCAACCGTCAATGCAGTGCGCGGATAGTTATGTCATCCGCGCCCGCCCCCATCGCCTGCAATCACCTTTTGTCATTGGTGCCCATACCTTGCCGTCCGCAGCACGCCTTGCCACCTGCAACCACCTCATTCGTGCCTGCTCAAAGGCAGCACATCCCGCACACAACGGCCTGATAACCTCCCTCTTCTACACCAATGCGGAACAACTGTCGATTTTTGACCGTATTTCAAAACTCAACTACCAAATCTGCGGCTAAGCTGGCATATTATTGTGGACTTATTGGTGCTGTTGGACAGGCAGCCGCGCGAACCGTCGAATTTCGTACGGTTCGCAGGCATCTGACGCCCCCTCGGGATGTCCGGGTTGGCATCTGACGCCCCAGAGTTTCTGGATCGGCGACCGATGCGTCCCCAGAGTCTCTGGGCTGGCGACTACCCCCTGCCGAACAGCACCACGCCGGTAGCACCACAGCACAAAGGCAATCGATCGTCAGAAGGAACCAGATTGAAGACCGTACTGCGGATTTTCTTGCGCGACCTGAAGCGCATCCTTCGCAACCCCGTCGCCCTCATCGTGACGTTGGGAGTCTGCATCATCCCCTCGCTCTACGCGTGGTTCAACATCCTGGCAAACTGGGACCCCTATGAAAACACCAGCGGCATCGCCATCGCCGTCGTGAACGAGGACCAGGGCGCCACCGCGGGAACCATGGGCTACATTAACGCCGGCGACATGGTGGTCGAGAAGCTGCAGGAGAACACGCAGCTGGGCTGGACCTTCGTCGACGAGGACGAGGGCCTGGAGGGCGTTAAGTCCGGCAAGTACTATGCCACCATCGTGCTGCCGTCCGACTTCACCTCCAGCCTGGCCGACGTCCTGGATGGCAACACCGACAAGGCCCACCTTGAGTACTACGTGAACGAGAAGGTCAATGCCGTCTCGCCCAAGGTCACCGACACCGGCGCCAGCACCATCGAGAACCAGATAAACGACACCTTCGCGGGCACGGTCAGCAAGGTCATCGCCGAGAAGGTCGCCAGCGGGGCTGGCGACGTGCTGAACGAGGCGGACGCCGGCGAGCGCGGCATAGAGGACGAGCTCCGCGACGCCCAGACCTCCCTCGACAACCTGAACGACCAGCTGAACCAGACGCAGGACACCCTGCAGGCCGCCCGTGACGCCGCTGGCAGCGCGCGAGACACGCTGGGTTCGGTCGAGAGCGCCACCGACCAGGCGTCCGCCACGCTGCGCAGCGCGCTGGACTCCCTCGGGACCACGCGCTCCCAGGCCCGCACGCTTTCCTCGAAGCTGTCCGACTCGCTGGGGTACGGCGTCACGCAGGTGGGCAACATCTCGTCGAGGGCGAACTACGACGTGAGCCAGCTGTCCGGCGACGTGTCCGGAGCCACGACCACCTTCAACGACGCCATCACGCGCCTGCAGGACGAGCTCAACTCCGAGCGCAAGCTGGAGACCGAGATCACAAACACGAGGTCCCTCGCCGGAAACATCTCCGACACCGAGGTCAGAACGCAGGTCACGACCCAGCTGGACCTGGTGCTGGACGACCTGCATACCCTGACCGACGACCAGAACCAGCGCCTGAACGACATCAAGGCGAAGGCGTCGCAGATAAACAAGGGCTCGCAGCAGGTGGCCGACCTGGCCGACTCGCTGAACAGCTCGCTGCAGGACTCGTCCGACGCACTAACCGGGCTGCGCTCCGACCTCGAGGGCAACACCGTCTCGCAGCTGGACTCGGCCCTGGACACCTTCTCGGACTCGGGCAACGGCCTCTACGCCAGCATGGCGTCGCTTGATCCGCTGCTTTCGCAGACCGAGGGCCTCATCGACCAGCTGGACGGCACGCTCTCACAGGCGCAGACCACCATCTCGACCACGTCCGACCAGATCTCGGACGCTTCCAGCGCCCTGCAGAAGCTGGCCGACGACCTGGGCACCATCCGCCAGACCGAGCTGTGGAACCAGCTGCAGAAGGCCAGTCAGCTGGATCCCGAGTCCGTGGGCGACTACATGAACGGTCCCGTGCAGATAGACGAGAGGCCCATCTTCTCGGTCGAGAACTACGGTTCCGGCGTGACGCCCTTCTACACCAACCTGGCGCTGTGGGTGGGCGGCTTCGTGCTAGTGGCCATCTACAAGCTGGAGGTCGACAAGGAGGGCATCGGCGACTTCCGTCCCTGGCAGGGCTACCTGGGGCGCTGGCTCCTCTTGAACCTGCTGGGCTTCCTGCAGGCGGTCATCTGCTGCGTCGGCGACCTGTTCCTGGGCATACAGTGCGTCTCGCCCGTGGCGTTCGTGTTTGCGGGCATCGTGGAGTCCTTTGCGTACGTGGGCTTCATCTATGCCCTGTCCATCGCGTTCAAGCACATCGGCAAGGCGCTGGGCGTCCTACTGGTGGTGCTGCAGATTCCCGGTTCATCGGGCACCTACCCCATCGAGATGATGCCGGGCTTCTTCCAGGCGCTGAGCCCGTGGCTGCCGTTCACGTACGGCATCAACGCCATGCGCGAGAGCATTGCCGGCTTCTATGGCAACTACTACGCGTGGAACCTGGGCATGCTGCTGTTGCTGCTGGTGCTGCCCTCCATCCTCATCGGCATGGTGGCCCGTCGTCACCTGCTGAACATCAACACGCTGTTCGACCGCAAGCTGACCGAGACCGACCTCATGATCGGCGAGCGCGTGCCCGCCGGCGAGCGCCAGTTCAAGCTGTCCACCATCGTGAAGGCCATCATCAACTCCCGCGAGTACTCGCAGGTGCTGCTGCAGCGCGCGGCGAAGTTCGAGCTCATGTATCCCCTGCTGATAAAGCGCGGGTTCTGGTCGCTCATCATCGTGCCCGCAATCTTCCTGGTGCTGATGTTCGTCGTGGACGCGAAGTACGTGTTCCTGACGCTGTGGATCATCTCGCTGGTCATCATCTGCACGTTCCTGATCGTGGTGGAGTACATGCACACACGCGTGGACCAGAAGACCGAGCTGGCAAGCTACTCTCAGGACCAGCTGCTGTCGATGCTGGATAACAAGCTGAAGGACGAGCTGTTTGCCTTTGCGCCCATCGAGAAGCTGCACCTGACGCACGGGAGCCTGGTGGACCGCCTGCGCGACCTGCGCAACAGCACGCCGGGCGTCACGTCCCAGCCGAACGACCAGTCCCAGGGCAACGCCGACGATGGGCAGCAGCCGGATGGCCGGCCCGATTCGCCCGCAGGCGACGGTGCGGCCTCGCCGGACCAGACCCAGCTCCAGAAGACCATGCGCCTGGACGCCAACGGCTCGAACGCCGATGGCTCCAACACCGCAGACACCGACCAGACGAACGACCATCAGGGTGAGCGCCATGAGTAAGATATTCCAGATAATCCGCACCGACGCACGCCACATCTTTACCAACGTAATCAGCATGGTGGTCTGCGTGGGCATGATCGTGGTGCCGTCGTTCTACGCCTGGTTCAACATCGCCGCAGCGTGGGACCCCTACGGCAACACGTCCAACCTCAAGATTGCCCTGGTGAACTCAGACGAGGGCTACAAGAGCGACCTCATGCCCGTCGAAGTAAACATGGGCGAGCGCATCGTCTCGCAGCTGCGCGCCAGCAAGTCCATCGGCTACGTGGTGACCGACGAGGATGACGCAAAGGACGGCGTGGCCAGCGGCACCTACTACGCGGCGCTGGTGATACCCCAGGACTTCACACGCAACATGCTGACGGGGCTCCTTCAGCAGGACGGCTCGACGACCAAGCCCACCGTCGAGTACTACAGCAACCAAAAACGCAACGCCATCGCCGACATCGTGACCGACAAGGCCTCCTCCTCGGTGCAGCAGACCATCGACCAGTCGTTCGTGAAGACCGCGGTCGAAGTGGGCGCGGGCACACTGGACCAGCTGAACCAATACCTGGACGACGACAAGCTTTCCGGTGTCGCGCAGAACCTGGACAGCTCGCTGTCGAACGCCACCGACGAGCTGCGCCGCACCTCCTCGAACGTGGAGGGCTATGCCGCACTGGTGGGCTCGGTACGCAGCCTGGCAGACAACGCGGACACCACCCTAGACTCGGCCCTCTCTGGGGTCAACAGCAGCAGCGACGCCCTGCGCGAGAGCGCCACGGGCGTACGCCAGCTGGACTCGGGCCTTGACAGCGCCGCCACCTCGCTGCAGAGCGCCATAAACAAGGGCACGTCCTCCATGGGCGACGTAAAGAACGACATCGACGACGCCTTCGACACCGCGAACGGCCAGACCGACGAGCTGGTGGACAAGCTGGGCATCGTGAAGACCGCCGTGGACAAGCAGACCGGTGCGCTGGACAAGCTGTCGTCCGACCTCGACGGCACGGACACCATCGCAAAGAAGTACGAGAAGAGTCTCACGAAGGGTTCCGACAACTGGAACTACGTGCATCAGCTGTCGATCACCATCCCCGGCATCAACGACCGCGTCCAGAGCGCGAGGGAGCGCACGCAGTCCCTGAGCGACGGCATCCAGAAGACCATCAATGACCTCAAGGACGCAAAGACCGACGCCAACACGGCGAAGGCAACGCTGGAGGCCCTGGCAGATGACGCCACCAACAGCATGGGCAACGTGCAGGCCGACTACGCGGGCTACCTGAAGCCGTCTCTGGAGCAGCTGGCAAAGGGCATCGACGACGCCGCGGACACCGTGGACTCCATCAGCGGCCAGCTGCAGGACACCTCCGACAGCCTGGACAACGCCATATCGTCCACCGACAAGAGCCTGGGCGACCTACAGGGCTCCCTCACCGACGCTGCGCAGAAGCTGCGCGGAGCCGCATCCGACCTGGACGCCCTGCGCGGCAAGCTGCGCGCCGCCCTGAACTCCGGCGACATCGCCCAGGTGCGCCAGATCCTGAGCGCAGACACCGAGTCCTTGGCCGAGTTCATCTCGGACCCCATCCAGCTGGACCGCACCGCGGTGTACCCCGTGGAAAACAACGGCTCCGCAATGGCGCCGTTCTACACCGTGCTGTCCATCTGGATCGGCGGCGTCATCCTGTGCGCCCTTGTGAAGACCTCCCCCTCGCGCAAGAGGCTCGATGCCATCGGCGCCAAGCCGTACCAGTCCTACTTCGGCCGGATCACGTTCTTCGTGATCATCGGCTTCCTGCAGACCCTGGTGATCATCGGCGGCGACCTGTTCTTCTTGAAGATACAGTGCCTGCATCCATGGCTGCTGTTGCTGATGGCGTTGGTCAGCTCTCTGGTGTTCGTGAACATCATCTTCTCGCTGACGGCGTCGTTCGGCGACGTGGGAAAGGCAATCGCCGTCCTGCTGATGGTCATCCAGGTGGCAGGCTCGGGCGGCACGTTCCCGAAGGAGATGCTGCCCGGTCCGTTCCAGGCGATCTTCCCGTTCCTGCCGTTCGTGCACGCCGAGGCCTGCATGCGCTCGGCCATCGCCGGACTGTACGGCATGGACTATTGGGTTTCTCTGCTGAAGCTGCTGTCGTTCCTGATTCCGTCGCTGATCCTGGGCCTGCTGCTGCGCAAGCCGGTCATCCGCCTGAACCACTGGTTCGAGCACCAGCTGGAGAACACGAAGGTGATGTAGCGACACCGCACGCGGCAGCAGCCAGCTCCACCAACGTGGTCTGGCCCCGCCCGTAGCAACTGCCAGCTCAACCAACGTTGCTTGGCACAGCCCATCGCAGCCCCTCGTCAGCGCAGCCTGTATCGCACATGGCCCGGTCTTGGTGAGTCCATCGCCTCGATTGGGCCATTCTCTGACCCCGGCACTGTTGGGATCCTAGGTGTGGGCGTCCAGACACTCGCGCCCCATTGCCCCGTCAGGCCACTTCTGCAGAGGTCTGAGGTACGAGTGTCAAGACACTCACACCTCGATACCCCGTCATGTCATTTCTGCAGGATTGGCAGACGCGAGTACGTCGACACTCACACCTCGATACCCTGTCAGATCAACTTCTGCAGGCTTCCTAGGTGCG
>JBJEKW010000021.1:12297-16121 GCA_051878835.1 Atopobiaceae bacterium
GACACTCACACCTCGATACCCTGTCAGATCAACTTCTGCAGGCTTCCTAGGTGCGAGTGCTGGGACACTCGCACCTAGGAAGCCTGCCAGTGAATCCTGCAGAGGTCCCAGTCGTGAGTACCCTCACCAGGAAAATCTGCAGAAGCCTGTTCTGCCCTTCTTACAAAACACCAGGTAGATGAGTCGTCACATTCGGGCGGCACCCCGATCGAGATACCCTGGGTGCAGAGTCGACAGGTGTGGGTACTCACACCTCGGGGGCTTGTCGGGAACTCCTGCAGAGTTGCGTGGTGCGAGTGAGTCGACACCCACACCTCAGGAGTCTGTCAGGGACTGTTTGCAAGGGTCTGAGGTACGAGCGTCCATACACTCACACCTCGATAACCTGTCAGATCAACTTCTGCAGGGGTCCTAGGTGCGAGTGCTGGGACACTCGCAGGTCGATACCCTGTCGAATCATTCCCGCAGGAGTAGCAGGTGCTGCAGGAGTAGCAGGCGCGAGTGTGGAGAAGACGCCCGCACCTCGGCACCATGTCAGCAAATCTCATGTGGGAGGCAGGGCGCAAGCGACAGCAGTAGCAAGCGACAGCAGAAGGTGTGGTTGCCTGTGGAAGTTGCCAGTGGAAGGCGTGAGCATCCCAGCGAGACCACCGCATCCATAAGCATACAAACCCCATCGGAGAGACCTGTGCGTGGTGCACTCGCTGGAATCGCGCTAGGTGAATTAGACCTAGGATGGGTGCTGGAGCTTGAGACCACCCGAGCTAGCGATTGTCATTGGCGCCGGTGCCGGCGCTGTCAGAATCGGCACCGGACTTTGGGCTGTCGGTATTGGCACTACTCTTGTCGATGGGCTTGGCGGCAAGCTTGGTGCCAGCCTTTGCCGAACTCGCCGAGCTGGCGACTTTCGCGGCGACAGGCTTCGCAGCATTGCCCTTTGCTGCGCTGGACTTCGCTGTGCTGGCCTTCACGCCCACACTAGCAACAGACTTGCCATTCACCTGCGCGCTGCGCACCTGCGACGCATGGCGATTCGGGTGGTAGGCAGCCACGGGGGCGCTGGCCCTCCCCTTGCCGGAAAGCTTCGCGCGCAGTGCGCACACGCGCTGGTAGATGCTGACCGAGCGGTTCGTGGTCTTCAGGCCCAGCAGCGGCGCAGCCAGGATGGTGGGCAGGAAGAACGTGATGATACGCCAGATGATGAAGCCGGCCGACGTGGCCGAGCCAAACATGTGCGAGTAGAACATCATGAAGCCGCCCTCGGCACCACCCGTGCCACCAGGCAGCGGCACCGCCGACGACACCATCTGCACCATGGATCCGGCGGCCAGGCACTCCAGGAAGTCGCCCTGCTTGCCAAATGCCTGCAGCACGAACCACGGAATCATGTACAGGCATGCCAGCTGCGCCATGGTCACCAGCAGAGTCAGACCCATGGACGGCAGGTCCTTCGCGGCGTTGCGAAACGCCTGCGAGAACTCCATGACCTGCACGTTGATGACCTCGTCCCAGTGCTTCAGGGTCTCGGGCTTCAGGTGCTTGCCCGCGATCTTCAGAGCAAAGTTGCCAGCCTTCATCACGACATGCGGACATAGGCAGATGACAAAGAGCGCTATGAGCTCCAGCAGGTGCACGCCAAAGACCACGAGGTTCAGGAACACGATGTCGCCATACGTCTGGAAGAAGAACTCCAGCTTTGCGCCCAGCATGATGGCGGCAAACAGCACCACGCCGAACTGGAACATGATGAAGCGCGTGAACTGCGTGGCCGACGCCTCGCCCGCGTCGAGCCCCGTGCGGGTGAGCCTGACTATCTGCGCGGGCACCGAGCCCGCCATCATGGGCGTCAGGTTGCCAAAGAACACGCCCGACGCCTCGACGCTCATGAGGTCGCGCACGCCCACCGGCGAGTCGTGGTCCAGGTATACGGCGATGACGTAGGCCAGGACGCCAAACACGAAGTACATGCCGTAGCAGAACAGCGCAGCCCACACCCAACCCATGTCGACGCCGCTGAGCGCACCGATGAAGGTGCCCATCTGGCCGGACAGGATGAGGAACATCACATACGCAACGACGACGAAGGCTAGGAACAGCGCACCCTTGCGGGCCTTGGCTCGGTTCTCGGCCTCCTCCTCGGAGGACGGAGCGCCGCCGCCAACCTTCACGGACACGTTGGGCTTTGGGGTCGCCTTCTTGCTTTTGGTCATGCTCCGCCTTTTGAAGGGTGGCCGGCACAAGAGGCGGCCGGCACAGTTGTTTTATAGTTGTATTGGTAATATATACCCGAACGCGAGCCCAAACGCTCGCGCCCAACACAGTACACCATGCCCCTACAAGGGCATACAGAGAGGCGCAATGCCCATGACACATATGAAGGACGACGCAAACCAGACCACGGAGCTCCCCCAGGACCCCGGCGTGCTGATGCGCAACCACGACGAGATGGTCGCCGTCATGCGCGGCGGAGAGCGCTTCGGCACGCACGGCGACGGCAGGCGAAAGATTGGCATCGAGCTGGAGCGCTTCGTCTATGACCGCCGCTCCCAGATGACGGTGGCCTACGGTGGCCCGTACGGCGTCGAGCAGCTGCTGGAGCACATGCGCCAGTTCTACCAGAAGCACGACGCGCTGCGCGAGGACGGCCACCTGATGGGCTTCCGCGGCTCCGTCACCGTGAGCTCGGGCACCGAGGTCGGCATGCTGGTGTCGCTGGAGCCGGCGGCGCAGCTGGAGTGCTCGGTGGGCCCGACCACCAGCCTGATGGACCTCAGCGAGGCCATCCAGACGTTTGACCGCCAGGTCCATGTGGCCGCCCACGAGCTGGGCCAGGACTACGAGCTGCTGGCCGAGGGCTACAACCCCTGTGTGCAGAAGCCGCTGGACCTCCCCCTCATCCCAAAGACCCGCTACGCGCTCATGAACGCGTACCTCTCCCAGACGGGCCGCTACGCGCGCGACATGATGCGCTGCACCGCCTCCACGCAGGTCAGCATCGACTACGGCGACGAGATGGACGCCGTGCAGACCTACCAGCTGGCCGCGGCCCTCTCGCCCGTCATTACGTTTCTGACGGACAACGTGCGCAGGTTCCGCGGCTCCGACGTGCTCAGCACCCCGCGCATGGTGCGCGCCACCATCTGGGACCGGGTCGACCCGTCGCGCTGCGGCATCGTGCCCGGCACGTTCTCCCCTGACTTCTCGTTCGAGAAGTACGCGCAGTGGCTGGAGGGCGTCCAGCCCATCCTGTTCACCGACAGCATGGGCGTCACCACCTCCACCGGCCGCAAGACCGAGCGTGACATCATGTCGTCCAGGGCGCTTGCCAGTTCCGAGATCATGCACCTCTTCTCCATGGTGTTCCCGGACGTCAGGCTAAAGAGCTACATCGAGATCAGGCAGGCGGACTCGCTGCGCCCGCGCTACGCGGTGGGCTATGCGGCCTTCCTGAAGGGCCTCTTCTACAGCGACGAGTCCTTCCGTGCGGCGCGCACGCTGGTGGGCCAGGTAACGCAGTCCGACGTCGAGCGCGCGAAGCAGTCCCTCCAGAAGGACGGGTGGAACGCCACGGTCTACGGGCGCAACGCCGCCGACTTCATCGCCCGCCTGGTGCAGGTGTCCCGCGCCGGCCTGACCGACCCGCAGGAGCGCGCCCTCATGGACGAGATCGCCACCCTGTGGGACGTGCGCATGGTCCCGCGCGACGGCTACGTGCAGGAGGCACGCAGGGCGCAGCGGGGCTACTAGGCCTCCATCGTCGCGGGCACACGCCTCAAGCCAGCTCGCCCAACAAACCAAAGGCAGCAAACGAGCCGCCGGTCCCC
>JBJEKW010000022.1:0-15701 GCA_051878835.1 Atopobiaceae bacterium
CGAGGTGTGGGTGCCCAGACCCGTGCCGTCTGCACCGCTGGGTGCAGAGTGGCCAGGTCTGGGTACCCGAAACCGTGGAGTGTGCACTAGCGGGTGCAAAGCCGACGGGTCTGGGTACCCACACTCGCGTAGTCTGCACTGGGCGAAATTGTCCCTCTCACAAAAGGCCTGGTAGAAGGCTCGACACCTGGAGACCCGGCAACCCGGTGGTGCATAGTCCCCAGGTTCGGGCACCCACACTCGCGTAGTCTGCACTGGCAGGTGCAGAGTCGACAGGTCCGGGCACCCACAGCCGTGCCGTCTGCACCGGCCAGTGCAGAGCCCCCAGGTCCGGGCACCCGAACCTGGTTAGTTTGCACTCCTCAGAGTGGGGTTGGCCGTTCCGGACCGGGGGATGGCCTGACATGATCGGGGCTGCGGTGACGCTGTGGGGTTGCGGGGTCGTTGAAGAGCTACCCCGTGACGGCCACGGGGATGTAGTTGGCCTTGCCAAGGCCGTGCCGGCTGAAAAAGGGGTGCCGGCAGAGTGCGGTCGAAAAAGGGAGTGCCGGCAGCGCGCCGGCAAAAAAGAAGGCCACCCGAAGGCAGCCCTCTCGTGAGTTCATATGAGTGCGTTTATGCTGCAAGCAGGATGACTAGCTGCGAGCCAGGTTGCCCTTCTTGAGGCAACGGGTGCAGACGTTCATCTTGCGGCGCTTGCCATTCATCACGATGGTGACGCGCTGGATGTTGGGACGGAACTTACGGTTTACGGTGCGGTGCGAGTGGCTCACAGAACGACCAGCAACAGGGTGCTTACCGCAAATCTCACAAACCTTCGACATGACTCTACCTCCAACTGCGGCGCCTTGGCAAAATGGGGGGTGCGCACAGACGCCCTAATACTCACAAAACGCGACGATTGTATCACGCTTCGCCCCTTACGCAAGAGACGAACCACGCTTCGGGAGGATTTGGCGCCCCCAACGCTGGGTATCTCCATACGCACTGCACATACATCATAGCATCGCTTTCTGCCGTCACAACCCATCCATGAAATCGCGCCTCAAGTCGAGTCCGCGGCCAAGCTGAGAGCGAGCCGAGAGCTTAGGGCGAGCCGATAGTGCGTCCGCGACCGAGGTAGTCAGGCTGGCCGGCGCTGGATGGCAAGAAGTTCGTGCGCATCTGCTGCCGATTGCGGACGAATGACGCAGCACGGGGCCACGGCTGCCTTGCCCCTTGCGGGCTTGCGTTATACTCAACCTCGAATCATCGTGCGTACGCCCGCGCGTTTTTCGAACGGGCGAGAGGAGACCCCTATGGCTCAAACCGTACCTGGCGCGCTTAAGGTTTCTAACGACGTCATTGCGGACCTGGCCGGCTATGCGGCGCTGGAGTGCTATGGCGTCGTGGGCATGGCAGTGACCGACCAGCAGGAGGGCGTGGTACACCTGCTGCCCACCTACCGTCTGCGCAAGGGAATCGACGTCTCCACCCATAAGGGAGCCGTTTCCGTGGACCTGCACGTTATCGTGGAGAACGGCGTGAACATAGCGTCCGTGTCCGCCAACCTCGAGAGTGCGGTCAAGTTCATCCTCAACCAGATTGCCGAGCTCTCCAACGTGGAGGTTCGCGTTCACGTTGAGGGCATGCGGACCCGCTAGCGCATCTCCATCGCCAACCCAGAACCGAGGACTCATCCAATGATTGCCAACGTTATTCGCACCTGCTTCCCCGCCGCCGCCAAGGTCGTGGCCGACAAGGCCGAGGAGATAAACAAGCTGAACGTCTTCCCCGTGCCCGACGGCGACACCGGCACGAACATGTCCCTGACCCTGGGCACGGTCGTGAAGGAGGTCGAGGCGCTGCCCGCCGACGCCACCATGGACGACGTGGCGAAGGCCATCACGCACGGCTCGCTCATGGGCGCGCGCGGCAACTCCGGCGTCATCACCAGCCAGATTCTGCGCGGCGTCGCAGAGGGCCTGGTCGACGCGAAGGGCGAGTACGCCACGCCGGCCGATATCGCGGCCGCCCTGCGCAACGGCGTGAAGGTGGCGTTCAAGGCGGTGCGCAAGCCCGTTGCCGGCACCATCCTCACGGTGCTGAAGGACGTCTCGGCCAAGGCCGACCAGCTCGAGAAGACCGACATCACCACCGACGACATGCTGGACCAGCTGGTCGTCGAGGCCTACGAGTCCGTGGCCCGCACGCCCGACCTTCTGCCCGTGCTGAAGGAGAACGGTGTCGTCGACTCCGGCGCGTTCGGCCTGGCCACGTTCATCGAGGCCTTCGTGAACGCCTACAAGGGCAAGGCCGGCGAGGTCAGCGACTTCAAGACCACGGTCGACGCCGAGGACAGCGCGAAGCAGCACGTCGCCAGCGCCGTCGACATCGAGATTAACGACGACTGGGAGGGCTCGCAGTACCGCTACTGCACGGAGTTCCTCTTCCGCGCCGACAGCGCCTACTTCGACGAGGAGGCCTGCCTGCGCTATTTCGCCACGATGGGCGACTGCGAGCTCCTGGTGGGCTCGAACCCCGACTACAAGTGCCACGTGCACACCAACCGCCCCGACCGCGTCCTGCGCCACATGCTGCACCGCGGCCAGATCTACAACGTGTTCGTGCACAACATGGACCTGGAGGCCCAGGAGCGCACCGACAAGGTCCGCGCCGACAAGGAGGCCGCGAAGGCCCCGAGGAAGAAGCTGGGCTTCGTCGCCGTGGCTCCCGGCTCCGGCGAGGCTGACATCCTGAAGTCGCTGGGCGTGGACGTGGTCGTGTCCGGCGGACAGACCATGAACCCCTCCACCGCTGACATCCTGGACGCCATCCACCAGGCCAACGCCGACAGCGTCATCGTGCTGCCCGACAACGGCAACATCCGCATGGCTGCCGAGGCCGCGGTCAACGCCTGCGACGACTGCAAGGCCGCCGTCGTCATGACCAAGTCCGTGCCGCAGGCCTTCTCGGCCATGTTCGTGGTCGACGCTGAGGCCTCCCTGGAGGACAACGTCGAGGCCATGACCGAGGCCATCGCCGAGGTCCGCGACGGCGAGGTCACCACCGCCGTGCGCGACTCCGCCGCGGCCGACGGCACGCCCATCCACTCGGGCGACGTCATGGGCATCGAGGGCGGCGCCATCGAGGTCGTGGGCTCCGACGTCCAGCAGGTCACCGTGGACCTGGTGAACCGCATGCAGGACGAGGAGGAGGGCGACACCCTGACCATCCTGGCCGGCGCCGACATGCCGGACGACAAGTTCCAGGATGTCCTGGCGGCCATCGAGAAGGCCCAGCCCGACCTCGAGATCGACTCGCACCGCGGCGAGCAGCCCCTGTATCCCATCATCTTCTCGATCGAGTAGAGGAAGACCTTCTCTTCATGCTGAGTGTTCCCGAGGCGGGAGAGCGCGTCCAGCGGACCTGTTCGCTCACGGACGGCGTCTCCCGCCTTCGCTATGTCTCGGGCGCGCGCCAGGAGGCGCTCGAGCGCATGGGCATCGTGCGCGTGCGCGACCTGTTTCTGCGCCTGCCCCACAGATACCTGGACTTCTCGACGGTGGTGCCCATCGCCCGGGCACAGCTGGGCCAGGACGCCACCATCGTGGGCACGGTGGACCGCGTGCAGAAGAAGCGCCCCCGTCCCCGCATGCAGATAGTCGAGGTGTCGCTTCTGGACCCCACCGGCGTGCTCATGGTCAGCTTCTTTCGGCAGCCCTGGGTGGCCGACCAGCTGCACCAGGGCGACCGCGTGGCCGTGTCCGGAAAGGTGGAGTTCTCCTACGGGTTCAGGCGCATGAGCTCGCCGTTCTTTGAGGTGCTGGGCGCGGGCGAGGACTCGTCCAACTACGCACGCGTGCTGCCCGTGCACCCCGTGACCGAGGGGCTCAGCGTTTCGTGGGCCCGCCGCATCGTGTCGGAGGCCCTGGCCAGCAGGGGAGACGTGTGCGACCCCGTCCCCGCCAGCCTGGTAAGCGGCCACAACCTGATGACCCTGGCCCGAGCCCTGCGAGAAGTGCACTTCCCCCGCACGCTGGCCACCGCGGAACGCGCGCGGCGGCGCTTGGCCTACGACGAGCTGCTGTGCCTGCAGTTGACGCTTCTGACCAGGCAGCGCATGGAGCTGACGGGCGTGCAGCCTCAGCGGCACGTGACGGACGGCCCCTGTCTGAAGGCGCTTCTGGATGCCATGCCCTTCAGCCTGACCGACGAGCAGCGGACGGCCACCCGGCAGATCCTGGACGACATGGCCTCGCCCCACGTCATGAACCGCCTGCTGCTGGGCGACGTGGGCACGGGAAAGACCGCCGTGGCCGCCTGCGCCATAGCCTGCGTGGCCGACACCGGCACACAGGCCTGCGTCATGGCCCCGACATCGGTCCTGGCCTCGCAGTACGCGGCAAAGCTGGGGCCGCTGTTCGACCGGGCGCACATCGGCTGGGCCCTGGTGACGGGCTCCACGCCCGCCGCCGAGCGCGCCCGCACGGCCGAGCTCCTGCGCCAGGGCCAGCTGGACTGCCTGTTTGGCACGACGGCCGTGCTGTCGGACGACCTGGAGTTTTGCGACCTGACGCTTGTGGTCATAGACGAGCAGCACCGCTTTGGCGTGGCGCAGCGCACGGCCCTGCGGCGCAAGGGGCCCGGCGCGGACCTGCTGGCCATGACGGCGACGCCCATCCCGCGCACGCTGGCCCTCTCGCTGTACGGCGACATCGAGTGCTCGCGCATAGCGCACCGGCCCCGTCCCGGCGCGGGTGTCACCACGAAGGTCGTGGCCTCCGAGAACGTAGACCTGGCCTTCGGCGCCATCCGCGACGCCTGCGCCCAGGGCCACCAGGCCTACGTCATCTGTCCCCTGGTGGACGAGACGGACGACGGCTCGCAGCTGGACGACGTGCCTCAGAGAAACCTGTCGAACGCAAAGCGCGTGCACGCGGCCGTGACCACGGCGGAGGACCTGCAGCGCAACGCCCTGAAGGGCCTGCGCGTGGAGGTGCTGACGGGCCGCATGACCCCCGCCCAGAAGGACGACGTGATGGCGCGCTTCCGCGACGGCTCCATAGACGTCCTGGTGTCCACCACCGTGGTCGAGGTGGGCGTGGACGTGCCCAACGCCACCGCCATGCTGGTGTACGACGCCGACCGCTTTGGCCTGGCCACCCTGCACCAGCTGCGCGGGCGCGTGGGCAGGGGAGACGACGCGGGCGTGGTGTACCTGGAGTGCGCAGCGCGCAAGCAGTCGCCCGCCCGCACCCGCCTGGCCGCGCTGGAGCAGACCAGCGACGGCTTCGCCCTGGCCGAGCTGGACCTGAAGCTGCGCCGAGAGGGCGAGGTTTTGGGCTACCGGCAGCACGGAGGGGTGTCCCTACGCATTTCTGACCTTGCAAACGACGCCGACCTGGTGGAATATGCCCATGCGGACGCGCGGCGCATCGCGCAGGACGACCCGGCCCTGAGCTCCGACGAGCACCGGGCGCTGGCGCTGGAGTGCCGCGACCGCTTTGGGGCGTACTTCGAGGAGGTAGAGCACGCATGAGGATCATAGGCGGCCAGTGGAAGGGCCGACGCATAGAGTCACCCGAGGGCACGGACGTTACCCGGCCCACCACCGACAGGAACCGCGAGTCGCTGGCGTCGATGGCGCTTTCCGCCTTCGGCCTGGACCTCAGCGGCGTCTCGGTGCTTGACGCCTTCGCCGGCTCCGGCGCCATGGGTCTGGAGCTGGTCTCACGCGGTGCGGCCTCCTGCACCTTCATCGAGAAGGACCGTGCGGCCGCGGCCCGCGTGCGCAGGAACTGCCGCGCCCTGGACGCGACGCCCCAGCAGACGCGCGTGCTGTGCGGCGACGCCTTCAGGCTGGCGTCGCGCCGGCTGCAGGGGGCTCCCTTCGGCATCGTGTTCCTGGACCCGCCCTACGCCCTCGATGCGACCAAGGTCGGCGGCCTGGTGGACGACCTGTGGCGAGCGGGGAACCTGCGCGACGACGCCATCGTGCTGTACGAGCGCGACTCTGCGCGCCCCTCGATAGAGCCCGAGTGCGCCACCCTGCAAAAGACGAAGGCGGGCAGGAAGACCAGCGTCGACCTGCTGCGTGTGGGAGGTAGGTAGCATGGCGGTGCATCACGTGCAGCACGTCGTGGTCCCGGGCACGTTCGACCCCGTGACCCTGGGCCACATCGATGTCATCCTGCGTGCCCGAAAGCTGTTCCCGCGGGTCACCGTGGGCGTGGCGGACTCACGGAACAAGCGCGGGGTCGGCACGACCTTCTCGCTGGACGAGCGCGTGCTCATGGTGAGGGATGCGCTGAAGCTGACCGACGTGCGCGACGGGGTGGAGGTGCTGCCGTTTACGGGGCTGCTGGTGGACTTCTGCCACGAGGTGGGCGCCGGCGGCGTGGTGAAGGGCCTGCGCGCCATGACCGACTTCGAGTACGAGCTGCAGCAGGCCGACCTGAACTCCCACATGGCGCCGGACCTGGAGAGCATCTTTGTGATGTCGAATCCGGAGTACGGCTACCTTTCGTCCTCCATCGTGCGCGAGCTGGCGTCGCTGGGGTCGGACGTCAGCACGCTGGTCCCGGCAAACGTGGCCGTCGAGCTGCGGCGCCATTATGCGCACAATCGGTGACATATTGGGCGTTGGGCCCCTGGTCTGCTAACATGCTTGAGGATAGGACCGTTGTGTAGCGTTTAGGCGGGACCGAAGCGCATGAAAGGAGCCCTGGATGCAGCCAGGTGAGGAAATAGAGAGCCTTCTCGACGAGCTCGAGCAGATGGTGAGCGAGTCCAAGCCCACCTTTGGCGGCGGCGGCCAGAAGCGCATCATCGATGCCCAGGCCATGCTGGACATTCTGGACGAGATAAAGGCGGTCTTCCCGCAGGAGTTCGCGGACGCGCGCCGCATCCTGAAGGAGGAGGGCGAGACCCTGGACCGCGCCCAGAAGCAGGCCGACTCCATCATCGCCGACGCGCAGCAGCAGGCCATGGTCATCGCCGGCGACCAGGAGGTCGTCCGCCTGGCAAACCAGGAAGCCGAGTCCATCCGCGACCAGGCACAGCAGTACGAGCGCGACACCCGCTACAACGCCGAGGAGTACGCCGACACGGTCCTGGCGCACCTTGAGGAGAACCTGAAGTCCCTCACCGGCACCGTGACGCGCGTGCGCCAGACGCTGAACGAGAACTCCGGCGCCAACAACACCAGCAACGACGTCAAGTGGTAGCCGCCATGTCGCCAGTTATTCTTACGCTAGACGAGCGCCTGGCAAACCCGGGCGACTCTCTGCCGGTTAGCGGCCACATCGACGACAAGTCCTACACCCAGGGCGAGCGCGAGTTCCAGCTGCCCCAGGGCCTGGACTACGACGTGGTGCTGACTAACGCCGGCGAGGGCATCCTGGCCACGGGCATCTTGAAGGGCCACGTGGTTGGCACCTGTGACCGCTGCCTGGACCCCGCCGAGTTCGACGTCTCGGGCGAGGTGGACGAGTACTTCCTCTTCCACGAGCCCGAGGAGGCCCGTCAGGACAACGAGGAGGAGGGTCCCGACTATGCGCTGGTGGGTCCCGACGACACCGTGGACCTGACCGAGGCCCTGCTGACCGCCCTTGCCGAGGAGACCCCGTTCGTCGTTCTGTGCAAGCCCGACTGCAAGGGCCTGTGCCCCGTGTGCGGCGCAAACCTGAACCACGAGGACTGTGGCCATGCCGCGCAGATCCAGCAGGAGCGCCTGGAGCGCAGCCCCTTCGCCGTCCTGAAGAACCTAAAGCTGGATGACGACTCCGATGACGCAAAGGGCTCGAAGTAGCCTTTTGACCAGACCGGTAGAAGCCTGCATCGTTTGCTTGTAATGAAAGTCCGCGGTTTGCCACCGCGGGCTTTTTTCTTTTGAGGCCCCTTTTCTGGAAGAAGGGCCTAGGGCATTCGAGAAAGTCTTTCGCACCTGTTGCGCGTCTAGGGCAAGAATTACTCTTGGATTGCACTGCCCGATGTTCGAGCAAATGATGCGACGAAACCCGATGATTGTTCGGCCATTTGGCCGAACGAGCGACCGAAATCCCAAAGTCAGCTAAAGTAGGGGCACGATACCCAATGTGGGATATGCATTCTGTCGCTTGAGCGGACTTGGGCGGACGGAGGCCGGGCTGTCATGGGAGATGCCGCACGCAAAAGTTTTGGGACTGGGGTGCTGGGGGCAGTGCTCAGCAGCCTGCCTGTGGTCCTGTGCGCGACGCCCTTCTACATTGCCACTCAGTCGAATCCTGCGCTGTCGCCCCTGCGCTACTACTTCATTGCCGGTCTGATGGCGGGTATCGCGGTTTTGCGCCTAGCCAATGGAAAGCGACGTGTCGCAAGTCCCAAGGATCGGAAGCAAAACCGGCCCTTGGTGTGGCTGCTTGGTGCGCTAATGGTAGTGTGCCTGGTGCTGGGTGTGCTGCCCGAATGGCTGATTGCTCCCCTGGGACAGCTTTCAGAGCGTGCCTATAGTCTCTTCGGCACGACCTTCTATGTATCTTTTTCGATGCTGGAGCGTGCCGCTCAACCCGCAATCGTGTTTCTGGCGTCTGTAAGTGCATCCTTCTTTTGTTCCCGAGCTCAAGGACTCGCTCCTCGAACAGGCGCCACGGCACCAGAAGAACATACGTCTGAGGACTCTTCTGCGACAGAGGACAATCTGTTTGCCCAGGTGGGTCCCAGTACAGCAGAGCCTCTGATAGCGGATGGTTTGTTCGGACGCGGAGCGCTAGGTGGGGCTTGCGTGGGCTACCTGCTGAGTCTGCTGATGTGCGCTCTCTCCAACCTTTTGATGAGGGTGCCCTACAGCTTGCCGTTGTCGCTTGCGGCCCAGTTTGGTTTGCTGGTCGTCGGGCTTCTGACCTGGTATTTGTTGCTAAGAGAACAGGTGACTGAGCACGATTTGTCAGCCACGCTAGGGAGGCCCAGCAGCGTTGTCTGCCTGGGTCTGGCGCTGGGCGCCCTGGCCTGGCAGCTGTTGACTCGCGTGCTGCCAGCCAACGACGCCTTGGACCCCGCATACATCGTGCTCGGGGTCGTTTCGTTTGCCATCCTGATGTATCAGGTTCGGCTGTCTACTAATCGTCTGCATACAGATGGGGATGGTGCCTCACGTCATGTCCACTGTTCCAGTGCCGTGCTGTCATCCGCCCGTTCGAATCTTGACAGATCATTTGTTGAACAGGCGCCCATCCAGACTGGAGGATCAACCCAAACGTCCCCATGCGCGGCAGCGGCATCGGGCGAAGCTGGACAGCTGCGCGAGGGGTCGAATCCTCAAGACGCCTCCAGGCGCGAGCTGCTGGCGAGCTATGGGCTGGCACCGCGCGAGCTGGAAGTCGCGACTGCCTTCGTTTCGGGCAAGGCCACCAAGGACATAGCCGCACAACTGGGCATTAAACCCGCTACGGTGCGTGCCACCATGCAGCGCGTATATCACAAGGCGGGTGTCTCTAGCAAAGAAGAACTCCTTCTGCTGGTGAACAGCGTACTTGCGCAGCGGAATGCTGATGACTCCGGCTCGTCTGCTGTAGAGAAAGATGTGGTGAAGTTAGGCGCTGAAGGCCGATGCGGAGGTACCAGGATTCATGACAGTTCTTCTGCCTCGATACAACCAGCGTCCTATGGCGTGAGAGCTTCTTCGCGAACCTATCTTCGCTGTGTTGTGTTGACGTTGCTGTGCTTGGTTTGCCTGCCGGTACTGTACACGCCGCTGAGCTGGGGAGCCGCGAGACCATTGATCTACGGATGCGGCATTGCCCTGCTGTGTGGAGGTCCCCTCTGCTGCTGGCGACGCGCCAGGCCAGCACTTCTGCTGCCCGGACTATTGCTGCTGATGGCTTCCTTCGTGCTCGTGCGGCTGGCACAGCTGCCGGCGCTTCTGTGGTGGACCGTCGGTCCAACGATTCTGGGTGTCCTGTGCTCCTCAAGTGTCGTGGTGCTGTGCTCCTACTTTGGTACGCTGATGGCGTGCTGTGGCGCATTGTGTTGCGAGCCCTCTCCCGGGTGCGTCTCTTCCGGCGGCGAGAGCGGGCGGAGAGCCGCAGGACCGTCGCCGATTGTCATTCTGGTAATGCTGGCAGCTGCGTTCGGCATCGGATTCTGCTGGGAGGAGCTGTGGCGTGGAACCGCATGGTTCAACGTACTGCCCGAGCTCGTTCCGTTCTGCTTGCTCGTGATAGGCGGCTTCGCATGCGTTGAGGTCAGGCAAAAGTCTCTCATGCGGCCAAGCGTGCTGGTCGTTCTGACCGTGCTGTGCTTGCTGCTGGGATTTCGCGAGGCGCTTTGGGTCATCGTTGCGTGCTGTGCATTGTCGACCATGCTGGGCGCTACGTGTCATCATCGTAAGTCGATTCTGGTGGCAATGGGTTCTGCCCTCGCTTTGGGGGCGCTTGCGGGAGACTTTCTCGTGAACTTGTGGGGACAGTACCTGGTTGGCAACGACATCTACACCCTGGCATTCGGCGGACGTGTCGCCTTTGGCGTCTTTGTGAGTTACCTCGTTACGCTAGCGTCATCGGTAATTGGCATTCTGTTCGCCCTTGCTTGTTGGGGAATCGTGCGTAGCAAAGAACACGATGCCACGGGGGCTCTTGACGTCACGGAGAACGAGCGCATTCGCTACTCCCTCATGGGACGTGGGCTCAACCAGACTCAGGTGGACGTGGCGGTGGACATTCTGGCGGGGCTTAGCTCCTCCAGCATCGCATCGTCTAGGCACTACTCCCGCGGGACAGTAAACTCCGCCCGAGATGCCGTGTACAAGTCCCTCGGCGTACATAGCAGGACGGAGTTCGTTGACGCGTTACACCAGCTCAGCGGCTTGTAAACGCTCGAATATCTACTTTCATATCGCGTGACTACAGACGGCGCGCCCACTTGCTGCCACAGTTGCAGCCGTGGACGCGCCCACTCCATTAGCTTGCGTTTGTCCGGAAGGAGAGTTGCGCGATGAAGTACGGAAAGGCGATTTGTCGTTGGGGAATGGCTGCGTTGTTTGGGTTGACTATTGCTGTGCTTCCTGTGGCACCGGCTCTTGCACTGGATACGCCGGTGGATACTCCCGTCAATGTCGAGAGGAGCACGGTGGACTCCAGCTACAACTTCCGCTTTAGGTTCACGGGTGCTACCCAGGGGACATACTGGCGATCGAAGGACACTTCGAGCTCCAGCTATCTAAGGGTAGACGGCTCGTCTGGGGACGCACCACTGCTGTACATCGACGGTGCAACAAACAGCAATGGGGACGGATGCACAAACACCACTCGAGGTGGGTCCGTCAGGGCTCCTGGTGTTGGAAAGTACGAGATTCACAACAATGTGTATGAGTATGGATTCAGGCGGGCGCGTCTAACCGGTTATGCAGATCGTGGCCCCGGCAGGCTGTGGGGCGCGTGGAGTCCTGACTGTGCAGGTAATTACACGGATCTGAACTAAGAGTCTGCTCGGCGACGACCGAGGTCGCGAAGCGTCAACCTTATCGCCTCGGTCGTCGCCACGATTCATTGGGAACGCCATGAAACGGAAAGAGAAAATCGCAGCGGTTCTCATAATCGCGATGTGCTTTGTGGTGTTTGGTATTTTTCGCATAGAGGGAGGTCGGCCGAAAGCCTTGCTCAACCACATGTCCTCCAGCGAACAGCCGCAATCGAAACAGTTACAAGTGACGGATTACGCGATGGGAGAAACATTCACCGTTACGAGAGAGCGCGAGGTGGATGAGACCGGGACCGGGGACTTTCTTGGATCGCTTGAGTTGACTGTTCTAGAGGCGGCGGTTTATAGCAGTCCCCAAGATGCAATCAACACAGGAGCGCAAAGCGAGGATTGCTTGGCCAGTTCGGATAATTCCGACCTGTTTGGCTCAAAGGATAACAAGGCCGTGTACCTCACTTACAAAGTCAAGGTGAAGAACATTGACGCCTACCCAACAGTCGTGAGCAAATCCTCGTCGACAAAGCGATTCTTCATAGATTCGATTGTTTCCCCGCAGCGTGTATCGGGGTCAATGTTGGAGCCAATCTACTGCGATCCGAACCTGGGCGGAGATTCCTTTGGATACATCGACCTGCCTCGGGGGCAGGAGATGACCATCACTGTTGGCAAGGCCCTCAGCGCGTCAAACTTCGACACCAACGAATGCTATTTGGGCGGTTCCGAAACAGCATCCACCGACTTTCAGGTCAGGTTGGATGTCAAGGACTACAGAAGGGATGACAACTCATGAGGAGGGTACTGCTCATCGAGCTGAATAAAGCTCTAAGGAATAAATGGTTCGTTATCGCACTGCTTGCAGCTGTATGTATTTGCATGGCCAGCGCGACCATCCAAATGGGCTGGGATACCCAGAGTTGGGGCGTCATTGACAGCGAGTTTACCGGCTTGTCTACACTGGGAAGCTATGGAAAGTGGATTTTGGCACGTTGGGATATCGCCGCAGAAATCTTCTTTCTCATTCTGCCACTGCTGGCAATCATCCCATACTCGACCTCCCTTAGAACCGAGCTCATCAGCGGTGTGTATGGGCAAATGGTAACCAGGAGTGGCCGAGGCAGATATCTGTTCACAAAGGGATTTGCCGCCTTTTCGGCTGGTTTTCTGGTGGCGGCAATTCCATTGCTGGTCAACTTTGTGGTTCTGAGTATGCTGTGCCCCGCCTATGTGCCGGAAGCGCTTGACAACCTGTACTTTGGAATAACGCCCAATACGCTATTCTCAGGACTTTTCTTTGGCAACCCTCTTGCCTTCGTCATTGTGAACACGCTGCTGGATGGAGTGTTGTGCGGATCATGGGCGCTGTTGGTCCTAGCGTTCTCGGCAATCATCGACAACAGAGTGGTTCTTCTTGCGGGGTCATTCTTGCTGACCTTAGGGGCGCGTTACCTGAATGCAGTGGTCTTTGCAGCATTTGGAGTGCAGGGGTTCTGCTTCAACCTAAGTGAACTTCTGATTGCTGTTTCAAATGGAGAGCCCAGAGTCCTGGGTCCGCTGCTTTGCGTGCTGTTCTTGATGTTGGGGCTTGGGGTTCTGGTGCTGCGCGCCTGGAGGGACGGTGACGTGCTGTGAGGAGGTTTCTGGCCTGTTTGTGCATGGACCTGCAGGAGGGCATCCGGGAGTCCTGGAAGCGTTACGTGATGCTGGGTGCGGTATGCGCGGCCGTGCTGGCATTCTCGGATCTGCTGACGCTGGCATATGGCGATGCTCCTACATACTCGTGGGGAGAGAACATGGCCGCCTGCCTGGTGGGGATTTCTCCCTACAATCCGGAACAGGACAGCATCTTTACCTTTCCAGTCGCCTGGATGTTTGTCCTGATGGTCTTACTGTTCGTCACGCTGTCTTACCCCTACCGGGATCTGCTGGGGTATGGCCGTAGCGTGCTTGTTTTGTCGGGCAGCAGGGTGGCCTGGTGGGCATCGAAGTGCCTGTGGGTCGTCATCTCTACCTTTGCGGCGTACTTGGTGGTCGCGGCGTCGTGTGTGCTTGGCACCTTGGCCGTGGGAGGTGGCTTCGATTTGCAGGCGAGCGAGGCTGCCTTCATGTATGTTCTGAAAACGGCACCCGATGTGGGCTTGCCTGCGAACTTGGCAGGTTTTTTGGCCGTGGCTCCCCTGATGCTTTGCGGGCTGGGACTTTTGCAGCTGGCGTTGTCCCTGGTGCTGGGACCTGTGCTCAGTTTTGGCGTTATGGCTGCGATTCTGCTAGCGTCCGCGTACCTGTATGTGCCTTTCTTGCCGGGGGAGTACCTGATGGCCGCGCGTACCGCCAGCGTGCTGTACGGGGGATTCGAGCCGTCGGCTGGTGCGCTGTACGCGCTGGCGCTGGCTTTGGCCAGCGCGGTCTTCGGCGGTATCTATTTCTGGAGGATGGACTGCTTGCAGAGGGAGGCAACGGCATGATTGGTCAAGGCGCGGTGGCCGCAGCACCCACTTCATACGTACAGGTGGTGAACCTGAACAAGGTCATACGCGGCACGCAGGTGCTGACAAACGTCTCGGTAGAGGTGCCCAAGGGTGCAACCGTGGGGCTGTCGGGCCCCAACGGGTCCGGAAAGACGATGCTCATGAGGGTGATCCTGGGCCTGGTGCATCCCACCTCCGGGGTCGTCCGCATAGACGGAAAGCAGCTGGGGAAGGGCATGTCGTTTCCTCCCAGCGTGGGCTTCCTGCTGGAGGGGCCGGCGTTTCTGTCGGCGCGCAGCGGCTTGCAGAACCTGGAGATCCTGAGGTCGGTGAAGGACGTCGCCACCAGCGATGACTGCGTCCAGGCCATACGCGACGTCGGGCTGGACCCCAACGACAGAAGGCCCTACCGGAAGTACTCGCTGGGCATGAAGCAGCGTCTGGGCATCGCGGCGGCGGTGTTCGAACGCCCGGATCTGCTGGTGCTGGACGAACCTACGAACGCCCTGGACTCCTCGGGCGTTCTGATGCTGAAGTCACTGGTCAGGCGGGAGCAGCAGCGTGGGGCAACCATAGTGCTGGCCTGCCATGACGCCACCATCCTGCGCGAACTTTCGGATGAGATCTACTTCCTGGCTGAGGGGCATGTGGACGGGTATGAGCGCATCCAGAAGGAGGCGAGAGCATGAACGTTCGCAAGAGGAGGTTACTCGTGACCCTGGTGGCCTTGGCGTCCTGCGCAGCGGTGGCGGCGCGCATCGCCTACGTCAACGCAACCGCCTATACCATTCCCGAGCAGACGTACAGCATGGGGGACACCGTGCCCCTGGAGGGGTCTTTCACGGACTACTCCAGCGAGAACACACAGGGCTACTCCATCGTGATCACAGGCGCGCAGCGCATGTCGGAAAACGAGTACCTGGACGCCTACGCGCAGGACGAGCAGCTGGCGGAGGCGCTGCGGAGCAACACAGATGACGCCACAAACATGGATGCAAAGACGCTGATTGTGCTGGACATCACTATGATCAACGAAAAGACGGCCGAGGACCCACGCGGATACCTGGACTCGCTGGGCTGGAGCCTGAAGGACGAGAGCAGGCCGGAGTACTGGATCAGGGTGAAGTCCGACCTTCTGGACTGCTCGCTGCCGCAGCTGGGCGGGGACTTCAGGCTGTCCATAAAGCCGGGGACGCAGTACCAGATACACGTGCCCTTTGCATCGACCACGCTGATGAGCGGATTCCCGGCGCCAGTGAACCAAAGGTTCGTGCCGCAGATGCCAGGTGGCTCGTACCGGTTTGTGGTGACGAAGGACCCCGTGCGAAAGCAGGTGGACTTCCAGGTGCAGTAGGACCTAGAATCTGGGTTGCAGATGCGCTCGCTAGTACATCAGTCGTTGGCGATGCGCGACCACAGAGCTGCCCTTCTTTGCATGAAGAAATGCTGGAGTGCCACGGCGATGTTTGTTTAGTGGTATAGTTACCATCCGTGTGACCTAGGGTAGACCGCTCGCGCGCAAGCACGGGCGTGAGATGAGTCAAAGAGAGGTAAACGATGGCAGTTCCCAAGCAGAAAAAGGGCCGCGGCGCCACGCACACTCGCCGTTCCGCCAACAGCAAGCTCGCCGCTCCGGCACGTTCCGTGTGCCCGCGTTGTGGTGCACCCAAGCTTCCGCATCACGTGTGCCCCAACTGTGGCTACTACAAGGACCGCGAGATTGTGGTGACCGAGTAGCTCAGCAGAGCTTTTGTCTGTGCGAGGGACCGCGCCCCCAGGGGTTCGGTCCCTTTTTTATAA
>JBJEKW010000023.1:0-2716 GCA_051878835.1 Atopobiaceae bacterium
CTGCCCGTGGCACTGCGCGCGCCCACGACACGAGTGCCAACGCAGGTGCCTCGGGCAAGACAGAAGGTGGTTCCACCGTGGAAGAGATGCCAAAGAACTACGATCCCGAGGCAACCGAGCCCGAACTCATCAGCCAGTGGATGGAGGCCGGCTGCTACCAGCGCAGCAAGGGCGTAGGCGACTGCACCGTCGTGATCCCGCCCCCCAACGTCACCGGCATCCTGCACATGGGCCATGCCATGGATGACACCATCCAGGACACCTACATCCGCTACAACCGCATGCGCGGCCGCTCGACCCGCTGGATCCTGGGCACCGACCACGCCGGCATCGCCACCCAGACCAAGGTGGACAAGAAGCTGAAGTCCGAGGGCAAGAACCGCCTGCAGATGGGGCGCCAGAAGTTCATCGACGCCTGCTGGGACTGGACGCACGAGTACGGCGGCACCATCCTGAGCCAGATCAAGCGCATGGGCTGCTCCATCGACTTCAGCGACCCGAAGTTCACCATGAGCCCCGAGTACGCCAAGGCCGTGCGCAAGGTGTTCTGCGACTGGTACCATGCGGGCCTTATCTATCGCGGCAAGCGCATCGTTAACTGGTGCCCCCATTGCCGTACCGCTATCAGCGACGACGAGGCCGAGTACAAGGACGAGGACGGCCACCTGTGGTTCCTGCGCTACCCGCTGACCGAGCCCGTGGACGGCATCGAGTACATCACCGTGGCCACGACGCGCCCCGAGACCATGCTGGGCGACACCGGCGTGGCCGTCTCGCCGCAGGACCCCTCGAAGGCCAAGCTGGTGGGCAAGACCGTGACGCTGCCCATCATGAACCGCCAGATTCCCATCTTTAGCGACTGGCACGTCGACCCGAAGTTCGGCACCGGCTTCGTGAAGGTGACGCCCGCCCACGACCCCAACGACTACGCCATGGGCCAGGCGCACAACCTGGAGCAGATCAACATCTTCGACGAGACCGCCCACGTGGTGGACGGCTATGGCGAGTTCAGCGGCATGGACCGCGACGAGGCCCGCGAGGCCATCGTGAAGTGGTTCGACGAGCACGGCCTGCTGGACCACATCGAGGACCTGAACCACTCGGTCATGCACTGCTACCGCTGCGGCACCGCCCTGGAGCCCTGGCTGTCCGAGCAGTGGTTCGTCGCCGTGGACAAGCTGAAGGGGCCCGCGACCAAGGTCGTGAAGGACGGCGAGGTCACGTTCCACCCCGCCCGCTGGACGCAGACCTACCTCACCTGGATGGAGAACCTGAAGGACTGGTGCATCAGCCGCCAGCTGTGGTGGGGCCACCGCATCCCCGTGTACTACTGCGACGACTGCGGCTGGGAGGATGCCCTGATGGACGACCCCACCGAGTGCCCGAAGTGCCACGGCCACCACATCCACCAGGACCCCGACGTGCTGGACACCTGGTTCAGCAGTCAGCTGTGGACCTTTGCCACGCAGGGTTGGCCTGACCACCCCGAGCAGATGGAGGGCCACCACCCCACGAAGGTGCTGGTGACCGCCCGCGACATCATCGCCCTGTGGGTGGCGCGCATGATCATGAGCTCGCTGTACTTCACGCACGAGGTGCCGTTCCACGACGTGTACATCTATGCCACCATCCTGGCCAAGGACGGCAGCCGCATGAGCAAGTCCAAGGGCAATGGCGTGAACCCCATGGACCTCATCCAGAAGTACGGCGCCGACGCCATGCGCTACAACCTGCTGACGCTGATCACGAACAACCAGGACGTCAAGTTCGACGCCAACATAGACAAGAAGACCAAGGCGCTCATCGACTCCCCGCGCACCGACGCCGCCCGCGGCTTCGTGACGAAGATCTGGAACGCCAGCCGCTTCGTGCAGATGAACCTGGGCGGGTACGTGCCCGGCCAGCCCAAGGCGGACACGCCCGAGGATGCCTGGATGCTGTCGCGCCTGGCCCGCATCGTGCAGCACGCCACCGATGCGCTGGAGAACTACGAGTTCGGCGAGTACGCGCGTGAGATCCAGTCCTTCTTCTGGGGCGACGTGTGCGACTGGTACATCGAGCTGTGCAAGGGCAGGCTGCTGGACGGCGAGCCCGCCGAGAAGCTGCAGGTCCAGCGCAACCTGGTGTTCGTCCTGGACACCGCCCTGCGCCTGCTGCACCCCGTGATGCCCTTCGTGACCGAGAAGATCTGGGACAGCCTGCCCGCCAGCGGGCTGGACGACCACTCCGCCAAGTTCCTCATGGTGGCATCCTGGCCCGAGCCCGATCGCTTCCAGCAGTTCCTGAACCCGAAGGCCGAGGGCGACTTCGAGCTGGCCAAGCGTGTGGTGTCCGTGGTGCGCTCCGCCCGCGCGCGCTATCGCCTGTCGCCGAAGGCGCAGCTGGACGTGGCCGTGCGCTCCAGCCACGAGGACGCCGCCGTGCTGGAGAGCCAGCGCGACTTCATCTGCCGTGTGGGCTACGTGGACCAGCTGGCGCTGGGCGCCGAGCAGGTGAAGCCCATGGGCTCCGTCTCGTTCGTGGACGGCGGCCTGGAGGTCTTCGTGGTCCTGGGTGGCCTGGTGGACCTCAAGAAGGAGGCCGCGCGTATGGAGAAGGACCTCGCAAAGAACCAGAAGCAGCTGGCAGGCATCGAGCGCACCCTGTCCAACCAGGGCTTCCTTGCCAAGGCCACGCCCGAGGTCATCGCAAAGAAGAAGGAGCAGCAGGCCGACCT
>JBJEKW010000024.1:0-1932 GCA_051878835.1 Atopobiaceae bacterium
CATAAAGATTTCAATTTGCCAGATGTGGGTGCCCAGTTCTGGAAATACCCCCTGGTTGGAGCCGGCTAACTCCAGGTGTGGGCGGCTGGGGCGTGGGCATTTCTAGGTCTGGGCGGCAGGCACGCGGCTGACTCCAGGTCGGGGCGCCCGGCGACCTGGGCAAACTCCAAGTCGTGGCGTTTGACCTGGGCAATTTCCAGGACGGGGCGGATTCTGCACGTTAACACCCCCAGGTCGGGGCATCTGCCACCCCGACCTGGAAATAAGTACCCCCTGGACGCCCCGATCCGGAGTTATAAGGCACCTTCCGCCGGTCAATCTCCAGGTCGGGGCGCCCCGACCTGGAGATTCCAGCGCTCCTGACGGGTCTGCGAAAACGGGCAGGCTCCCTACCTGCAGCTTTGTGTGTCTGAAAGACATAAAGATTTCAATTTGCCAGATTGGGGCGCCCCGACCTGGAAATACCGCCGCCGGCCACTCGGCTAACTCCAGGTTGGGGCGAGAGACGAGACACTATCGACAGACTGGGGCATCAACGTCTACGGATTGGGGCGGAGGGGGGCACGCCATCGGCAGGTTGGGGCAGAGACAGGCACGCCATTGGCAGGTTGTGGCAGGGATGGAGCACTATCAGCAGGTAGCAGGTTGGGGCGGTATAACAGAGCGCGTCGAATGGCAGAGCATGTCGCCAGGTCGGGGCAACCGGCAATCCAGGCGAACCCCTCCTCTGGGCGTCCGCGACGCCCATGCAGTGAGAGGCACAGATTCGGACGTTTTCGCAAGAGAAAACGTCCGAATCTGTGCCTCTCGCGGTAAATAAGACCGCGGCAAATCAGGCCACGGCAAACGAAGAGGCCGCTGCCGGGATTGCCGGACAGCGGCCTCTATGGCGCTGAAACGAGCTACGCTACTTCAACGTCACTACTTCACGCCAGCCTTGCGCTGGGCGTTGGCGATGGCCTGCAGCTGGGCGCTCGACAGGTGGATGCGTCCCTCTCCCCTGCCGTAGGTCTTGCCGTCGGTCGGGTCGCCGTTGTCGCCATAGACGCCGGCGTCGGACGAACCCTTCACGCCGTACGCGGCGTATGCGCCGGCAGCGTCGTGGCCCTCGTTCACCACGGAGTCCTCCAGCTCGCCGGGGCGGCGCAGGTGCGTATGCGCAGGCGGCACCAGGCTGTCCAGCGGGTCGTTGTCGTTCTTCAGGACGAACTTCGCGTTCGGGTCGCCAGCCTCCTGGGCCTGCTTGAAGTTCTCCTTTGCGACCGAGATCATCAGCTTGATGCGGTTCAGCTGGTTCACCTCGGAGGCGCCGGGGTCGTAGTCGACGGCCACGATGTTGCTCTCGTGGTGCATCTGGCGCAGGCGCTTGATGACCGACTTGCCCACGACGTGGTTGGGCAGGCAGGCGAACGGCGAGCACATGATGATGTTGGGCGTGCCAGTGTTGATGAGGTCCACCATCTCGGCTGTCAGCAGCCAGCCCTCACCCATGGTGTTGCACAGCGACAGGACCTGCTTTGCCTCGGCGGCCAGGTGCGCAATGTGAGCGTACGGCTCAAAGCGCTGGCTGCGGCGCAGCATGTCGTTGATGGGTTCGCGCAGGCCCTCGACCAGCTTTATGCCGGCCTCGTGGGTCATCCTGCTGGTAGCCTTGGTGCCCAGCTCGTCGTTCATGTTTATGGCGTTGGACAGGCCAAACAGGAAGAAGTCCACCAGACCGGGGACGTTGGCCTCGCAGCCCTCGCTCTCGATCACGCGCACGACCTGGTTGTTGGCCGTGGGATGGAACTTCACCAGGATCTCGCCCACCACGCCCACGCGCGGCTTCGAGCGGTCGTTCACCAGCGGCAGGGTGTCGAACGCGTCGACCGTGTCCTGGCACAGGCGATAGAAGCTCTTTGCCGTGGCGCGCGGCAGCTCCATCTGGCCGCG
>JBJEKW010000024.1:2032-15141 GCA_051878835.1 Atopobiaceae bacterium
GCCTTGCGGATAAGGGCGATGTAGTTCGTGGCTCGGCAGCCACCGCCCGTCTGGGTGATAAGGACGGCCGTGCGCTTGAGGTCGTACTTGCCGGACAGGACGGCCTCCATCAGCTGGCCCGTCACCAGGATGGACGGGTAGCAGATGTCGTTGTTCACGTACTTCAGGCCCGTGTCCACGGCGGCGTGGTCGACGGAGGGCAGCAGCACGATGTTGTAGCCCACGCTGCGCAGTATGGGCTCCACCAGGTCGAAGTGCACGGGGGACATCTGCGGGCACAGGATGGTATAGCCCTCTGCCTGCATCTCCTTCGTGTAGCGGACCTTCTTGAACGCGGCGCTGGCGGCCTTGCGATACACCGGCGTGCGACGCGAGAGGTCGGTGTGGCGGATCTTCTCGAGCGAGCCGTCGGCGTAGTGCACGCCCTCGGGCGCGACCTCGGCGACCTCGCCCTTGGCGGTCTCGCGCTCCAGCTCGCCGCGCTCCTCCTTCAGGGCGGCCATCAGCGAGCGCACGCGGATGCGCGCGGCGCCCAGGTTGCTGACCTCGTCGATCTTCAGCACGGTGTAGATCTTTCCGGAGGCCTCCAGGATCTCCTGGACCTCGTCGGTGGTCAGGGCGTCCAGGCCGCAGCCGAAGCTCTGCAGCTGAATGAGGTCCAGGTCGTTGCGGGTGGCCACAAAGCGGGCGGCGCGGTACAGGCGGCTGTGGTACATCCACTGGTCAACCACGCGGATGGGGCGCTCGGGCGCCATCTTGTGCGCGACGGAGTCCTCGGTCAGCACGGCAAAGCCAAAGCCGTGGATCATCTCGGGGATGGCGTGGTTTATCTCGCCGTCGTTGTGGTACGGGCGGCCGGCCAGCACGATGCCGTGGGCATCGTGGTCCTCAATCCACTTCAGGGCCTCGTCGCCGGCGTGGTGCATGGCGTCCTTGAACGCCAGGTCCTCGTCCCAGGCGGCGTTCACGGCCTCGTCGATCTCGCGGCGGGTGATGTCCGGGCCCTTGAAGCGGCCCTTGCCCTGGGCGGCATCGGCCTTGCGCTGCTGCTGGATGATCTCGTACAGGCGGCGCTTGAGCTCGCTCTTCTTGTCATACGGAATGAAGGGGTCCAGGTACTCGACCTTGGGGTCGGACAGCTCGTCGATGTTCAGCCCGAGCGCCTGGGGATAGCTCATGACGATGGGGCAGTTGTAGTGGTTCGTGGCGTTGTCGTCCTCCTGGCGCTCCCAGCGAATGCAGGGCATCCAGATGAAGTCGGGGTCCTTGGACAGCAGGTTCATGATGTGGCCGTGGCTGAGCTTGGCCGGGTAGCACACGCTCTCGGACGGCATGGACTCGGTGCCGGCCTCGTACGTCTTGCGCGTGGTCTTGTCGGACAGGATGACCGAGAAGCCCAGCTTCGTAAAGAAGGTGTGCCAGAACGGGTAGTTCTCGTACATGTTCAGCGCGCGGGGAATGCCCACGGTTCCGCGCGGCGCGGAGTCGGCGGGCAGGCTCTGGCGGTCGAACAGCAGGTGGTTCTTGAACTCGAACAGGTTCGGGGCCTTGTTCTGCTGGGCGGCGGGCTTGCCCGAGCCCTTCTCGCAGCGGTTGCCGGTGATGAAGCGGCGCCCCTTGCCGAAGGAGTTCACGGTCAGCAGGCAGTTGTTGGAGCAGCGACCGCAGTGCACGTTGGTGTGCTTGACCTGCAGGTTGTCGATCTGCTCGCGCGAGAGGATCTTTGAGGTGCCGTCACGGCCGGCGCGGTCGCGCGCCAGCAGAGCCGCACCGTAGGCGCCCATGGTGCCGGCGATGTCGGGACGGATGACCTCGCGGCCGGTCAGGAGCTCGAAGGCACGCAGGGTGGCGTCGCTCATGAACGTGCCGCCCTGGACCACAACGTACTTGCCGATCTGGTCGTAGTCGCGCAGCTTGATGACCTTGAACAGGGCGTTCTTGATGACGGAGTAGGACAGGCCGGCGGCCACGTCGCCAATGGTGGCGCCCTCCTTCTGGGCCTGCTTCACGCGAGAGTTCATGAACACCGTGCAGCGGCTGCCCAGGTCGACGGGATGCTTGCCCTTCACGGCGGCGGCCGCGAACTCCTGGACGGTCATGCCCATGGAGTCGGCGAAGTTGGCCACGAACGAGCCGCAGCCCGACGAGCACGCCTCGTTCAGTGCGATGTGCTCGATGACGCCGTTGCGCACCTGCAGGCACTTCATGTCCTGGCCACCGATGTCCAGGATGAAGTTGACGTCGGGCACGAAGGCCTTGGCGCCGCGCAGGTGGGCCACGGTCTCGATCTCGCCGGAGTCGGCCTGCAGGGCGGCAATGAGGATGCCCTCGCCGTAGCCGGTGGTGGTCACGTGGCCGATGGTGCAGTCGGCGGGCAGGTGGTCGTAAATGTCGTCCATGATCTTTCGGGCCGTGCCCAGGACGTCACCGTTGTTGTTGTCGTACCAGGTGTACAGCAGCTCGCCGTCCTCGCCCACGACGGCGGCCTTCATGGTGGTGGAGCCGGCGTCCAGGCCGATGAACACGCGGCCGTGGTAGGCCGTCAGGTCGCCCTTCGGGACAACCTGCTTGTCGTGACGGGCCTTGAACTCGCGGTAGTCCTCCTCGGTGGCGAACAGCGGGTCCAGACGAGCGACCTCGCTGCCCTGGGTGTCGCCCAGGTTGTCCAGCATGTCGATCAGCTTGTCGAAGGTGATGTAGTCCTTCGTCTCGCCGGCCAGCGCGGCGCCGGTGGCCACGAACAGGTGGGCGTTCTCCGGGATGACGCGGTGCTCCTCGTCCAGGTTCAGCGTGATGTAGAAGCGCTTGCGCAGCTCGGAGAGGTACTGCAGCGGGCCGCCCAGGAAGGCGACGTAGCCACGGATGGGGTGGCCGCAGGCCAGGCCGGACACCGTCTGGTTGGCCACGGCCTGGAAGATGGAGGCCGCCACGTCCTCGCGGGCGGCGCCCTCGTTCAGCAGGGGCTGGACGTCGGACTTCGCGAACACGCCGCAGCGGCTGGCGATGGGATAGATGTGCTGTGCGCCCTTGGCCAGCTCGTTCAGGCCGGAGGCGTCCGTCTCCATGAGGGAGGCCATCTGGTCGATGAACGCACCCGTGCCGCCGGCGCAGGTGCCGTTCATGCGCTGCTCGATGCCGTTGTCGAAGTAGATGATCTTTGCGTCCTCGCCGCCCAGCTCGATGGCGACGTCGGTCTGGGGAATCAGCGTCTCGACGGCGCGCTTGGAGGCGATGACCTCCTGCACGAACTCGACGCCCAGCCACTTTGCCAGCAGCATGCCGCCCGAGCCCGTAATGCTGACGCGCATCTGGGCGTCGCCCAGCACCAGCTGGGCCTTGCGGAACACCTCGCGGGCCGTGGCCTTGACGTCGGTGTGGTGGCGCTCGTAGTTGGCGTAGACCAGGTGGTCGTTGTCGTCGATGACGGCCAGCTTCACCGTGGTGGAGCCCACGTCGATGCCCAGGCGCAGATGCGCGTGGCTAAAGTCGGCAGGGTGCTTGGGCTTGAGCTCTGCCCCCTCCTGCACGAGCTCGATTGGCTGACGGGCGTCGCGCTCCGCCGATGCGGACGAGCTGTTTCTAGTCATTGTTCCTCTCCTTTGAGTCAATGAAGTCACGCTGGGCGCCCACGATGTCGGGGCGGTCCTTCGTTTGGTCGGGTGCGTCGTCCACAAGGTCGCAGACATCTGCAGGCAGGTCGGGGAAGCCCTCGCCCATGCCGGGAAAACCGAACTCGATCTTTTGGCCGTACAGGTCGCCGGGGCGCACGAACATAAGCGCCGTCATGAGGCAGGCCATGGTCCACGTGGACTCGCGCATGCCGCGCGACAGCCAGCGCAGCAGCACGCCAACCTCGGCAGAAATGGCAAACGTCAGGTAGTAGTCGAACATCGTGCGCGGCAGGGGCACGCAAATGCCCTGGATGGCGCGGTCGGCTATGACGTCAAAGGTCATGCGCTTCAGCTTCTCGACGAACGCGGGGTCGCCGCCGTCGCCCAGAAGCGCCGGCAGGTAGCTGCCACGCTGGCTGAAGTACTCCAGCAGCTCCACCGAGCCCGGGCAGGGCTCGAAGGCGCGGATGGCCTGCTGCAGCTGCGTCAGGTTCGTGGCCGCGATGTGGCCCACCAGCTGGCGCACGTCCCCGACGGTCTCGTCCTCCACCTGCGCCACCAGGTCCGCGATGTCGCGAAAGTGCGAGTAGAACGTGCGACGCGTGACGCCGGCGCGGTCCGTGACCGCCGTGACGGTGACCTGCGACAGGTCGCCCGTGTCCTCGATCTCGGCAGCCAGGGCGTCGCGCAGCGCGCAACGCGTGCGCAGGGTGCGTCGGTCCACACCGACGTTGGTCTGCGTGGGCTTTGTAGCCGTCAACTGCACGCGCACCTCCCTTCTGGCACCAGCCTGGCCATCGCCAGGCGTTGTTGCACACAACGAGTAGTTCTTCTCACCGTGTGTAGTATTGCACATGGTGAGAAGAACTTCGCGCTCGGCACACACTCGCCATATATGAGCGCGAGCAGGGGACGGGGGGTTAGTTCATTTGGCTTCCGACAGTGAACAAACCCCACCCCTTGTTCACGTGTCAAAAAGTGTCAGCAGGCGGCCATTGGGGTCGACTACCTCGGAAAAGAAGTGTCCACTTACCTGACACCACATCCCTTAAGCGGACGCGTGCCGTACTGTGAAGACGGATGAAGGCGCACCGAGAAAGGCGCACGGACGCGGGCACAACGCCCACGCGAAGGATTGGAGCAGCTATGGGCAAGGCATTTCCCGACGGGTTCCTGTGGGGCGGAGCCACCGCGGCAAACCAGCTGGAGGGCGCCTGGGACGTCGACGGCCGCGGCCCCTCGGTCGACGACCACTTCACCGGCGGCACGAAGGACACGCCTCGCACCATCACCGTGGACATAAAGCCCGACCTGCTGTACCCCAACCACGACGGCATCGACTTCTATCACCACTACGCCGAGGACATCGCGCTGTTTGCCGAGATGGGCTTCAATGTGTTCCGCATGTCCATCAGCTGGAGCCGCATCTATCCCAACGGCGACGACGCCCAGCCCAACGAGCTTGGCCTGGCCTTCTATGACCGCGTGTTCGACGAGTGCCGCAAGCACAACATCGAGCCGCTGGTGACCCTGTCGCACTACGAGATGCCCTACGCCCTGGTGCAGAAGTACAACGGCTGGGAGTCCCGCGAGCTCATCGAGCTGTTCGAGCGCTACTGCCACACCGTGTTCGAGCGCTACCAGGACAAGGTGAAGTACTGGCTGACCTTCAACGAGATCAACTGCGGCACCATGGACATGGGCAACCTGTTCGAGACGTCCATGATCCGCGGCTTCGAGGGTCCCGGCTCCGAGGCGCACACCACCTACCAGCAGCGCTACCAGGCCCTGCATCACCAGTTCGTGGCCTCCGCCCGCGTGGTGAAGTACGCCCACGAGCACTACCCGCAGTTCCGCATGGGCAACATGGACTGCTTCATCCTGAGCTACCCCGCCACGTGCGACCCCGCCGACCAGCTGGCCAACCAGGCAAAGATGCGCACCATGAACTGGTACTGCTCCGACGTGCAGGTGCGCGGCTACTACCCCAGCTACGCCAAGCGCTTCTGGGCAGAGCACGACGTGAACCTGCAGATTGCCGACGGCGACCTGGACGACCTGAAGGCCGGCACCGTGGACTTCTACACCTTCAGCTACTACATGAGCAACCTGGAGGGTACGCACCCCGACCTCAAGGTCACCGGCGGCAACATGATCTCCGGCGGCGTGAACCCCTACCTGCAGAGCACCGACTGGGGCTGGCAGATTGACCCCGATGGCCTGCGCTTTGCCCTGAACACGATCTACGACCGCTACCAGATCCCCCTGATGGTGGTCGAGAACGGCATGGGCGCCCTGGACAAGGTGGAGCCCGACGGCTCGATCCACGACCAGTACCGCATCGACTACCTGAAGAGCCACGTGCGCGCCATGCGCGAGGCCGTGGCCGACGGCGTCGACCTGGTGGGCTACACCTGGTGGGGCCCCATCGACCTGGTTTCCGCCGGCACCGGAGAGATGCGCAAGCGCTACGGCTTCATCTATGTCGACAAGCACGACGACGGCACCGGCACCTACAAGCGCAGCCGCAAGGACAGCTTCTACGCCTATCAGAAGATCATCAAGTCCAACGGCGCCGAGGGCCTGGACTAGGCAAGAAGTACCATAGGCAAGAAGCGCGGGGCGCGGCTGGATCACCAGCCGCGCCCTTTTTTCTGGCCGGCACGTAGCGGGGCCAAGGGCCTCTGACATGCAGCGCCCTCACAGCTTCCGAGGCGCTATGGCCTTGGCTGAACGCGGGTGCCCCACGCAGATTCGCCAGCCCGCGAGATTCGAGCCGGCTGATCTTCTTGCCGGTGTCTTGTGTCACGGCGTTCAGCCCACGCGCGGCTTGGCTTTGCTGGTCATCACGGGGGGGTGCCGCCCCAGGCGGAGTCCAGCCCCGCGGTACAGCCCGACTTCCGCATGGCGCGACGCCGAGTCTCCAATGCGCCACAGCTAGAGGGTGCTGAATGACAGACGCTCGCTGCCGTCGCGCTCCAAGCGGATGACCCCGCAGTACGTCAGGCCGCGGCTGCGGATGAGCCCCTGCATCGGCAGGTTCTGGCGATGCGTGTCGATGCGCAAGGCACAGCTGTGGCGACGCGCCTGCTCCAGGGCCCAGTCCATCATGAAGCCACCCACGCCGCGACCCTGGGTGTGCACGGCCACGCGATGTGCCACGCAGTACGGGTCGTCGCTGGGCCAGGCGCCGCCGTAGATCTTTGCGTAGCTGGGGTCCGGCCCGGGCAAGAAGGCCAGGCAGCCCAGAAGCTCTTCCGCACGGGAGTGGTCAGCCGGCTTGTCTGCCGCGTCGCTCAGACTGTGCCTTGGCGCATCGTCCACGCAAACCCACATGTGGCCGGCATTTATATCAGCCTGAATCGTTGCCGGCTCGGGAAACTTCGTGCCCCACTGGTTGGGATTCCCCGACGCGCGCATGAACTCGCGAGCGCACTTATATATGTGCAGCACCTCGTCGAGATCGGCCATGGTTGCCCTTCTCATGTGCATGGGGCGAGGCATGGGGCGCATGTCCTCCGACTGGGCGTTTGTAGAGTTGGCGTTCGCGGTACTGGCCATGGGCTTCGTTCTTCTTTCGCTGCAAGTAGGTGCTGTTCGCAAGGCGGGCACTGAACGCAAGGCGAGTACTGAACGCCATGCGGATATTGAACGTCGTGCGGGCACTGTCCATGGTCGCATTTCGAGCACCGGTCCGGCGGATTCTTTGCAGCATGGCAAAATTCGTGCCAACTTGGCGCCGCCACTGCGCACTCGCGCGCAAAGTGGGAACAGCGGAGGCACCATCCGCGAGCAGCGATGCGCCGATGGAGGGACACATGATCGAAGCGGCAATCTTTGACATGGACGGCCTGATGTTCGACACCGAGGCAGTGTGGGGCAGGTGCTGGAGCCGGGCATTTGCGAACCTGGGGTTCCAGCAGCCACCCGACCAGTTCATCGTCGACGTGCGCGGCACATCCGGCCAGCGCATGTGGGACGTATTCAAGCGCTACTTTGGCACGAAGGTGCCGGGCGAGCGCGTGTACGCGGAGGAGTATCGCCTGGTCAGCCAGGAGAACGCACGGCACATCGCAAAGAAGCCCGGGCTCGATGAGCTGCTGGAGTGGCTGTGTCAACACGGCATTCCGATGGCGGTGGCATCTTCGTCTCCCATGGAGTCGATTCGCAATAACCTGCAGGTAGCAGGGGTCGCCGACTACTTCGACGTTATCGTTTGCGGCGCGGATGTGCGGCGCTCGAAGCCCAGTCCCGACATCTTCCTGGAGGCCGCACGGCGTCTGGGGTCGAGCCCCGTGCACACCCTGGTGCTGGAGGACAGCTTCAACGGCGTTCGTGCTGGTCATGCCGGCGGGTTCATCACCGTCATGGTCCCCGACCTGGCCGCCCCCGACGATCAGATGCGCCAGTTGGCCGACGCCATCTGCGGCTCGCTTGGCGACGTGCAGCAGATGCTGGAAGAAGGGCAACTGGGACAGGGCTGAGCCCGGCTCCGGCCCCGGCCCCCGTAGCCTCGCCGACACGTTGCGCCCACGGCATCTCGCTGCGCCCACGGCACCATGCCTGTCCGGCACACTTGCGCCCGCAACCACCGCGCACCCGCTGCACACCTCGCGCACCCGCCGCACACCTGCGTGTACCCGCTGCACACTAGCCGCGCAAACATAGCCGACACGGGTATATAGCTACCACGCGAACGCGGCCGTCAAGCAAACATCCCCGCTGCGGGTACCCACCCCCGACAGGTTTGCGCTGCTAATGAATGCCGCATCGGGGCGCTTTGATAAAAGCCCTGGTCAGAGCCTTGCTGCACTCCCGAGTCAACGCCCGGCGACAGCCCCATGCGCATACATGGCTGCTGCGGGTACCCACCCCCGACAGGTTTGCGCATGACGCCGCGTTCATGGCGGGCATAGGCGCCCGTGCCTCCAAGCCTCACAGAAATCCCGACAGGGGCCCGACCTGTGGGTACCCGAACCTGACACCCTACAGAAACTCCGACAGGGGTCCGAGGTGTGGGTACCCACAGCTGGGACCCTCGCAGAAACTAACTCCAGATCGGGGCGTCTGGTGAATGTTCCACCCAATCTACCAGGGATTTTGCGAGAAGGGCAAAATGGGCCCCTGCAGACTCCCCACCTGTGGGTACCCGAACCTGACACCCCTGCAGAAAACGAGTCCGAATCGGGGCGCCATCGAGTCGGCTTACCCTCATGACCTGTGATTTTGTCCGAAGGTGAATTTCGGTTGCTGCAGACCAGCCGGGTCTGGGTACCCGAACCTGGGTACTTTGCACCAGTCGGTGCAGACCAGCCAGGTCTGGGTACCCGAATCTGGATACTCTGCACCACTCGAAATCGGCTCCGAGAACGACCAGCCTATCTACCTGGGGTTTTATGAGAGGGGCGATTTTGGTCGGTGCAGACTGCCCGGTTCTGGGTACCCGAATCCGCCGACTTTGCACCAAGAAGTGCAGACCAACCGGAAGTGGGTACCCAGACCTGGGGACTCTGCACTAGCCGGTGCAGACCAGCCAGGTCTGGGTGCCCAGAAGTGGAGACTCTGCACCGACGGACGCCCGATGGTCCACGTCTCGGTGGACTCCGGACAAAAAGGGTGCCTATCCCACTCTGTGCACCCGAAAGTGCAATCAAAGTGTCGATGGGCACCCATAGAAAGCGCAGCTCAGGCGAGGTGGCGACCAGCTCGGATGAGATGCCAAGACGGGCGGAAGGGCCAGGTCGGGCGGTGGCCAGGTCGGGTGGGGCACCGTACCGAGCAGTGCGTCATACCGAGACGTACGCTGTACCGATCGGAACACCATGCCAGGCGGAACGCCAGCTCAGGCGGGGTGCCAACGCGGCACCCCGCCCGTGCCGCGCCAACACGGCGCGGCGCAGCCACAACCCCCCTACCCGCGGCTACTCGTTGTCGCCGCCGGTGGCCTTCGTGGCCGAGATGACCTCGGCGCCGCTGTCATGCGCACCGTGCCAGCGCCAGTCGGTGAACGCGGGGTGATCGTATCCGTTGTCCACGGCAAACTGGAACGCATCCTGGCGGAACTTCTCCCACTCGGCAATCTGCTGGGTCCACTTGGCCTGCCCGCCGGCAGCGACCGCGCGCTTGTCCAGGATGCGCAGCGCGTCGGAAGCCAGCGCCCAGCGGTCCATGTGGTTCAGGCGCAGCATGTCGTACGGCGTGGTCGTGGAGCCCTGCTCCTCGTAGCCGTGCACGTAGAAGTTGTCGTGGTTCGGACGGTCCCAGATCAGGCGGCGCACCGTGTCCTTGTAGGCATGGAAGGCAAAGAGCACGGGCTTGTCCTTGCCGAACAGCTCCTGGAAGCGCTCGTCCGAGATCGCGCGGTCGTTCTCGGATGCGTTCTGGATGCTCAGCAGGTCGAGCACGTTCACGACGCGCACCTTGACGCCCAGCGCGTCCAGCAGCTCGACGGTGGCCAGCGTCTCCTGCGTGGGCACGTCGCCGCAGCAGCCCAGCACGATGTCGGTGTCTGCGTCGGAGCTGGCCGTGCTGGCCCACTTCCACTCGGCAACGCCGCCCTGGGCCAGCTCGTCGCGGGCCTCGTCCAGCGTCAGCCACGTGGGAGCGGGCTGCTTGCCGGCAAAGATGGCGTTGATGCAGTTCGTGGACTGGTACGCGCGCTCGGCCACGGCCAGCAGCAGGTTGGCGTCAGCCGGGTAGTAGACGTTCACCACGTGGTCGTTGTTCCAGCACTTGTTCAGCAGGACGTCGACGAAGCCGGGGTCCTGGTGGCTGAAGCCGTTGTGGTCCTGGCGCCACACGTGGCTGGACAGCAGCATGTTCAGGCCGCTGATGGGCTTCCTCCAGGGGATGTGGCGCACGGTGGCCTCGAGCCACTTCGCGTGCTGGTTCACCATGGAGTCGACCACGTGCACGAACGACTCGTAGCTGGACCACAGGCCGTGGCGGCCGGTCAGCACATAACCCTCCAGCAGGCCCTCGCACTGGTGCTCGGACAGCTGCTCGATGACGTTGCCCACGGGAGCCAGGTGCTCGTCGTTGGCCGGGTCCTCGTTCAGCTCGCCGTTGAACCACTGCTTGTCGGTCACCTGGTAGCTGGGCTGCAGGCGGTTGGACGCCGTCTCGTCGGGGCCAAACAGGCGGAACTTGTCGCGGTTGCGGTTGATGACGTCGGCGGTGTACTGGCCCAGTACCTTCGTGGCCTCGGTAGCACCGCAGCCGTGGCCGCCCTTCTGCACGTCGACGGCGTACTTCTCCAGCTTGGGCAGCTCCAGGGGCTCCAGCAGCCTGCCGCCGTTGGTGTTGGGGTTCGCGCCCAGCCTGAGGTCGCCCTTGGGCATGAACTCGGTGACGTCGGGACGGATGGCGCCCTTCTCGTCAAAGAGGCCCTCGGGGTCATAGGACTCCAGCCAGCCCTTCAGCACCTGGAAGTGGGCCTCGGTGTCACGGGCGCTGGCCAGGGGCACCTGGTGTGCGCGCCAGCTGCCCTCGGTCTTCTTGCCATCGATGTACTTCGGGCACGTCCAGCCCTTGGGCGTGCGGAAGATGATCATCGGGTAGAACGGGCGCGACGCCTCGCCGGCGGCAGCGCGCTCCTTTATGTCGCAGATCTCGTCGAAGACGGCCTCGAGCAGCGCGGCGAAGCGGCGGTGGATCGAGGCGTGGTCCTCGTCGTCGAAGCCGGCGACGAAGCTGTACGGATGGTAGCCCATGCCGCGGAAGAACTCCTCGCGCTCGCCGTCGCTGATGCGGGCCAGGATGGTCGGGTTTGCGATCTTGTAGCCGTTCAGGTGCAGGATGGGCAGCACGATGCCGTCGGTCAGCGGGTCCATGAACTTGTTCGTCTGCCAGCTGGTGGCCAGGGGGCCGGTCTCGGCCTCGCCGTCACCCACGACGGCCACGGCCAGCATGCTGGGGTTGTCCAGCACGGCGCCGTAGGCGTGGGACAACACGTAGCCCAGCTCGCCACCCTCGTGGATGGAGCCGGGGGTCTCGGGCGCAAAGTGGCTGGGGATGCCGCCGGGGTAGCTGAACTGGCGGAAGAACTTCTGCAGGCCGGCCTCGTCGTCGGTGATGTCGGGGCGCACCTCGCGGTACGTGCCGTCCAGAAGCGACTGGGCGGCACCGGCAGGTCCACCGTGACCGGGCCCCATCAGGAAGATGGCGTTCTGCTGGTGGTCGTGGATCAGTCGGTTCACATGGCCAAACAGGAAGTTCAAGCCGGGCGTCGTGCCCCAGTGTCCCACGAGGCGGTACTTGACGTCCTCGCGCGTGAAGCCGTCAGCGCCCTTCTGGTTGTGGAAGTCAGGACGCATCAGAGGGTTGGAGCGCAGGTAGATCTGACCCACCGAGAGGTAGTTCGCGCAGCGCCAATACCGGTCGAGCCATGCAATCTCCTCTTCGCTGACGGGCTGATTCAGCTTTTTCCAGGGTGTACCCAGCACCTTCTGTGCCATCGAGCGCTCCTTTCGAAATCGATGCGCACGTCACTGCGCGCATAGTGTTTGGCGAGAAATGCTTTTCGCTTTGTCGTTAGCTCGACTCTAAGTGATAAAACGTTTTAGCTCATGCGAAACTTTATTTTCTTTTTCACGCTGGGTTTTCGTCAGGCGCGCTTTTTTCGTCGGATGCGCTTTTCGTCAGGTGCGTTTTTCTTGGGTATGCAAGAAGGGCAAGCTGGGCCCGCGCGAGCCGTCACACGAACGCGGACAAGGCGCCGGCCACCACCGACGACCACCCGCCACCTACAGCGTGGCCACGCTGTCCTTCTGCACCAGGCGAGGCGGTAGTAGCACGCGCATCGCATCGGAGTGGCTCGCATTCCGCAGCGCCCCCGCGTCCTGCGCCTGCTGCCCCACGCGCTGGGCCATGACGTCGAGCGCGGTCTGGGCCAGCTGGCCGGTGTTCTGCTCGATGGACGTCAGCGCGGGCTCGAACAGCGCATCGGCCGCGGAGTTGTCGTAGCTGACGATGGAGATGTCGTCCGGCACGCGCAGCCCGCACTCGTACAGGCGGCGCAGAAGGCCCAGCGCTATGTTGTCGCTGGTGGCTACGACGCCCGTGACCTGGGCGTTTACGATCTTTTGCGCCGCGCGGTACGCGTCGGCGATGTAGTAGTCCGACTCGACCACCCAGCCGGGGTCTGGCTTCAGGTGCGCCTCGCCCATGGCCCTCCTGACACCAGCCACGCGGTCCAGGCCCGTGTTCGAGCGCAGATTCGCCATGCAGGCGATGCGGCGATGCCCGTGCCGCAGCAAACACTGCGCCGCCAGGTACCCGCCGAGCTCGTTGTCGAAGCGCACCTGGTCGCAGGCCACGTCCTTGAGGAACCGGTCGATCATGACCACGGGCATGGGGAGCTGGCGCAGCACCTCGGCCAGCTGCGGGTCGGGGTCCAGCTCGCTGGCCACCACCAGGAACAGCCCGTCCACGCCGCGGTTTGCCAGAAGGCGCACCAGCTCGGTGTCGTTGGCAGGAACGCCGTCGGAATTCGTAATC